>NZ_SKCH01000009.1 GCF_005434945.1 Prescottella subtropica | reverse complement strand
ACGAGAACACCAATCGGCTCCTGCGGCACTGGTTCACCAAGGGCACCGATCTGTCCGGGCACGACGCGGCCGAGTTGAAGAGGGTCCAACACCTCCTCAACACCCGGCCTCGTCCCACCCTCGACTACGACACCCCCGCCGACCGTCTCAACGCCCTCATCCAGGCCGATGTTGCCCTGACCGCTTGACTTCCCCGCTGGGAACGCGCGACAAGTGCGCGAAACGCGGGACGGGCGGGGCTGCGGTCGTAGCATCGGGGGCGTGAGCGATCCGACCGTGCGTTCCGAACAGCCCGGTAGTGCCGGCCCGGTGCGGGTGCTGGTCTACAGCAGCGACGCCGCGACCCGGGCGGCGGTGGTGGGGGCGCTCGGGCCGCGCCCCCACCCGGACGTGCCGGTGCTCGAGTTCGTCGAGGTCGCGACCGAGCCGGTGGTGATCCGCACCATGGATGCCGGTGGGATCGGGCTGGCGATCCTCGACGGGGAGGCGGCACCGGCCGGCGGCATGGGCATCGCCAAGCAGTTGCGCGACGAACTCGTCGTGTGCCCGCCGATTCTGGTGTTGACGGGCCGCGCCGACGACCGGTGGCTCGCGGACTGGTGCCGGGCCGACGCCGTCGTGCAGCACCCGATCTCCCCGTTTCACCTGGCAGACGCGGTCACCGGACTGCTGCTCCGTACCTGACCGTCCGACGCGCGAAAGATTCGCGCGTGGAACCGAACCCACACGGGGCACCTCTCCCGTACGGTGAGTTCTAGATCACATTCGGCGGGACGGTTCTCCTGATTGCGTGTTTGTGCGTCGCCTGCGGTTCCCGCCGCACGTGGTCACCGTGACTCGTGACGAGTGGGACGGAGGACGCCGTGAACGCGTACGTGCCGATTCTCGTGCTCGGCGGTATCGCCGTGGCGTTCGCGGTGTTCTCGGTGGTCGTCGCGTCGGTGGTCGGGCCGCAGCGTCCGGGGCGCGCGAAACTCGAGGCGTACGAGTGCGGTATCGATCCGGTGCCGTCGTCGCCGACCGGTCGGGCCGGTGGCCGGCGCATCCCGATCAAGTACTACCTGACGGCGATGCTGTTCATCATCTTCGACATCGAGATCGTCTTCCTCTACCCGTGGGCGGTGCACTTCGACGCGCTCGGAGTGTTCGGTCTGGCGGTGATGGCGGTGTTCGTGTTCAACGTGGCGGTCGCCTACGTCTACGAGTGGCGGCGTGGGGGATTGAGCTGGGACTAGGGCGGTTGTCGCGCGAGCAGGAGGTGAGGTCGACGTGGGTCTCGAGGAGAAGGTTCCGGGTGGTTTCCTGCTGAGTACCGTCGAGACGGTCGCCGGGTATGCCCGCAAGGGGTCGTTGTGGCCGGCGACGTTCGGACTCGCGTGCTGCGCGATCGAGATGATGGCGACCACGTCCGGGCGGTTCGACCTGGCCCGGTTCGGGATGGAGGCGTTCCGGGCGTCACCGCGGCAGGCGGATCTGATGATCGTCGCCGGCCGGGTCAGCCAGAAGATGGCACCCGTCCTGCGGCAGGTGTACGACCAGATGGCCGAACCGAAATGGGTGCTGGCGATGGGGGTGTGCGCGTCGTCGGGCGGCATGTTCGGCAACTACGCGGTGGTGCAGGGCGTCGACCACATCGTGCCTGTCGACATCTATCTGCCGGGCTGTCCGCCGCGACCGGAGATGCTGCTGTACGCGATCCTGGAGCTGCACGAGAAGATCGCGGACATGCCGCTCGGTGCCAACCGGGAGGAGGCCGTCCGGGCCGCCGAGGTGGCGGCACTCGCCGCCCGACCCACGTCGTCGGCCGTGGATCTGGGGATGCCCGCCGGGACGGTGCGACGATGACCGGCGAGCACCCGAACGCGGGCACCGATCCGGAGGCGACGGCGGGGCCGGAGGGCACCGTGCCGCCGGTTCCGGTCGCGGGTGGCGGCGAGATGATCGGGCTGCGGCAGGGCATGTTCGGGGTCACCGGCACCGGTGACACGTCCGGGTACGGGCGGCTGGTGCGTCCGGTGACGCTGCCCGGGGTGACGCCGCGGCCGTACGGCGGCTGGTTCGACGAGGCCGTCGACGCGCTCGCGGCTGCCCTCGGGGGGGTGTTCGACGACGCCGTCGAGGCGGTCGTCGTGTTCCGTGGGGAACTGACGCTGCATGTGCGACGCGAGCACCTGCCGGTCGTGGCGCGGGCCCTGCGCAGCGACGGGCATCTGCGGTTCGATCTGTGCCTCGGGGTGAGCGGTGTGCACTATCCGCACGATCACGGGCGGGAGTTGCACGCGGTGTACCCGCTGCTGTCGACGGTGTACGGGCGCCGGTTGCGGCTCGAGGTCGCCGCCCCCGACGCCGACCCGCACGTGCCGTCGCTGTTCCGGGTGTATCCGACCACCGACTGGCACGAGCGGGAGACGTACGACTTCTTCGGGCTCGTGTTCGACGGGCATCCGTCGCTCACCCGGATCGAGATGCCCGACGACTGGGTGGGGCACCCGCAGCGCAAGGACTACCCGCTCGGCGGCATTCCCGTCGAGTACAAGGGGGCGACGGTGCCGCCGCCGGACGAGAGGAGGGCCTACCGGTGACCGAGACACCAGCGACCGAATACACCGTCACCGGGCAGGACTGGGACGACCTCGTCGACGCGGCGGCCGCGGCGCAGGAGGCCGGTGCCGAACGCATCGTCGTCAACATGGGCCCGCAGCATCCGTCGACGCACGGGGTGCTGCGGTTGATCCTCGAGATCGAGGGCGAGACGGTGACCGAGGCGCGCTGCGGAATCGGCTACCTGCACACCGGGATCGAGAAGAACCTCGAATACCGCAACTGGACGCAGGGCGTCACGTTCGTCACCCGCATGGACTACCTGTCGCCGTTCTTCAACGAGGTCGCCTACTGCCTGGGCGTCGAGAGGCTCCTCGACATCACCGACCGGGTGCCCGAGCGGGCCACGGTGGTGCGGGTGCTGCTGATGGAACTCAACCGGATCGCGTCGCATCTGGTGGCACTCGCCACGGGCGGCATGGAGCTCGGTGCGATCACCCCGATGCTGTTCGGGTTCCGGGACCGGGAACCGATCCTCGACGTGTTCGAGACGATCACCGGGCTGCGGATGAACCACGCGTTCGTCCGGCCCGGTGGGATCGCCGCGGATCTGCCGGACGGGGCGGTCGACCAGGTGCGGGCGCTGCTGGATCTGCTGCCGGGCCGGATCCGGGACATCGAGGACCTGCTCACCGAGAACCCGATCTGGAAGGCCCGCACCCGGGGCGTCGGCTATCTCGACGTGACCGGCTGCACGGCGCTCGGGGTGACCGGTCCGATCATGCGCGCCACCGGGACCCCGCTGGACGTGCGCCGCACGGACCCGTACTGCGGGTACGAGGACTACGAGTTCGACGTGGTGACCGCCACCGGATCCGACTGCTACGCACGCTATCTCGTCCGGATACGGGAGATGGCGGAGTCCCTGAAGATCGCCCGGCAGTGCCTCGACCGGTTGCGGCCGGGCCCGGTGATGGTGGCGGACGAGAAGATCGCGTGGCCGGCGCAGTTGGCGCTCGGCCCGGACGGGCTCGGGAACTCCCTCGACCACATCCGGCACATCATGGGCACGTCGATGGAGGCCCTGATCCACCATTTCAAGATCGTCACCGAGGGGTTCCGGGTGCCGCCCGGGCAGGTGTACGTGCCGGTGGAGTCGCCGCGCGGCGAACTGGGGGTGCACGTGGTCAGCGACGGCGGCACCCGCCCGTACCGGGTGCACTACCGGGATCCGTCGTTCACGAACCTGCAGGCCGTCGCCGCGATGTGCGAGGGCGGGATGGTCGCGGACGTGATCGCGTCCGTCGCGAGTATCGACCCGGTGATGGGGGGAGTGGACCGATGAGCGAATCCGTCGCCGCCGGACCGGTGTTCGTCGACCTCGGCCCCGGACCCCGCACCCGACCGACGTACCCGCCGGACGTCGCGGCCCGGCTGGAGGCCGACGCCGACGAGGTCGTGTCCCGCTACCGCATCGACCGGCCGGGGGCGGAGCGGTCGGCGCTGCTGCCGCTGCTGCATCTCGTGCAGGCCGAGGACGGGTACGTCTCGCCCGCCGGAATCGAGTTCTGCGCCACCCGACTCGGGTTGACGGTCGCGGACGTGACCGCGGTCGCCACGTTCTACACGATGTACCGGCGCGAGCCGACCGGCACGCATCACGTGGGGGTGTGCACCAACAGCCTGTGCGCGGTGCTGGGCGGTGACGCGATCCATGCGGCGCTGTGCGCGCACCTGGGTGTCGACGACGGCGGCACCACCGCCGACGGCACCGTCACCCTCGAGCACATCGAATGCAACGCGGCCTGCGATTTCGCGCCGGTGATGACGGTGGACTGGGAGTTCTTCGACGACCGGACACCCGAGTCGGCGATCGAGGTGGTCGACGCGCTGCGCGCGGGCCGGCCGGTGTGCCCGAGTCGCGGCGCGCCGCTGCGGACGTTCCGGGACACCGCACGCCTGCTCGCCGGATTCGACGACCCCCGCCCGGACGTGGTCGCCGCGGGTGGCGGGGCGGGCGATCCGACCCTCGCCGGGCTGCGGACCGGCTCGCCCACCCTGGCCCCGGTGCTGAGCCGGCACTGGGACGAACCGGAGCCGTGGACGCTCGAGAGCTACCACCGGCACGACGGCTACGCGGGGCTGCGGACGGCGCTGCGGACGAACCCGGACGAGGTGATCGCGACCGTGAAGGAGGCCGGGCTGCGAGGCCGCGGCGGTGCCGGGTTCCCGACCGGCATGAAGTGGTCGTACATTCCGCAGGATCCGGCCACCGACACGGCCGCGAAACCGCACTACCTGGTTGTCAACGCCGACGAGTCGGAACCGGGGACGTGCAAGGACATTCCGCTGATGTACGCGACCCCGCACACCCTGATCGAGGGCGTGATCATCGCGGCGTACGCGATCCGGGCGTCACGGGCGTACGTCTACGTGCGCGGCGAGGTGGTGCCGGTGCTGCGCCGGTTGCGGGCCGCGGTCGCCGAGGCGTACGACGCCGGCTACCTCGGCGCGGACATCCTCGGCTCCGGGTTCGACCTCGACGTTGTCGTGCACGCCGGGGCCGGCGCCTACATCTGCGGGGAGGAGACGGCGCTACTGGACTCGCTCGAGGGTCGCCGCGGCCAACCCCGGCTGCGGCCGCCGTTCCCGGCCGTCGAGGGCCTGTACGCGTGCCCGACGGTGGTCAACAACGTCGAGTCCATCGCGAGTGTGCCGTCGATCATCGCCCGCGGCGCCGAATGGTTCCGCAGCATGGGCAGCGAGGCGTCGCCCGGGTTCACGCTGTACTCGCTGTCCGGGCACGTGCGCCGGCCCGGCCAGTACGAGGCGCCGATGGGAATCACGTTGCGGCAGTTACTCGACGTGGCCGGCGGGGTGCGTCCCGGGCGCACCCTCAAGTTCTGGACGCCGGGTGGGTCGTCGACCCCGATCCTCACCCCCGACCATCTCGACGTGCCCCTCGACTACGAGGGGGTCGCCGGCGCGGGTTCCATGCTGGGCACCAAGGCCCTGCAGATCTTCGACGACACCACGTGCGTCGTGCGGGTGGTGTCGCGGTGGACGCGGTTCTACGCGCACGAGTCGTGCGGCAAGTGCACGCCGTGCCGGGAGGGCACCTACTGGCTGCGGCAGATCTACGACCGGCTCGAGCGCGGCGGCGGCACACCGGCCGACCTCGACAAGCTCCTCGACATCTCCGATTCGATCCTCGGGCGCGCGTTCTGCGCCCTCGGTGACGGTGCGACGAGTCCGATCACGTCGTCGCTGAAGTACTTCCGCGACGAATACGTCGCGCACGTCGAGGGCGGCGGCTGCCCGTTCGACCCGGACGCGTCGAGGCGCGATGTATCGGAAGGGGGCCGGCCGTGACCGTGCATGCGGGTGTCGACGCGTCCGGGCAGCCGGTCCCGTCGGATCGGGTGACGCTGACGATCGACGGCATCGAGGTGACGGTTCCCAAGGGCACCTTGGTGATCCGGGCCGCGGAGGGCATCGGCATCCAGATCCCGCGGTTCTGCGACCACCCGCTGCTCGACCCGGTCGGCGCCTGTCGGCAGTGCCTCGTCGACGTCGAGGGGCAGCGCAAGCCGTTGGCGTCGTGCACCACCGTCGCCACCGACGGCATGGTGGTCCGCACCCAGGTCACCTCCGCGGTCGCCGAGCGGGCGCAGCGCGGCAACATGGAACTGCTGCTGATCAACCACCCGCTCGACTGCCCGATGTGCGACAAGGGCGGCGAGTGCCCGCTGCAGAACCAGGCGATGTCGAGCGGCCGCGGCGAGACCCGGTTCGAGGACGTCAAACGCACCTTCCCCAAACCGATTCCGCTGTCCACCGAGATCCTGCTCGACCGGGAACGGTGCATCCTGTGCGCCCGCTGCACCCGGTTCACCCAGCAGATCGCGGGCGACGACCTGATCGACTTCCTCGAACGCGGCGCCGACCAGCAGGTGGGCATCGGGGCGGGGGAGCCGTTCGACTCCTACTTCTCCGGCAACACCGTGCAGGTGTGCCCGGTCGGGGCGCTGACGTCCGCCGCCTACCGGTTCCGGGCCCGCCCGTTCGACCTGGTGTCGTCCCCGAGCGTGTGCGAGCACTGCGCCGGTGGCTGCGCGCAACGCACCGACCACCGCCGTGGCACCGTGCTGCGCCGCCTCGCCGGCGACGATCCGCAGGTCAACGAGGAATGGAACTGCGACAAGGGTCGGTGGGCGTTCGCCTACGCGACCGCACCGGACCGGATCATCACCCCGCTGGTGCGCGGCGACACCGGCGACCTGGTGCCGGCGTCGTGGCCGCACGCCCTCGCGGTCGCGGCCCGCGGGCTCGCGTCCGCCGGCGACTGCGGGGTGCTCCCCGGCGGCCGGCTCACCGTCGAGGACGCGTACGCGTACGCCAAGTTCACGCGGGTCGTGCTCGGCACCCACGACATCGACTTCCGGTCCCGGCTGCAGTCGGCGGAGGAGACGGCGTTCCTCGCGTCGCGGGTGGCCGGACGTGTCCTCGGTGCCGCCCCGGACACCGTCACCTACGACGACCTCGAGCACGCGCCCGCGGTGCTGCTGGTGGCGTTCGAACCGGAGGACGAGTCGCCGATGGTGCTGCTGCGGCTCCGCAAGGCTGTCCGCGCCCGCGGCACCGTCGTGCTGTCCATCGCCCCGTACGCGACCCGCGGACTCGGCAAGGTCGACGGACGGCTGCTGCGGGCCGTGCCGGGTGACGAGCCGGCGATCCTCGACGATCTCGCCTCGTCCGACTTCCTGCGCGGCGCCGGCTCGGTGATCGTGGTCGGTGAGCGGGCGGCCGGTAGCCCCGGCACCCTGTCCGCGGTCGCGCGGCTCGCGGACGCGACGGGTGCCCGGATCGCGTGGATTCCGCGGCGGGCCGGGGACCGCGGCGCCCTCGAGGTGGGGGCACTGCCGACGCTGCTGCCCGGGGGTCGTCCCGTCGTCGACCCGGCGGCCCGCCGCGAGGTCGAAACCGTGTGGGGCACCGTGCTTCCGGCGTCCGTCGGCCGGGACACCGACGCGATCCTCACCGCCGTCCGGTCCGGCGACCTCGGTGGACTGCTCGTCGGGGGCGTCGACGTCGACGATCTGCCCGATCCGGCCGCCGCCCGTGCGGCCCTCGACGCGGCCCGGTTCGTGGTGAGTCTCGAACAGCGGCGCAGCGCGGTCACCGACCGGGCCGACGTGGTGTTGCCGGTCGCGACGGTCGCCGAGAAGCCGGGCGCGTTCCTGGACTGGGAGGGGCGGGTGCGTCCCTTCGACACCGCGCTGCGGGACACCGGCGCGTTGCCCGACCAGCGGGTACTGGTCGCGCTCGCGGCGGAGATGGGGACTGCGCTCGGTCTGCCGGACGTCGCCGCCGTCCGCGCCGAGATCGCCCACCTCGGCACGTGGGCGGGGGGCCGGCCGCCGGACCCGGACGTCCCGGCACGTCCGGCGCCCGAACCCGGGCGGGGGGAGGCGGTCCTCGCGTCGTGGCGGATGCTGCTCGACGCCGGACGCCTGCAGGACGGCGAACCGCACTTGTCCGGCACCGCCCGCCCGCCGGTGGTGCGGTTGTCCGCCGACCGGGCCGCCGAACTCGGTGCCCGCGACGGTGATCCGGTGACCGTCGACACCGGCCGGGGTGCGATCACGCTGCCGCTGCAGATCACCGAACTGCCGTTCCGGGTGGTGTGGCTGCCGCAGAACTCGCCGGGGTCGGCCGTGCACCGGACGCTCGCCGCCCGCCCGGGTGACGTCGTGCGGGTGCGCCGCGCCGACCCTGCCGTCGCCCCCGACCCGGAGGTGCCGCGATGACCGCGGACCTCACCGCCGTGCAGGCCGCCGCCGACCTGTCGATGTTCGGGCACGACCCGTGGTGGCTGGTGATCGCCAAGGCGATCGCGATCTTCGTGTTCCTGGTCCTGACGGTGCTGCTCGCGATCTACGCCGAACGCAAGGTCCTGGCGTTCATGCAGATGCGGGTCGGCCCGAACCGGGTCGGCCCGCGCGGACTGCTGCAGACCCTCGCCGACGGCATCAAACTCGCCCTCAAGGAGGGCATCGTCCCGTCCGGGGTGGAGAAACCGATCTACCTGCTGGCCCCGATCATCGCGACCGTCCCGGCGTTCATGGCGTTCGCGGTGATCCCGTTCGGCCCGCAGGTGTCGGTGTTCGGCGCCGTGACGCCGCTGCAGCTGACGGATCTGCCGGTCGCGGTGCTCTACATCCTCGCGATGTCGTCGGTGGGCGTGTACGGCATCGTCCTCGCCGGCTGGTCGTCCGGTTCGACGTATCCGCTGCTCGGCGGGATCCGGTCGACCGCGCAGGTGATCTCGTACGAGGTGGCGATGGGACTCACGTTCGCCGCCGTGTTCCTCGACGCCGGCACCATGTCCACGTCGGGAATCGTTGCCGCCCAGGACGGTACGTGGTACGTGTTCCTGCTGCTGCCGTCGTTCCTGATCTATCTGACGGCGATGGTCGGCGAGACCAACCGTGCCCCGTTCGACCTGCCGGAGGCCGAGGGGGAACTCGTCGGCGGCTTCCACACCGAGTACTCGTCGCTGCGGTTCGCGATGTTCATGCTCGCCGAATACGTGAACATGGTGACCGTCTCCGCGCTCGCCGCGACCATGTTCCTCGGCGGCTGGCACGCGCCGTGGCCGCTGAGCCTGTGGGCGGGTGCGAACAGCGGATGGTGGCCGCTGCTGTGGTTCGTCGCGAAGGTGTGGGCGCTGCTGTTCGTGTTCATCTGGCTGCGCGCCACCCTGCCGCGGCTGCGCTACGACCAGTTCATGAACCTGGGCTGGAAGGTGCTCATCCCGGCGGCCGTCGTGTGGGTGATGGTGGTGGCCGCCGCCCGCGTCCTGCACGACGACGATCACCCGGCGGTCGCGGCGGTCCTGCACGTCGCCGGCATGGTCGCCGTCCTGGCGGTGCTGGTACGAGCCCCACGCCCCACTCGACAGAAGGAGGAATCCGATGCCTGACTTCCTCGACTCGGTCGCCGGTTTCGGTGTGACGTTCCGGAGCATGTTCAAGAAGCCCGTCACCGAGTTCTATCCCGAGCAGAAGACGCCGACCGCACCCCGCTACCACGGCCGGCACCAGCTCAACCGGCACCCGGACGGGCTCGAGAAGTGCATCGGCTGCGAACTGTGCGCGTGGGCGTGCCCGGCGGACGCGATCTACGTCGAGGGCGCCGACAACACCGAGTCGCAGCGCTTTTCGCCGGGCGAACGGTACGGGCGGATCTACCAGATCAACTACCTGCGGTGCATCGGCTGCGGACTGTGCATCGAGGCGTGCCCCACCCGCGCGCTCACCATGACCAACGACTACGAGATGGCCGACGACAACCGCACCGACCTCATCTACGAGAAGGACCGACTCCTCGCCCCGCTCGAGCCGGGCATGACGCCGCCGCCGCACCCGATGGCGGACGGTGCCACCGAGAAGGACTACTACCGAGGCACGGTGACGTAGATGCTCGCCCAGCACGCGGCGCTGCTCGCCGCCGACACCTTCACCCGCACGTCCACCGGTGAGGCCGTGCAGTTCTGGATCCTCGGGACGATCGCGGTCCTCGGTGCCCTCGGGGTGGTGTGCTCACCGAAGGCCGTCTACTCGGCGATCTTCCTGGCCACCACGATGATCGTGCTCGCCGTGCTGTACATCGCGCAGGGGGCGATGTTCCTCGGGGTGGTGCAGGTGGTCGTCTACACCGGCGCGGTGATGATGCTGTTCCTGTTCGTGCTCATGCTCGTCGGCGTCGACTCGTCGGATTCACTGGTGGAAACCCTGCGCGGACAACGCATCGCCGCCGCCGTCACCGGCGTCGGATTCGGGCTGCTGCTGATCGGCGCCCTCGGCAACGCCACCCTCGGCGTGATCCGCGACGGCACCGTCGGCTTCGTCGGACTCGACGCCGCCGACGAGGGCGGCAACGTCGAGGGGCTCGCCGAGCTCGTGTTCGTCCGCTACGTGTGGGTGTTCGAACTGACCGGGGCCCTGCTCGTCACCGCCACGATCGGCGCGATGATCCTCGCCCACCGGGAACGGTTCGAGCCGCGCCGCACGCAGCGGGAACTCTCGCAGCAACGGTTCCGGGACTGGGCGTCCGGCGACGGCGACCCGGCCGTCCGGGTCACCCCACTCCCGAGCCCCGGCGTGTACGCGCGCAGCAACGCCGTCGACATGCCCGCCCGCCTACCCGACGGCACCCTCGCCCGCGACTCGGTCTCCGCGATCCTCGAGCCGCGGGACGTGCCGCCGCCCGGCTCGCCCGAGCATGGGAAGGAGCGGCGATGAACCCGGCGAACTACCTGTACCTGTCGGTGCTGCTGTTCACGATCGGCGCCGCCGGAGTGCTGTTGCGGCGCAACGCGATCGTCGTGTTCATGTGCATCGAGCTGATGCTCAACGCGGCCAATCTGGCGTTCGTCACGTTCGCCCGCATGCACGGCAACCTCGACGGACAGGTGTTCGCGTTCTTCACGATGGTGGTCGCCGCCGCCGAGGTCGTCGTCGGACTCGCGATCATCATGACCATCTTCCGTACCCGCCACTCGGCCTCGGTCGACGACGCGAATCTGCTCGAGTACTGACAGGAACGGGGGACGGGCATGCGCGAGACGATCTGGCTGCTGCCGGCGCTGCCGCTCGCCGGTGCGGTGATCCTGCTCCTCGCCGGACGGCGCAGCGACCGGTGGGGACACCTGCTCGGCTGTGTCGCCGCGCTCGCGTCGTTCGCGGTCGCGGCAGGCCTGCTGCTCGACCTGCTCGGCGCCGACGCCGCAGACCGGGTCGCGACGCAGACACTGTTCTCGTACCTGCCGGTCGCCGGCCTGCAGGTCGACGCCGCCCTGCGCCTCGACCCGCTGTCCCTGTGCTTCGCGCTGCTCATCACCGGTGTCGGCTCGCTCATCCACGTCTATTCGGTCGGCTACATGCAGCGTGATCCAGGGAGAAGGCGATTCTTCGCCTACCTGAACCTGTTCCTCGCCGCGATGCTGCTGCTCGTCCTCGCCGACAACTTCCTGGTCCTGTACGTCGGCTGGGAGGGGGTCGGGCTCGCGTCGTACCTGCTGATCGGGTTCTGGCAGCACAAGCCGGTCGCGGCGACGGCCGCGAAGAAGGCGTTCGTCGTCAATCGGGTCGGCGACATGGGCCTGATCGTCGCCATCATGATCATGTTCGCGACGGTCGGGTCGGTGTCGTTCACCGACGTGTTCACCGCCGTGCCCGACGCGTCGCAGAGCACCCTGACCTGGATGGGCCTGGCGCTGCTGCTCGCGGCGTGCGCCAAGTCGGCGCAGGTGCCGCTGCAGTCGTGGCTCGGCGACGCGATGGAGGGCCCCACCCCGGTGTCCGCGCTCATCCACGCCGCGACGATGGTCACCGCCGGGGTGTACCTGATCGTCCGCTCCGGACCGATCTTCGAGGCGGCGCCCGGTGCGCAGGCCGCGGTCACCGCGGTCGGCGCGGTCACCCTGCTGTTCGGCGCGATCATCGGCTGCGCCAAGGACGACATCAAGAAGGCGCTCGCGGCGTCCACGATGAGCCAGATCGGCTACATGGTGCTCGCCGCCGGACTCGGACCGGCCGCCTACCCGTTCGCGATCATGCTGCTGCTCGCGCACGGCTTCTTCAAGGCCGGACTGTTCCTCGGCGCGGGGTCGGTGATGCACGCGACCGGCGACGAAACCGACATGCGCCGCTACGGCGGCCTGCGCGCCCTCATGCCGATCACGTTCGCCACGTTCGGGTTCGGGTATCTCGCGATCATCGGGGTGCCGCCGTTCTCCGGGTTCTTCGCCAAGGACAAGGTGATCGAGGCCGCGTTCGGGTCCGGCGGCGTCGGGGGCACGCTCCTGGGGGCGGTCGCGTTGCTCGGCGCCGGGATCACCGCGTTCTACATGACCCGGGTGATGGTGCTGACGTTCCTGGGGCAGCCCCGCTTCGATCCCGCCGCCGACCCGCACGAGGCGCCGGCGGTGATGACGGTACCGATGATCCTGCTCGCCGTCGGCTCCGTCGCCGCCGGTGGACTGCTCGCGCTCGGTAGTGCACTCGAACACTGGCTGGCCCCGGTGTGGACCGAATTCGGTTCCGGCACGGCACATCACGAACTACCGGTCCCGGCGTGGGCGGTCAGTGCCGCGACGCTCGTGGTGGTGATCGTCGGCATCGCGGTCGCGTGGCGCGCCTACGGCACCCGGCCGGTCCCGCGCGAGGCCCCGCAGGACGTGTCCGCGCTGACCGTCGCCGCCCGCCGCGACCTGTACGGCGACGCCGCCGACGAGGCCGTGTTCATGCGACCCGGGCAGCAGTTGGTCGCGGGCCTGACGGTGGTCGACGACCGCGGCATCGACGGCGTGGTGCGGGCCGTCCCGGCCGTGCTCGGGGCGGCGTCGACGATCTTCCGACGGTTGCAGACCGGATTCGTGCGCTCGTACGCGCTGTACATGTTCGCCGGCGCGACCTGCGTGGTCGCTGCGGTCCTGGTGGGGAGGGTGTGATGACCGGCTTTCCCTGGTTGACGACGCTGTGGCTGCTCCCGGCGGGCGGTGCGGTCCTCGTGATGCTGCTCCCCGCCCACGAGCGGCAGGCCGCCCGGATCGTCGCCCTCGTCGCCGCGACCGGTACGTTCGCGGTGTCCGTGGGCCTGGCGATCGGCTTCGACCCCGGCGGGGACCAGTACCAGTTCGTCGAATCCCGCTCGTGGATACCGGCATTCGGCACGCGGTACGACCTCGGGCTCGACGGGATCGGCCTCGCCCTGGTGCTGCTCACCACCGTCCTGGTGCCGCTGCTGCTGGTCGCGGGCTGGCGGGACGTCGCCACCGACGACCCGCGTCCCCGCGCCGGCCACATGTACGTCGCGCTGATCCTCGTCGTCGAGTCGATGGTGCTGATGTCGTTCCTGTCCCTCGACATCCTGCTGTTCTACATCGTCTTCGAGGCCATGCTGATCCCGATGTACTTCCTCCTCGGGGGGTTCGGGGAACCAGGCCCGCAACGAGCCCGGGCCGCGGTGCGGTTCCTGTTGTACAACCTGTTCGGCGGACTGATCATGCTGGCCGCGGTGATCGGCGTGTACGTCGTGACGGCGAGCGCCGACAGCCCGTTCACGTCCGGGACGTTCGATCTACGGGCGATCGTGGGGGCGGTGGCGTCCGGGGACCTGACGATGTCCGCGCCTGTCGCGAACGCACTGTTCCTCGGGTTCATGTTCGCGTTCGCGGTCAAGGCGCCACTGTGGCCGCTGCACAGCTGGCTGCCCGACGCCGCAGCCCGGACCACCCCGGTCGGTGCGGTGCTGATGATGGCGGTCGTCGACAAGGTCGGCACGTTCGCGATGCTGCGGTTCGCGCTGACACTGTTCCCCGACGCCGCACGGACGTTCGCGCCGTTCGTGGTCACGCTCGCGGTGATCAGCGTCGTGTACGGGGCGCTGCTCGCGATCGGCCAGACCGACGTCATGCGGCTCATCGCGTACACGTCGATCTCGCACTTCGGGTTCATCGTGCTCGGGGTGTTCGCGATGACCAGCCAGGGGCAGAGCGGCGGCGTGCTCTACATGGTCGCCCACGGAATCTCCACGGCCGCACTCATGCTCGTCGCCGGGTTCCTCGTCACACAGCGCGGCACCCGCGTCATCGCCGACTACGGGGGTGTGCAGAAGGCGGCGCCGCTGCTGGCCGGCACGTTCCTCGTCGCGGGCATGGCGACCCTGTCGCTGCCGGGACTCGCCCCGTTCGTCAGCGAATTCCTCGTCCTGGTCGGCACATTCACCCGCTACCCGGTGGCCGCGGTGATCGCGACCGTCGCGATCGTGCTCGCCGCCCTGTACATCCTGTGGCTCTACCAGCGCATGATGGGCGGCCCGGTCACCGCCGGCACCGAAGGGGTCCGCGACCTGCACCGGCGGGAACTGCTCGTCGTGGCACCGCTGCTCGTGCTGCTGATCGGGATCGGCGTCTACCCCAAACCGATCCTCGACGTCATCACCCCCGCCGTCGCCGGCACCCTCACCACGATCGACCAGCAGGATCCGGTGCCGACGATCGCCGAACCGGACGGAGGCGCCCGATGACCCCCAGCATCGAGTACAGCCGGCTCGCACCGATGCTCATCGTGCTCGCGGTCGCCGTCGCCGGTGTCCTGGTCGAGGCGTTCGCCCCGGCGCGGGCCCGGTACCGGATCCAGGTGGTCCTCGCGTACGGCGGACTCGCCGCAGCCCTCGTCGCCGTCGGCGCACTGTGGGGCGTCCGGCAGGTCGTCGCCGTCGGCTCCGTCGCGATCGACGGACCCACCCTGTTCCTGCAGGCCACGATCCTGCTGGTGTCGATCCTCTCGGTGGCCCTGTTCGCGGACCGCGGCCTCGACCGGGTGGACACCGGTACCGGCACCGTCCCGGTGGATGCGTTCGCGGCCCGCGCGTCGACGGTGCCCGGCGGGGTCGCCGAGAAGGAGACCACGAAGGCCGGGGTCACCCAGACCGAGGTGTATCCACTGGCACTGTTCGCGGTCGGCGGCATGCTGCTGTTCCCGGCCGCGAACGACCTGCTGACCATGTTCGTGGCGCTCGAGGTGCTGTCGCTGCCGCTGTACCTGCTGTGCGGGCTGGCCCGCCGACGCCGACTGCTCTCCCAGGAGGCGGCGCTGAAATACTTTCTGCTGGGCGCGTTCTCGTCGGCGTTCTTCCTGTTCGGTATCGCCATGCTGTACGGGTATGCGGGCACCGTCTCGATCCCCGGGATCGGCGACGCGATCGACGACGGCACCGGGGAGATCCTGCTCGCGCAACTCGGGCTGGCCCTGCTGTCGGTGGGGCTGCTGTTCAAGATCGGGGCGATGCCGTTCCACTCGTGGATCCCCGACGTCTACCAGGGCGCCCCCACCCCGATCACCGCGTTCATGGCGTCGGCCACCAAGATCGCCGCATTCGGTGCGGCGCTGCGAATCTTCGCCGTCGCCGTACCCGGCCTGCACACCGACTGGCGTCCGATGCTGTGGGCCGTCGCAATCCTCACGATGGTGCTCGCGTCGGTCCTGGCGATCACCCAGTCCGACGTCAAACGCATGCTCGCCTACTCGTCCGTCGCCCACGTCGGCTTCATCCTCACCGGACTGATCGCCGGCACCGACGCCGGTGTCGCGGCCACCCTGTTCTACCTGCTCGCCTACGGCATCAGCAGCGTCGGCGCATTCGCGGTCCTGGGACTCGTCCGCGACGCCGACGGCACCGAGGTCGGTGACCTCGACCGCTGGGCGGGCCTGGGCCGGACATCCCCGTTCGTCGCCACCGTGTTCGGTCTGCTGCTGCTCTCGTTCGCCGGGATCCCGCTCACCAGTGGCTTCGTCGGGAAGTTCGCGGTGTTCCAGGCCGCCGCGTCCGGGGGCGCGGTGCCACTCGTCATCGTCGGCGTGATCGCCAGCGCGATCGCCGCGATCTTCTACATCCGCGTCATCGTGCTCATGTTCTTCGACGCACCACCGGCCACGGCGCCGGTCGTCGTCACGAGCGCCCCCACCGTCACCGTCGTCGGAGTCAGCGCCGTCGTCACCGTCGCCCTCGGTATCGCCCCGCAACCCGTCCTCGACCTCGCCGAACGGGCCGCAGACTTCCTGCGGTGAACGCCGAACGGGCGGTTGTCCGACGGCGCTCTCGGCCGTTCGTCGGACAACCGCCCGTTCGAGCCTCTCAACCCTCGGTGACGATGTGAGGGCTCAGCCCTCGGTGACGACGGTGCCTTCGCCGAGCGGCCGGGTCATCGACCACAGCACGTTCGACGCGCACGCCGACATCTTCCACGCGCCGTTCTCGACGACGTACTCGTCGACGTACTCGATGGACCGGACCGTCTCGGTGTTGTCGATCAGATTGACCTGACGGAACGCGAGCGTCCACTTGCCCGACGCGGATTCGTCGCCGTGCAGCGTGATCTCCGGATGGAACGCGTGATGCATGTCGAGGATGACGTGCCGGCCGTCGACCTTCTGCAGGGCGATGCTGCGGAAGATCTCCGCAATCGGGTCGGCGTCGTCGAACTGCCCGAGCGGGCCGTAGTCGATCCGGGCACCCCGGTCGACGAAACACGCCCGGAACGTCTCCGGATCCTTCGCATCACACGCCCGCAGATACCGGTGCTTCAGATTCTTGATCGCCTCGATGCGCTCGAGATCGGCGATGCGCTGCTCGATGGTCCGTTCCGTCACGAAAAATCCTCCTCGTGGTGCTGTGCGCCTTTTCGGTAGTAACCACTACCAGAAAGGCGCACAGGTGCGCAGCGCCTACGGCTGCCCGGGGAACGCTGTCGTGGGGGGCTGGTCGCCGAGTACGGCCCGCCAGTTCGCTGCGCGCACGGCCGCTTCCGTCAAGGCGACGACACCTGTCTCGCGGGTCGGTTCTGTCGCGCTGCGTTCGATCACGGACCGCCATGCGACCGCGGTGTCCGTCTCCACCTGTGCGGCCAGTCGGGCCGCGGAGGTCGGGTCGGTGACCGGGAACGGCAGCGTGTAGCCGGGTTCGGGTTGCGGCACATCGGCGTCCGCCGCGGTCAGGGCGTCGATCGTGGCGTCCCGTCGGGCACGGTGGGCGGCGGTGTCGGTGGTGACCTGGCCGGCGCGCGCCGGATTCGAGAACGCGGCGACGACGCCGTACGCGAACACCGCGGCGTACTCGGCGTTCAGGGCATCGACGAGCGCCTGCTGTTCGGGGCCGAGACTTCGACTGCTCACGGCAGCAACACCACCTGCTGCGCGGCGCACGCCGCGCTGATCGAGCCGAGCAGGCCGGCGCGATACCCGGACTGGGTGCGGGCCAGCCCGGCAGCCTCCTTCTGGGACTCCGCCAGATCGGCCCGCATCTGCTCGACGGTCGGCGGTGCGGGCACTGTCGCGGTCGTCGTGGCGGTGGCCGAGGACGGTGCCCCGCCGGCACGGGCGATCTCGATGTCGAGGGCATCCGCGTGCGCGGTCCGTTCCGCGGCGATCACCCCGAGTGCCGCGGCCCGGTCCGGGGCGTTCGCGATCGCGGCGGAGGCGTTGGTCGCGTCCCGGCGGGCCCGTTCGGCCTGCGCGGTCAGCGCATCCACTTCCGCGGGCGTGTCCGGGGAGGTGGAATCCGAACATCCGGTGGCGCCGACGAGAGCCGACGCACCGAGGACGGCGCCACCCGCGGCGCGCAGTGCCGCGCGGCGGGACAGGACGGGGGAGCGGGGGAGCGTGCGCACCCGATCATGGTGCCAGGACCGTGATCGTGCTCTCGCATCGAGCAGGTCACCGCGGAGTGCCGCCCGTGGGGCGCGGTCGGGTGGGGGCCGTCACGGGTCGGATGGTCACCGTCGCCTCGAAACCGCGATACCCTGATAACTCCACAGTCCACCCCGTGGTGCGTCGAGTGCTGCGTCGACGACGTCGACCGATCGCGACGTCGGCCACACGTCGGTCGTGACCACAACTTCACGCGAGGAGCGTCCCAGATGCCGGTGCCGTCGAGGGAGCGAGTGATCGAGCTTCTCACCGACCCTGTCGAGCGTGAGGGCTACGACCTCGAGGATGTGGTCGTCACGGCTGCAGGCAAGCACAGCAGTGTGCGGGTCATGGTCGACAGCGACGCCGGACTCGAACTCGACGAGGTCGCCCGGCTCAGTCACCTCGTCGCGGAGATCTTCGACGCGGTGAACGACTTCGGTGAGACGCCGTACACGCTCGAGGTGACCTCGCCGGGCATCGACCGGCCGCTGGTCGAGGACCGGCACTGGCGTCGCGCGCAGGGCCGCAAGGTGCTCGTCGATCTCGAGGGCGAGTCGCTCGTCGCGCGTGTCGGCCGGCTCGACACCGGTGTCGTCGACCTGGTCGTCAAGGACGGTCGGGAGCTCGTCGTCCGCCGGGTGGATCTGACGGATGTCAAGAAAGCTGTTGTGCAGGTGGAGTTCTCGCGTCCCGACGCGAGGGAGCTCGAACTCGCCGGGGGTATCCCGGAGGGTCGGGTCGAACCTGCCGACGCGGAAGCGTCGAACGAAGTGAACGAAGAAGTAGAGGGGTCCGACAAGTGAATATCGACATCGCAGCGCTGCGCGCGATCGAGGTGGACAAGGGTATCTCCGCCGGCACGATCATCGCGGCCATCGAAACGGCCCTGATCACCGCGTACCGGCACACCGACGGTCATCAGTCCCACGCCCGCATCGACGTCGACACCAAGACCGGTGTCGTGCGGGTGATGGCGCAGGACG
The DNA here is from genome assembly GCF_005434945.1 of Prescottella subtropica. Taxonomy (GTDB): domain Bacteria; phylum Actinomycetota; class Actinomycetes; order Mycobacteriales; family Mycobacteriaceae; genus Prescottella; species Prescottella subtropica. The sequence goes on along the minus strand of NZ_SKCH01000009.1, from coordinate 131,347 downwards.
TCGACGCCGACGGGAACCGGGTCGGTGAGGAGTGGGACGACACCCCCGAGGGTTTCGGGCGCATCGCCGCCACCACGGCCCGCCAGGTCATCCTGCAGCGCCTGCGGGATGCCGAGAACGAGCGCAGCTTCGGTGAATTCGCCACGCACGAGGGTGAGATCGTCGGCGGCGTCATCCAGCGCGACAACCGTGCGAACGCGCGCGGCATGGTGGTCGTGCGGATCGGCAGCGAGGCCAACGGTGCCGAGGGGCTGATCCCGCCGGCCGAGCAGGTGCCGGGAGAGACCTACGAGCACGGTGACCGGATCAAGTGCTATGTCGTCGGCGTCTCCCGCGGCCAGCGGGGCCCGCAGATCACCCTGTCGCGGACCCATCCGAACCTGGTGCGCAAACTGTTCGCCCTCGAGGTGCCGGAGATCGCCGACGGCTCCGTCGACATCGTCGCGGTCGCCCGTGAGGCCGGCCACCGCTCGAAGATCGCCGTCGAATCGCGGGTGCAGGGCCTCAACGCGAAGGGCGCGTGCATCGGCCCGATGGGTCAGCGTGTCCGCAACGTCATGAGCGAACTGGCCGGCGAGAAGATCGACATCATCGACTTCGACGACGATCCGGCCCGGTTCGTCGGCAACGCACTGTCGCCGTCGAAAGTGGTGTCGGTCACTGTCGTCGACCCGGAAGCGCGTGCAGCACGGGTCGTCGTGCCCGATTTCCAGCTGTCGCTGGCGATCGGCAAGGAGGGCCAAAATGCGCGTCTGGCTGCACGGTTGACCGGATGGCGGATCGATATCCGCAGCGACGCCGCCGTCGACCCGGAGTAACAGGTCGGTCGCAAAACGACAGGTGGTTAGGAACAGAATGCGGAGATCGCAGCAATACAGCGGTAGAGTGTTCGATGGTTCAGCGTGAACTGTCGGTAGCGGCGCGTGCCCGGGTTGGTGAACCGGTCCGGACATGCGTCGGGTGCAGGCAGCGAGGGCTGGCTGCCGACCTCCTCAGGGTGGTGGCACAGCAGATCGGATCCGACGGATTCGTTCTCGTGCCCGATCCCGCGCGACGCCTCCCCGGTCGCGGTGCCTGGTTGCACCACGATCGGAAGTGTCTGTACGAGGCGGGCCGGCGCCGAGCATTCGGTAGAGCCCTGCGGGTGTCCGGAAGTCTGGATTCCACGGAACTCGACCGGTTCATCGAAACGGTCGAGACATCGGGAACGACGAGCAGTACCTCAGAGAACAGGCACAAGCGCTCATGAGCACACCGTGAAGCATCAGCGATGAACGTCCATCGGAGATAACCGAGGTCGTGCGGGCACAGTCGCTCGCTCGACCTCTCAGCAGAGGAGAGCAGTGGCAGGCAAAGCCCGCGTGCACGAGTTGGCGAAAGAACTCGGTGTCACAAGTAAGGAACTACTCGCACGGCTCAAGGAGCAGGGCGAGTTCGTCAAGTCGGCGTCGTCGACCGTGGAGGCACCCGTCGCACGTCGTGTGAGGGAATCGTTCGGAGCTGCGACGCCGCAGGCCGAAGGCGCGTCCGCGGATGCATCACGTCCGGCAGTCAAGCCCGGCCCCGCCGCGCCGAAGCCCGGTGCCCCGCGCCCCGGCCCGAAGCCCGCACCGGCAGCCCCCGCGGCTCCGGAATCAGTCGCCCCCGCAGCCTCGGCTCCGGCCGCCCCCGCGGCACCGGCAGCCCCGAGCCGTCCGGCCGCCTCCGGCCCGCGTCCGGGTCCGGCCCCCAAGCCGGCTCCGCAGGCCCCGGCCGCACAGGCTCCGGCTCCGGAGGCCCCCGCTCCGCAGGCTCCTGCCCCGCAGGCGCCCGCAGCGAAGGCCCCGGCCGCACCGTCCACCCCGGCTCCCAAGCCGGGTGGTCCGCGTCCCGGCCCGAAGCCGCCGCGTGTCGGTAACAACCCGTACTCGTCGGCTCCGGCCGAGCGTCCCGCGCCGCGTCCGGCCCCGGGTGCACCCCGTCCGGGTGCCCCGCGTCCGGGTGCTCCGCGTCCGGGTGCGCAGGGTGGTGCCCCGCGTCCGGGTGCTCCCGGCGCGCCGCGTCCGGCAGCAGGCCCCGGCGGCCCGCGTCCGGCCCCCGGCCAGGGCGGCCCGCGTCCGAGCCCCGGCTCGATGCCCCCGCGCCCGAACCCGGGTGCGATGCCGCAGCGTGCGGCGCGTCCCGCTCCCGGTGGAGCCCGTCCCGGTCGCCCCGGCGCCCCGGGCGGACGTCCCGGTGGTGGCGGCGGTGGATACCGCGGTGGCGGCGGTGCTCCCGGTGCCGGTGCTCCCGGTACGGGTGCCGCACCCGGCGGCTTCCGTGGTCGTCCCGGTGGCGGCGGTGGCGGTGGACGTGGCCGCGGTGGTACCGCGGGTGCGTTCGGTCGTCCCGGTGGTGCACCGCGTCGCGGCCGCAAGTCGAAGCGTCAGAAGCGCCAGGAATACGATTCGATGCAGGCGCCCGCCGTCGGCGGCGTGCGGTTGCCGCGCGGCAACGGTGAGACCATCCGTCTCGCCCGCGGCGCGTCCCTGTCCGACTTCGCGGAGAAGATCGACGCGAACCCGGCATCGCTCGTCCAGGCGCTGTTCAACCTCGGCGAAATGGTCACGGCCACGCAGTCGGTGAACGACGAGACCCTCGAGCTGCTCGGCGGCGAGATGAACTACGTCGTCCAGGTCGTCAGCCCGGAGGACGAGGACCGCGAACTGCTCGAGTCGTTCGACCTCACCTACGGCGAGGACGAGGGCGGTGAGGAGGACCTCGCGTCGCGTCCGCCGGTGGTCACCGTCATGGGTCACGTCGACCACGGCAAGACCCGCCTGCTCGACACGATCCGCAAGGCCAACGTCCGCGAGGGCGAGGCCGGCGGTATCACGCAGCACATCGGTGCCTACCAGGTCCTCACGGAGCTGGACGGCAACGAGCGTCTGGTGACGTTCATCGACACCCCGGGTCACGAGGCGTTCACCGCCATGCGTGCCCGTGGTGCGAAGGCCACCGACATCGCGATCCTCGTGGTCGCGGCCGACGACGGTGTCATGCCGCAGACGGTGGAGGCGATCAACCACGCCCAGGCGGCCGACGTGCCGATCGTGGTCGCGGTGAACAAGATCGACAAGGAGGGGGCGAACCCCGACAAGATCCGTCAGCAGCTCACCGAGTACGGCCTCGTCACCGAGGAGTACGGCGGCGACACCATGTTCGTGAACATCTCCGCCAAGCAGGGCACCAACATCGATGCCCTCCTGGAAGCGGTGCTGCTCACGGCGGATGCCTCCCTGGATCTGCGGGCCAACCCCGACATGGACGCGCAGGGTGTCGCGATCGAGGCGCACCTCGACCGTGGCCGCGGCCCGGTGGCGACCGTGCTCATCCAGCGCGGCACGCTGCGGGTCGGCGACTCGATCGTCGCCGGCGACGCCTACGGCCGTGTCCGTCGCATGATCGACGAGCACGGTGAGGACGTCCTCGAGGCGCTGCCGTCGCGTCCTGTCCAGGTCGTCGGCTTCACGTCGGTGCCCGGTGCAGGTGACAACCTGCTCGTCGTCGACGAGGACCGGATCGCCCGGCAGATCGCCGACCGGCGCAACGCCCGCAAGCGCAATGCGCTCGCGGCCCGTAGCCGCAAGCGCATCAGCCTGGAAGATCTGGATGCCGCGCTCAAGGAGCACAACGAGCTCAACCTCATCCTCAAGGGCGACAACTCCGGCACCGTCGAGGCGCTGGAAGAGGCCCTCATGGGGATCGAGATCGACGACGAGGTGCAGCTGCGTGTGATCGACCGCGGTGTCGGTGGCATCACCGAGACCAACGTCAACCTGGCGTCCGCGTCCAACGCGATCATCATCGGCTTCAACGTCCGTGCCGAGGGCAAGGCGACGGAGCTGGCGAACCGCGAGGGTGTCGACATCCGCTACTACTCGATCATCTACCAGGCGATCGACGAGGTGGAGAAGGCTCTCAAGGGCATGCTCAAGCCGGTGTACGAGGAAGTCGTCCTCGGCCAGGCGGAGATCCGGGCCATGTTCCGTTCCTCGAAGGTCGGCAACATCGCCGGCTGTCTGGTCACGTCGGGCATCGTCCGTCGTAACGCCAAGGCCCGCCTGATCCGTGACAACGCGGTGATCGCGGAGACCATGACCATCTCCTCGCTGAAGCGGGAGAAGGACGACACGACCGAGGTGCGCGACGGGTACGAGTGCGGTCTGACCGTCACGTACAACGACATCAAGGTCGGTGACGTGATCGAGGCGTACGAGCTTCGCGAGAAGCCGCGCGACTGATATCCGGTCACTGTTCGGGTGATCCCTCCCCGGCGGCTTCGGTCGCCGGGGAGGGATCACCCGGCTGTGCCGGTGACGGACACGTCCCGGCAGTGCTCGTTGGAGGGAGACCCGGTGTACATCGGCGCGCTGGAGATGGACATCCTGTTCGGGGACGTGCGATCCCTGAAGGAGAAGCGATCACTGGTGCGTCCGGTGCTGACCGAACTCCGGAAATACGGTGTCTCGGCCGCCGAGACCGGTGAACACGACCGCTACCGGCGGACGCTGCTCGGTGTCGCGGTGGCCAGCCCGACCGCCGGACACATCCACGAGGTGCTCGACCAGTGCGAGCGGCACGTCGCCGGACGACCCGAACTGCAACTTCTTGCAGTTCGGCGACGAACTTTCGGTCCCGAGGATTGACCCGGGCCGACGCTGGACACATTCTTGCCGGACAGTTTTTTGGGAGAGGAGACTGATTGCCATGGCAGATCCTGCACGCGCACGCAGGCTCGCGAAGCGCATCAGCACGATCGTCGCGACGGCGATCGACCACGAAATCAAGGATCCGCGTCTGGATCACGTGACGATCACCGACGCGAAGGTGACCGCCGACCTGCACGACGCCACCGTCTACTACACGGTGATGGGGTCCGACCTCGAGGCGGAACCGGACCATGTCGGTGCCGCCGCGGGTCTCGAGAAGGCCAAGGGTGTGCTGCGGTCCAAGGTGGGTGCCGGTACCGGCGTCCGCTTCACGCCGACCCTGACGTTCGTGGCGGACACCGTCCCGGACACGGCCCGGCACATGGAGGAACTCCTGGCGCGGGCGCGCGCCGCGGACGACGCGGTGGCCCGGACGCGGGAGAACGCCCAGCCCGCCGGTGACGCCGACCCGTACAAGGAACCGCGCACCGCCGACGACACTGCCGCCGACGACTGACCAGGGCGACCGATCCGATCATGACTCATTGCCCCGACGTCGCGCTGCCGACGCACGCCCCCCGTGACCTGAGCCTGCAGGACGCGGTGGACGTGCTGGGCAGCGCGACGTCGGTGACGGTCCTGTGCCACGTCCAGCCGGACGCCGACACGATCGGTAGCGGACTCGCCCTCGCAGCGGTGCTGAAGCGCCAGGGCATTCCCGTCCAGGTGGCGTTCGCGTCGCCGTCGGAGCTGCCCGTGTCGATGCGGGACCTGCCGGGTGTCGACCTGCTGTGCCCGGTCGACGACGTCGCCGACGAGGTGGATCTGCTGGTGGCCGTCGACTGCGGCAGCGCCGGCCGGCTCGGGTCGCTCGCGTCCCGGTTGGCGGGTGCCCGCCGGTCGTTGGTGATCGACCACCACCGCTCCAACACCCGGTTCGGGATGTTCAACCTCGTCGACGACGCGGCCGAATCGACCACCGCGGTCCTCGCGCAACTGTTCGACGTGTGGGGGGTGCCGATCGACGCCGATCTGGCGCACTGCCTGTACGCCGGGCTCGTCACCGACACCGGATCGTTCCGGTGGGGGCAGGCCGGCACCCACACCCTCGCCGAGCGGCTGCTCGCCACCGGCATCGACGGCGGCGCGATCAGCCGTCGGCTCCTCGACACCCATCCGTTCGGGTGGCTGCCGATGCTCGGCGCGGTCCTGAGTACTGCAGTCCTCGTGCCGGACGCCGCCGACGGCCGCGGCCTCGTGCACGCGGTGATCCGCTGCACCGACTCCGCAGGCCTCGGGGCCGAGGAGATCGAGAGCGTCATCGACATCGTCCGCACCACCGCCGAGGCCGAGGTGGCCGCGGTGTTCAAGGAGACCGCGCCGCAGTCGTGGTCGGTGTCGCTGCGTTCCAAGGCGTCCGTCGACGTGGCCGCCGTCGCCTCCGGGCTCGGGGGCGGCGGGCACCGGTTCGCGGCGGGCTACACCGCGGACGGACCGGTCGACACCGTCGTCGCCGCGTTGCGTGACGCGCTCGGCTGACGTGACGGACACCGCCACCACGCAGCCGGCCGTATCCGACGACACCGGGCCGCGTCGTATTCTCGGGCTCGCGCTGCCGGCGCTCGGCGTGCTGGCCGCCGAACCCCTCTACCTGCTGCTGGACATCGCGATCGTCGGGCATCTCGGTGCTCTCGCACTCGCCGGTCTCGCCGTCGGTGGCCTGATCCTCGCGCAGGTCAGCACCCAGTTGACGTTCCTGTCGTACGGCACCACCGCCCGGGCGTCCCGACTGTTCGGGGCCGGCCGGGAGCGGGACGCCGTCGCCGAGGGGGTGCAGGCGACGTGGCTGGCGTTCGGGATCGGCGCCGTCCTCGTCGCGCTGGTGCAGCTGCTCGCCGGCCCGATCACCACCGTGATCGCCGGATCCGGGGACATCGCCGCCGAGGCGGAACGCTGGCTGCGGATCGCGGTGTTCGGGGCGCCGCTGATCCTCGTCGCGATGGCCGGCAACGGGTGGATGCGCGGCATCCAGAACACGATGCGGCCGCTGCGGTTCGTGCTCGTCGGACAGGTCGTGTCCGCCGTCCTGTGCGTGCTGCTGGTGCACGGGATCATCGGGGCGCCGCGCTGGGAACTCGTCGGGTCGGCCGTCGCGAACGTGGCCGGGCAGACGACGTCGGCGCTGCTGTTCGTCGCCGCGCTGGCGCGTTCGGGGGTGCCGCTGCGGCCCCGGCCGGCCGTCATGCGTGCGCAGCTGGTCCTCGGCCGGGACCTGATCCTGCGCAGCCTCGCGTTCCAGGCGTGCTTCCTGTCGGCGGCCGCGGTCGCGTCCCGGTTCGGTGCGGCGTCCGTCGCGGCGCACCAGGTGGTGCTGCAACTGTGGAACTTCGTCGCTCTGACCCTCGACTCGCTCGCGATCGCCGCCCAGACCCTCGTCGGCGCGGCCCTCGGCCGCGGGCAGGTCCGCGGCGCGCAGCGGCTGGCGTGGCGGCTGACCCGCTGGTCGGTGGTGTTCGCGACGGTGTTGGCGCTCGCGTTCGCGGCCGGGCACGCGCTGGTGCCGGCCCTGTTCACCGACGATGCCGCGGTCCTCGACCAGACGTCGATCGCGTGGTGGTTCTTCGTCGGGATCATGCCGGTCGCCGGGATCGTGTTCGCGCTCGACGGCGTCCTGCTCGGCGCCGGCGACGCCGCGTTCCTGCGGACCGCGACCCTCGGCTGCGCCCTGATCGGATTCCTGCCGCTGATCTGGTGCTCGCTCGCGTGGGACTGGGGGCTCGCCGGAATCTGGACGGGGCTTACCGTGTTCATGGTGTTGCGGACGGCCGCGGTGCTGTGGCGCACGGCATCCGGCCGGTGGGCGGTCGCCGGCGCGGACCTGCAGACCGGGAACGAGAAGGAGTGAGGGTGTGGCAGCCAAGCTGTGGGCGGTCAGTGACACGCACGTCGGGCATCGGGGGAACCGGCCGATCATCGAGGACATCTTCCCCGAGTCACCCGACGACTGGCTGATCGTCGCCGGGGACGTCTCGGAGAAGACCGACGACATCCGCTGGGCGCTCACCCTGCTGAAGAGCCGGTTCGCGCAGGTGATCTGGGTGCCGGGCAACCACGAACTGTGGACCACCGCCAAGGATCCCGTGCAGATGCACGGCCGCGCCCTCTACGACTACCTCGTCGCGCTGTGCCGGGAGATCGGTGTGCTCACCCCCGAGGACCCGTACCCCGTGTGGGAGGGGGAGGGCGGGCCCGCGACCCTCGTCCCGATGTTCCTGCTGTACGACTACTCGTTCCTGCCCGCCGGTGCCACCGGCAAGGAGGACGGCCTGCGGATCGCCCGGGACCGCAACGTGGTCGCCACCGACGAGTTCCTGCTGTCGTCGGAGCCGTACGCGACCCGCGACGCGTGGTGCCGCGCCCGACTCGAGTACACCCGGGCCCGACTCGAGGCGCTGGACCTGTCGACACCGACGATCCTGATCAACCACTTCCCGCTGGTCCGCCAGCCGACGGAGGTGCTGTACTACCCGGAGTTCGCGCTGTGGTGCGGCACCGTCGAGACCGCCGACTGGCACACCCGCTACAACGCGGCGTGCTGCGTGTACGGGCACCTGCACATTCCGCGCACCACCTGGTACGACGGCGTCCGCTTCGAGGAGGTCTCGCTCGGGTATCCACGCGAGTGGCAGCGGCGTGGCCTGCCGGAGAAGTTGCTGCGGCAGATCCTGCCGGCCCCGACGTACCCGCCGGGCACCCTGAACAAGTTCGGTGGGCACTTCACGATCACCGCCGAGCAGGAAGCCGAATACGAGAAGATGCGGGCGAGACGATGATCGAACGGATTCTGCCCACCGGTGTCGCGTCCGCGGAACTGTTCGAGGACCCGCCGGGCCTGCAGCCGCACCCGCAGGAGGCGTCGCTGATCGCCCGCGCCGTCGAGAAGCGGCGCCGCGAATTCACGTCCGCCAGGCACTGCGCCCGACAGGCGATGACGCAACTCGGGGTGGAGCCGGGACCGGTCCTGCGCGGCGAGAACGGTTCCCCCGTCTGGCCGAAGGGGGTCGTCGGCAGTCTCACCCACTGCGACGGCTACCGGGCCGCGGTCCTCGGCTATGCGCTGGCGGTGCGGTCGGTGGGGATCGACGCCGAACCGAACGGGCCGCTGCCCGACGGTGTCCTGGATGCGGTCAGCCTGCCGGCGGAACGCGAACGGCTGGCGACGAGGAGTTCCGCGCCCGTGCACTGGGACCGGCTGCTGTTCTGCGCCAAGGAGGCCACCTACAAGGCGTGGTTCCCGCTCACCGGTCGTTGGCTCGGATTCGAGGACGCGCACATCACGTTCACCGAGGGCACCACGACGTCGGACGGCACGTCCGGATCCTTTCGTTCCAGGCTGCTCGTGCCCGGCACCGTCACCGACGGCGGCGCCCCGCTCGCGAGTTTCGACGGCCGCTGGCTCGTCGCCGGCGGGCTCGTCGTGACGGCGATCTCGGTGCACTGAGCTACGCGAACGAGATGCCCGGTGCTGCGGCTGGCAGAATCGGATCACGTGCCCAAGTCTGAGAAAACATCGTCCGGTCTCGTCGGTGCCGGTCTGCTGATCGTCGACAAGGATCCCGGGATGACCAGCCACGACGTCGTCTCCCGCTGCCGGAAGCTGCTGAACACCCGCAAGGTGGGGCATGCCGGCACCCTCGACCCGATGGCCACGGGTGTGCTGATCCTCGGGGTGGAGCGGGCCACCAAACTGTTGGGCCTGCTGGCGTTGACCACCAAGTCGTACAGCGCCACGATCCGGCTCGGGCAGGCCACCACCACCGACGACGCCGAGGGTGAGACGGTGTCGACGGCGGACGCGTCCGGTGTCGACGACGCGGCGATCGCCGCGCAGATCGCGCGGCTCACCGGCGGCATCATGCAGGTGCCGACCCGGGTCAGCGCGATCAAGGTGGACGGGCAGCGCGCCCACAAGCTGGTTCGGGAGGGCGCCGACTTCGAGCTCGCCGCCCGCCCGGTCACCGTGTCCCGGTTCGATGTCCTCGCCCGCCGTGACACCGCGGGCGGCATGGGGACCTTCGTGGATCTCGACGTGGACGTGGACTGCTCGTCGGGCACCTACATCCGGGCGCTGGCTCGGGATCTCGGTGGCGCACTCGGCGTCGGTGGACATCTGACGGCGCTGCGCCGCACCGCCGTCGGACCGTTCACGCTCGATCACGCCCGCACCCTCGCGCAGCTCGCCGACGAACCGGCCGTCAGCCTCGACATCGATGCGGCCGCGCAGACCGCGTTCCCGCACCGGCAGATCAGCGCCGCCGAAGCCGAATCGCTCAGCCAGGGACGCTGGCTCGAACCGATCGGGATGTCGGGCGTGTACGCCGCGATCGCCCCCAACGGGCACACGATCGCCCTCGTCCAGGAACGCGGCAAGCGGGCGAGCTCGGTGATGGTGGTGCGGCCCGCGACGCTGCAGTGACGGTCAGCCGATACCGGGGACGAAACCCGGGTACACGAAGTGGCCGGGCCCGCCGCCGGGCAGACCCGACCCGAGCGAACCCGGGAAGTCGAGAGGCAGCTCGATCAGCTTGTGCGGGTTGCCGTCCCGGTCGGCCTGCCAGCAGCTCAACAGCACCCCGTGGAACGCGAAGCACGAGATACGGGTACTGGTCCCGTACGGGGACGTGAGTCGGTTCCGGCTCACGAACGGATTCCAGTAGTCGAGGTCGGTCGGGGTGAGGAAGTCGGAGACGTCGAACGGTCCGGTCGCGCTCGGCTCGGACGGCGGCGTCGGCCACTCGTCGGCGGAGGCGAGCGGGGACACGGTGACGGTGAGGGCGGCCGCGGCGCACACCGCGGCGGCCCCTCCGATGATGCGTCGAACCACGGTGTTCACGGCTACCTCGTCTCGTCGGTGGGGGTGTGCGGACCACGAGCCTGCACGAGCCAGATGGCGCGTGCCGCGGGATCGCCGAGATCGACGGTGGCGGAATCGGTTCCGAGTCGGACCGCGACGGTACCCGCGAAATCCCGGCGTTCGACGACCGCGATGTCGGTGTCGAGGGCGATGCCGACCGAGTCGAAGTAGCGCAGCATCGCCGGATCGGCGTCGGAGATGCGGGCGACCCGGCCGGCCTCGCCGTCCTCGAAATCGCTGAGCTGGCGGGCCGGCGGGGTGGGCACCGAGCCGTCTGCGGCCGGGATCGGGTCGCCGTGCGGATCCCGTTCGGGATAACCGAGTTTCGCGTCCATCCGGTCGATCATCCGTTCGGAGACGGCATGCTCGAGCACCTCCGCCTCGTCGTGCACCTCGTCCCAGCCGTAGCCGAGTTCGTCGACGAGGAACGTCTCGATCAGCCGGTGCCGGCGCACCATCGACACGGCCGCGGCCCGTCCGGCGTCGGTGAGGGCGATCGCCCCGTAGCGGGCGTGATCGACCAGTCCCTGATCGGAAAGTTTGCGGATCGCCTCGGACACCGTCGACGCCGACACCCCGATCCGCTCGGACAGCAGCTTGGTCGACACCCGCTCCCCGGACCATTCCTGCGCGGTCCAGATCACCTTGAGGTAGTCCTGCGCCACCGAGGACAGGGTCTCCGGGTGCGGGGCGGCGCCGGGAGTGTTCGCGTCTGACTTCTGTGTGGCCACAAGTGCGAGCTTAGGCAACCGTCACCCGCGACACACATCGGCGCGGCCGTCCCCGGACGTGACCGGTGTTCGGATCGGCCGTTAGGCTGCCACGTGTGCAGAGATGGCGAGGTCTGGACGATGTGCCGGCGGACTGGGGGCGTTGCGTCCTGACGATCGGTGTTTTCGACGGTGTACACCGAGGGCACGCGCAGTTGGTCACGCGTGCCGTCGATGCGGCACGCGAACGTGGGATTCCCTGTGTCCTCATGACATTCGATCCGCATCCGGCGGAGGTGGTGCGTCCCGGCACGCATCCGGCGCAGCTGACGACGCTGCCGCGGCGCGCCGAGTTGGCCGAGGAACTCGGCGTCGACGTCTTCTGCGTCATGCCGTTCACCTCGGAGTTCATGAAGCTGTCCCCGGAGGGCTACGTCCACGAGATCCTCGTCGAACGGCTGCACGTCGCCCAGGTCGTGGTGGGGGAGAACTTCACGTTCGGCCGCAAGGCCGCCGGCAACGTGGATCTGCTCCGGGAGACCGGTGGCCGGTTCGGGTTCGCGGTCGACGGCGTCAACCTGCTCGCCGAGCATGCGGTGACGTTCTCGTCCACCTACATCCGCTCGTGCGTCGACGCAGGTGACGTCGCCGCGGCCGCCGAGGCGCTGGGCCGCCCGCACCGCGTCGAGGGTGTCGTCGTCCACGGTGACGGTCGCGGCCGCGGTCTCGGATTCCCGACCGCGAACCTGTCGTCGCCGATGTACTCCGCGATCCCGGCGGACGGCGTGTACGCCGCCTGGTTCACGATCCTCGGCCCCGACCGGGTCGAGGGCTCGCTCGAACCGGGCCGCCGCTACAAGGCTGCGGTGTCCGTCGGCACCAACCCGACGTTCTCCGGTCGCACCCGCACCGTCGAGGCGTTCGTCCTCGACCACGACGCCGACCTGTACGGGCAGCACGTCGCGGTCGATTTCGTCGACCGGGTGCGCGGCATGGAGAAGTTCGATTCCGTCGATGCGCTCGTCGAGGAGATGCGGCGGGACGCCGACAAGGCGCGCAAACTGCTCGACGAGGCGGCCGGATCCACCGCGGACTGACCGGGGTGTCGCACCTGGTAGGATCGACCGCTGGCGTGTGCTGCGGTTCGCGGCGGCCGCGCCCGTCGGAGTCCGGTGCGAGCCGGTCCCCGATTTCCGTCACGCGGACGTCAGTTACAGGAGTGCACCAGTGGCATTGACCACCGAGCAGAAGAAGCAGATCCTCGGCGAGTACGGACTGCACGAGACCGACACCGGTTCGCCGGAGGCGCAGGTGGCCATGCTCACCAAGCGCATCGTCGATCTCACCGAGCACCTGAAGATGCACAAGCACGACCACCACTCCCGCCGCGGCCTGCTGCTGCTGGTCGGACGTCGTCGTCGTCTGCTCAAGTACGTCCAGAAGGTCGACATCGCCCGTTACCGCTCGCTCATCGAGCGTCTCGGCCTGCGCCGATAAGACGGGTATCCGGCGAGTTCCTCGCCGACCTCACCGATAGCCAGCGAGGCTTGCTGAGTTACTGCTTAGACTGAGCCTCGTTGGCTATCTGTGTATGCACCACCCCGCCGACCGCCCTGCAGTAGTGGCGTCGGTCTTCGGTAGTGGCCCTCCGGATGCAATCCGGCAGGCTTCGATCGACGGCCGCCTCCGCCCTGTGAAGGGAGCGCAGCCGTGACCAGGAGGGTCACGGTGCCGATGCGGATACGGCAAAAGACGAGAGGGAAGAGAAGAAAAGTAATGACAGACAACTCCGCAATCGAGGTCGAAGAGGGCGTGTTCGAAGCCACCGCCGTCATCGACAACGGGTCCTACGGCACCCGCACCATCCGTTTCGAGACCGGCCGCCTCGCGCAGCAGGCCGCCGGCGCCGTCGTCGCCTACCTCGACGACGAGACCATGCTGCTGTCGGCCACCTCGGCCAGCAAGCAGCCCAAGGAACACTTCGACTTCTTCCCGCTGACGGTGGACGTCGAGGAGCGCATGTACGCCGCGGGCCGCATCCCCGGCTCGTTCTTCCGTCGCGAGGGCCGCCCCTCCACCGACGCGATCCTCACCTGCCGTCTCATCGACCGGCCGCTGCGCCCGTCGTTCGTCGACGGCCTGCGCAACGAGATCCAGGTCGTCGTCACGGTCCTGAGCCTCGACCCCAAGGACCTGTACGACGTCGTCGCGATCAACGCCGCGTCCGCATCCACCCAGATCGCGGGCCTGCCGTTCTCCGGCCCGGTCGGTGGCGTGCGTGTCGCCCTCATCACGTCGGACGAGAACAAGGCCGGCCAGTGGGTCGCGTTCCCGACCGTCGAGCAGCTCGAGAATGCCGTCTTCGACATGGTCGTCGCCGGTCGTGTCGTCGAGTCCGGTGACGTCGCGATCATGATGGTCGAGGCCGAGGCCACCGAGAACGTCATCAGCCTGATCGACGGTGGCGCGCAGGCGCCGACCGAGGCGATCGTGGCCGAGGGCCTCGAGGCTGCCAAGCCGTTCATCGCGAGCCTGTGCGCCGCGCAGCAGGCCCTCGCCACCAAGGCTGCCAAGCCGACCGGCGAGTACCCGCTGTTCCCGGCATACCAGACCGACGTGTACGCCGCCGTGGAGGCCGCTGCCACCGAGAAGCTCACGGCCGCACTGTCCATCGCCGGCAAGCAGGAGCGCGACGACAAGACCGACGAGGTCAAGGTCGCCGTTCTCGAGCAGGTCGCCCCGACCTTCGAGGGTCGCGAGAAGGAGATCGGCGCCGCATTCCGGTCGCTGACGAAGAAGCTGGTGCGCCAGCGCATCCTGCGCGACCAGTTCCGTATCGACGGCCGCGGCATCACCGACATCCGGTCGCTGTCCGCCGAGGTCGCCCTGGTTCCGCGGGCGCACGGTAGCGCCCTGTTCGAGCGTGGCGAGACCCAGATCATGGGCGTCACCACCCTCGACATGGTCAAGATGGCGCAGCAGATCGACTCGCTGGGCCCCGAGACCAGCAAGCGCTACATGCACCACTACAACTTCCCGCCGTACTCGACCGGTGAGACGGGTCGTGTCGGTTCGCCGAAGCGTCGCGAGATCGGTCACGGCGCCCTCGCCGAGCGGGCCCTGGTGCCGGTGCTGCCGAGCCAGGAAGAGTTCCCGTACGCCATCCGTCAGGTCTCGGAGGCGCTGAGCTCCAACGGTTCCACCTCGATGGGCTCGGTGTGCGCCTCGACGCTGTCGCTGCTCAACGCCGGTGTGCCGCTGAAGGCTCCGGTCGCCGGTATCGCGATGGGCCTCGTCTCCGACGAGGTCGACGGCGAGACCCGCTACGTCGCGCTCACCGACATCCTCGGTGCCGAGGACGCGTTCGGTGACATGGACTTCAAGGTTGCCGGTACCAAGAACTTCGTGACGGCCCTGCAGTTGGACACCAAGCTCGACGGCATCCCGTCGCAGGTTCTGGCCGGCGCGCTGAGCCAGGCGCACGAGGCCCGCAGCACCATCCTCGAGGTCATGGCCGAGGCCATCGACACCCCGGACGAGATGAGCCCGTACGCGCCGCGCATCACGACCATCAAGGTGCCGGTCGACAAGATCGGTGAGGTCATCGGTCCCAAGGGCAAGATGATCAACTCGATCACCGAGGAAACCGGCGCCAACATCTCCATCGAGGATGACGGCACGGTGTACGTCGGTGCCGCGGACGGCCCGTCCGCGCAGGCCGCGATCGACAAGATCAACGCCATCGCCAACCCGCAGCTGCCCAAGGTGGGCGAGCGTTTCCTGGGCACGGTCGTCAAGACCACCGCCTTCGGTGCGTTCGTCTCGCTGCTCCCGGGCCGTGACGGACTGGTGCACATCAGCAAGCTGGGCAACGGCAAGCGGATCGCGAAGGTCGAGGACGTCGTCAACGTCGGCTCCAAGATCCGCGTCGAGATCGCGGACATCGACAACCGCGGCAAGATCTCCCTGATCCCCGTGGAAGATTCTGCCGAGAACGACGCCGCCGCCGCCTCGGAGCCGGCCGCCGAGTAGCACTCGCACAGCAGTACCGCTCCGGCCCCGCACGGTTCGTCCGTGCGGGGCCGGACGTGTGCTGCCGGTGTATCGTGGATCGACGCTCAACGCAAGGAAAAACGAACCGCCACATGGCTTCTTCCCTTCGCGGACGACCCGGCCGGGCCGCCGCACTCGACAATCGTCCCCAGACCGGTGTCCAGCGCACCACCCTTCCCGGTGGCCTGCGCGTGGTCACCGAACACGTGCCCGGCGTCCGGTCGGCGTCGGTCGGCATCTGGGTGGGTGTCGGCTCCCGCGACGAGCAGCCCACCGTCGCCGGTGCCGCGCACTTCCTCGAACATCTGCTGTTCAAGTCCACGCCGACCCGGACCGCGCTCGACATCGCGCAGGTGATGGACGGGGTCGGCGGTGAACTCAACGCGTTCACGTCCAAGGAGCACACGTGCTTCTACGCGCACGTCCTCGACGAGGACCTGCCGCTCGCAGTCGATCTGGTGTCCGACGTGGTGCTGCGCGGCCGCTGCCGCTCGGCGGACGTCGACGTCGAACGGCAGGTGGTGCTCGAGGAGATCTCGATGCGCGACGACGACCCCGAGGACCTGCTCGGTGACGCGTTCCTGACCGCGCTGTTCGGGGATCATCCGGTGGGCCGGCCGGTGATCGGCAGCATCGACTCGATCGAGGCGATGAGCCGCACCCAGCTGCACTCGTTCCACGTCCGCCGCTACACCCCGGACCGGATGGTCGTCGCGGTGGCCGGCAACGTCGAGCACGAGCACACCGTGGAGCTCGTGCGCCGCGCGTTCGACGGTCACCTGCACCGCGATCTCGAGCCGGCGCCGCGGCGGGAGGGGGCGATCCGGTTGCGGACCGCGCCGACGCTGAGCCTGACCAAGCGGGACGGCGAACAGGTCCACCTGGCACTCGGCGTGCGGGCGTTCGGCCGGCACGAGGGGCACCGGTGGCCGCTGTCCGTCCTCAACGCCGCTGTCGGCGGCGGGCTGAGTTCGCGTCTGTTCCAAGAGATCCGGGAGGAACGCGGACTCGCGTACTCCGTCTACTCGGGCGTCGACACGTTCGCCGACACGGGCGCGTTCTCGGTGTACGCCGGCTGCCAGCCGGAGAACCTCGGCGAGGTCGCGACCCTGATCCGTGAGGTCCTCGCGAACGTCGCGTCCGACGGCATCACCGACGCCGAATGTGCCCGCGCGAAGGGGGCGCTGCGCGGTTCGCTCGTCCTCGGACTCGAGGATTCCGGGTCCCGGATGACCCGGATCGGCCGCAGCGAACTGAACTACGGCAACCACCAGTCGGTCACCGAGACCCTCGCCCGGATCGACGAGGTCACCACCGAACAGGTCCGGGAGGTTGCCCGGCTCCTCCTGCAACGCCCGTTCGCGGCCGCTGTCGTCGGCCCGTACCGGCGGAAACGGGATCTGCCGGCATCGGTGCGGGGCATTGTGAGATAGCTGCGAGGTAGTACCGTCGGGGGAGCGTCTGCAATCGCAACCGAGTGAGGTGCGGCATGAACGAACTCGCGGAATGGGACATCGTGACCGGTGTCGGGATCACGGCGCTGGGGGTCGCTGCGGGTCGCGCGATGGAAACCGGTCGGGACGGCGCCCTGGTGTCCGACCCGTACGCGGAGGCGTTCGTGGAGGCGGCCGCCCCGCCGGTACCGTTCCCGACCCGGCTCGACGCGGTCGGTGACGACCCGGAGATCCCGTGGCGGTCGATGGCGGACTACATGGGGGTGCGGTCGAGGTTCTTCGACGACTGGTTCGCGTCCGCGTCCTGCGCCGGTATCGGGCAGGCGGTGCTGCTGGCGGCGGGGCTGGACGTGCGGGCCTACCGGCTGGGCTGGCCGGACGGCACCGTCGTCTACGAGCTCGACGCCCCGAAAGTGCTGGCGTTCAAGGACGGTGTGCTCACCGAGCGGGGTGCGCGGCCCCGTGCCGACCGTCGGACCGTCGCCGTCGACCTGCGGGAGGACTGGGCGACGGCGTTGCGCGGCAACGGTTTCGACACCGGCAGACCGTCCGCGTGGCTGGCGGAGGGGTTGATGCCGTTCCTGCCGAACACCGCCAAGGACCGGATGCTGGGGATCGTTACGGAGTTGTCCGCGCCCGGCAGCATGATCGCGATCGAACACGTCGACGACGTGCGGGCCATGCTGTCCGAGGACCACTTCCGGGAAACCAACGAGCGCTTCGGGATCGACATGGCGGCCCTGTGGCCGGACGAGGACGACTTCGCGCCCGCCGACTGGCTCACCGGCCACGGATGGTCCGTCGAGACGGTGCGTTCGTCGGAGGTGGCCGAGCGACTCGGCCGGGTCCTCGACAATCCCGGCCACGACCCGATGCGGTCGAGTGTGTTCGTCACCGCCACCCGGGTGTGATCGCGGCGCACCGTAGGCTTACGCGAGCACAGTCAGGGACGAAGAATTTTGGGCGGAGCGTGTACGTGACTTCAGCAGCACCCATCAGGGTCGGTGTTCTCGGTGCCAAGGGCAAGGTCGGCCAGGCCATGTGCGAGGCGGTCGAGCAGGCCGCCGACCTGGAGTTGGTGGCCGGCGTCGACCAGGGCGACCGGATCGAGCATTTCGTCGACCGGCGCACGCAGGTCGTCATCGACTTCACCCACCCCGACGTGGTGATGGGCAACCTCGAGTTCCTGATCGCCCACGGCATCCACGCCGTCGTCGGCACCACCGGATTCGACGACGCCCGCCTCGCGCAGGTGCAGTCGTGGCTCGACGACGCCCCCGGGGTCGGTGTGCTCATCGCCCCGAACTTCGCGATCGGCGCGGTGCTGTCGATGCGGTTCGCGGCCGCCGCCGCCCGCTTCTTCGACTCCGTCGAGGTCATCGAACTGCACCACCCGAACAAGGCCGACGCCCCGTCCGGCACCGCCTACCGCACCGCGGCCCTCATCGCCGAGGCCCGGGAGAAGGCCGGCCGCGGTCCGAGTCCTGACGCCACCACCACCGAACTCGAGGGTGCCCGCGGCGCCGACGTCAGCGGGGTGCGCGTGCACTCGGTGCGCCTGGCCGGACTCGTCGCCCACCAGGAGGTGCTGCTCGGTACGCAGGGCGAAACCCTCACCATCCGGCACGATTCCATCGACCGGAACTCGTTCGCGCCGGGCGTCCTGCTGGGTGTGCGTCAGATCGGGCAGCGTCCCGGCCTCACCGTCGGCATCGACCCCCTGCTGGACCTGTGAACAACAAGTCCACGCGGGTCGTCGTCGCGATCGCGGCGATCGTCGTCGCGCTCGCGTTCTATTTCGTGCTCCTCGGTCAGCGCGGCATCGCGCTGATCCAGGACGGCCGGGCCGTGCCCGTCGGCCTCGGTATCGCGGTCCTCGTGCTGCCGCTGCTGGGGGTGTGGATGGTGGTCGCCACCATCCGGTCCGGGCTGTCGCATCAGCATCTCGCCCGCCGCATCCAGGACGAGGGACTCGAACTCGACGTCGACGATCTGCCGCGCCGCCCGTCCGGCCGCATCGAACGCGACGCCGCCGACGCACTGTTCGCGCAGGTCAAGCAGGAATGGGACGCCGACCCCGACAACTGGCGCAGCTCCTACCGGCTCGCCCGCGCCTACGACTACGCCGGCGACCGCAGCCGCGCCCGCGACACCATGCGCCGCGCCGTCGCCCTCGAGAAGCACGAGCGGGAGCACTGACGGGGGAGTTGCCGTGCCGCGCCTACTGATCGTCCACCACACACCGTCGCCGCACTGCCAGGCCATGTTCGAGGCCGTCGTCAGCGGTGCCACCGACCCCGAGATCGAGGGCGTCGACGTCGTGCGTCGGGCGGCGCTCTCGGTGTCGGCGAGCGACTTCCTCGAGGCCGACGGCTACCTGCTCGGCTCGCCGGTCAACCTCGGTTACATCTCGGGCGCCCTCAAACACGCCTTCGACGGCAGCTACTACCAGATCCTCGACTCGACGCGGGGCCGCCCGTTCGGCCTCTATCTCCACGGGAACGAGGGCACCGAAGGCGCCGAGAACGCGGTGGATCGGATCACCGCCGGACTCGGGTGGGAGAAGGTCGCCGAGTACGTCGTCGCGTCGAACAAACCCGACAAGACGGTGCTGGAGGCGTGCTGGGAACTGGGCGCGACCGTCGCCGCGCAGTTGATGGCGGGTTGAACGCCGGACGACCGTGACGCCCGAACGGGGGCGCCACGGTCGCCGGGGATCGCTGAGGACCCGGGTCAGCTCTGACGCGTGTCGACGAGGTACATGCGGGTCCGTGCACGGTCGAGGAAGTTCTCCTCGTCGGCCTCGATGACGGCCTTCACCTCGGGCCGGGCGTGGGTGGCCGGCATGTCGTCGTAGGCAGCGCGATCGTCGAACACGAACTCGCTGATCACGTCGAAGCCGGGAGCGTCGGCCGCACCGATCCGGGAGCCGTGGTCGAGATAGTTGCGGCGGTACCCCCGGATCTGCGGCAGCAGACTGCGGATCAGCTTCGCATGATTGTTCTCGTAGTAGTCGACGAACTGCTCGTGCGACAGATCCGGTCGACGGGCGAGCAACGCAACGGCTGTGATCATGGTGTCCTCCTCGGGGACCGGCACTCAGCCCGCCGCCGGTACGGAACGTGCGGGAACCGTCGCGGCCGCGGACGGTGCGATGTCGACGTCGAGTTGCTCGATGCGCCGCGGCAGCGCCAGCGCCGCCACCACGCCCAGCACGGCGGTGACGGCCGTGATGACGAAGGCGGCGACGAAGCCGCCGTCGGTGTAGGCCGCCGCGCCCCCGGTCGTGTCGGGGGACAGTGCTGCGACGAACGAATTGTTCATCACGGCGAACGCGATCACCGGCATGACGCCGGAGATCAGGCTCTGGACGACACCCGCGATACTCGCCGTCGACGCCTGCAGTTCGGGCGGGGAGGCGACGATGAGGATGTTGGGGATCGCCGCGTAGCCGAGGCCGATCCCGAGCCCGACGATCCCGGCGAACAGGAGAATCCAGGGCTTGCTGTCGTGCTCGAGCGCCGTCAGCGCGGCACCGGTGCCCGCGACGACCATGCTGGCGGCGAGCAGGGTGCGAGTGGGGACTCCGCGACCGCACAGTATTCCGACAGCGATACCGCCCACCATCGTCATCACGCCGATCGGCACCTGGAACACGGCGTATCCCTCCGCGCTGAGACCGAAGCCGTAGCCGAGACCGAGATCGGCGGACGTCATGGCCATCAGGGGCAGCATGATCGAGTACAGGGCGCCGACACCGTAGACACTGCCCGCGGCCGTCACGGTGAGGAAGATCGGACGGCGGCGCAGGACGTCGAGCCGGATGAGGGGATCGGATATCCGCTTCGCGGTCGCATACCAGGCGGCGACGAGGGCGATACCGCCGACGAGGTAGAGCAGTGTCGCGGGTTCGGCCCACCCCCACGTGGGTCCGAAGCTGATGGCGACGAGCACACCGGCGATACCGGAGCCCAGCAGGGCCGCGCCCAGGAAGTCCACCCGCGATCGCAGGCGCACCGTGGTCTCGGGAGTACTGGCGACGAGCATGAACGCGAGGACGACCAGGATCGCGCTGGAGAACCAGAAGATGCTGCGCCACCCGAACCCGTCGATGAGCCAACCGGCGAGGAACGGTGCGGCGACCGTGATCAGGCCCATGCCGGCGGTGGCGATGCTGACCGCGAGCGGGACGGTCTTCGGGGGGAAGACGTCACGGATGAGCGAATAGCTCAGGAACAGGCACGGGACGAGCAGGCCCGCCAGCGCGCGACCCGCGATCATGACGGCGTAACTGGTGGCGACGGCGGACATCAGCGAGCCGAGGATGGAGATCACGATGCAGACCAGCAGAAGCCGGCGTTTGCCGTACATGTCCGCGAGTTTTCCCACGAGTGGTGCCGCGACCGCGCCCAGCAGGAGGAACGCGGTGAGCAGCCATGCGCCCTGCGCGGTGTCGAAGTCGGCGGTGATGGCGGGCAACGCCATCGAGATCATCATGTAACTGACGCTGAGCAGTTCGAGGACGAGGACGATCGACACCAGCGAGAAGATCAGGCGCGGCGACCACCCCCGCTCGTCCGGGGCGACGATCCCATCGGTCGTGCCGTCGAATGCTGCCATCACGGTCTCCCATCGACATCGGCGGCGCCGATATCCCTCGGCGCCGATTTGCAGTGACGGGAATCACGTTGCTCTTCGAATGTGATCTGCGACAGGGCTTTCCCGTTCACAGGGAAAGCGGCTGGTGGCAGCTAGTTCATCGGCACCGTGTTCGGTGATGCCGGGTCCGGCGGATCCGGTTGCAGTGGCGGCGGATTCGACGGATCGAACATGCCGGGGATCGTGGAGCACGTCGCGCCCGGCTCCGGGTAGGTGTCCGGGTTCAGCCGCAGTGCCCCGATGAACTCGTCGATCCGTTCGTCGGCGGTGTCGTCGACCGTGAGCTGATGTCCCCACGACTGCAGCGACACCGGCGCCGGCAGCCCCGGGTACGGCGACAGCAGCATGTAGGGCTGTCCCTCGACCCGGGCGACGAGCCGGTCACGGTCCGTGCCGGACACCCGCGCCGGGTCGTACGCGATCCACACGGCGCCGTGCTCGAGCGAGTGCACCGCGTTCTCGTTGCGGATCGGGACGTCGTACACGGTGCCCGTGCACGTCGCCCACACCGAATCGTGCGGACCACCGAACGGGGGAGTGCGATCGTAGGCGACCCGCTGCTCGGCACCCACATGGTCACCCACCGGGTAGTCGACGACCGTGATGCCCTCGATCGAGACCGACGGATCCGGATTCGACGCGGCCGGTGTGAACCCGTCGGCCGTGGCGGCGCCGTCGACGGCGGTGGAACAACCCGCGGCGGCGGCCGCGACCGCGACCGCCCCCGCGAGCCGGACGAATCTCACGCCCGTCGTCACTTTCCGTCGACGAACTCGGCGAGACCCTTGCTGGCCGTGTCCAGCGCCATGTTCCGGGCCTTCTTCAGCAGGAAGCCGGGCAGCGGGATCTTCGGGTCGACCGTCAACTCGAACGTCACCAGCGTGCCGTCCCCCTTCGGGGCGAGCGTGTAGGCGCCGTCCTGACTGTTCTGCTGGGTGCTCTCGACGAGCGACCACGACATGCTGGCGTCGCCGTCCCACGCGTAGTCGACGACCTGCTCGTCGTTGATGCCGAGGATCGACACCGTCATCCGCACCCGCAGCGGACGACCGTCCGGATGCGTGCTCTCGACGACGACCTTCTTGTGCGCCGACGACCACTCGGGAAGGCGTTCGACGGCCACGAGTGCCGCCATCACCTCCGCCGGTGCAACCCCGACCTCGAACTCCTTTGCGCCGGAAACGGCCATTCCCCACTCCTCGAGACCTGTGAACGATGAGACGCCATTAGACCATTCCGGCAGTGTCCGGCAGGGGAGGTGACCGTCAGTTCTCGTCGGGCCTCTCCCGGGGCCTCTCGCAGGGACGGTCGTCGGGGCGGGCACGGCGGAGGTTGTCGCGCAGCGCCTCCTGAACCGCTTGCGACACCCACGAATTGAGCGACACACCGTCCTGCAGGGCGGCCTCCTCCGCGCGGGACTTGATCTGGTCGACCAGCCGCAGCGTCACCCGGCTGATGTCGCCGGTGACATCCTCGAGGGTGCGGTACGGCTCGCGGGTGCCGGTGTCGGGGCGCCGGCGGGCCGCCTCGACGGTGACGGCGGTGCCGTCGAGGCGCACGTGCAGGGTGCGGTCGCCGAGCTCGTCGGACGCCTCGCGGGCGAACTCCGACAGCGCCGAGACCAGCATGAGCTGCGCCGACCGTTCCACTGCGCTCGCGAGGGCCTGCGCGATCCGCTTCGTCTCGTCGTCGCCGAGGGTGGCCGCGGCGGTGACGTCGTCACGCAGCCGGGACGTGTATTCGATGAGATCCATGACGTCAGTGTGCCGTCTTGTCGGCGTCACTTCAACGGATGTGATGTCACGAAGTGGCGTCATTCGGGTTTGTGTGCCTCGATGAGGAACCGCGACGAATGCGCGACGAACGACCCGTCCGCGCGGATGCGTGCATCGAGGTCCCGTAGCTGTGCGCGGCGGTCGTCGACCGTGAATCCCGGCACGATCCAGATCACCTTCCGCAGGAAATAGACGATCGCGCCGACGTCGAAGAACTCCATCTCGAGCCGCTCGCATCGCACGTCCGCCACCTCGAGGCCGGCCGCCCGCGCCGCGGCGACGTCGTCGTCCGGACGCCGGAGCCGCCGCGCCTCCGGTTGCGGGCCGAGGAAGAACTCGGTCAACTCGAACACGCTTGCCGGACCCACGTGCTGCGCCAGATACGTGCCACCCGGGGTGAGGAGCCGGGCGATCTCGTCCCACCACACCGTCGTGGGATGACGGCTGACGACGAGATCGAACGCGCCGTCCGCGAACGGCAGCGGCGGCGCATCCGGTGTGGCCACGACGACCGCCCCCAACGGATGCAGCAGCGCGGTGGCCTTCGCGAGGTTGGGCGGCCACGACTCGGTCGCGGCCGTCGTCGGCGGCAGGGCGCCGGCCCCGGCGAGCACCTCGCCGCCGCCGGTGTCGATGTCCAGGGCGGCCGTCGCCCGCGCCAGCCGCTGCCCGAGCAGGCGCTGGTATCCCCACGACGGACGCTGCTCGGTGGCGCGGCCGTCGAGCCACGAGAAGTCCCAGCCGTCCACCGGTGCGGCCGCCGCCTCGGCGACCAGATCCTCGAACGTGCGATCCATGTCCCCAGTGTGGGCCACCCGCCGATGTCGGTGCGGCGGGCTATCGTGCGGGCATCGGCGCGACGCCGGATTCGGAGAGGACGTGCGATGCAGAACGCGGTACCCCTGACGGTGCAACTCGTCGCCAAGACGGAGTTCGTGCCCCTCGCCGACATCCCGTGGGACACCGACGCCGACGGCGGTGAGGCGCTCGCCGAGTTCGCCGGACGCGCCTGCTACCAGAGCTGGACCAAACCGAATCCGCGGACGGCCACCAACGCCGGCTACCTGCGACACCTCCTCGAGGTGGGGCATCTGTCGGTGTTCGAGCACGGCAGCGTCAGCTTCTACATCACCGGTATCTCACGGTCCTGTACCCACGAACTGATCCGGCACCGGCACTTCTCCTACTCGCAGCTGTCGCAGCGGTTCGTCCGGGAGAACGACGCGAACGTCGTCATCCCGCCCGCGATCGCCGGTGACGCCCGGCTCGAGGCGCTGTTCGCGAAGGCCACCGACGCCAGCCTCGCCGCATACGCCGAACTGCTCACCGCGCTCGAGGACGAACTCGCCGACGTGCCCAGCGGGCCGATCCGCAACAAACAGGCGCGGCAGGCCGCCCGGTCGGTGCTGCCCAACGCCACCGAAACCCGTGTCGTCGTCACCGGGAACTACCGCGCGTGGCGGCATTTCGTCGACATGCGCGCCACCGAACACGCCGACGTCGAGATCCGCCGGGTGGCCGTCGAGTGCCTCCGCCGGCTGCAGGAGACAGCGCCGAATGTGTTCGGAGACTTCGAGATTTCGATGCTGCCGGACGGTTCCGAGGTGGCCCGCAGCATGTTCGACACGGTCGGATGAGCAGGTCGACACGGACGGGGTGCCGTCGTGTGCAGATCCGCAACCGTGACCGGGTAGCCTTCTGACCATGACCTACGGTGATTCAGCTGCATCCGTCGAGCATCCGTTCGGCACCGTCCTCACGGCAATGGTGACCCCGTTCACCAAGGACGGAAAGCTGGACGTCGACGCCGGTGTGCGGCTGGCCACCCATCTCGTCGACAACGGTTGCGACGGGCTGGTGCTGGCCGGCACCACCGGTGAATCGCCCACCACCACCGAGAACGAGAAGCTCGAACTGCTGCGTGCCGTCGTCGACGCCGTCGGGGACCGGGCCCGGATCGTCGCCGGTGCCGGCAGCAACGACACCGCGCACAGCGTCGAACTCGCACGCGATGCCGCCCGCGCCGGCGCGCACGGCCTGCTCGTGGTCACCCCGTACTACTCGCGTCCGCCGCAGTCCGGCCTGTACGCGCACTTCACCGCCGTCGCCGACGCCACCGACCTGCCGGTGATGCTCTACGACATTCCACCCCGCTCCGTGGTCCCGATCGAAACGGAGACCATCCGCCGGCTCGCCGAGCATCCGCGGATCCTCGCGGTCAAGGACGCCAAGGGCGACCTCAACGCCGGTGCCGAACTGATCGGCACCACCGATCTCGCCTTCTACTCCGGTGACGACCCACTGAACCTGCCGTGGCTGTCCGTCGGCGCGGTCGGCTTCGTCAGCGTCATCGGCCACATCGTCCCGCAGCGTCTGCGTGCCCTGCACACCGCGTTCATGGAAGGCGACCTCGCGAAGGCCCGCGAGATCAACCTCAGCCTGGTCCCGGTCAACCGGTCCGTCGCCCGACTCGGCGGGGTCAGCGCCTCCAAGGCGGCACTGCGCCTGCAGGGCATCGACGTCGGCGACCCGCGGCTACCGCAGATCGCTCCCACCACCGAGCAGCTCGACATCCTGGCTGCCGAACTCCACACCGCGGGGGTTCTCGCATGACTCGTCCCACACGTCGCCGCAGCGCCTCCCGTCAGGCCGGCCCGCCGATGACCGACACCGAACTGTCCCAGCGGACCCCGGCACCGGCCGAGGCCCCCGCCCCGAAGCAGACGGCATCCAAGGCTGCCGCGCCGAAGGCTTCCGCACCGAAGACTGCTGCGCCGAAGGCCTCCGCACCGAAGGAGTCCGCACCCAAGGACGCGGCCGCCAAGTCCGGTGGCCGCAGCAAGTCCCGCCGCAGCGGACGCTCCAAGGCGCCGGCCGCCCCGGTCGTCACCGACCCCACCGAACGACTCGGCCTGCCGCCGAAGGCACCGAAGAACGGGCTGCGCGTCGTCGCGCTCGGCGGCATCGGCGAGATCGGCCGCAACATGACCGTCTTCGAGCATCAGGGCAAGCTGCTGATCGTCGACTGCGGTGTCCTGTTCCCCGAGGACCAGCAGCCCGGCGTCGACCTGATCCTCCCGGACTTCCGGTACATCGAGGACCGGATGGACGACGTCGCGGCGATCGTCCTCACCCACGGCCACGAGGACCACATCGGTGCCGTGCCGTTCCTGCTGCGCCTGCGCCCCGACATCCCCGTCGTCGGTGCCAAGTTCACGCTCGCGCTCGTCGCCGCCAAGTGCCGTGAGCACCGGCAGCGTCCCAACCTCGTCGAGGTGATCGAGGGCGACAAGACCAGCCACGGCCCGTTCGACTGCGAATACTTCGCCGTCAACCACTCGATCCCCGACGCGATCGCCGTCGCGATCCGCACCTCGGCCGGTCTGGTGCTGCACACCGGCGACATCAAGCTCGACCAGCTGCCGCTCGACGGCCGCCTCACCGACCTCGCCGGCTTCTCCCGGCTCGGCGACGAGGGCGTCGACCTGTTCCTCGTCGACTCCACCAACGCCGAGGTGCCCGGCTTCGTCACCCCGGAACGCGAGATCGGCGGTGTCCTCGACAACGTCATCGGCAAGGCCACCCAGCGGGTGATCGTCGCGTCGTTCGCCAGCCACGTGCACCGCATCCAGCAGGTCGTCGACGTCGCGGTGCGCTACAACCGCCGGATCGCGTTCGTCGGCCGGTCGATGGTCCGCAACATGCAGATCGCGCAGGACCTCGGCTACCTGACGGTGCCGGACGGTGTCGTCGTCGACCTCGACACGGCCGCCAACCTGCCCGACGACCGGCTGGTGCTGATTTCCACCGGTTCGCAGGGCGAGCCGCTGTCGGCGCTGTCCCGGATGGCGCGCGGCGAACACCGTCAGATCAACGTCCAGGCCAACGACCTCGTCGTGCTGGCGTCGTCGCTGATCCCCGGCAACGAGAACTCGGTGTTCGCGGTCGTCAACGGTCTCGCCAAGCGCGGCGCCACCGTCGTCACCCAGCAGAGCGCCAAGGTGCACGTCTCCGGGCACGCGTCTGCCGGTGAGCTGCTGTACCTGTACAACGCCGTCCGGCCCACCAACGCCATGCCCGTGCACGGCGAATGGCGGCACCTGCGGGCCAACGCGGCCCTCGCGAAGGCCACCGGCGTGCCGGAGGAGCGGATCGTGCTCGCCGAGGACGGCGTCGTCGTCGACATGGTCGACGGGCTCGCCGAGATCGTCGGCCGCGTCCCGGTCGGCATGGTCTACGTCGACGGCAACAGTGTGGGAGACGTCGGCGACTCCACGTTGTCGGATCGACTGATCCTCGGGGAGGGCGGCTTCATCTCGATCTCCGTCGCCGTCGACACCGAGACCGGTCGGGCCGTCAGCGAACCCGAGGTGTCCGGCCGTGGTTTCTCCGACGACCCGCAGGCCCTGTCCGAGGCGGCGCGTCTCGTCGACAAGGTCCTCGGCGATCTCGCGGCGGAGGGCATCAACGACACCCACCGCATCGCGCAGGCTGTGCGACGCGTCGTCGGACGCTGGGTGGCGGACAAGTACCGTCGCCGCCCGATGATCGTGCCGACCGTCATCGGGGTGCCCTGACCCCGGTAGTCGACCCCTAGCCTCCGCCGAGGGCGGTTGCTGCGACATCGGCCGAGAGGCCCGCGCAGTAACCGCCCTCGTCGGCGTTTCCGGGGCTACGGTGGGGCGTGCCCTACACCCGTGACGAACGCCACGCCCTGGTCGAGACGATGCGCACCGTCGGACCCGGCGCGCCGACGCTGTGCGGCGACTGGACGGTCCGGGATCTCGCGGCACACCTCGTGCTGCGGGAACGCCGCCTCGACGCCACCCCCGGCATCATGATCCCGGCGCTGTCCGGGCACACCGCCCGCGTGCAGCAGTCGATCGCCGCGCAGGACTGGGACGCACTGCTGGGCGACGTCGACTCCGGCCCGCCGCTCTGGTCGCCGTTCCGACTGCTCGACGAACAGGTGAACCTCGCCGAGATGTTCGTCCACCACGAGGACGTGCGACGCGCCGCCGCCGACTGGTCGGTGCGCGACCTGCCGTCCGGCATGCAGGACAAGTTGTGGACGCTCGCATCCGGTATCGGCCGCCGCAGCTACCGCAAGGCGCCGGTCACGGTGGTTCTCGAACGTCCCGGCAGGGCGAGGACGACGGTCCACTCGGGCGGCGCCCGTGCGGTGACGTTGCGCGGGGAGCCGTCCGAACTCCTGATGCACGCCTTCGGACGCGAGCAGGCGCGCATCGAGTTCGACGGCGCCGCCGACGATGTGGCGGCCGTGACCCGCCTCGATCGGGGCATCTGAGCGACCCGCACGCCGAGTCGTGTCGCCGCAGGTGGAACTGTGTGGCGGGTGTTGCGGATGGTCCCGATGGGATGCCAGGGACTAACCTGACCGGTATGGCAGGAAAGGCGAGCGCCCGCGGAACGAGTTCCACAGCATCCACGTCGCGGACCCGTGCCCGCTCGACCGCCGCATCCCGCGGTTCCGCCTCCGGTTCGGGAGGGTCGTCGGGAGCATCCAAGCCCCGAGCATCGGCCGGGACGCGCAAGCCCGCACCCCGCAAGGCTGCACCCAAGAAGACCGCACCCCGCAAGACGACCGCGGCGCGCAAGCCGGCCGGACGCCGTCCGGCACCGCAGCGCGGCGCCGGCACGCTCGCGTCCGTCGGCCGCGGTATCGGCGCCGGATGGTCGATGGTCGCGAAGGGTGTCGGCGCCACCACCCGCACCGTCGGCAAGGCCGCCGACATCGAGTCCGGTCACCGCCGGGACGGCATCGCGCTCGGACTGATCGCCGTCAGCGTCGTCATCGCCGTCGGCATGTGGTTCTCGGCGGGCGGCCCGGTCGGCGGGTTCATCGAAACCTGCGTGCGCGCCGTGGTCGGTGCGGTCGCCGCGATCCTGCCGATCGTCGGCGTCGGCGTCGCGGTCGGTCTCATGCGGACCGAGCCGAAACCCGACATCCGGTCCCGGCTGATCCTCGGTTCCCTGCTCGTCGGCCTGCCGGCGGTCGGCATGTGGCACATCGCGGCCGGAGCGCCGTCGACGTCGGAGGGATGGCCGGACGCGGCCGGGATCGTCGGCTACGTCGTCGCCGGTCCGCTCACCGACGGGGTCACCCCGTGGCTGTCGGCGCCGCTGCTGCTGCTGGCGATGTTCTTCGGCGTCCTGCTGCTCACCGGGACCACCGTCCGTGAGGTTCCGGACCGGCTGCGGTCGTGGTTCGGCACGTCGTACCACGACGACGCGTACGACCACGCCGACGACCCGGATTTCGACGACGAGTACGACAGCTACGACGACACCGACGATCCGGCCCTGTTCGACGCCGACGGTTATCCCGTCGACCGGGGTCGGGAGCCGGCACGGCGCCCCCGGCGCAGTCCGGCCCGGCGCACCCCGGCGCAGAACTATCCGACCGACGAGGTCCACGCGGACACGGCCACCGAGGTCCTCGGGCTGTGGGATCCGGGCGACCCCGACGGCGCTCCGGTCTCGCCGCCGGAACCGGAACCGGTCCCCGAACCGGCCCCGAAGCCCGCACCCGTGCCGAAGCCGGCACCGGCACCGCGGGCCCGGGTCACGCCCCCGGCCCCGGCCCCCGTCGCGAAGGACGAGGACGTGTTCGTCCCGGACCGGGTCGTGGAGGGCGACTACGCGCTGCCGCCGATATCGCTGCTGATCGAGGGCGATCCCCCCAAGCTGGGCAGTGCCGCGAACGACGCGATGATCGAGGCGATCACCGAGGTCCTGCAGCAGTTCAAGATCGACGCGGCTGTCACCGGCTACACGCGCGGCCCGACGGTGACCCGCTACGAGGTCGAACTCGGTCCCGGCGTGAAGGTCGAGAAGATCACCGCGTTGCACCGGAACATCGCGTATGCGGTGGCGACCGACAACGTGCGCCTGCTCGCGCCGATCCCCGGCAAGTCGGCGGTCGGTATCGAGGTCCCCAACTCGGATCGGGAGATGGTGCGCCTGGCGGACGTGCTTGCGGCCCCGTCGACCCGCAAGGATCATCACCCGCTGCTCATCGGTCTCGGCAAGGACATCGAGGGCGACTTCGTCAGCGCCAACCTGGCGAAGATGCCGCACCTGCTGGTCGCCGGCTCCACCGGCTCCGGCAAGTCGAGTTTCGTCAACTCGATGCTGGTGTCGCTGCTGCAGCGAGCCACCCCGGACGAGGTCCGGATGATCCTGATCGACCCGAAGATGGTCGAGCTGACCCCGTACGAGGGCATCCCGCACCTGATCACCCCGATCATCACTCAGCCGAAGAAGGCCGCGGCGGCGCTCGCGTGGCTCGTCGAGGAGATGGAGCAGCGCTACCAGGACATGCAGGTCAGTCGGGTCCGGCACATCGACGACTTCAACAAGAAGGTCAAGTCCGGTGAGATCCAAGCGCCGCTGGGCAGCGAGCGCGTCTACAAGCCGTACCCGTACATTCTCGCGATCGTCGACGAGCTCGCCGACCTGATGATGACCGCCCCCCGGGACGTCGAGGAGGCGATCGTCCGGATCACGCAGAAGGCGCGTGCCGCCGGTATCCACCTGGTGCTCGCGACGCAGCGGCCGTCCGTCGACGTCGTCACCGGCCTGATCAAGACCAACGTGCCGTCCCGGCTGGCGTTCGCCACCTCCTCGCTGACCGACTCGCGGGTCATCCTGGACCAGCCGGGCGCCGAGAAGCTCATCGGCATGGGCGACGGACTGTTCCTGCCGATGGGGGCGGGTAAACCGGTCCGTATGCAGGGCGCGTTCATCACCGACGAGGAAATTTCCGCGGTCGTCGACTTCGCCAAGAACCAGGCCGAACCCGACTACACGGAGGGTGTGACGGCAGCGAAGGCGGGGGAGAAGAAGGACGTCGACCCCGATATCGGCGACGACATGGACGTGCTGTTGCAGGCCGTCGAACTGGTGGTGTCCAGCCAGTTCGGGTCGACGTCGATGCTGCAGCGCAAGTTGCGGGTCGGGTTCGCGAAGGCGGGTCGGCTGATGGATCTCATGGAGACCCGTGAGATCGTCGGCCCGAGCGAGGGCTCGAAGGCCCGCGAGGTGCTCGTCAAGCCCGACGAACTCGACGGGCTGCTGTGGACCATCCGGGGCGGCGACCCCGCGGCGGCGCCGGCATCGGAGTGATCGGTCCGATCGTTCGGGCGGTCCGGCGCGGCTGTGGTTGAATGGAGCCACTGTGGAGGGGAGTATCCCCGTTTCCGCGACAGACTCGTCAACACGAGCGACACCGTTGTCGTTCCGGTTCTGTCGATCGTTCCGCCCGGCACTGCCGGGGGACACGGTGGGAGAGACCTCCGGTAGTCACGCATACCTACCGGAGGTTCGGCACCCGTGCATGTTTCACCCCTCGTCTGGATCATCACCTGCGCGGTGATCCTGGGACTGTTCGTCTTCGACTTCTTCGCCCACGTGCGCACCCCGCACGCCCCGACGTTCCGGGAATCGGCGTTCTGGTCCGCGGTCTACATCGGTATCGCGATCGTGTTCGGCATCGTCGTCACGGCGATCTGGGGTACCACGTTCGGCGGTGAATACTTCGCCGGATACGTCACCGAGAAAGCGTTGTCGGTCGACAACCTGTTCGTCTTCGTGATCATCATGTCGACGTTCGCGGTGCCCCGCGAATACCAGCAGAAGGTGCTGCTCATCGGCATCGTCATGGCACTGGTCATGCGCGGCGCGTTCATCGCCGTCGGCGCGGCCGCGATCAACACCTACAGCTGGGTGTTCTACCTGTTCGGCGCGTTCCTCGTCTTCACCGCCGTCAAACTGGTCAAGGACGCCGCCGACCACGGCGCCGACAGCGAGCAGGACCGGGAGAACAAGCTGGTCCGCGTCGTGAAGCGGTTCCTGCCGGCCACCGAGAAGTACGACGGCGACAAGCTGATCACCCGGATCGACGGCAAGCGGATGGTCACCCCACTGCTCCTGGCGCTGGTCGTCATCGGTTTCACCGACGTGCTGTTCGCGCTCGACTCGATCCCCGCGATCTACGGCCTCACACAGGAGCCGTACCTGGTGTTCACCGCCAACGCGTTCGCGCTCATGGGCCTGCGGCAGCTGTTCTTCCTCATCGGCGGCCTGCTCGAACGACTCGTGTACCTGTCGTACGGTCTGTCGATCGTCCTGGCGTTCATCGGCGTCAAACTGGTGCTGCACGCACTGCACGAGAACACGCTGCCGTTCGTGGGCGGCGGACAGCCCGTGTCGGTGCCGGAGATCTCGACCGTCACGTCGCTGTCGGTCATCCTCGGCGTCCTCGCCGTCACGGCGGTTGCGAGCCTGATCAAGACCCGCAACCGGACGTCCGACGACACGCCGGTGTCGAACTAGTCGACGAAGACGCCGAAGACCGGGATCCATTCGCGGATCGTCCGGTCCTCGACGAGGTCGAGGTGCGCGAACGGATCCTGGTCGAACATCTCGCGCACCTCGTCGGCCGTGCCGGCCTCGACGGTCATGAGGGCGCCGCTGCCGTCGGCGAACGGTCCGGAGGAACGCACGACACCGCGGCGTACCAGGTCGGCCAGCCACGCCCGGTGGTCGGTGCGGTGATCGTCGCGCAGCGCGGACTTCTCCGGTGCGTACGTGTACTGGACGGCGAACAGCGGCATGATTTCTCGATTCCGATAGGGGTGGGTGAGATCAGAGCGTGAGCAGCATGCGCGTGTTGCCCAGCGTATTCGGCTTCACATAGCTCAGATCGAGGAACTCGGCGACACCCGTGTCGTACGAGCGGCACATCTCCGCGTACACCTCGGCGGTGACGGGGGTGCCCTCGATCTCCGCGAAACCGTGCTTGGCGAAGAAGTTCACCTCGAAGGTGAGGACGAACAGTCGCTCGAGTTCGAGATCGTGGGCGACGTCGACGAGCTTGGCGACCACCAGGTGCCCGGCGCCACGACCCTTGACCTGCGGGTCGACGGCGATCGTCCGGATCTCGCCCAGGTCCGACCACAACACGTGCAGCGCACCGCAGCCGATGACGGCGCCGGCCTGCTCGACCACCCAGAACTCCTGCACCGACTCGTACAGTGTCACGAGATTCTTCTCGAGCAGGATCTTGCCCGCGTAGATGTCGATCAGACGCTTGATCTCCGGCACATCCGAGGTACGCGCGCGGCGCACCGTCATCCCTTCAGCCTCGTTCGTGCCAGCCGCCGGAGTTTCAGATGTCATGTGGTGCACAGTAGTCACCGGCTCAACCGATATTGTGGGCAGTGTGCCGCCCCGATCCATCGCCCCACACCAGGTCCCGTCCGTTCCGGGTGTGCCGGGGCGTCCCGTCCGATCGGTGCGGCCGTGACCGCGCCACGCCGTGACGTGGCCGCCGCCACCGACGCGCAGCCCACCGACGGTATCGCCGGCCACACCCCGGTCCCGCTGCTGAACATCGCGAACGTGCTCACGGTGCTGCGCATCGTGCTGGTGCCGGTGTTCCTGGTCGCCCTGTTCGCCGACGACGGACATTCGGCCGGGTGGCGGATCGTGGCGACGTCGATCTTCGCGGTCGCGGCCGTCACCGATCGGATCGACGGCCAGCTGGCCCGCAAGTACGGTCTCGTCACCGACTTCGGGAAGATGGCGGACCCGATCGCGGACAAGGCGCTCATCGGCGCCGCCCTGGTGGGTCTGTCGATGCTCGGGGATCTGTCGTGGTGGGTGACGGGCGTCATCGCTGCCCGCGAACTCGGGATCACGCTCATGCGGTTCGCCGTCCTGCGGCACGGGGTGATCCCGGCGGGCCGCGGCGGCAAACTCAAGACGCTCGTGCAGTCGGTGGCGATCGGGTTCTACCTGGCGCCGCTGCCGGACGGGTTCGCGCCGTTCACGGCCGTGTTGATGGGTCTGGCGGTCGTGCTCACCGTGGCGACCGGACTGGACTACGTGCTGCAGGCGGTGCGGTTGCGGGCCGGCGTCCGGCGTGCGGGCGCGTGAGCGATCCGCTCACCGCGTCGATCCCGGCGCACGACGTCGTCGCAGTCCTGCGTCGACGCGGCGAGACGGTCGCGACCGCCGAATCCCTCACCGCAGGCCTGCTCGCCGCGACGATCGCCGGGGTGCCCGGGGCGAGCACCGTCCTGCGGGGCGGGCTGATCGTCTACGCGACCGACCTCAAGGAGACACTCGCCGGTGTCGACGCCGGCGTACTGGCGCACGACGGTCCGGTGGCACGCCGCACCGCGGCCCAGCTCGCCGAGGGTGCCGCCGAGCGTTGCGGCGCCGACTGGGGCGTCGGACTGACCGGGGTGGCGGGCCCGGACCCGCAGGACGGCCACCGTCCGGGCACCGTGTTCCTGGGGATCGCGGGACCCGACGGCACCGAGGTGACCGAGCTCGACCTGCCGGGAGATCGGTGGGGGATCCGGATCGGGAGTGTTCGTGCGGCGGTGTCTGGATTGCTGATGCGCGCGGCGCGATAGGGTTTCGGGAACCAATCGCTTGCGCTCGTGCGTTTGAATTGACGAGTGGGGTATCGGATGAAGG
Source organism: Prescottella subtropica (assembly GCF_005434945.1). Lineage (GTDB taxonomy): Bacteria > Actinomycetota > Actinomycetes > Mycobacteriales > Mycobacteriaceae > Prescottella > Prescottella subtropica. The sequence goes on along the minus strand of NZ_SKCH01000009.1, from coordinate 96,601 downwards.
AGGAGCGAGATGGCGCTGCTATTGCGTGAGGCAATCGGTGACAGTCTTCGACGCACCCGCGTTTCGCAGAGCCGAACCCTGCGTGAGGTGTCGAACAGCGCGCGCGTGAGCCTCGGCTACCTGTCCGAGATCGAGCGTGGCCGCAAGGAAGCGTCGAGCGAACTACTCGCCGCGATCTGTGATGCGCTGGCGGTTCCGCTGTCCGAGGTGCTGGTCGACGTGAGCGAGTCCCTCGCGGTCGGGCGGACCCGGGTGGTGGGTGCGCGTGGTACCGCCGACCGCGGCCCCGTGGTCGACACCGCGGTGAGCGGCCGGATCGCGCAGGACACCCGGGTCGTCATCCCGGCACCCGCCGCGCGGGCGTTGGCAGCCGCATAGGCGTGCCGCGGCTACCCGGAAACAGATAGATTCGACGGTGACGATCACGGCATCCCGACGGTGATTCGTGATCGGACGAGCAGGTAGGGCCAGTACCCGAGTTCGATGCGTGACGGTCGCGCATCGGGTCGCGCGATGCGCGGCGCAGCAGATGGAGGCAGGATCACCCCATGGCTAATCCTTTCGTCAAGGGATGGAAGTACCTGATGGCGCTCTTCAATTCCAAGATCGATGAGAAGGCCGACCCCAAGGTTCAGATTCAGCAGGCGATCGAGGACGCGCAGCGTCAGCATCAGGCCCTGTCTCAGCAGGCTGCGTCGGTCATCGGCAATCAGCGTCAGCTCGAGATGAAGCTGAGCCGTCAGCTCGACGAGGTGGAGAAGCTCAACGCGAACGCGCGGCAGGCCGTCACGCTCGCCGACCAGGCCGCCACCGCGGGGGACAACGAGAAGGCGATCCAGTACACCAACGCGGCCGAGGCGTTCGCGGCCCAGCTGGTGACGGCCGAGCAGTCGGTCGAGGATCTCAAGGTGCTGCACGATCAGGCGCTGCAGGCGGCGGCACAGGCGAAGAAGGCCGTCGAGCAGAACGCGATGACCCTGCAGGCCAAGGTCGCCGAGCGCACCAAGCTCCTCAGCCAGCTCGAGCAGGCCAAGATGCAGGAGCGGGTGTCCGACTCGCTGCGTTCGATGGACCAGACGCTGCAGGCGCCGGGTAACACCCCGAGCCTGGACGCGGTCCGCGAGAAGATCGAGCAGCGGTACGCCAATGCGCTCGGCGCCGCGGAGCTGGCCCAGAACTCGGTGCAGGGTCGCATGATGGAGGTCCAGCAGGCGAGCGTCCAGATGGCCGGCCACAGCCGTCTCGAACAGATCCGCGCCTCGATGAAGGGCGACGCGTTGCCGTCCGGTGGCACGGCCACCGGCACCCCGGCGGCGGCACCGAAGCCGTCGGTCGCCTCGCCGAACGGTGAGACGTCCGCGCAGTAGCAGACGAGTACCACGAGAGCCGGCCGGTCGGGGAGAACGTCCCCGACCGGCCGGCTCCGTCGTCGTACCGACGCCGCGGGCGGCTCAGTCGTCGACGCCGCGGGCGGCGAGGGCGTCGCCCATGGCTTCCGCGGTCATCAGCGCCGACACCACGACGGGCACCGCGAACGCGCGCAGCGAGAAGCCCAGTCCGCGGGCCTTGCGGGCGTCGGACACCTGCGTGACGATCCCGGTGAGCAGGGGAATGCAGCGCAGTGTCATCGCCAGGACGAGGCCGGCCCGGTCCGGGTTCACGCCCACCCGGCGCAGCGGCCGCAGCGTGCGGCTGATGGTGTCGAGCATGTCCGAGACCCGGGTGGTGAGGGTGACCAGGGCGGCGAGGGCGACGGCGAGCAGGATCGTGCCGCACACCACGACGGCCCGCGCCCAGCCGGTGAAGATCACCTGGAAGGCGCCGATGAACAGCAGCATCCACAGCAGCGGCCGCAGTTGGGCCAGTGCGACGCGTGCGGGGATGCGGGCGACGGCGTACAGGCCGGCGGCCACCGCGACGACGGGCAGCAGCTGCCACGGCTGGCGGACCAGGATCGTCACGGCCGCGATCGCCGCGATCATCGCGGCCAGTTTCGGGCCCGGCGGCAGCCGGTGCAGCAGGGAGGGTCCGGGGGTGTACAGGCCGAGCGTGGTCATTCGACGAGCTCGCGGTAGTGCGCGATCGACTCGGCGGGTGGGCCGTCGGCGGCGACCAGGCCGGAGTCGATCACGATCACCCGGTCGAAGTCGTCGAGCAGATCCAGATGGTGGGTGACGACGACGAGTTGCTGCCGCAGCCCGGCGAGGGTGCGGCGCATCAGGCGGGCGTTGCGCAGGTCGAGCAGCGTGGTGGGTTCGTCGGCGACGATGACGTCCGGTTCTGTGACCATGACGGCGGCGAGGGCCAGCAACTGCTTCTGCCCGCCGGACAGCAGGTGGGTGGGGTGGTCGGCGTGCCCGGACAGCCCGAAGTCGGCGAGGACCTGTGTGACCTTCTCGGCGCGTTCGGTCTTGCTCAGGCCGCTGCGGCGCAGCGAGAACGCGATGTCCTCGGACACGGTCGGCATGACGATCTGGTGGTCGGGGTCGGTGAACACGAAACCGACCGTGCGACGCACCTGACGGCCCTTGCGGGCGGTGTCGAGACCGTCGACGGTGACGGTGCCCGCCGTGGGGGCGACCAGGCCGTTGATCATCCGGGACAGGGTGGATTTGCCGCTGCCGTTCGCGCCGATGATCCCGATGCGCTGTTCGGTGAGGGCCAGGTCGATCCCGGCGAGCACGGTGCGCTCGCCGTACGAGTGGTGGACGGCGTCGAACCGGATCTCGCTCATGTCGGGGCGGTCAGGCGGCGTCGGCGGCCACGGGCGCCGGGGACCGGCGGGACGCCGCGAGCGCGGGGTACGCGCGGTGCACCTGGGCGGCGACGACCGCGGCGACGACGGCCTTGGCGATGTCACCGGGCAGGAACGTGATGTTGGCGGCGAACGCGGCCGGGAGGGTCATGTCGGTGCGTGCCAGCATGCCGGCGATCCCGAACGCGTACAGCACGACGACACCGCCGAGCACGTTGATCGCGACACCGGCGAGCGTGTGGTACTTCGGCAGCATCCGGTAGCTGAGCCAGCCGACGACGGCGACCGCGGGCAGCCAGCCGATGAGGAACCCGGCGGTGGGACTCGACAGCGAGACGAGGGTGGTGCGTCCGCCCGCGAGGACGGGCAGTGCGAGTCCGAGGACGATGACGGTGAGGACCGACAGGGTGCCCTTGCGCGGCCCGAGCAGCGCGCCGGCGAGCATGACGCCGAGGCTCTGCAGCGTGATGGGGACGGCGGAACCGCCGAGGGCGATGGTGCCGGGCAGGCCCAGTGCGACGATGAGCGCGGCGAAGACCGCGATCTGTGCGAGATCGCGGGCGGTGTTGCGGGGAGTGCCCGTCTGGGATGTCGGCGACACGGCTATCGACTGCTCCTCGGGTGTTCACGAACGGGACCGATCCAACGTCGCGAGCCTATGCCAGGTTGCGGGGCCGGCCGGCGGGCAGTCCTGCCGGAGCGGTGTCGGAGATCTCAGGGTGAACCCCCATCTTTCCCTGATCTTGCCGCTGAGCTGGTGATTTCCGGGTCTGTGCATGCCACGATCGAGTGGTCGCGGTCGGTAGGATCGGCAGCGAGAAGCACATCAGGAGGATCGTCGTGTTCTGGAAGATTATCGGTATTGTCGCGCTGGTGTGGATCGCGTTCGCGCTGCTCGGGGTCCTCGTGAAGGGGCTGTTCTGGATCCTGGCGATCAGCGCGGTCGTCTTCGGCCTGTACGTCCTGTTCAAGGGCAAGGATCGGGCCGACGGCACCGACCGCACCCGGTTCTGACCCGTTTCCGGTAAGGGCTGCGCCCGGCGCCCGACCCGGGCATGCTGACGGACATGGAGCCGATTCCCGAGGACTGGCAGCACGCACTGGTGATCGTCGCGCATCCCGACGACATCGAATACGGGGCCGCGGCCGCCGTGGCGCGGTGGACCGATCAGGGCAAGGACGTCCGGTACGTGCTGGTGACCAGCGGTGAGGCCGGGATCGCCGGCCTGCATCCCCGCGAGTGCGGGCCGCTGCGCGAGGAGGAGGAACGCCGGTCGGCCGCCGTCGTCGGCGTGACGCAGGTCGAGTTCCTCGGCTACCCGGACGGCCGCATCGAGTACGGGACGCAGTTGCGGATGGATCTGGCCCGGGTGATCCGGCAGCACCGTCCGGAGATGGTGGTGACGATGAACCATCGGGAGACGTGGGGGCCGGGGTTCCTCAACAGTGCCGACCATCGGGCGGTCGGGTCGGCGGTCCTCGACGCCGTCTCGGACGCCGCGAACGAGTGGATCTTCCCGGAACTGGTCGAGTCGCCGTGGACGGGCGTGCGCTGGGCGGCGGTCAACGCGATGCTCGGTGTCACGCACGCCGTCGACGTCACCGCGACCGTCGAACGCGCGGTGCAGTCCCTGTGCGAGCACCACGCCTACCTCGCGGCGCTCGGCACCGACCCGGTCGTGGACCAGGCGGCCCGGCAGATCGAGATGGCGACCGGACCGAAACCCGGATTCGACGCCGAACGGGCTGTCGGCTTCGAACTCTTCGTGTTCGGCGGCTGAGCAGCCTCGTGATGCAGTGGCTGAGCCGCCTCGTGATGCGGCCGGCCGAGCCGCGTCAGGTGAGTGGTGCCCCGACGGCGACGCGTCCGGCACCGGGCACGGCCTCGATGTCGATCGGGAGTTGTCCGACGAACTCGCCGTCCGCGTACGACGTCACCGGTACACCGGTCTCCAACCGCAGGGTGCGGGTGCGGAACGTCTGCACTTCGTCGAGCCGGATGTGGGTGCCCTTGTAGACGGTGGGGAACAGGCGCACCAGTTTCAGCCGGTTGCCGGCGGCGACGACGGTGACATCGAGGAGGCCGTCGTCGAGTTTCGCGTTCGGGGTGATGAGCATGCCGCCGCCGTACGAGGTGCCGTTGCCGACGGACACCATCGTCGCGTCGAGGTCGACGGTCCGGTCGTCGAGGACGAGTCGGTAGGGGATCGGGGTCAGCTGCGCGAGTTCGACGATCATCGCGAGGTTGTAGCGCATCGGGCCGTGCGGCCACCGCATCCGGTTGGCGCGGTCGGTGACGAGGGCGTCGAAGCCGCTCGACAGGACGGTGCCGAACCAGTGGTCCCCGGCGCGGGCGAGGTCGACGGTCGCGATCTCGCCGGCGGCGACGATGTCGGCGGCGGCGACCGGGTCGTCGACGGGAATGTGGAACAGCCGGGCGTGGTCGTTGCCGGTGCCGCCGGGCACGATCCCGAGGGGTGTCCCGGTCTGGGCCAGCGCCTGCCACGCGATGTTGACCAGGCCGTCCCCTCCGGCGGCGACGAGGACGTCGGTGCCGTCGGCGACGGCCCGGCGGGCCAGGGCGAGGGCGTCGTCGGCGTCGGTGCCTGCGATCTCGGTGACCGTGACACCCCGTTCCCGCAGCCGGGCCACCGCCGCGGCGGCGGCCGCGGGGGCGTGCCCGCTGCCGGCGGCGGGATTGGTCAGGACCGTGACCGAGGAGCGGGTCACCGAACCCTCGCCAGGATGCCCCGTCGTTCACGGCGGGGAGGAATGGCGTCGAACATGTCGGACCCTTCTGTTGTGATGGTGGGGTGAGGACCGCATACAAGGTCCGGGCCTACCCGGACCCCGAACAGGCGGCGCTGCTGCGCCGCACGTTCGGGTGTGTGCGGGTCGTGTGGAACAAGACCCTCGCGGACCGGCGACACCGGTACACGACAGAGCAGAAGTCGACGTCCTACAAGGAGACCGATGCGGCGCTGTCGCAGTGGAAGAAGACCGACGACCTCGCGTTTCTGTCGGAGGTGTCGTCGGTGCCGTTGCAGCAGGCCCTGCGGCATCAGCACACCGCGTTCGGGTCGTTCTTCACGGGCACGGCCCGGTACCCGCGGTTCAAGAGTCGGCGTTCTCGTCAGTCCGCGCATTACACGCGCTCCGCGTTCCGCATCAAGGCTGGCGGATTCTGGCTCGCCAAGACCACCGCGCCGCTGCGGGTCGCGTGGTCCTGGCCCGGCATCGACCTCGCGACGCTCGACCCGACGATGGTGATCGTCTCCTGCGAGCCGGACGGCCGCTGGTTCGTGACGTTCGCCGTCGACCACACCGACCCGGAACCACTTCCCGCGACGGGCATGTCGGTCGGTGTGGATCTCGGCGTCAAGGACTTTGCAGTGCTGTCGACCGGGGAGAAGATCGCCAACCCGAAGCACATGGCCCGCCACGAACGCGGTCTGCGACGGCACCAGCGGCGCCTGGCGCGGATGCGGAAAGGCTCGAACAACCGGAACAGGCAACGCCGGAAGGTCGCACGCAAGCATTCCCGGGTGCGGGATGCTCGCCGCGACTTCCTGCACAAGACCAGCACGGCGCTGGTGCAGCGGTTCGACACGATCGCTGTTGAGGACCTGAACGTGTCCGGGATGGTCCGTAACCGGTCGTTGGCGAAGTCGATCAGCGAATCCGGCTGGGGTGAGTTCCGGTCGATGCTCGAGTACAAGACCGCGCGGGCCGGCCGCCGGTTCGTGGTGATCGACCGCTGGCACCCCAGCTCCAAGACGTGCAGTGCGTGCGGGCATCGGCTCGCCGTATTGCCCCTCGGGACACGACAGTGGACGTGCCCGAACTGCGGCACCCGGCACGACCGGGACCACAACGCCGCACAGAACATCCTCGTCGCCGCCGGGCTGGCGGAGACACGAAACGCCTGCGGAGCGGATGTCAGACCGCATGGGTTCGCCCATCGGCAATCCGTGGTGAAACAGGAACTCCCGGATGTGAGTCCGAGAATCCCCGTCCTTCCGGGCGGGGAGTAGTCAAGGGATCAGCTTGCCGGGGTTGAGGATCCCGGCGGGGTCGAGTTCGTTCTTGACCGCGCGGAGCACCTTCGCGCCGAGGTCGCCGATCTCGGCGCCCATCCACGGCCGGTGGTCGCGGCCGACGGCGTGGTGGTGGGTGATGGTGCCGCCCGCGGCGACGATCGCGTCGCCCGCAGCCTTCTTCGCCGTCGCCCACTGGGTGAGCGGGTCGGCGGCCTGCGCGCACACGACCGTGAAGTACAGCGACGCCCCGGTCCGGTAGGTGTGCGAGATGTGGCACATCACCAGCGCCGGGGTACCCTGCGCGGCAAGTGATTCCGTCAACGCGGCGGTGACGGCGGTGCGTAGGTGCGCGAGATTCGACCAGCGGGTGGCGGTTTCGAGGGTTTCGGCGATCGCGCCCGCATCGAGCAGGGCGTCGCGCAGGTAGGGGGCATCGAAGCGGCCGTGCTCCCACTTCTGCGCGGGCCCCTCCCCGAGCGAGGTGCCGCCGGCGGCGGCGAGGATCGCGTTCACCTCCGCGGACCGGGACTCGACGTGCGCGTCGGTGCCCTCGACGGTGGTGATCGCCAGGCAGCCGGACGTGGGACTGTCGCCGCCGATGTCGCCGGCGAGGGCCAGGTTGATGCCGGTCTCGGCCTCGTCGGACAGGCGCATCACCGTCGGCGCCGACCCGGACTGGGCGACGGCCCGCAGGGCGTCGGCGCCGGTCGCGAAGTCGGGGAACGACCACGCCCGGTAGCCGGTGCGGGCGGGAACCGGATGCACCCGCACCGTCACCTCGGTGACGATGCCGAGCGTGCCTTCGGAGCCGACGAACAACTCCCGCAGGTCCGGGCCCGCCGCGGATGCCGGTCCGCGACCGAGGTCGAGGGTGCCCGACGGGGTCGCGATCCGCAGCGACTCGACCATGTCGTCGAAACGGCCGTACCCGGCGGACGCCTGCCCCGACGAGCGGGTCGCCGCGAAACCGCCGATGGTCGCGAACTGGAAGCTCTGCGGGAAGTGTCCGAGGGAGAATCCGTGCGCGCCGAGGAGTTGCTCGGCCTGCGGCCCCGTCGTACCGGCCTGCAGTGTCGCGACACCGGACACCGTGTCGAGGTCGACCAGCGCGTTCAACCGGCGCAGGTCGAGGACGACGACGGCCCCGAAGCGGCCACGGTCCGGGTCGACACCGCCGACGACGGACGTGCCGCCGCCGAAGGGGACCACCGCGAGCTGTTCGGCGGCGCAGAACCGCAGCAGTGCGAGGACCTCGTCGTGGGTGCCGGGCAGCAGGACCGCGTCGGGGGCGTCCTGCGCGTCGGCGGCTTTGCGGCGCAGCAGGTCCGGGGTGCTCTTGCCGCCGGCGTGCCGCAGCCGGGTGGCGTCGTCGGTGCGGACGTGGTCGGTGCCGAGCAGGCCGGCGAGCGTGTCGGCGAGGGCCGGTGCGAGCGCGCTCGGACGCAGGACCGTGTCGGCCTCGGCGGGCTGCGGCGACTGCTCCGCGGACACCCCGAGCGCCTGCTGCAACAGGGTGGTGACCTGCTCGGACAGGGTGCGGCGGGACTCGGCGACACCCCAGGCGTCCCACTCCATCGTGGGGGCCGCGGTGGTGGGGAACTCGGGGACGAAGGCATCCGACATGCATTACAGTGTTACATGAAATGTCTAGTTGTAACGAAGTTTCCGAATCGGTCGAATCGTCGGCGTGTCCCGAGACGATTCCCGGGCCGACCGTCGACGATCAGATCCTCGACGCCGCCCGCTCGTGCGTCCTCGACTTCGGGTTGCGCCGCACCACGCTCGCCGAGATCGCCCGCCGTGCCGGGGTCAGCCGGCCCACCGTCTACCGGCGCTGGCCGGACACCCGGGCGGTCGTCGCGGATCTGCTCACCCGGGAGATCGCCGTGGTCGTCCCACTCATGACCGGGGACGATCCGGCGCGGACGCGTCTGGTGCGCGGCGTGGTCGAGGTGGCCGTCGGTATGCGGACGCATCCACTGTTCGCGAAGATCCTGCGCTCGGACCCGGACGTGCTCATGACGTACATCGTGGAACGGATCGGCACCAGCCAGCGGGCGATCGTCGGGTTGCTGTCGCGGACCGTCGCCGCCGGGCAGGACGACGGGTCGATCCGGGCGGGCGATCCGGTACACCTGGCGGCGATGGTGCTGCTCATCGCGCAGTCCGCCGTCCAGTCCGCCAGCATGATCGCGGACGTGCTGCCCGCGGGTCCGCTCGCCGCCGAACTCACCGTCGCCGTCGACGCGTATCTCGCGCCCCGCTGAAGCCGCATCGGATCGATCCAGGAGGACATCGTGCAGGATCATTCGCGCTCCGCGCTGAACGCCGACCGGCGACGGCGTGAACTGTCGGACCTCGGGGACCGGAACGACGTCGACGTCCTCGTGATCGGCGGCGGCATCACCGGGGTCGGCACCGCGCTCGACGCGGCGTCCCGCGGCCTGCGGACCGTCCTGGTCGACAGCCGTGATCTGGCGTTCGGCACCAGCCGGTGGAGTTCCAAACTCGCGCACGGCGGGCTGCGCTACCTGGCGTCCGGGAACGTCGGGATCGCGCGGGAGAGCGCCGTCGAACGCGGCATCCTCATGACCCGCACCGCCCCGCATCTGGTGCGGGCGCTGCCGCAGCTGGTGCCGCTGCTGCCGTCGGTGAGTCTCTTCGAGAAGACGCTGGTCCGGGTCGGTTTCCTGGCCGGTGACGCGCTACGGGCGACGGCGCGGACCCCGTCGTCGGTGCTGCCGCGGTCCCGGCGGATCGACGCCGGGCAGGCGGTGCGGCTCGCGCCGACCGTGCGCCGCGACGGCCTGCGCGGCGGGCTCCTCGCATACGACGGGCAACTCGTCGACGACGCCCGTCTCGTGGTGGCCCTGGCCCGCACGGCCGCGGCGCACGGCGCATCGATCCTCACCCGCGTCGGCGCCTACGACGTCACCGGCGACACGGCCCGGCTGCGGGACGAACTGACCGGCGAGGAGCTGACGGTCCGGCCGCGCGCCGTCGTCAACGCGGCCGGGGTGTGGGCCGGCCGGGTCGACCCGGACATCCGGCTCAAGCCCAGCCGCGGCACGCACCTGGTGCTGCCGGCGGCACTGCTCGGCAATCCGACGGCCGCGCTGACCGTGCCGATCCCGGGGGAGACGAACCGGTTCGTGTTCGCGCTGCCCGCGCAGCTCGGACGCGTCTACCTGGGGCTCACCGACGAGGCCGTCGACGGGCCGGTCCCGGACGTGCCGACCCCGTCCGAACACGAGATCGGGTTCCTCCTGGACACCGTCAACACCGCCCTGGCCACCCCGATCGCCCGCACCGACGTGCTCGGCGCGTTCGCCGGACTGCGTCCACTGCTCGATTCGGGGGACGGCGCGACCGCCGACCTGTCCCGCAACCATGCGGTGCTGCACTCGTCGACCGGGGTGATCAGTGTCGTCGGCGGCAAGCTCACCACCTACCGGAAGATGGCGCAGGACGCCGTGGACAGTGCCGTCGCTGCGTCCGGCCTGTCCGCCGGACCGTGTGTGACGACGCGTCTGCCCGCGGTCGGTGCGGAGGCGGTGCCGTCACGGAATCTGCCGGCGTCCCTGGTCGCGCGGTACGGCAGCGAAGCGAGTCTCGTTGCCGCAGCAGGAGATCCGACGCCCATCGCCGACGGCATCGACGTCACCCACGCCGAACTCGCGTTCGCCGTCAGCCACGAAGGCGCCCTCGACGTCGACGACCTCCTCGACCGCCGCACCCGCATCGGCCTCGTCGCCGACGACCGGGACCGGGCCGTCGCGGCAGCGGAGCGGGCCCTGGGCGGCTGACCTCCGCTGCGGGCGGTTGCTGTGCGGAACGTCGAGAAGAGTTCGCAGTAATCTCCCGCGTCGGGCGAAGGGGCGTAGCGGGGGCCGGCCAGCAGGAACCGGGGCAGTCGGCTGCTGACCGCGGTGGACAGGATCATGTCCAGCGGCGACTCGCTGACAGGGCGCGGTAGGCGTCGCCGCAGCAGGGTGAGTGGGGTGCCCCGGCTACGGTGTGTCGTATGACGGTCGACTCGGTGGCAGGCGCCGTGATCCGGAGGCCGAACGTGGCCCGGGCAGTATGGGTGGCGGTACTGCCGGTGGTGTTGCTCGTCGTGACGCTGCTCGCCACGATCGTCGAGGGCGGCCGCAACTGGTGGATCGCCCCGGTACTGGCGATGTGGATCCTGAACGGCGTCGTCGGGTTGGTGCTGTTCGTCCCGCCGATGGTGATCACACTGGTCGGCGCCCGTGTGGTGCCCCGGAAGTTCCGACGCGGCCGCGGGCTGCTCTCCTTCGGGAGTGCGGTCACGACGATCGTGGCAGCCGCATTCGTCGTCGGCGCGCTCGTCGAGTCGATCGCGCCGTCCGAACGTCTCGACCCGAACAGTTGGACGGTGACGCTCACCCCGCTGGAGACGGTGGTGTACGTCGGCCCCTACGTCGTGATGGTCGTGGCGAACGGGCTTGTGCTGGCGGGCCTCTGGAAGCGCTCCGCCCCGCTGCGGGCGGTTGCTGCACGGAACGTCGAGTAAGGATTCGCAGTAACCGCCCGCGCCGGGTCGGATGTGGGGACGATCGTCTTCCGGGGGTCGCTCGCGCGCGGGCGGCGCTGTGACGTGTGGCACGCTGGGCGCATGCGTGTAGCTGTCGTCGCCGGGCCGGAGGCCGGGCATGCCGTTCCTGCTCTGGCGTTGTGCCGGAAACTTGTTGCGGCGGGCGATGTTCCGGTGTTCTTCTCGGCCGGACGCTGGCTCGATGTGGCCCGGGAGCAGGGCATTGCCGCCCGTAAACTCGGGGGACTCGCTCCCCGTGAGTTCGACGACGACGCCGATTCCGGTGCGAAACTGCACGCCCGGGCCGCGCACGTGTCGACGGCCCTGCTGCCCGACCTGCGTGACGCCGCCCCGGATCTGGTGGTCTCGGATGTCATCACCGTCGGCGGGGGCATGGCGGCGGAACGGCTCGGGATCCCGTGGGTGGAGTTGTCCCCGCACCCGCTGTATCTGCCGTCGAAAGGCTTGCCGCCCATCGGGTCCGGGCTCGCCGCCGGAACCGGGTTGCGCGGCCGGGTCCGGGATGCGGTGCTGCGGGCGATGACCGCCCCGGCGCTCAGGAAAGGGACCGTGCAGCGCGGCGAGGCGCGCGTGAGTGTCGGGTTGCCGTTCGACGATCCAGGTCCGGCCGCGCGGATGGTCGCGACCCTGCCGGCGCTCGAGGTGCCGCGCCCGGACTGGCCGTCGAACGCGCACGTCGTCGGCCCGCTCGTGTGGGAACCCGCCGACGACGTTCTGGAACCGCCGCCCGGGGACGGTCCGCTGATCGTGCTCGCGCCGTCCACCGCGTCCACCGGTGCCGGGGGCATGCTCGCCACCGCGATCGACGCCCTCGACGGGCTCGGTGTCCGACTGCTCGTGACCGTGTTCGAGGCCCCCGACATGGACCTGCCCGACTGGGTGCGCGCCGGCTTCGGCCGCCAGGACGCGATGCTGGCCGACGCGTCCGCACTGATCTGCGGTGCCGGGCACGGCGTCCTCGCCAAGGGCCTGCTCACCGGGGTGCCGCTGGTGACCGTGCCCGGCGGCGGTGACCAGTGGGAAGTTGCCAACCGGGTGGCCCGACAGGGCAGCGGCCTGCTGCTGCGGCCGCTGACCGTCGGCGCCCTCCGTGACGGTGTGCGACGAGTCCTGGACGATCCGTCGTTCGCGGCCGCGGCACGGCGCGCGGCCGCCGGTGTCGCCGACGTCGCCGACCCGGTCGCGGTCTGCCGCGCCGCCGTGGCCTGACCGCCGGCCTCCGCTACCGTGACAGTGTGCGATTGACCGAATTCCGCGAGCTCGTCCACGACGAGTTCGGACGCCTCCGCGGCGACTCCCTCCTCGTCGACCACGTCGTCGGCAGTCTCGACGGCCGGACCGCGGCGGGCGCGATCGAGGCCGGTATCGACCCGCGTGTCGTGTGGCGCGCCCTGTGCGACGAGTTCGACGTCCCCGCCCAGCGGCGCTAGGAGCGTGCCGATGCTCGACGAACCGTTGGTGGGTGCATCCTGGCGGACCGACCTGTTCGACGTCCCCGACTACCTCGATGCGGTCGGCGTCGTACCCGGCGAACCCACCCTCGACCTGCTCGGGGTCCTGCATTCTGCGCACGTGCACACCTTCCCGTTCGCGAACGTCGACGTTCTGCTCGGCGCGCATCCCGGGGTGGCGCCGGACGCCGTCCAGGACCAGCTCGTCCGACGGCGTCGCGGCGGGTACTGCTTCGAACACAGCCAACTCTTCGCCGCGGCCCTCGAACACTTCGGCTTCACGATCCGGCGCAATCTCGGTCGCGTCCACGAACTCACCAACACCCGTACCCGCATGACCGTCACAGTGGAAATCGACGGACGGCGGTGGCTGTGCGATCCGGGTTTCGGGTTCAGCATCACCCGGCCCATCGCGCTCGAGCACGGCGCCGTCCAGGTCGACGGAGACCGCGAGTTCGTCCTGCAGAAGAGCGTGGACGACGGGACGACGGTGTGGGCGCTGACCCGTGGAGGGAAGGTCGAACACTACGTCGACGAGGCGCCCGTGCACCCGGCGGACGTGCGGACCGGGCATGTCGTCACGTCCCGGGATCCGTATTCGCCGTTCACACAGCACCTGAGGGTGATGCGGCACCTGCCGGATGCGCACGTGACCGTCACCGAGGGTGCCCGGACGGTCCGCGCCCGCGGCCGTGGGACCGAACACGTGACGCTGTCGGTCGCCGACGTGGTCGACGCAGTGCAGGAGTTGGGGGTCGTGCTCGTGCCGGGCGAGGACGCGACGCTCGCCGAGGTGCTGACCCGGTTACGGGAACGCTCGCACCGTTGACTCGAAAATGTGTTCGATTATGCTGGTGGGTGCCGGCTGGCGTCCGGGTCGGCGAACTTGTCGGTACCGGGCTCTACCCTGAACCACAGATCGCTGGACGAGACTTCGACCGAGACTTCAACTAAGGGGACCACGATGGCACCACAGGCACACGATCGCGACAAGGCACTCGAACTCGCCCTCGCTCAGATCGACAAGAGCTTCGGCAAGGGATCGGTGATGCGTCTCGGGGAGGAGGCCCGTCAGCCCATCGCCGTGATCCCCACCGGATCCATCGCGCTGGACGTCGCCCTCGGTATCGGCGGCCTGCCCCGCGGCCGCGTCGTCGAAATCTACGGCCCGGAATCCTCGGGTAAGACGACGGTCGCGCTGCACGCGGTCGCCAACGCACAGGCCAACGGCGGTGTCGCGGCGTTCATCGACGCCGAGCACGCCCTCGACCCGGAGTACGCCCGCAAGCTCGGTGTCGACACCGACGCCCTGCTGGTGTCGCAGCCGGACACCGGTGAGCAGGCCCTCGAGATCGCGGACATGTTGATCCGGTCCGGCGCACTCGACATCATCGTCATCGACTCGGTGGCTGCGCTCGTGCCGCGCGCCGAGATCGAGGGCGAGATGGGCGACAGCCACGTCGGTCTGCAGGCCCGGCTGATGAGCCAGGCGCTGCGCAAGATGACCGGTGCGCTCAACAACTCGGGCACCACCGCGATCTTCATCAACCAGCTGCGCGAGAAGATCGGTGTGATGTTCGGCTCGCCGGAGACCACCACCGGCGGTAAGGCACTCAAGTTCTACTCGTCGGTGCGCCTCGACGTGCGCCGCATCGAGACCCTCAAGGACGGCTCCGACGCGGTCGGCAACCGCACCCGCGTCAAGGTCGTCAAGAACAAGGTGTCGCCGCCGTTCAAGCAGGCCGAGTTCGACATCCTGTACGGCCAGGGCATCAGCAAGGAGGGCTCGCTGATCGACATGGGTGTCGAGCACGGGTTCATCCGCAAGTCCGGTTCCTGGTACACGTACGAGGGCGACCAGCTCGGCCAGGGCAAGGAGAACGCCCGCAAGTTCCTCCTCGAGAACGTCGACATCCGCGACGAGATCGAGAAGAAGATCAAGGAGAAGCTCGGTATCGGCGCGGTCCTCACCGACGAGGTCCCCGAGCAGGCTGACTTCTAGGTCCGACGACCCTCGCGTCCGGCCCGGACCCCACCCCGGGTCCGGGCCGGACGCAGTCGACCAACCATGAGCGACGACACCAGCTACGACGACAACAGCCACTACGACCGGTACGGCAGCGACGACGTCACCACCGGCCGGCGCCGCGCCGCCCCCCGGCGCCGGGACAGTGCGGGCCGGCCGCTCGGGGAGGACGGGCAGCCGTTCGAGCTGACGGGCTCCCCGGAAACCCTGGCGGCCCGCGCGAAGGACGTGTGCCTGCGACTGCTCACCGACCGGGCCCGCAGCCGCGCCGAACTCGAGCAGAAACTCGTGACGAAGGGATACCCGCAGGCGGTGATCGACGCCGTCCTGGGCCGGCTCACCGAGGTCGGTCTCGTCGACGACGCCGCGTTCGCCGAGCAGTGGGTGCATTCGCGGCACACCTACTCCGGGCGTGGCCGGCGGGCCCTGGCCACCGAACTGCGACGCAAGGGTGTCGACGACGCCACCTCGCAGGAGGCGCTGTCGGCGATCAGTGCCGACGACGAACGCGAGCGCGCCGCCGACCTGGTGCGCCGGAAACTGCTCCGCACCACCGCCGACGACATCGCCGACCGCGACGATCGGGAACGGTTGATGCGCCGTCTCGTCGGCATGCTCGCCCGCCGCGGCTATCCGGCGGGAATGTCGTTCGCGGTCGTCAAGGACGAACTCGGGAATCTCTGAGCGGGCACCCCGGAACCGGGTGGAAACGCCGACGGGCTCGTGACGGAATCGAATCCGTCACGAGCCCGTCGGCGTGTCACCGCGTCAGCTGCGTGGCCGTGACTGCGCCTGGTCGGCGCCGAAGTCGTCGACGCCGGGAGCGCCGTCGAGGACGTCCGCGTCGAGGGACAGGACGGTGCGTGCGACGCCCTTCTTACCGCCGGTCCGCAGGCGCTTCTCCAGCCACGTCGCGAACGAGGTGAGCGCGAAGTTGATGAGCACCATGATGAGGCCGACGACGACGAGGGCCGCGAAGAAGTTGCGGTAGTACGACGCCGACTGCTGGCCGCTGCGGATCAGTTCGATGTAGCCGATCTGGTAGCCGAGGGCCGAGTCCTTGAGCGCCACCACCATCTGCGACACCAGGGCCGGCAGCATCGTGGTGATCGCCTGCGGCAGCAGGATCAGCCGCATCATCTGGCTCTTGCGCATACCCAGCGCGGACGCGGCCTCCGTCTGCCCCTTGGGCAGCGACAGGATGCCGGCCCGCAGGATCTCCGCGATCACCGAGCCGTTGTACAGGGTCAGACCCACCACGACCGCAGCCAGCGCCAACTGTCCGGACGGGAACACGCCGTACTGGGCGAACGCCTGGTACGCGAAGATCATCAGGATCAGCACCGGGATGGCGCGGAAGAACTCGACGATCGCGCCGCTGACCAGGCGCACCCACCGGTGGTCCGACAGTCGGCCGATGCCGAGGACCGCGCCGAGGATCAGTGCGAACACGATCGACAGGGCCGCTGCCAGCAGGGTGCCCTTGAGGCCCGGCAGCAGGTACGTCGTCCACGTGAAGTGGTCGAGGAACGGTGACCACTTGTCGGCCTCGAGCTGACCGTTGTCGGCCAGCACGTTCAGCACGTACAGCGCGAGACCGACGAGGACGACACCGAAACCGACGGCGATCAACCGGTTGCGGACGCGGGCGCGGGGCCCGGGGATGTCGAAGAGAACGCTCGACTGCTGAGTCATCGCTTCACCGCCAAACGCTTGCCGAGATAGCCGAACAGGAATCCGATCGGCATGGTCAGGACCATGAAGCCGAGCGCGAAGATGCCGAACACCAGGAACAGCTTGTCCGCCTCGTTCTCGATCATGGTCTTCATCAGCAGCGACGCCTCGGCCACACCGATCGCCGACGCGATGGTCGTGTTCTTCGTCAACGCGATCAGCACGCTGCCGAGCGGTGCGATGACTGCGCGGAACGCCTGCGGCAGCACGATCATCCGGATGGACTGCGTGAACGTCAGGCCGAGGGAGCGGGCCGCCTCCGCCTGACCGAGGGGCACCGTGTTGATACCCGAGCGCAGCGCGTCACACACGAAACCGGACGTGTAGACGACGAATCCGAGGACCGCGAGCCGGAAGTTGTTCTGGTCGATGAAGTGCGGTGAGCTCTCGGGCGCGAAGTGCACGCCCAGGTTCTGGTAGAGGCCCACCGAACAGAACACGATGATCAGCGTCAGCGGGGTGTTGCGGAAGATGTTGACGTACCACGTCGAGAAGATGCGCAGGATCGGTACGGGGGAGACCCGCATCGCTGCGAGCAGGGTGCCCCAGATCACGGCGCCGAGCGCCGACCAGAACGTCAGCTGGATCGTCGTCCAGAACGCGCTGACGAGTTGGTCTCCGTAAGTGTCGATCAGTCCCATGTCACCCCCCTCAGTACCGGTCGACCGTCGGCGGTGCGGGCAGTGTGAACCCGGATTCGCCCATGGCCTGCTCGAGGGCGCGTTCCCACGCGCCGGTCGCGATCATGTCCTCGATCGCGTCGTTGATCTTGCTGCGGGCCGCGGCGTCGCCCTTGGGCAGGCCGACGCCGTACGGTTCGACGGTGAACGGCTCGCCGGCGAGCTTGAACTCGCCCGGGTACTGCGACGCGTACCCGGCCAGGATGATGTCGTCGGTGGTGAGGGCGTCGACCTTGCCGCGGTGCAGGGCCTCGACGCACGACGAGTAGCTGTCGAACTGCTGCAACTGCACGTTCGGGTACGACTTCTTGATCTTCTGTGCGGGCGTCGAACCGGACACCGAGCACAGCCGTTTGCCGTTCTCGAGCGATTCGGGACCGGTGATCGAGTCGTCGTCGGCGCGTACCAGCAGCGACTGGCCGGCAATGTAGTAGGGGCCGGCGAAGTCGACGACCTTCTTGCGGTTGTCGGTGATCGAGTAGGTGCCGACCACGTAGTCGACCTCACCGTTCTTGATGAGCGTCTCACGCTGCGACGACGGTGCCTCGCGCCACGTGATGCCGCTGTCGGGCACACCCAGGTAGTTCGCGATGTATCGCGCGACCGCGACGTCGAAACCGGTCATCGTCTTGTCGGGTTCGCGCAGCGCCAGGCCGGGCTGGTCGAACTTGGTGCCGATCGTCAGGTGCCCGGCGGCGGCGTCGGCGAGCACGTCCCGTGGCTCGCTGCTGCCGCAACCGGTGGCGGTCAGGGCGACGACGGCCAGTGCCGCGACAGTCCCGAGCAGCCGGGCCGGGGTGAATCGAATACGTTTCATCATGGTCCTCGCTCAGTGCCCGAGGATCTTGCCGAGGAAGTCCTTGGCACGATCGGACTTCGGGGCGGTGAAGAAGGTCTCCGGGTCGGCGTCCTCGAGGATCCGGCCGTCGGCCATGAAGATGATCCGGTCCGCGGCCTTGCGGGCGAACCCCATCTCGTGGGTCACGACGATCATCGTCATGCCCTCCTTGGCGAGGCCCACCATGACGTCGAGGACCTCGTTGACCATCTCGGGGTCGAGGGCCGACGTCGGCTCGTCGAACAGCATCACCTTCGGTTCCATCGCGAGCGATCGGGCGATCGCCACACGCTGCTGCTGGCCACCGGACATCTGTGCCGGGTACTTGTCGGCCTGCGCCTGGATCCCGACCCGCTCGAGCAGGGCGAGGGCGTTCTTCTTCGCGGTGGCCTTGTCGAGGCCGCGCACCTTCATGGGTGCCAGCATCACGTTCTCGAGCACCGTCTTGTGCGCGAACAGGTTGAAGCTCTGGAACACCATGCCGACCTCGGACCGCAGGCGGGCGAGAGCACGACCCTCGGCGGGGACGGCGGTGCCGTCGATCGTGATGGTGCCCCGATCGATCGGCTCGAGCCGGTTGATCGTGCGGCACAGCGTCGACTTGCCGGACCCCGACGGGCCGAGCATGACGACGACCTGCCCGGTGGGGATCTCGAGGTCGATGTCCTTCAGAACATGCAGATCACCGTAGTGCTTGTTCACCCCTGTCATCGAGATCATCGACCGGGCTCCCGCAGCCGTTCCGGCTGTCTCAGGCTGTGTCATAGCCGATAACTTTATAGGCATCGTGAGCATACTCGCCGGTCGGTGGCAAGACTGCTGAAGCGATCAAGATCGAACCTTCTTCTCAGATCGGACATTGTGGCCGCGACGAGCGGTTTCGGGTGAGGCCGTACCCTTGATGCCGTGGAGACGATCGACCAGGCCAGGGCTCAGGACACGGTGCGCACCTACGAAGTGCGCACGTACGGCTGTCAGATGAACGTGCACGACTCGGAGCGGCTCTCGGGCCTGCTCGAGGACGCGGGCTACACCAGGGCGGCGACGGGAGCGCAGGCGGACCTGGTGGTCTTCAACACCTGCGCGGTCCGCGAGAACGCCGACAACAAGCTGTACGGCAACCTCAGCCACCTCGCCCCGGTGAAGGCCGAACGTCCCGGCATGCAGATTGCGGTCGGCGGCTGCTTGGCGCAGAAGGACCGCGACACCGTCGTGAAGAAGGCGCCGTGGGTCGACGTCGTGTTCGGCACCCACAACATCGGGTCGCTGCCGGCGCTGCTCGACCGGGCCCGGCACAACGAGAAGGCCGAGGTGGAGATCCTCGAATCGCTCGAGTCGTTCCCGTCGACGCTGCCCGCCAAGCGGGAGTCCGCGTACGCGGGCTGGGTGTCGATCTCGGTGGGCTGCAACAACACGTGCACGTTCTGTATCGTGCCGGCGCTGCGCGGCAAGGAGGTCGACCGGCGGCCCGGCGACATCCTCGCCGAGGTGCAGGCGCTGGTGAACGAGGGTGTGCTGGAGGTGACGCTGCTGGGGCAGAACGTCAACTCGTACGGCGTCTCCTTCGCCGACCCCGGTATCGAACGGGACCGCGGCGCCTTCGCGAAACTCCTGACGGCGTGCGGGCAGATCGACGGCCTCGAGCGGGTCCGGTTCACGTCCCCGCACCCGGCCGAGTTCACCGACGACGTCATCGAGGCGATGGCCACCACCCCGAACGTGTGCCCGCAGTTGCACATGCCGTTGCAGTCGGGCTCCGACCGCGTGCTCAAGGCGATGCGCCGCTCGTACCGCAGCGCCAAGTTCCTCGGCATCATCGAGAAGGTCCGCGCCGTGATGCCGCACGCTGCGATCACCACCGACATCATCGTCGGCTTCCCCGGGGAGACCGAAGAGGACTTCCAGGCCACCCTCGACGTGGTCCGGCAGGCCCGGTTCACCAGCGCGTTCACGTTCCAGTACTCCAAGCGTCCCGGCACCCCGGCCGCCGAGATGGAGGGGCAGCTGCCGAAGGCCGTCGTGCAGGAACGCTACGACCGGCTCATCGCGCTGCAGGAGGAGATCACTCTCGAGGCGAACCGGGAACTCGTCGGCACCGAGGTGGAGCTGCTGGTGACCAGCGGTGACGGCCGCAAGAACGCCGAGACCGCACGCATGAGCGGCCGCGCCCGCGACGGCCGTCTCGTCCACTTCCGGCCGGAGGGGAACCTCGACGGCGATCTGCGCCCCGGCGACGTGATCACCGCGGTGGTCACCGGCGCCGCCCCGCATCATCTGGTGGCCGACGGCTCGATTCTCACCCACCGGCGCACCCGTGCCGGTGACTCGTTCGAACGCGGGGTCACACCGAAGACCCCGCCGATCGGCGTCGGCCTCGGGCTGCCCCAGGTGGGCGCCCCGGCGCCGCTGCCCGCACAGATGGGATGCAACGTATGAGTTCCGGTGATCCGCAGCGACCGGACGGGCCGACCCCCGACCCGATCGAGGAGTACCAGAAGGACTTCGAGGCCGCGGAGAAGAAGATCGCCGGCGAGATCGACCCCGGTATGCGTGCCGTGGTCGTCGCGGTGTGCGTGCTGGTGCTGCTGCTGTCGTTCACGTTGCCGCACACCGGCGCGGCGAACGGGTGGGACGTCCTGGTCTTCGCGCCGGACGCCGTCGACGAGCACATCAAGCTGCCGTCGCGGCTGTTCGTGTGGTTCGCGCTCGTGTTCGGTGGCATCTTCTCGATCCTCGCGCTCGTCACCCGGCGCTGGGTGCTCGCGTGGATCGCACTGGCAGGTACCGCCGTGTCGGTGGTGTTCGGCATGCTGGCGATCTGGTCGCGGCAGACGGTCCCGGCCGCCGAGACCGGCGCGGGACCGGGTATCGGCCTGATCCTCGGATGGCTCGCCGTCATCGTCCTGACATTCCACTGGATCAAGGTCGTGTGGACCCGGACGGCGATGCAGCTCGCCGCGGAGGAGGAGCGTCGGCAGGCGTCCGGTAGCGACCCCGATCAGGGTGACTGGACGGTCTGACGGGACGCGAGACCACTGTGGGGCGGCACCGGAAGGTGCCGCCCCACAGTTGTTCTCGGTGACCGTCCCGGGTCAGAGCTCGCCGACGGCACCCTCGGCCGCGTCGGCCCACTCACGCCACTGCCGGGCCTGGGCGAGTGCCTTCTCGGCGTCCTTCGTCTTGCCGGCGGCCGTCGCCTTCGCGGCCTGCTCCTCGAACTGGGCGACCCGCTCCCGGAACTGGGCGGCCCGCGCCAGCGCCTCCGGGTCGGTGCGCCGCCACTCGGAGTCGGCGGCCTCGCGGACCCGCTTCTCGATCGCCCGGAGCTTGCCCTCGAGGTCGTGCATGCGCTCCCGCGGAACCTTGCCGATCTCGTCCCACTTCTCCTGCAGTGCACGCAGGGCCGCGCGCGCCGCGTCGAGGTCCTGCGCCGGGTCGATGCCGTCGGCGGTCGTCAGCAACTCCTCCTTGGCGAGCGCGTTCTCCGCGAACTCGGCGTCCCGCTCGGACGCGGCGGCGTTGCGGGCCGCGAAGAACACGTCCTGCGCCTCCTTGAACTGCCGCCACAGCGTGTCGTCCGCGTCCCGCGGGGCGCGGCCGGCGGCCTTCCATTCGGCGAGCAGATCGCGGAACTGGGCGGCCGTCGCACTCCACTCGGTGGACGTCGACAGGGCCTGCGCCGCGACGACGAGTTCCTCCTTGCGGGACTTGGCGGTCGCGCGTTCGCGGTCGAGGTCGGCGAAGTGTGTGCCGCGGCGCCGGTTGAACGTCTCCCGCGCCTTGGAGAAGCGGCGCCACAGCGCGTCGTCGGTCTTGCGGTCGACACCGTGGATCGTTTTCCACTCGTCGAGCATCTCCCGCAGCCGGTCCCCGGCCGCCTTCCACTGCGTGGACTCGGACGAGAGCTGCTCGGCCTCGGCGGCCAGCGCCTCCTTACGGGCGATGTGGGTGCGGCGGATCTGCTCCTTGCGGTGCTTCGCCTTCTCCGCGGCCTTCTCGGATCCGGCCACGATCGCCGACAGGCGGGTGGCGAGCGCGTCGAGGTCACCGATGACGGCGGCGGTCGGCAGTGATTCCGCGAGCGCCTCGGCGGCGGCCCGGGTCTTCTTCACGTCACCGGTCCCGGACGCGAGCCGGGACTCGAGGAGCGCGACCTCGGTGGCGAGATCGTCGTAGCGGCGACCGAAATGCGCGAGGCCCTCGGCGGCGTCACCGGCCTGCCACGAGCCGATCTGCCGATCCCCGTCGGCGGTCGTCACCCACGCGGTGCCGTCGTCGTCGACTCGGCCGAATCGGCTCGGATCGCTGGCCGGGGCGGCCGGTGCCGCCGGTGCCGCATGGCTCGGAGCGGGACCGGGCTTGGGGACTCCCGGCTTGGGGATGCCCGGCTTCGGGGTTCCCGGCTGGGGTGCGTTGCTCTCGGTCATCGTTCCTCGTCTCTGCCGCGCGTCACGGCTGCCTGATCACCCTGTCACCGCCGCTCACGGTCCGCGTCGTACCGAACGATCGTTCGGAACCCGCGGGAGCAGGCAGTAACTGTTCGGCCCCTATTGAAACAGGTACGACGCTGCGAACGCGTCACCTCGTGTCGACTACCGTTGCGCAGTGTGTTGACTGCCGCCGCATTCGTGCCCTCACCGCCCCTGCTGGTCCCCGGGCTGGCCGGGGCCGCAGCCTCCGAGACCGATGCGATGCGCACGGCAGCGCTCGCGGTGGCCGGACGGTTGGGGGCCGCCGCCGACTGGACGGTCCTCGGGGTCCGGAACAGCGCCGTCGACGCCGTCGACACGCATGTCGCCGGGATCGGCCCGGACACGCGCGGCACGTTCGCCGGATACGGCGTCGACGAGCGGGTCCGTCTGGCACCCGACGCGAACGGTCCGGTCGATCCGGAGTTGCCGCTGGCCGCCTTGATCGCCGGGTGGCTGCGCGGTCAGGCCGCCCCCGCGACGCGGATCCGGGTCCGGCTGCTCGACGCGGGCACCCCGGCCGGGGAGTGCGCGCGGATCGGGGCGGCGCTGCGGGCCGAACTCGACGCGGATCCGGCGCCGCACGGGCTGCTCGTGGTCGCGGACGGGGCGAACACCCTCACCGACAAGGCGCCCGGCGCGTTCGACCCTCGGTCCGGCGGGGTGCAGGCGGCGCTCGACGACGCCCTGGCCGCCGGTGATGCGGCGGCCCTCACCGGTCTCGATGCCGACGTGTGCGCCGGGATCGGACTCACCGGCCGGGCCGTCTGGCAGGCGTTGGCCGCGGTGTTCGGCCCGTCCGGTCCGGCCGCCGCCGAATCGCTGTACGCGGGCGCGCCGTACGGCGTCGGCTACCACGTCGGGATGTGGCGCCCGTGACCACGACACCCCCTGTGTCCACCCCGACTGCTGGTCCCACCCCGATCGCGGTCGTCGGCCCCACCGCCACCGGGAAATCCGATCTCGGGCTCGATCTCGCGGAGCGGCTCGGCGGCGAGATCGTCAACATCGACGCGATGCAGCTGTACCGCGGCATGGACGTCGGCACCGCGAAGCTCACGGTCCCCGAACGCCGCGGCATTCCGCACCACCAGCTCGACGTCCTCGACGTCACCGAGACCGCGACCGTCGCCCGCTACCAGGAGTCGGCGACGGCTGACGTCGAGGCGATCCGGGCCCGCGGTGCCGTTCCGATCATCGTCGGCGGCTCGATGATGTACGTGCAGTCGCTGCTCGATCAGTGGTCGTTCCCGGCCACCGATCCCGCGGTGCGGGCGCACTGGGAGGCGGCGCTCGCCGACCGTGGTGTCGCGGCCCTGCACACCGAACTGGGCCGGGTCGATCCGGACGCGGCGGCGTCGATCCTGCCGACCGACGGCCGCCGCATCGTCCGGGCGCTCGAGGTCGTGCAGATCACCGGACGCCCGTTCGCGGCGTCCGCGCCGACGATCGGCGAACCCCGCTGGGGCACGGTGATTCTCGGCGTCGAACGGGACACCGAGGAGCTGGATGCGCGGATCCGGTTGCGCACCGAGCTGATGTTCGAGCGGGGACTCGTCGACGAGGTACGCGCCCTGGTGGACGTCGGTCTCCGCGACGGCGTCACCGCGCAGCGTGCGATCGGCTACGCGCAGGTGCTCGCCCTGATCGACGGCGACTACGACCGCGCCGAGGCGATCGAACGCACGTTCATCGGCACCCGCCGGTACGTGCGCCGGCAGCGGTCCTGGTTCCGTCGCGACCCGCGGGTGCACTGGCTCGACGGCGCGAGCCGCAATCTGGTGGATCTGGCCATGACGACAGTGGAGAGAGCGTGACGAAGAAGACACAGCGGACGGCCCAGGCCGGGCACCGGGACCCGCGGGTGACGGTGCGCAACGCCCGGTTCCAGCAGTGGCAGTCGTACCTGACGACGAGGGCCAAGCGCACCAAGTCGGGCCGTTTCCTGATCCAGGGTGTGCGGCCGCTGACCCTGGCGCTCGAGCACGACTGGCCGATCGAGACGGTGCTCTACCGGGTCGACGGCAGTGCCCTGTCGGGCTGGGCCCGCGGGGTCCTCGACGGCTGGTCCGGCGAGAAGGTCGGCGTCAGTGGTGAACTGATGGCCGAACTGGGGGAGAAGGCCGACCTCGCACCGGAACTCATTGCCGTCGCGAAGACCCGTCAGCGGGGCGTCGGCGCGCTCGCCTCGACGTCCGGTGCGCCGCTGCTGGTGGTGTTCGACCGGCCGACCTCGCCCGGAAACCTGGGCACGCTGATCCGTTCCGCCGACGCGTTCGGTGCCGACGCGGTGGTCGTGACCGGGCACGCCGCCGACCCGTTCGACCCGCAGTGCGTGCGCGCCTCGACCGGCTCGCTGTTCGCGTTGCCGGTGTACACGGCGACCGACGCCGACGAGGTGCTGGCGATGCGGGAACGTACGCGCCGCGACGGCCGTGATCTGATGATCGTCGGGACGGACGAGGGCAGCGAGGCGCCGATCTTCGAGCACGACTTCGGTGGAGGCACGATTCTGGTGATCGGCAACGAGACCCGCGGCATGAGCGCGTCCTGGCGTGCAGCCTGCGACGTGACGGTGAGCATCCCGATCGGCGGCGCCGCCAGCTCGCTCGGCGCACCGTCCGCAGGCGCAGTGTGCCTCTACGAGATCGCCCGGCAGCGCCGAGGTGCCTCGCTGACCGCTCGGCAGCGCCGATGAGCAGGACGCGATCGGTAACATGACGGGCATGGAGTTCAGCAAGGGACACGGCACCGAGAACGACTTCGTCATCCTCCCGGATCCGGACGCCGACCTTGCGCTTCCCCAGCACCGGATCGCCGCACTGTGCGACCGCCGCCGCGGACTCGGCGGCGACGGGTTGCTGCGCGTCGCCCGCGCCGGGGCGCTCGCCGACACCGGGGTGCTGCGCGAACTGCCCGCCGGCGTCGGCCCCGACGACTGGTTCATGGACTACCGCAACGCCGACGGCTCCGTCGCGGAGATGTGCGGCAACGGGGTGCGGGTGTTCGCCCACTACCTGCGCGCCACCGGACTCGAATCGCGCGACGAGTTCGTCGTCGGCAGCCGCGCCGGGGCCCGCCCCGTCGTCGTGCACGCCGCCGACCACGTCCACGGCGACGTCACCGTCGACATGGGGCCGATCCGTGAACTCGGCGGCTCGACCGCGACCGTCGGCGGCCGGGAACTGACCGGTCTCGGCATCGACGTCGGCAACCCGCACCTCGCGTGCGTCGCCGCCGATCTGACCCCGGCCGCGCTCGCCGCGCTGGACCTGACTTCCGCACCCGACTTCGACCCGGTCTTCTTCCCGGCCGGCGTCAACATCGAGATCCTCACCGCCCTCGACGGCGGTGCGGTGCACATGCGCGTCCACGAACGCGGTGTCGGCGAGACCCGCTCGTGCGGCACCGGTACCGTCGCCGCCGCCGTCGCCGCCCTGCGCGGCAGCGGCACCACCGACGGCACCGTCGAGGTGCGGGTTCCGGGCGGGCGCGTCCAGGTCACCGTCGACGCCGGACGTGCCGCACTGCGCGGGCCGTCGGTGCTCGTCGCGTCCGGCCGGATCGACGACCGCTGGTGGACCGAACTGGGCTGAAGCCCGGGCGGGGTGGGATCCGCGCCGTGCAGGGGATAACCGAATGCGTCCGTGTCCGGGTTCGTGGGACCATGGACGTGTATGACGAAATCGACGAAATCACAGCAGCACACCGACTCCACCGCGGGTGACGACACGGCGGTGCACGAGGTCGACCACTTCGGCGGCCACGTCCCGTCGGTCGGCGAGATGCAACTCGACGAACGCACCGCGCTGCGCCGCGTCCAGGGACTGTCCACCGAACTCACCGACGTCACCGAGGTCGAATACCGGCAGCTGCGCCTCGAGCGGGTCGTGCTGGTCGGGGTGTGGACGTCGGGCACCGCCGCGCAGGCCGATGCCAGTATGGCCGAACTCGCCGCGCTCGCCGAGACCGCCGGCTCCGAGGTCCTCGAGGGTCTGGTACAGCGACGCGACAAGCCCGACGCCTCCACCTACATCGGGTCCGGCAAGGCCGAGGAACTTCGGCAGGTCGTCCTGGCGACCGGCGCCGACACCGTCATCTGCGACGGTGAACTGACCCCCGCCCAGCTGACCGCACTGGAGAAGGTCGTCAAGGTCAAGGTCATCGACCGCACTGCCCTGATCCTCGACATCTTCGCCCAGCACGCCACATCCCGGGAGGGCAAGGCGCAGGTCGCGCTCGCGCAGATGGAGTACATGCTGCCGCGGCTGCGCGGCTGGGGCGAGTCCATGTCCCGGCAGGCCGGTGGCCGCGCCGGCAGCAACGGCGGTGTCGGTCTGCGCGGACCGGGTGAAACGAAGATCGAGACGGACCGCCGTCGTATCCGGGAACGGATGGCGAAACTGCGGCGCGAGATCAAGGGTATGAAAGCGGCCCGTGACACCAAACGCAGTCATCGGCTGCGCACCGAGATCCCGTCGGTCGCGATCGTCGGCTACACCAACGCCGGCAAGTCCAGCCTCCTCAACGCCCTCACCGGGTCCGGGGTGCTCGTGCAGAACGCGCTGTTCGCCACGTTGGATCCGACGACCCGGCAGTCGTCGTTCGAGGACGGCCGCGAATACGTGCTCACCGACACCGTCGGATTCGTGCGGCACCTGCCGACCCAGCTGGTCGAGGCGTTCCGCTCGACCCTCGAGGAGGTCACCGACGCCGACCTGCTGCTGCACGTCGTCGACGGCTCCGATCCACTGCCGACCGACCAGATCAAGGCGGTCCGCGAGGTGATCACCGAGGTGCTGCGGGAGAACGATTCACCCGCACCGCCCGAGTTGATCGTGGTAAACAAGATCGATGCGGCGGACCCGGTGGTCCTGACCCAACTGCGCGGGCTTCTTCCCGGTGCGGTGTTCGTGTCCGCCCGGACCGGGGAGGGTATCGATGCACTGCGGGAACACCTGGGGGAGATCGTGCGACGCCCCGAGATCGAGGTCGACGTCCTCGTCCCGTACACCCGTGGCGACCTCGTCGCCCGCATCCACGCGGACGGACAGATCCTCGACTCCGAACACGAGGAGCACGGCACCCGGATGCGGGTGCGGGTCCCCGAATCGCTCGCGTCGGCTCTGGCCGAGTACGCCGGGCACCGGTAGCGTCCGCGCCACGATCGGATCGGTACTCACCGGTGGACTGCTGCTCGGCGGCATCCTGACCGGTGCCCCCGCCGTCGCACAGTCCACCGGGTCCGGGGTCCTCGCCGACGGCGCCGCATTCGAAACCCTGTGCACCCCTACCGATCCGGCACTCGAGGAACTGTCCGGACTCGCCATCGGCAGTGACGGGACGGCCGGGGGCGTGATGTACGCGATCGGGGACAGCGGCACCGACGACGCCGTCACCGTCCTCGACGGCACCTGCCGGGTGACCGGGTCCCTGCCGGTCCCGGTCGACCCGTACGACATCGAGGACATGGGTGTCGGACCGGACGGGCGGCTGTGGCTGTCGGACACCGGCGACAACCTGAAGGCCCGGTCCACGGTCGCACTGATCGACCTGGATCCGGCGTCCGGTGCCGGACGATTGCACCGGCTCACCTACCCGGACGGCCCGCACGACGCCGAGACGCTACTGATCGGGCGCGACGGTGTCCCGCTGATCGTCACCAAGGAGGTGCTCGTGGCCGGCGGCATCTACCGTCCGGTCGGCGGCGCCGGACTCGACGCGCTCGCCTCGCCGGGGCCGACCCCGCTCGAACGGATCGGGCAGGTGCGGCTCGGTCCGACGAGCACACCGGGCGGCCCGGTCCCCATCGGGGGATCGACGCTGATCACCGGGGGTGCGGTCGCCGCCGACGGCACGGTTGCCGCACTGCGCACCTACACCGACGCCTACCTGTACTCGGCGCCCGACGGCGACCTGGCCCGTGCGATCACGACCACCACCCCGATCCGGGTGCCGCTCCCGAACGAACCGCAGGGGGAGGCGCTCGCGTTCACCCCGGACGGCGACCTGATCTCCGGCTCGGAGGCCGCCGGCGGCCCGCTGCCGCCGCTGCGGATACTCGCGGGGGCCGTCGACCTCGCGCATGCCGGTGCGCCGGAATCGTCGTCGGCGGGCTCGGCTCCGGCGGGTTCGGTGGCACTGTCGGCGAACGCGACGGACGTCCCCGCCGCGCCGGGCGGCACGGCCGGCTCACCGTGGACGCTGCCCACTCTCGCGATCGGTGGTGCCCTCGCCGCAGCCGCCACCTACTGGTCGGTTCGACGCCGCTCCCGGCGCCATTAGCTGTGCCGCTACCCTCGCCGTCTCAGCATGAGATCCACGAGGAGTGGCATCGCCGACGAAGGATCAGGGCCTATCCTCCCGGCCTCCAGACCCGGGTCTGCTCGGCGCGCGATCTCGCATGCTCCGTGTACGGCGTGGAACGGGAAGCTCGGTGCGAGCATTTTCTTCGTGATCAATCCCAGCCTCGCGGTGAGCTCGTCGAGTTGCGAGGTGCTCAGTGCAGAGCGCTTGTCTTCGACGTGCCACCGAAGCCATGCCTCGAACTCGAGGTTCGAGACGAGTAGCAGGATCGACTCGCGGGCCGCGAGCTGGCAGGCGGCCGGCAACGCCTTGTGCTGGTCGACATCGACCAGGCAGACGCAGTCGCCGTACTCCTTCTCGTCGCTCGCAGCTTTGTCTCGGATCTCAATGCACTTCTGGACGACCTTCGTCGGATCCTTGCCCACAGGGACTGATTTCACGACAGCTGTTGCGCCCGCTCTTGCGTGTCGCCACCCTCAGCGCTCCTCGGAGCCGACGAGTGCAGCCAGCGTGCTCGGTGAGAGCCGCGGCGTACCGCCGTACCGTCCGGTGAGATAGCGCCGCGCCACGTTCGCGTCGGGGTGCTTCGGGAAGTCGGCGAGGCAGGTCAGCTCGGTGACGCCCTCGTAGGTCTTGTCCGTGAACCAGACTTGTTCGGGATCCAGCTTCACTTCGCTCAGCGGCGAGAGGACGTAGGACTCGTGGCTCGTGAAGACGAGCTGCGCCTGCCGAGTGTTGACCAGGGGATCCGCGAAGGCTCCCAACAGAACCTCGAGCAAGTGGGGATGCAGGCTCGCGTCGATCTCGTCGACAAGTAGCAGCCCCCCCGCGCGCAGCGCCTCCAACGCCGGCACCCCGATGGCGAGCCAAGCGATCGTCCCGTCGCTCTCGTCCTGGATGGAGAACTCGGGGCGTTCGTCGGCCGTGCCGCGGTGTGTGAAGACCAGATGTCTCACCACCTGGGCGAGTTGGTCATCGTCCAGATCGCCGAGATCTTCGTCGTCGGCGGCAGTGTCGCTTGGACTGTCCGCATCCTCGCGCAACTCCTGCCGGAGTCTGCGGAATGCGCGGCGGATGTGCTCGGGGATATTGGTCTCCTCGATGCTAACCTTCACGACACCGATGTCGGCAACCTGGAGCAGCGCTTCGAGATCGGTGAAGGTAATGCTTCCTTCCGCCAGCGAGTCCGCGATGCTCGACAGGCGTGCCTCGCGGTGGGAGTCCTTCACCAGAACGCAGTCGAAAGCGGAGGCCAGTTCACGAGCCACAGGACTCAAGGGCGAGTCCTGCAGCAATAGCGCCCGACTGAGTACGAGCTCACGTCCGGTCACCTCGATCTTCGTGCGCAGACTCTGGTGGAACTTCAGTGTGCCTGCGTCGCGGTCGCGGTCCAGCAGCGTGCGCCATCGTGAGCCGGGCACATCGCGCAGCCACTCGCGCTTGATCCCGTCATGGTCGACTTCGAAGCCGTAGGAATGACGATGTCCCTCGTGGACAAAGTCCAGCTCATAGGTGCTCGATGAGGTGCGCGCGGTCCCGTCGAGCATGAACGGTGCACGGTACATCGACTTCGATGCCTGCCAGGCTGTGGCGGACAGCCTGATCGCCGTAAACGTGTAGCGAAGCGCATCCAGCACAGCGGACTTGCCGGTCGCATTGCCGCCGAAGATCCCCGCAACCGTGTATGCCACAGCGCCCCAGTCGTCGCCCCGTGGCCGGAGGGTCCGCAGCGACGAACGTATGAGATCGACTGTGATCTCGTCCCTGATGCTCTTGTGGTTGCGCACGGTGAAGCTGAGCAGGATCATGGAGCGACGATAGCATTCGGAGCGTGCAGCATTCTTCGTTTTTCGAGCAGATCAAGGCACTGTAGAACAGATTTTGGTTCTGGATGGCGCGCGTATCGAGGTAGTGCGTAAGTGGCGAGGGTGTCCTGCCGAAGCACAGATTGCACGGTGGTCGCCATGAGCTTGCTCGGGACCGAGTTGTGCAGGTTCGTGAGCCGGCCCGATCGACGTCGGATCGGTGTGGCGGCGACCTTCGCTCAGCCTGCATCCACGACCTCCCGCCAGATCAGGGGTTCGCGTGCCGGGCCGGCGGCCGTTGCCCCTACGATGTCGTGTCGTGACCCAGCAGGAAACAACGCAATCGTCGGACGGACAGCTGACCCGGCTGTTCTCGTGGACCGTGCACGGCGACGGCCGGCAGATCGCGGACGGCGCGGTGGTGGCCCCGCACGAGCGGCTGTCGTGGCCGCGGACCGTCGGTATCGGCATGCAGCACGTGATCGCGATGTTCGGCTCCACACTGCTGGTGCCGACCATCACCGGCTTCCCGGTGACCACGACGCTGCTGTTCTCCGGCATCGGCACCGTGCTGTTCCTGCTCCTCACCCGCGGCCGTATCCCCAGCTACCTGGGGTCGTCGTTCGCGTTCATCGCCCCGCTGACCGCGTCCGCGGGTGCCGGTCCGGCCGCGCAGCTCGGTGGCGTCGTCGCCGCGGGCGTCGTGCTCATGCTGGTCGGCCTCGTCGTCAAGACGCTCGGTTCCCGCGTCATCGACGCGGTGATGCCGCCGGTCGTCACCGGTGCGGTGGTGGCGCTGATCGGGCTCAACCTCGCCCCCGCCGCGGCCGGATCGTTCCAGGCGCAACCGTTGATCGCGGCGGTCACCCTCCTCGGGATCCTCCTCGCGACGGTCCTCGGCCCGGGCATCGTCGGACGGCTCGGCATCCTCATCGGCGTCGTCGTCGGCTGGGTGTTCGCGGCGGCGGTCGGCGGCCTCGCCGACGACCGCGTCGACGCCCTGCGGGAGGCCGCGTGGTTCGGGGTCCCGCATCTGCGGTCGCCCACGTTCGACCTGTCGGTGATCCTGCTCGCGTTGCCCGTCGTGATCGTCCTCGTCGCCGAGAACGTCGGGCACGTCAAGGCGGTGTCCGCGATGACCGGCAAGCCGCTCGACGACCTGGCCGGGCACGCCCTGTTCGCCGACGGTCTGGCCACCACCCTCGCCGGTGCCGGCGGCGGCTCGGGCACCACCACGTACGCCGAGAACATCGGTGTCATGGCCGCGACCCGCGTGTACTCGACGGCCGCCTACTGGGTGGCCGCGGTGACCGCCGTCGTGCTGTCGTTCTCCCCGAAGTTCGGTGCCCTCGTGTTCACGGTGCCCGACGGCGTCATCGGCGGTGCCACGCTCGTGCTGTACGGCCTGATCGGTGTCCTCGGTGTGCGGATCTGGCTGGATGCGAAGGTCGACTTCACCGACCCGGTCAACCTCACTGTCGTCGCGGCCGCCCTCATCGCCGGGATCGGCGACCTGACGCTGTCGATCGGATCGGTCGAACTCGGCGGCATCGCGTGGGGGTCGGTCGGCATCCTGATCGCCTACCCGGTGATGCGTCGACTCGACGCGCTGCGGCGCAGCCTCATCCGGCATCCGTGACGTGACTCACATCGGTCACGAATCATGATCGTCTCGGTCATGGATCGCGGCCGAGTGTCGTCCTACCGTCGGGGCAACGATGCGCCCGCCGTTCGCGGGTGCATGTCGACGTGAGGAGACTCAGTGGAGCGCACCCTGTTCGAACCCGAGCACGACCTCTTCCGGGAGTCCTACCGCAAGTTCCTCGACCAGGAGGTCGCCCCCTTCCACGACCTGTGGGAGGAGCAGCACATCGTCGACCGCGAGGTCTGGAAGAAGGCCGGCGCGCAGGGTTTCCTCGGTATGGCGGTGCCCGAGGAGTACGGCGGCGGGGGAGTCCGGGACTTCCGGTACAACACGATCGTCACCGAGGAGACCACCCGCGGCGGTTTCGGCGGTCCCGGCTTCATGCTGCACAACGACGTCGTGGCCCCGTACCTGATCGACCTCGCCACCGAGGAACAGAAGCAGCGCTGGCTGCCCGGCTTCTGCTCCGGTGAGATCATCACCGCGATCGCGATGACCGAGCCCGGCACCGGATCGGACCTGCAGGGCATCAAGACCCGCGCAGTCCGCGACGGGGACCACTGGATCCTCAACGGCTCCAAGACGTTCATCACCAACGGCATCAACGCCGACCTGGTGATCGTCGTGGCCTGCACCGATCCGGACAAGGGCGCGCAGGGGTTCTCACTGCTCGTCGTCGAGCGCGGCATGGAGGGCTTCGAGCGGGGCCGCAACCTCGACAAGATCGGCCTCGCGGCGCAGGACACCGCCGAACTGTCGTTCACCGACGTCCGGGTGCCCGCCGAGAACCTGCTCGGCGAGGAGGGTCTGGGCTTCATCTACCTGATGCAGAACCTGCCGCAGGAGCGGTTGTCGATCGCGGTGGTCGCGGTCGCGGCGATGGAGTCGGTGCTCGAGCAGACGATCCGGTACTGCCGGGACCGTAAGGCGTTCGGCAAGTCGATCGGCAGCTTCCAGAACAGCCGCTTCGTGCTTGCCGAACTCGCCACCGAGACCCAGATCGCGCGCGTGTTCGTCGACCGGTCGATCGAACTGCTCAACGAGGGCAAGCTGACCGTCCAGGAGGCCGCGATGGCCAAGTGGTGGACGACGGAGAAGCAGGTCGAACTCGTCGACCGGTGCCTGCAGCTGCACGGTGGCTACGGCTACATGCGCGAGTACCCGATCGCCAAGGCGTACCTCGATTCCCGGGTCCAGCGGATCTACGGCGGCACCACCGAGATCATGAAGGAGATCATCGGGCGCAGCCTGAATCTGAGCTGACACACGAAACACCGCAGGGCGGGTCCGCAGCATCGTGCTGCGGACCCGCCCTACGGTCGTCGGATCAGAGTTTGCGCATCACGGTGACGACCTTGCCGAGGATTGCCGCGTCGTTGCCGGGGATCGGCTCGAACAGCCGATTGTGCGGCATGAGCCACACGTCCTTGCCGGTGCGCTTGAACGTCTTCACGGTGGCCTCACCGTCGATCATCGCGGCCACGACGTCGCCGTTGTCGGCGACGTTCTGCTGCCGGACCACCACCCAGTCGCCGTCGCAGATCGCGGCGTCGATCATCGACTCCCCGACGACCTTGAGCAGGAACAGCGACCCCTGGCCCACGAGTTCGCGGGGCAGCGGGAACACGTCCTCGACGGCCTCCTCGGCCAGGATCGGACCACCGGCGGCGATGCGGCCGAGGACCGGGACGAACGTGGGATCGGGAAGGTCGCCGGCCGCGGTGGCTCCGGACGGAACGGCGGCCTGGACCACGTTGTCGAGCCCGCGCACGTCCACCGCCCGCGGCCGGTTGGGGTCGCGACGCAGGAAACCCTTGCGTTCGAGGGTGCGTAACTGGTGGGCGACCGACGACGTCGACGTCAGACCCACCGCATCACCGATCTCGCGGATGCTCGGGGGGTAACCGCGGTCGGCGACCGAGGCGCGGATGACCTCGAGGACACGGCGCTGCCGGTCGGTGAGCTGCGCGGCGTCGAGAACCGGTTCACGGCCCGTGTCGTCGTCGGCACTGCCGACGGCACGTCCGGCGGAACTCGTGGTCTCGTCCTTCATTCGGTTCGCCTCCCTGGTGTGCCCGCATGCGTTGCCCCGAATCTATCCCGATCACGCCACCACTTCAAACATCTGTTCGACACGCGGCGGCGGAAACCGGTGACTTCGCCGCCGTCGCGTGGTAGAAATCGAATATGTGTTCTATCGAACACGTGATCGAACAGGTGGTGTGAACGGGAGATGTTCGGACGACTCGCACAGTGTCCGACGAGCTGTGACGACTCACTGGGAGGTTCGGATGGGGATCGTACTTTCGGGAAATGGATCGACTGCGCGTTGCTCAGGGAGAGTCGGCCCGACGCCGTCCCGCCGGCGACGGGCCACGA
Organism: Prescottella subtropica; assembly: GCF_005434945.1. GTDB lineage: Bacteria > Actinomycetota > Actinomycetes > Mycobacteriales > Mycobacteriaceae > Prescottella > Prescottella subtropica. The sequence continues at coordinate 61,894 of NZ_SKCH01000009.1, read as the reverse complement.
CGCATCCGCGCGGTGGCGTCGTGCGGTACGACGCCCGACCGCGCCGCGGCGCGCCGGGATCGCGGGTCGCACGATCGGCGGGACCCTCGCGGGCTGAGGCGGCGGGTGGTTGGGCGTCCGTGCTGGCGACCGTCGTGATCACCGTCGGCGTCGTCGTCGGACTGAATGCGCTCGCGGACCTCGCGGCCGGCCCGCCGACGGTTCCTGCCGGTACGGAGACCGTGCAGGTCTCGGTACCCGGGAGTCGCTGACGGTGTGGGTGGGACGGGTATCCTCGGATCCTGTCAGTCACACCCCACCGCGAGGATTCACCATGCACTGCCCGTTCTGCCGGCACCCCGATTCGCGCGTGGTCGATTCTCGTGAAGCCGACGAGGGGGCCGCGATCCGGCGGCGCCGTTCGTGCCCGGAGTGCGGGCGTCGCTTCACCACCGTCGAGACCGCGGTCCTCGCAGTGGTCAAACGCAGTGGTGTGACCGAGCCGTTCAGTCGGGAGAAGGTGGTCCGCGGCGTGCAGCGCGCCTGCCAGGGCCGGCACGTCGACAACGATGCGCTGAACCTGCTGGCGCAGAAGGTCGAGGACGCGGTCCGGGCGTCGGGGCCCGAGATCCCCAGCCACGAGGTCGGATTGGCGATTCTCGGTCCGCTGCGGGATCTCGACGAGGTGGCCTACCTGCGGTTCGCGTCGGTGTACCGGTCCTTCAGTTCCGCCGAGGACTTCGAGCGGGAGATCGAGGATCTGCGCGCCCACCGCGAGAACCGCGCCGAGGACACCGATGGCGTGGTGTCCCCGGCGACGTGACCGGGATCCTCAGCGGCGGATCGCGTCGATCGCTTTGAGGACGCGTTTCTCCGACACCGGTCCGGCGGTGCCGAGGGACTGCGCGAACAGGCTCACCCGCAACTCCTCGACCGTCCACAGGACGGCGGTGACGTCGGCGTTGCCGCGCCGATCCTCCGGCAGCGCCGACAGCATGCGGTCGTAGGCCGCGTACACCCGATCGAGCGCATCCATCCCGACCCGGTCTCGCTGCAGGCTCGCCGGGAGCGCCTCGAGTCGGGCGGTCGCCGCCGCGAGGTAGCGGGGCAGATCCTTCAGGTGCCGGGTGCCGAGTTCGGTGACGAATCCGGGGAACAGCAACGACTCCCGCTGCTCACGGACGTCGTCGGCGGCCTCCCCGGAGGCCCGGTCGAGGACGATCGCGAGCCGATGCGCCTCGGCCAGTGCCGGCAGCAGCATCCGCAGCAGCCGGGTGACCCGGGTCGCCAGCTGGGCCCGCACGGTGGCAGTCAACGCCTCGAACGCGGCCGGATCCTGTACCGGGCCGCCGTTCTCGGCGATCAGTTCGTCCACCGCACACGCCCGGCAGTCCTCGAGGAGCGCGTCGAAACTGCCGTCCGGGTTCTGGCCGAGTGCCAGCCGGTCCGTGTTACTCATCCCGTTCGTCGCCGACTTCGCTTGGGTCGGAACGGCATCGAGGAGAAGCCGGCGGGTGCCGGCGCGCATCGCGGCACGCTGGGCGGCGGGCGTGGTGAGGACCCGCACGGCCACACCCGACTGCTCCGGCACGAGGGCCGGATAGCCGGTGACTTTCTGCCCACCGAGCGTGCGGGTCACCGTCTCGGGCAGAGTGCCGAGGGTCTGCGCCGTCCACACCAGGGCGGGCTGCCGCTCGGTGGTCGCGGCGGCCTTCGCGACCGCCACCTCCACCCGCGGGGCGAGAGTGCGGCGCAGTGCCGCCAGTGACTTGTCCTTCCCGACGACGGCGCCCTTCTCGTCGACGGCCGCGAACGTCATCCGCAGGTGCGGGGGGAGGGCCGCGACATCGAAGTCGGTCGGGTCGATCCGGCAGTTCCCCAGCCGGGACAACTCCCGCGCCAGCGCGTGTACCAGCGACTCCGAGCGCGGCGTCACCGAGGCCAGCGCGGCGGCTGCGAAGTCCGGTGCCGGCACCACCTGGCGGCGGGCCTGCTTGGGCAGCGTCTTGATCAGCGCCGTCACCAGTTCGGTGCGCAGCCCGGGCACCAGCCAGTCGAATCCGACGGGGCGGACCCCGGCGAGCAGGGCGACGGGGATGCGGGCGGTGACACCGTCGTCGTCCTTGCCCGGCTCGAACTGGTAGGTGAGCGGGAACTGGATCTCGCCCTGCCGCCACGCGTCCGGGTAGTCGCCCTCGAGGACGGCGGCGGAGTCGGCGTTGACGACCGTCGACGTGGTGAACGTCAGCAGTTCCGGGTTCTCCCGGCGGGTCTTCTTCCACCACGTGTCGAAGTGTCGGGCCGACACCGCCTCCGGGCCGACCCGCTCGTCGTAGAACTCGAACAGGGTTTCGTCGTCGACGAGGATGTCGCGGCGGCGGGCCCGGTGCTCGAGTTCCTCGACGTCGTCGAGGAGGGCCCGGTTGGCGTGGAAGAACCGGTGCTGCGTCTGCCATTCACCTTGGACGAGGGCGTGCCGGAGGAACAGGTCGCGGGAGACCTCGGGGTCGATCGACGCGTACGACACGAGTCGGCCGGTGACGATCGGGACACCGTAGAGCGTCACCCGCTCGTAGGCCATCGCGCACGCCCGCTTGCTCGACCAGTGCGGCTCCGAGTACGTGCGTTTGACCAGGTGCGGGGCGAGGTTCTCGACCCATTCGGGTTCGATGCGGGCCGTCATCCGGGCCCACAGCCGCGTCGTCTCGACCAGTTCGGAGGCCATCACCCAGCGGGGCGGCTTCTTGAACAGCCCGGAACCGGGGAAGATCGCGAACCGGCTGCCGCGGGCGCCGAGGAAGTCCCGCTTCTCACCCTCACGGACACCGATGTGGGAGAGCAGGCCGGCCAGGAGCGACTGGTGGACGACCGCCTCGCCGGCCTCGGATTCGGTTGTCTCCCAACCGAGTCCGCGGGTGATCTGACGGAGCTGGCCGTGCAGGTCCTGCCATTCGCGGATCCGCAGCCAGTGCAGGAACTCGTTACGGCACATCCTGCGGAACTGGTTGGAACTCAGCTCCTTCCGCTGCTCGCGCAGGTACTCCCACAGCTTCAGGTAGGCGAGGAAATCGGAGTTCTCCACCGCGAACCGGGCGTGCTTCTCGTCGGCGGCCTGCTGATGGTCGGCGGGACGCTCCCGCACGTCCTGGATGGACAGGGCGGAGACGATCACCAGCATCTCCCGCAGGCACCCGTTGCGGTGCGCCTCGACGAGCATGCGGGCCATGCGGGGATCGACCGGCAGTTGCGCGAGTTCGCGTCCGGTCGCGGTCAGCTGGGGGCCGCCGCCGGTGGTTTCGGCGTCGAGGGCGCCCAACTCCTCGAGTAGCGCGACGCCGTCGCGGATCGCCCGCGGGTCGGGTGCCTCGACGAACGGGAACGCCTCGATGTCACCGAGTCCGAGCGCCGTCATCTGCAGGACGACGGACGCCAGGTTGGTACGCAGGATCTCCGGTTCGGTGAACGCGTCCCGGGACTCGAAGTCGTCCTCCGAGTAGAGGCGGATGCAGATGCCGTCGGCGACACGACCGCAGCGGCCGGTGCGCTGCCGGGCCGACGCCTGCGAGATGTCCTCGATCGGCAGCCGCTGCACCTTGGTGCGCACCGAGTAGCGGGAGATGCGGGCGGTGCCGGGGTCGACGACGTAGCGGATGCCGGGCACGGTCAGCGACGTCTCGGCGACGTTGGTGGCCAGCACCACGCGGCGTCCGGTGTGCGGGGTGAACACCTTGTGCTGCTCGGCCGCGGACAGCCGCGCGTACAGCGGCACGATCTCGGTGTTCCGATACCTGCGGTCGCGCAACGCGTCGGCGGTGTCGCGGATCTCCCGTTCGCCGGACAGGAAGACGAGGACGTCGCCGTCTCCCTCGGCGGCGAGTTCCTCGACGGCCTCGCACACCGCGTCCACCGGGTCGCGGTCGACGATCTGGTCGCCGACCTCCACCGACAGCGGGCGGTAGCGCATCTCGACGGGGAACGTGCGCCCGGACACCTCGACGATCGGGGCGGGTACCCCGTCGACCTCGAAGTGCTCCGCGAACCGCTGCGGGTCGATCGTCGCCGACGTGATGATCACCTTGAGGTCGGGGCGGCGGGGGAGCAGCTGCTTGAGGTAGCCGAGGATGAAGTCGATGTTGAGGCTGCGTTCGTGGGCCTCGTCGATGATGAGCGTGTCGTAGCGGCGCAGCATCCGATCCCGTTGGATCTCGGCGAGCAGGATGCCGTCGGTCATCAGTTTCACCAGCGTCGAATCCGACACCTGGTCGGTGAACCGGACGGTGTAGCCGACGGTGTCGCCGAGATCCCGGCCGATCTCCTCGGCGATGCGTTCGGCGACCGTGCGGGCCGCGAGCCGCCGCGGCTGTGTGTGCCCGATCAGTCCGCGGACCCCGCGTCCCAGTTCGAGGCAGATCTTCGGGATCTGGGTGGTCTTGCCGGAGCCGGTCTCGCCGGCGACGATCACCACCTGGTGCGATGCGATCGCGGCCGCGATGTCGTCGCGGCGGGCACTGACCGGTAGCGCCTCCGGGTAGGTGACGGCCGGAACCTGGGCGCGGCGTCCGGCGATTCGCAGCTCGGCCGCGGCGATCTCGTCGGACAGCGCCGCCAGCGTGGACGGGGACTTGGCCCGATCGAGGCGGCGGCGCAGACGGTGTTCGTCCCGCAGGGTGAGCGCACCGAGGCGCTTGCGGGCCTCACGGCGATCGAACGTGGAATCGGCGGCTGAAGATGAAGTCGACATGCTGCGCACAGCCTATCGAAGCGTGCAACGGCAATATCGGACGGAACCGGCTGTCGCGTGCGACGATCGGCGGGTGAGCGACGCAGCAGGGAACGCGCCTGGCCCTCGAACACCCGTACCGGTCCGGGCCCTGCGACTCGGGTTCGCGGTTCTCGGGGTGGTGGCGATCCTGTGGTTACCGGTCCGGGAGGCCGGGCAGCCGGATTTCGACCTCGTCAGCTATTTCAGCTACTTCACCGTCCTGAGCAACGTGATGGCCGTGATCGTCCTCGCGGTGGGCGCTCTCGGTGACCCGCAGGGCCGGCGCTGGCAACTGTTCCGCGGCGCGGTCACCGTGTACATGGTGATCACCGGCATCGTGTACGCGGTGCTGTTGTCGAACGTCGACGTCGGCGGGCAGGGGACGTGGACGAACGAGGTCGTGCACCGGATCCTGCCGTTGGTGCTGTTCCTCGACTGGGTGGTGTTCCCGTCGTTCCGACGGATCGGTGACGCGCAGGCCGTGACGTGGCTGTGGTTCCCGGCCGTCTACGGCGTCTACACGCTGATCCGCGGCCCGATCGTCGACTGGTACCCGTACCCGTTCATCGACCCGCGCGCGCAGGGCTACCTGCAGATGGCGATCGGATTGGTGGTGCTCGTCGTCGCGTTCGTGTCGATCTGCCTGGCCGTCGACGTTGCCGGGCGGTGGGGGCGGCGGTGGCGTTACGGTGAGCCGGACCGGGGCCTTGCAGTGGTGTCGGATGTGGAACGGAAGGCGGAGCGATGACGTCGAGCGGAGCACTCTGGCACGGGTTCGCGGACATGGGGGCGGTGCGCCGGGACGGCGAGTTCGTCGTCACCCGCGGCGAGGGCGCCTACATCTGGGACGCCGACGGTATCCGCTACCTGGATGCGACGGCGGGCCTGTGGTTCACCAACGTCGGGCACGGGCGCACCGAGATCGCCGACGCGGTCGCCGCGCAACTGTCCACGCTGGCGCACTTCTCCACGTTCGGGGATTTCACCGCGGACGTGACCGTGGCGCTCGCGGACCGGCTCGCCGCGCTCGCGCCGGTGCCCGGGTCGAAGGTGTTCTTCACGTCGGGCGGATCCGACTCGGTGGAGTCGGCCGCGAAACTGGCCCGCCGCTACTGGGTCGAGGTGGGCCGCCCGTCGAAGCGACTGATCGTGGGCCGGGAGAAGGCCTACCACGGCATGCACGTGGCCGGGACCGCGCTCGCCGGGATCCCCGGCAACCGGGAGGGCTACGGCGACGCCGACTTCGTGTCGGACGCCCGCACCGTCGACTGGGACGAGGCGAAGAGCCTGCTCGCGCTGATCGAACGCGAGGGCGCCGAGCACATCGCCGCCTTCTTCTGCGAACCGATCATCGGGGCCGGCGGCATCTACCTGCCGCCGGACGGTTACCTGGCCGAGGTGCGCGACATCTGCCGCGAGCACGACATCCTGTTCGTCGTCGACGAGGTCGTCACCGGGTTCGGCCGGATCGGCGGGGAGTGGTTCGCGTCAACCCGCTTCGCCCTCGACCCGGACATGGTCACCACCGCGAAGGGACTCACCTCCGGGTACGTGCCGATGGGCGCGTTGTTCGTGGCACCGCGCGTGGCCGAACCGTTCTTCGCCGGCGGCGTGTGGTGGCGGCACGGCTACACGTACGGCGGGCACGCCGGCGCCGCCGCCGCCGCGATGGCCAACCTCGACATCCTCGAGCGGGAGAACCTGCTCGCCGAGTCGAAGCGGCTCGAGGCCTCGCTGCACGAGCACCTGTCGCCGCTCGCCGACCATCCGCGGGTCGCCGAGGTGCGCAGCGGACTCGGCGCGGTCGCCGCCGTCCAACTGGCCGATCCGACGGAGGCGGCGCCGTTCGTGCGGACGCTGCGCGCGCACGGCATCTCCGGCCGCGCCGCCGGTCAGGGAGCCCTGCAGTTCTCGCCGGCGTTCGTCATGACCGACGAGCAGGTCGCCGACATGGCAGCCGGAGTGCGCGCCGCGCTCGGGTAGGCACCGGGACGAGGTCGACCGTCGCGCGGTCGGCGGCGGCCGACGCCTGCGCATACCGGGTGTGCAGGCGGTCCCGGACCTCGTCGGGGGTGTAGGCGCGACGTTTGCGTTCGGCGCGGACCGTCAGCGCCCCGGTCGCGGCGACGCCGACCGCGCCGGCGAGCCCGACGAGTTTCCACACCGTCCTGGAATCGAATGCCATCGCCCTAACCTAGAGGCTATGAGTCGGCGTGTGCACGGATCCGAGATCGGTCTCGACGAGGCCGCGGAGTTCACCCGCACCGGGGACGTCTGGATCTTCCGCGGCCGGTCGGGCGCGGACCGGGCCATCCAGACCCTCACCAACAGTCCTGTCAACCATGTCGGGATGGCCGTCGTCCTCGACGACCTGCCGCCGCTGATGTGGCATGCCGAACTCGGCCGGTCGCTGCCCGACATGTGGACGGGCCGATACCAGCGCGGCGTCCAGTTGCACGATCTGCGGGCCGCCGTCCGGGTGTGGGGTGGCCGTTACGGGCAGCGGCCGTGGCTGCGGCAACTCGCGCAGTCGGTCACCCGGGAGCAGGAGGACGCGCTGCTGCGCACGATCGCCCGACTCGACGGCACCCCGTTCCCGTCGACGGCCGCGCTGGCGTCCCGCTGGTTCGGAGGCCGGGTGCCTCGGGCGCCGGCGCTGCCGCGCCGGCGGTCGGAGACGCGGTCGGCGGGAGTCGAGAGTGCGTACTGCGCCGAGGTGGTGGCGTCGACGTACGAGGCGATGGGCCTGCTCACGTCCGAGCGGCGGACCAACTGGTACGACCCGGGTCGGTTCTGGAGCGGCGACCGGTTGCCGCTCGCGCCCGGCATCGCACTCGGCGACGAGGTCGCCGTCGTCCTGAGCCCGGAGGATCTGGCCGCGGGAGCCGCCCCACGCCCGTGATCGGGTGTCCCACGCCACATTCGAAGCGTGTCGATTGTCACGTAACGGATGGATAACGAGCGGTCTGTCGAGTTGCGGACACGCCGCATGACGCTGGGTAAACGGCGACAACCGCGCCGGAAAGCGGTACTGCTGTGCCGAAAACGCGGACTGTGACCATTCCGTGACCGTCGCCTACGGTCGGGACAGCCCGAAACAGCCGGGCGCCGCCGACCCGCTACCGCCAGACCCTGTTCCGCGGGCCGGACGTAACCACTTCCCCGGAACAGGAGTGCGACGGATACACGCTCACCCCGCGCCTCGACGCGAAAAGAGCCCGTCCGCCGGCGGCAAGGAGAGGATTCATCCGTATGACTCGCTTCACCCCCACGCGCGCCCTCGGCGCCGTCGCCGCCACCGCTGCCCTCGCCGCCGTCCCGATGGCCCTGGGCACGGGCGCCGCGAACGCGGTCGGCCACAACTGGGACGGCGTCGCCCAGTGCGAGAGCACCGGCAACTGGAACATCAACACCGGCAACGGCTACTACGGCGGCCTGCAGTTCTCCCAGAGCACCTGGGAGGCCTACGGCGGCAGCGGCTACGCGCACAACGCCAGTAAGTCCGAGCAGATCCGCGTCGCCGAGAACGTCCTCGAGGGCCAGGGCGTCGGCGCATGGCCCGTGTGCGGTCAGTACCTCACCACCGGCGTCTCCGACATCGCCGAGCCGATCGTCGCGCCCGCCCCCGTCGCGCAGACGCCGATCCAGCAGGCCGCCGTCCAGATCGCCGAGTCGGCACCCGTCCAGGCTCTCGGCGGCTCCACCTACGTCGTCCAGCTCGGCGACACCCTCTCGCAGATCGCCACCACCCACGGTGTGGATCTCGCGAACCTCGCCGCCCAGGTCCGGGACATCGACCTGATCTTCCCGGGACAGACCCTGTCCCTCTGATCGATCGGTAGCCGACAGCCCCGCCGGGACGCACTCCCGGCGGGGCCGTCGGCCGTCACACGTCGACGGTGCGCTCGAGCCGGACCAGCCCGCCCACCTCGACGTAGCCGTCGTCACCGAAGATGGTGCGGATGTGCGAGCCGCGGCCCTGGTGGATCAGCAGGGACCGGCGCAGGTGGGCGGTGATCCGGACGGCCGCCGACCCGGTCGCCTCGTCCTCCGGGATGCCGAGGTCGGGGGCGAACATGCGGGAGCGGATCCGGCCCTCGAGTTCGTCCTCCCACGCCCACAGATAGTTGTGTCCGATCGCGTAGTCGCGGGAATGGGCGTGGACGACGTCACCGACATGCGGCATCGGATGCAGTGCGAACTCCGGCGCCCACTCGGGCCGGCTGCGCACCCAGGTGGCGCCGCGGCGGACGCGGGTGTCGACCCGGCCCGCCGGTGTCACGAGCGTGTCGACGTCGAACCCGCGGTTGCGCAGCCACCAGGCCGCGCCGACGGTGGGATGCCCGGCGAACGGCAACTCCACGGCCGGCGTGAAGATCCGGACCGGTGCCGCACCGTCGGTGGGGGCGGTCACGAACACCGTCTCGCTGAACCCCAACTGTTTCGCGAGGGCCTGCCGGTCGGTGTCGTCGGTGACCGCGTCCGCGTCGACGACGCCGAGCGGATTGCCGTGCGCGCCTTTCTCGTCGGTGAACACACGAACCACAGTGACCTCGATCGGCATGCCGACCAGGCTACCGTCGCACCGACGACGACAGCGGCCCCCGACACGAGTGTCGGGGGCCGCTGTCGTGGATCGGGGATCAGTTCGCGAGGATCTCCGTCGCGACGATCGCCTGGGCGACACCGGAGAGGGTCGCGGCGACCTTGACGGCCTCGAAGACCTGCTCCTTGGTCAGCCCCTCCTTGCGGACGACGGCGTCGTGCGCGGCGGTGCAGTCGTGGCAGCCGTTGATCGTCGAGACCGCGAGGCTCCACAGCTCGAAGTCGACCTTGTCGACGCCCGGGTTGCCGATGATGTTCATCCGCAGACCCATCCGCACCTGAGCGAACTCGTCACCGAGGAAGCTCTTGGCGCGGTAGGCGACATTGTTCATGCCCATGATCGACGCGGCACCGAGCGCGGCGTTGTAGGCCTCGGCCGACAGGACGTCGGCGGCCTCCTCCGCGATCTCCTTCAGGACGGTCGCCGACTTGGTGGCGGCGGCCGACGCGAGGAACGTGCCCCACAGCTGCTGCTCGGTCAGCTCGGTCGAGCGGGCCAGCGAGCTGAGGTTGAGCTTGAGATCCTTGGCGTACTCGGGCAGCGAGTTCTTCAGGTTCTCGATGCTCATGGTCAGACGCCCTCGGTCATCAGCGCGCCGGCGTCGATGGTCGGGTCACCCTTCTTCCAGTTGCAGGCACACAGCTCGTCGGACTGCAGGGCGTCGAGGACACGCAGGACCTCGTCGACGTTGCGGCCCACGGAGCCGGCGGTCACGGACACGAACTGGATCTCGTTGTTCGGGTCGATGATGAAGGTGGCGCGGTCCGCGACACCGTCGGCGTTCAGGACACCGGTGGCCGCGGCCAGCTCACGCTTGAGGTCCGACAGCATCGGGAAGGGGAGGGTCTTGAGGTCCTCGTGCTGTGCACGCCACTGGAAGTGGACGAACTCGTTGTCGACCGAGGCGCCGAGCACCTGGGCGTCACGATCGGCGAACTCGTCGTTCAGCTTGCCGAACGCGGCGATCTCCGTCGGGCACACGAACGTGAAGTCCTTGGGCCAGAAGAAGACGACGCGCCACTTGCCGGCGTAGTCGTCGCTGGTGATCTGGGTGAAGTAGTCGTCGGGCTGCTTGGCGTCGACCTTGGACAGGTCACCACCGATCACGGCAGTGAGGTTGTACGCCGGGAACTGGTCGCCGATGGTCAGCAGAGCCATGTGTCGTCCTCCTACTTGAAAGTGAACATCTCGATACCGCGAGCGGGTCCGGCATGGTGGCCGACCTGCGTTCTTGCGGTGTGACTCCATACTGCCCGAATCCATTCAAAAGGTAAAGGTGATAGGTGGCACTACACTGATAGGTATGCCTGATGGGACTTATCAGCCGACACTGTCACAGCTGCGTGCCTTCGTCGCGGTCGCCGAATACCGCCACTTCGGCACCGCCGCAGCACGTCTGAATGTGAGCCAACCCACACTGTCGCAGGCGCTGGCGTCGCTCGAGAACGGGCTCGGCGTGCAACTGATCGAACGCAGCACCCGACGGGTCCTCGTCACCGCGGCCGGTGACCAGCTCCTCACCCGCGCCAAACTCATCCTCGACGCTGCCGACGGTTTCGTCGCCGCCGCGGCCGGGGTGGGGGACGGGCTCGCCGGGCCGCTGCGGATCGGACTGATCCCCACCGTCGCGCCGTACGTACTGCCCGGACTGCTACCCGCGCTGCGCCGCGACATGCCCGGACTCGTCCCACAGGTGATCGAGGACCAGACGGCCCGGCTGCTCGAGTCGCTGCGCACCGGATCACTCGACGTCGCCGTGCTGGCGCTGCCGTCGGAGATGCCCGGACTCGTCGAAATCCCGCTGTACACCGAGGAATTCGTGATCGTCCTGCCCGGCGGGCATCCACTGTCCGGCCGCGTCGACCTGCCGCTGCGGGTACTCGACGAACTGCCCCTGCTGCTGCTCGACGAGGGCCACTGTCTACGCGACCAGACGCTCGACCTGTGCCGGTCCGTCGACGCCTACCCGCAGTCCCGGGACACCCGCGCCACTTCACTGGCCACCGTCGTGCAGTGCGTCGCAGGCGGATTGGGAACCACCCTCGTCCCCGCCTCCGCCGTCACCGTCGAAACCCGGCGCGGCGACCTCACCACCGCCCACTTCGCGGCCCCGGCCCCCGGCCGCACCATCGGCCTCGTCTTCCGCGGCTCGAGCGGACGCGCCGACGGCTACCGGCAACTCGCGCAGGTCCTGCGGGACGTCGCGCCGGCAGAGGCGGTGGTGGTCGTCGATTCCTGACGTGTCCGGGCGTCGCGGCGCACAATCGGGGGAGTGGGCGTGAGGAGATGGACCGATGGACGCTGCCGTCGCGGTCGAGTGCGGGAACCTGGTGCAGGCCGCCTACGCCGGGTACGCCACGGACCAGACCGTGCCGGATCCGGATACGGTGGCGCTGCCGGAGGGTTACACGCTGGTCCGGACGATCCAGATGCGCGATCTCGCCGGACTCGGCCCGGTCCTGTTCGGGTTCCTCGCGGTCGGCGGTAGCCCACGCACCCAGGTGATCGCGCTGCGCGGTACCGCGACCCCCGCCGAATGGGTGGACGACCTGCACTGGACGCCGGTCGCGTTCCCGCAGGCAGGTACCGGCGGACACGTCGCCGACGGGTTCCTCGGCCTGTACGACACGCTGACCAGCGCCGAACCCGGGAAACCCGGCACCCCGGCCGGAACGGCGGGGCTCGCCGCGGCGGTGGATCCGGCGCTGCCGCTCGTCGTGACCGGGCACAGTCTCGGTGGCGCGCTGGCGACGCTGCTGGCCGCCGATCTCGCCGCGAACACCCCGCTGACCCCGCAGGTGTGGACGTTCGCGTCCCCGAAGGTCGGGGACGCGGCGTTCGCCGCCCGGTTCGGGCAGTTGTGCCCGGTGTCGTGGCGGATCCACAACATCGTCGACGTGGTGCCGTACTTCCCGGTCGACCCGGCCGACGCGTACCGGGACGTCGCCACCGGCTATCCGGTCGACTCGCTGCCGGTCGCCCGCTGGAGCCTCGGCTGCGCGCACGCCCTGAACACATACCTGACGTGCCTGGCACCGGAGACGGTGCCGATCGCGGCGAATTGCCGGCGCGGATGAGGTGCGACGGTCAGCGTCGCTTGCGTCCGCCCGGCTTCGGCTTCCCCTTGGCTCCGGGCTTGCCGCCCGGTTTTCCCGACGGCTTGCCGCCGCGCCGCGGGTCCGGCGACTTGGCCGCCTTGGTGACTGCGGCCTGCTTGCGGACCTTCGTCTTCGGGGTCTCGTGCGGGGTGCGGCCGCGGGAACTGTTCGCGGTGCGTCCGCGGACGATCCCGATGAACTCCTCGACCAGGCCGGTGGTGCGGTCCTCGGGCCACGACAGGGCGATCCGCGACTCGGGTGCTCCGGCGACGGGCCGGTAGGTCAGATCCTTGCGGTGGTGCAGCCGGGCCAGCGACATCGGGACGACGAGCACCCCGACCCCGGCGGCGACCAGTTCGATCGCGTCGGCGGTGGTGGCGGGACGGTCGTTCGCGGCCCGGCCGGGCAGCACGTCCCACACCAGCTGGACGTCGAGGGGGTCGAGGAGCAGTTCGTCCGCGAGATCGGCGAGCGCAACCTCGTCGGCGGCGGTGAACACGTGGTCCTTCGGCACCACCACGACCGGGACCTCGTCGTACAGCGAGATCGCGCTCAGACCGTCCCGGTCGACGGGCAGCCGCAGCAGGGCCACGTCGGCGCGCCCGTCGCGCAGGGCGTCGGCGGCGTCGGCGGCGTCGACCGCCACCAGGTCGAGCGGGGTGCCGGTCACGCGTTCGTTCCAGATGCGGACCCACTTCGTGGGGGTGACACCGGGGACGTACGCGAGCCGGAACGGTCGGGGATCGGTTGCCTCGGTCACCCGGTCAGGCTACCCGCAGCGGCGAGTGCGGCCGCGTCGCGTGCGCTCGTTACCCTTGACGCATGACGTCGCAGAAGACTCCCCAGACGATGAAGCCCGCCACCGCGGCAAAGAAGCTGGGTGTGTACCTCCAGGCCACCCCCGCAGAGTTCCAGGCCGGCGTGGTCTCCCGCGACGAGCTCGCCGAGTGGCAGACCACCCCGCCCGAGTGGCTCGTCGCGCTGCGCAAGGACGGTCCGCACCCCAAGGACACGGTCGCCGCCAAGCTCGGTGTCTCGATCGCCGGACTGGCCCGCGGCGGTGTCACCGAGGCCCTCACCACCGAGCAGATCGACGCGCTGCTCGCCGATCAGCCGGACTGGCTCGTCGCCGAACGCGCCAACCTCGCCGAGGTCCGCAAGGAGGACAAGCGGATTCGTGAGCAGCAGGCCGCGAAGCGGGAGGCGTCCAACCGTCGCGAGCGCAGCACGGGACCGTTCAAGGGGTAGGTACGACGCACTGCTCCAACGCACTGCGGGCTGTTGCTGCGGGTTCCTCTCGGGGAACGATGCAGCAACAGCCCGCAGTGGTCTGTGCGTGGGGGTCAGGCGGGTGTCGGCTGCCACTGATCCCGCAGGGCGCGTTCCCGCCCGAGCAGCCCGACCTGGACGATCGCGCCGGCCACGGCGAGCGCGACGTACAGGGTGTACCACCACCAGTCGTGGGCGATGGTGTCGGTGAGGGTGCCGCGGTCGAAGTCGGTGGTGTCGATGGTCCCGGCCAGCAGCATGACGCCGGCGGTGACCGCTGTGGCGCCGCCGAGCGCGCTGAGCACCACCAGCAGGACCGCCGGCAGATTCGCGGCCAGTGTGAACACGGCGAGCGCGATCCCGGCGAGCACCCCGACGAGGATCACCACCCAGTTCCAGGTGACGCCGATCGCCGCCATCGTCGCCGTGCCGAGGACGAACCCGACCGACGCCATCGCCAGCGTCACCGCGACCGCGTAGTACAGGTACGCCAGCAGCGAGAACACCACCGCGACCACGACACCGACGATCCAGCCGAGCGCGGTCGCGAAGAACCCGTCCCCGGTGATCGCCGACACGAGCCCGGCGCCCAGGTTCAGGCCCACGAACGCGCCCCACAGGGCGATGACGAACCGCATCGCGACCACGCCGCGGAAGCAGAACACGGCGCCGATCACGACGGCCAGGAGTCCGATCACGATGTCCGACATGGGGGAACGGTACCGCCGTCAGCCCTCGGCGACCTCGAACTCGTCGAAGATCACCTCACCGGCCGCGTCGGATTCGGCGAGATTGACCTCACCGAGCAGCGCCCAGCCGTGGTCGCCGTTCGGATCCTCGAGCACCTGACGGACCCGCCACAGCGTCGGCTCGGCCGTCACCTGGAACAGCAGCGGGCCGCGCGCCGACGGGCCGGTGCCGATCTCGTCGTACTCGTCGAAGTACAGCTCGAGCAGATCGGCCCAGTCGTCGGCGTCGAGGCCGTCGCCCAGTCCGGCGAGCTCGTCCCACCGCTGCCGGGACGCCAACTCGACGCGCCGGAACATCGCGTTGCGCACCATCACCTTGAACGCACGCGGGTTCGCGGTGATCGGCCGCGGCACGTCCGCGCCGAACGCCACCTGCTGGTCGTCGGATTCGGCGCCCGGATCGGTGAGCTGCTCCCACTCGTCGAGCAGGCTCGAATCGACCTGACGGATCAGCTCACCGAGCCACTCGATGAGATCCTCGATGTCCTCGGTGCGGGCCTCCGCCGGCACCGTCTGCCGCAGCGCACGGTACGCGTCCGCGAGATAACGCAGCACCAGCCCCTCGGAGCGGGCGAGCCCGTAGTGGCTGACGAGTTCGGTGAACGTCATCGACCGCTCCACCATGTCGCGCACCACCGACTTCGGGGACAACGCGAACTCGCTCATCCAGGGATGCCCCTCGCGGTACATCTCGAACGCGGGGAACAGCAACTCGGACAGGGGTTTCGGCCACGTGACCTCCTCGAGGAGTTCCATCCGCTCCTCGTACTCGATGCCGTCGGCCTTCATCTGCTGCACCGCCTCACCGCGCGCGGCGTGCTGCTGCGCCATGAGGATCTGCCGCGGATCGTCGAGCGTCGACTCGATCACCGACACCACATCGAGTGCGTACGACGGTGATTCGGGGTCGAGCAGCTCGAGCGACGCCAGGGCGAACGGCGACAGCGGCTGGTTGAGTGCGAAGTCGCGCTGCAGATCCACCGTCAGCCGCGCGAACCGCCCGTCCTCGTCGGGCTCGTCGAGCTGTTCGACGATCCCCGCCTGCAGCAGCCCCCGGTACAGGCGGATCGCCTTGAGGATGTGCTTGCGCTGCGCCGGCCGCGGCTCGTGGTTGTCCTCGAGCAGATGCCGCATCGCCTCGAAACCGTTGCCGGGGCGGGCGATCACGTTGAGCAGCATCGAGTTGCTCACCGAGAACCGGGACACCAGCGGCTCCGGATCGGCGGCGACGATCTTCTCGAACGTGCCCTCACCCCACGACACGAATCCCTCGGGTGCCTTCTTGCGCTGCACCTTCCGGCGCTTCTTCGGGTCGTCGCCCGCCTTCGCGACGGCCCGCACGTTCTCGATCTCGTGTTCGGGGGCCTGCACGACGACGGTGCCCATCGTGTCGTAGCCGGCGCGGCCCGCCCGCCCGGCGATCTGATGGAACTCGCGGGCCTTGAGCTGCCGGGTCCGGGTGCCGTCGAATTTCGTCAACCCGGTGAGCAGCACCGTGCGGATCGGCACGTTGATGCCGACACCGAGCGTGTCGGTGCCGCAGATGACCTTGAGCAGGCCGTCCTGCGCGAGCCGTTCGATGAGCCGGCGGTACTTCGGCAGCATGCCGGCATGGTGGACGCCGATCCCGTGCCGCACCAGCCGCGACAGCGTCTTGCCGAACCCGGTGGTGAACCGGAACGCGCCGATCGCCTCGGCGATCGCGGCCTTCTCCTCCTTGGAACACAGGTTCACACTCGTCAGGGCCTGCGCCCGCTCCAGCGCCGCCGCCTGCGTGAAGTGCACCACGTACACCGGCGCCTGATGCGTCGTGACCAGTTCCTCGATCTCCTCGCCGATCGGGGTCTGCGAGTACGAGAAGTGCAGCGGCACCGGACGTTCCGACCCCGACACCTCCGTCGTCGGGCGTCCGGTGCGGCGGGTGAGGTCGTCGCACAGGGCGGTGATGTCGCCGAGCGTCGCCGACATCAGCAGGAACTGCGCGTTCGGCAACTCGATCAGCGGCACCTGCCACGCCCACCCGCGGTCGGGTTCGGAGTAGAAGTGGAACTCGTCCATCACCACCTGCCCGATGTCCGAGCCGGCACCCTCCCGCAACGCCAGATTCGCGACGATCTCCGCGGTCGCACAGATGATCGGCGCCGACGAGTTCACCGACGCGTCCCCGGTCATCATGCCGACGTGCTCGGCGCCGAACACGTCGCACAGCGCGAAGAACTTCTCGCTCACCAGTGCTTTGATCGGGGCGGTGTAGAACGTCCGTTTGCCTTCGGCGAGGGCGAAGAAGTGCGCACCGAGCGCGACCATCGACTTGCCGGACCCGGTGGGGGTGGCCAGGACGACGTTGGCCCCCGACACCAACTCCATGAGCGCTTCCTCCTGCGCCGGATACAGCTGCAGGCCACGGTCGCTCGTCCACGACGTGAAGGCGTCGAACAGGGCGTCGGGATCGACGTCGTCGGGGCCGGTGGACGGGGGGAGGAGTTCGGGTAGCAGCACCGTTACAGGCTAGAGGCTCGCGCCGACATCGCCGTCAGGTGGCGCTGCGCTCGTCGGATCCCATCGCGTCCAGCACCGCCATCCGGGTCTCGGGGGCGCCGACGATGTCGCCCTCGCCGACGCCGTCGATCAGCAGGGTGCGCCAGCGGTCCGCGTCGAATTCGAGCGGCGCCGTCGACGTCAGGAAGTCCTCGAGCACCCGCAGGAACCGGATCGGATCGTCCCGGAACGGGAAGTGCCCGGCATCCTCGAAGATCTCGATCCGCGACCCCGGCATCGCCGAATGCGCCAGGTGCGCGTGCGCGGCGGGGATCACCGAATCCTGTGCCCCCCAGATCAACTGCACCGGCAGATTCTCGGTCAGGTAGCAGCGGTCGAGCATCGTGACGACCTGGCCGCGCCAGTCCACCACCGACCGCAGCGTCCGCAGGTACGCCTCGTACGCAGTGGGGTCGGGCAGGCCCCCGAGCACCCGCACCAGATCCGGGGTGTCGTGCAGCATCGCGCCGGGACGCAGCGGTGACCCGTGCACCCGGGCGACGGCGGCACCGACCGCCCGGACCGCGGTCATCGCCCCCGGGATCCGCAGCAACTTGAGTACCTCGTTGACCACCGGCACCGACACCAGTCGCAGCAACGGGTGCACGTCCTTGGTCACCCCACCCGACGACACCAGCACCAACCGGTCCACCATGTGCGGGAACTGGTACGCGAACTGCATCGCGACCCCGCCGCCGAGCGAATGCCCGACGACGGTGACCGTGTCGACGCCCAGCACCGACAGCAGATCCCGCACCCCGTTCGCGTACGCGGCCACCGAGTAGTCCGCACGTGGCTTGTCGGAGCGCCCGTGCCCGAGCAGGTCGGGGGCGATGACCGTGTGACTCTTCGCGAGGTGGGGGATGATCTCGCTCCACGTCGACGAGTTGTCGCCGATGCCGTGCAGCAGCAGGATCGCGGGACCCTCGCCGGCGATGCGGAACGCCCGCCGGTAGCCGTGGACGGTCCGGAACCGGAGTTGCGGTTCGGCGTCGGGAACCGGGCGGAGCGCACGCGTCCGGGGATCGCTCATGTCGCCTCCAGGTGCTGCCGGAGTGTTACTTCCGATAACGGACAGGTCTCGCTTTTCGACGATACCCGGACGGTCGACCGGACGAGGGGCGATCGGCGGGTCAGTTCCCGGGCTCGCCCGACCCCGCATCGCCCGACCCCGCATCGTCCGATCCGGTGTCGTCGAGACGGGCCTGCTCGGCCAGGAACCGTTCGAACTCCGCCCCCAGCTCGTCGCCGCTGGGCAGGTCGACGTCGGTGGCCAGCAGCGTCGACTGCTGCTCCTGCGCCGCGACGTACGAGTCGTACTGGTTCTCGAGTGCCCGGACCACCTGCTGCACCTCCTCGTTCGAGGCGATGTGCTCGTCGATCTGCTCGCGCACCCGCGCCGACGCCTCACCGAGCGCGACGAGCGGCAGTTCGAGGTCCGCGATCTCCATGACGTTCTCGAGCAGCGTCTCGGCGGCCGCCGGGTAGTCGGTCTGCGCCAGGTAGTGGGGGACGTGCACCGAGAAGCCGACGGCCTCGTGCCCGTGCTCGCTCATCCGCAGCTCCAGCAGCGACGACGCGCTGCCCGGCACCTGCAACTCGCCCGACCAGCGGTGATGATCCTTGATCAGTTCCTGGTTCGTCGAGTGCGCGGTCACACTCAACGGACGGGTGTGCGGGATCGCCATCGGGATCGCGTTGATGCCGACGGTCCGGCGCACCCCCAGCTGCTCGGCGAGCAGCCGCACCGCCGTCGTGAACCGCTCCCAGCGCAGATCCGGCTCCATACCGGCCAGCAGCAGGAACGGGGTGCCCGCGGTGTCGCGCACCGCGTACAGCTCGAGCTTCGGCGCATCGAAATCGGAGAAGTGGTCGGCCTTGAACGTCATCGTCGGCCGCCGCGACCGGTAGTCGATCAGCTCGTCCACCGCGAACGACGCCACCAGTTCGGTTTCGAGGCTCTCCCGCAGATGGGTGGTGGCCAGCTTCACCGCGTGCCCGGCGTCGGAGAAACCCTCGAGACCGTGCACCAGGACCGGGCCGAGGCCGTCGGCGGAAGTCAGATGCGGCGCCGGGAACTCCAGCTCGTACATCTTCGACTGCTCGTCCATGACCGCTCCTCTTCGTTCCGACGTCTGCTTCCAGTGTCCACCACCGACACCCGCGGACAGAAACCGGCGGAACCGGCGGGCACCGACCACCGTGTGTCACGCTGTCGGAGGCCGGTCCACGACCGGGCGGAGAAGGGAGGCCGGTGATGCCGCAGCGGATCCGGGTGGCACCCGTTCTCGCCGCCGTATCGGTCCTGCTCGCCGGGGGATCGGCGGCGTGCTCGTCCGGGGTCACCGGCACCCCCGGTCCCGCGGACACCCGTCCCACCGGCACCCCGGCCGGTCCGCTCGCCGACCTGCTGCCGGGCCCGGAGACGTTCCCACCCCCGTACCAAGTGGTGGTCCTGCCGCCGCCGGCGGTGGCGCAGGCCGCCCCCGACCTGACCGGGATCCCGCCCGGCGCGCGTGTCGACCCGGCCGGCTGCAAACCGCCCGCCCAGGACTACGGGCCCGATGGCACCGTCATGACGGTGGGCACCGATGCCGGCAACCGTGCCACGATCACCGTCGAACTCGTGCGCGTCGCGACGCCGCTCGCCGAACTCGCCGCGCAACTCACCGAATGCCCGGAGGTGACCGCGACCCGGGGCGGGGTGGACGCCACCGTCACCACCGTCCTGGCCCCGCCGCCCCCGGCGGACGCCGACGCCGTGCTCGCACTGCGCCGGACGGTGACGTCCGGCAACGGCGGACAGGCCGTCACCCAGTCGATGCTCACCCTGCTCGGACAGATCGGGGACGTGCGGGTGCAGGTCACCGCGATGTCGTTCGGCGGTGGCCCGGGCAGCGCGGACCCCGACACCGGGACCCTCGACGAACTCTTCACGGCGACGATCCTGAAGGTGGGCGCGGCACGTTAGCAGCCGTCCCCGACAGGATCGGTGCCGCCGGACCCGCGACGGGGGTGTTGTCCACAGCCGGACGCGTCATCCACAGGTTTTCCGAAAGCCCAGGTCGCCGGCCCGGTGCCGCGGCCGCCGCCGGGCACGCTCGGCCCATGACGACTTCACCGTTCTCGCCGCCGCCCCCACCCGGATCGTTCGAGCCGGACACCCCCGGACGCATCGTGGTGCGGATATCGGATCCCGGCACACTCATCAGCGCTGTCCCCGCACTGCTCGGGTTCCACCCCCGCCGCTCGCTCGTGGCGGTGTGCCTCACCGGTGCCGGTGTCGGCGCAGTCATGCGACACGACCTCGAACTCGGCGCCGACGACCGGCTCGCCCCCGTGATGGATCTCGTGCTCGCCCAGTTCGCGGGGGTCGCCGCGCGGGAGGGCGCCGACCGGGTCCTCGTGCTCCTGGTCGACGACCGGCTGCCCGCCCGGCCCCGGCCCGCGGACCTGATGCGACACCATCTGATCGTCGACGAGTTCTCGGACCTGCTGTGGCACAACGACATCGAACTCGCCCAGGCGCTCGTGTGCCCGCGCATCGCGGTGGGCGCGCCGTGGCAGGACCTCGACGGCGGGCACTGCGGCACACTGCCCGACCCCGGATCCTCCGAGGTCGCCGTCGCACAGGTGGTCGGGGGCCGGGTGATCCGCGCCTCCCGCAGCGAACTCGACGACGTCATCGCCCCCGCCGCACCGCCGGTGCGGGAACGGGTCGCCGACCTCATCGACGACGCCCGCGAGCGCCGCGTGCAGGCCGCGGCCCTCGCCCCCGTCGCGGCCGATCGGACGACCGTCGAACGCGCCGGACTCGACACGGTGCTGGCCCGGATCACGCAACTCGACTCGGGTGACGAACCGGACCCGGCGGCGATCGCAGATCTGGCGCTCGCCCTCGAGATCACCGCCGTCCGGGACGCCGTCCTCGCGTTGGCGCTGGGGGAGCAGGCCGACGCCGCCGAACAGTTGTGGATCCACCTGGCCCGGATGCTGCCCGATCCGGAACGCGCCGAACCGCTCGCCCTGCTCGGGTACAGCGCCTACGCGCGCGGCGACGGGCCGATGGCCGGGATCGCCCTCGCCGCGGCCCTGGCCGCCGACCCGTGCCACGGGCTCGCGGGCCTGCTGGACCGGGCGCTGCAGAACGGTGTCCGGCCCACGTCGCTGCGGGAACTCGCCGAACTCGGACACGACATCGCGGGTGATCTCGGCATCGACCTGCCGCCGCCGGCGCCGCTACCGCCGTGCGGCGTGTGACCGGTCGCCGAGCGCCTGCAGGTACGTCCACGCGTCCGCGACGATCTCGTCGAGATCGGTGTGTGCGGGTCGCCAGCCGAGTTCGGCGATCGCCTTCTCGCTCGACGCGATGAGCACCGCCGGGTCACCGGCACGGCGGGGGGCGTCCTCCGCCGCGATCGGCAGGCCCGTCACCCGTGCGCACGCCGAGATGACCTCGCGGACGGTGAATCCGGCACCGCTGCCGAGGTTGTAGATGCGGTGTCGGCCCGGCTGCGACGACTCCAGCGCCAGCAGATGCGCCTCGGCGAGGTCCAGGACGTGGATGTAGTCACGGACCGCGGTGCCGTCCGCGGTGGGCCAGTCGGTGCCGAACACCGAGATCTTCTCGCGCTGACCGAGCGCGACCTGCAGCACGAGAGGAATCAGATGCGTCTCCACGATCCGGTTCTCCCCGGCACCCCGGTACGCGCCGGCGACGTTGAAGTACCGCAGGCTCGTCGCGCCGAGCCCGTAGGCGTGCGCGTACGACGTGATCGCGTGATCGATCGCGAGTTTGGTGGCGCCGTACGGATTGGTGGGACGGGTGGGGTCGTCCTCGGTGATCGGGGTCCGCTCCGGCTCGCCGTACGTGGCGGCCGTCGACGAGAACACCAGACGCGGGGTCCCGGAGAGTCGCATCGCGTCGAGCAGTGCGAGCGTCGTGACGACGTTGCCCTGCCAGTACTGCTGCGGCTTCTCGACGGACTCGCCGACGAGCGACTGGGCCGCGAAGTGCAGCACACCGTCGAAACGCGGTGCGCCGGCACCGGATCCGAGTACGGATCCGGCGACGGCACCGATGTCACCTTCGACGAACTCGGCGCCCGCGGGCACCGCGTCGATGTTGCCGGTCGACAGGTCGTCGACGACGACGACCTCGTGGCCGCGTTCGAGCAGCACCGTGCTGCACACACTGCCCACGTAGCCGGCACCGCCGGTCACCAGAAGTCTCACCGCTTGTCTCCTCGCTCGCCGAACCGGGCGAGCGAGGCGTCAGACCTGCTTCACCTGGACGGCGTGGGCCATTTCCTCGGGAAGGTCGAATTCGTCGTGGCCGGACGCGGTGATGGTCACCGAGCCGGGCCGGGTTTCGACTGTAACCCGAGCGTCGGGCACCACGCCCGCCGCACGCAACTGCCCGATCAGTTCGGGATCGGACTGCACGTGCTCGGCCAGCCGTCGGACCACGACGGCGGTCGGCTTGCCGGCGGGCACCTCGGTGAGCCGGATCAGCGTCTCCGCGTCACCGGCGGGCCGGTCGAGGCCCAGCTCGGCGAGCCCGGGAATCGGGTTCCCGTAGGGGGACGTGGTCGGGTTCTTGAGCACCTCCACCAGACGCCGCTCGACATCCTCGCTCATCACGTGTTCCCAGCGGCACGCCTCCGCATGGACCTGGTCCCAGTCGAGACCGATGATGTCGACGAGCAGACGCTCGGCGAGCCGATGCTTGCGCATCACGGAGACCGCGAGGCCACGGCCCTTCTCGGTCAACTGCAGATGCCGGTCACCGGCCACCTGCAGCAGACCGTCCCGCTCCATCCGGGCAACGGTCTGGCTCACCGTCGGGCCACTCTGCTCGAGCCGTTCGGCGATCCGTGCCCGAAGAGGAACGATTCCCTCTTCTTCCAAGTCGTAGATCGTCCGGAGATACATCTCCGTGGTGTCGACCAGATCCTTCACTCTCATACCCCTTCGTCGCGAGTGATTCTACCGGGCAGAACGGGCTCGGATGTCCCGCTCGGCAAGGATGCGCGTCGGCATGGCGTATCGCGCCTTCCCCACAGCGCCCAGTAGCTTGGGGCCATGACCGCGCCGACAGATCCCGTCCCCGGACGCCGGGAGTCCGGAACCGACCGTGTCGTGGTGTGGAGTCCGGAGTACCTCGGCTACCGCTGGGGTCCCCAGCATCCGATGAACCCGACCCGGCTCGAGCTGACGATGGACCTCGCGACCGGACTCGGACTCGTCGAGGGCGCCGAGATCGTGCGACCCGACGCGGCATCCGACACCGACCTGCTCCGCATCCACACCCCCGCCTACGTCGCCGCCGTCAAACGCGCCGGCTCCACGGAGCCGGGGGAGTTGCCGCCGGAGATCGCGGCCCGGCACGGACTCGGCAACGACGACAACCCGATCTTCGAGCACATGCACGAGGCCAGCGCGGTGCTCGCGGGCGGCACACTGGCCGCGGCCCGCGAGATCGCATCCGGACGGGCCCGCCGCGCCGTGAGCATCGGCGGCGGCATGCATCACGCGATGGCCGACTGGGCGTCCGGATTCTGCGTGTACAACGACGCCGCGATCGCGATCTCCTGGCTCCTCGACAACGGATTCGACCGGATCGCCTACATCGACATCGACGCCCACCACGGTGACGGCGTCCAGCACGCGTTCCTCGGCGACCCGCGGGTGCTCACCGTGTCCGTCCACCAGCATCCGGCGACGCTGTGGCCCAACACCGGCTGGTCGAGCGAGATCGGGAAGGGCGCCGGGGAGGGCACCGCCGTCAACCTGCCGGTACTGCCCGGAACCGGGGACGCGCTGTGGCTCCGCGGGTTCCACGCGGTGGTACCGGCCGCGATCGCGGCATTCCGGCCGCAGATCGTGATCAGTCAGTGCGGCGCCGACAACCACCGTGAGGACCCCCTCGCGGACCTGGCACTCACCGTCGACGGCCAGCGCGCCGCCTATCTCGCGATGCGCGACCTCGCCGACCGGTACGCGGAGGGACGCTGGCTCGCGGTCGGCGGCGGCGGCTACGGGCTCGTCCGGGTGGTGCCGCGCTCGTGGACGCATCTGATCGCGGCCGCCCTGGACCGGGAGATCGATCCCGCGACCCCCACCCCGGAACAGTGGCGGGTCAAGGCCCGCACGATCGCCCCCAGCGTCGCGCTGCCGACCGTCATGGGGGAGGGCGGCGACGTCGGATACATGCGCTGGGACGGCCCCGGTGGCACCCCGGAGACCGGGGTCGCGTCCCTGGATCGGGCCCTCACCCGCATCGATGCGGCGATCATCGCGACCCGCCGCGCCACCTTCCCGCTGCTCGGACTGGATCCGGAGGACCCGCGTGACTGACGACCCGGCCCCCGACACGGCCCCCGACCCGGCTGCTGCTCGCGCCCGCGACTTCCCGCGCCATTGGCTCGCGGACGTCCTCGCCTCCGACGGCGGTGTGGTGCATCTGCGGCCGATCGTGCCCGGCGACGCCGAGAAACTCGTCGCGTTCCACGGCAAACTGTCCGAACGCACCCGCTACCTGCGCTACTTCGGGCCCTACCCGACGATGTCGCGTCGCGACATCGTCAACTTCACCACCGTCGACCACCACGACCGGGTCGCGTTCGTGGCGAGCCTCGGCGACGAGATCATCGCCGTCGGCCGCTACGAGCGACTCCGTGACGTCGGTGACGGACTGTCCGCGGAGGTGGCGTTCGTCGTCGCCGACTCGCATCAGGGCCGCGGGCTCGGCCCGATCCTGCTCGAGCATCTCGCGGGCGCCGCCGCCGAGAACGACCTGACCATGTTCGTCGCCGAGGTCCTCGCCGAGAACCGCAACATGGTGTCGGTGTTCCGGGAGGCCGGCTACCAGGTCAGCCGCAGCTTCGACGGCGGTGTCCTGCGGCTCGAGTTCGCGATCGACCCCACCGAAGCGCTGCTGTCGGTGCGGAATTCGCGGGAACGTGCCGCCGAGGCACGCAGTGTCCGCAACGTGCTCAGCCCGCGGTCCGTCGCGGTGATCGGCGCCTCCACCGACGACTCGAAGGTCGGCAACGCCGTCCTGGTGAACCTGCTGCGCGGCAGCTTCACCGGACCGGTGTACCCGGTCAACGCCGAACACCGGTCGGTCCGCGGTGTCCGCGCCTACCCGACCGTCCGCGACATCCCCGACGACGTCGACCTCGCGGTCGTCGCGGTCCCCGCCGAATCCATCGACGCCGTCCTCGACGACTGCCTCGCCAAGGGCGTCAAGGCGCTCGTGGTGGTGTCCGCCGGATTCTCCGAAACCGGTGCGCCCGGACGGGATTCCGAGCGCAGGCTCGTCCACGCGGCCCGTGCACACGGCATGCGGCTGATCGGGCCGAACGCGCTCGGTGTCGCCAACAACGACGTCACCGTCTCCCTCAACGCGACCCTGGCGCCGGTGCTGCCCGAGCCCGGCAAGGTCGGCTTCTTCTGCCAGTCCGGCGCCCTCGGCATCGCGATCCTCGACCAGGCCGCGAAACGGCAGCTCGGCCTGTCGACGTTCGTCTCCGCCGGCAACCGCGCCGACGTCTCCGGCAACGACCTGCTGCAGTACTGGGACACCGATCCGGAGACCGAGGTCGTCCTGCTGTACCTGGAGAGTTTCGGTAACCCCCGCAAGTTCTCCCGCATCGCCCGCCGGGTGGCCCGCAACAAGCCGATCGTCGCGGTCAAGAGCGGCCGGCACGCCGTCCCGCCGGCGCTCGCCGCGACCGGTGTCGGGCCGGAGATGGACGACTCGATCGTGCGGGCCCTGTTCGAGCAGGCCGGTGTCGTGCAGGTCGGATCGATCTCGCAGCTGTTCGACTGCGCGATGCTGTTCGGCTACCAGCCGCTGCCGACGGGGCCGCGGGTCGCGGTCGTCGGGAACTCGTCGGCGCTCGGTGTGCTCGCCGCCGACGCGGCCCGGCGGGAGGGGCTGCACGTCGGCGACCCGGTCGACCTGGGCGCGCAGGCCACCCCCGAGGTGTTCGCCGACGCCGTGTCCACCGCGCTCGGGTCCGCCGACGTCGACGCCGTCATCGCGGTGTTCGCGCCCCCCGTCGCGGTGACCGTCGAACCGTACGCGCAGGCACTGCGGGAGGCCGTCACCGGCACCGACAAGCCGGTACTCACCACGTTCCTGGCGACCGAGGGCATCCCCGACGTGCTCGCGGTACGCGGACCCGACGGCTACCCGGCGCGCGGGTCGGTGCCGTCGTTCCCCGGCCCCGAGCGGGCCGCACTGGCTCTGGCCCGGGCCTGGCGGTACGCGGTGTGGCGCAGCCGCCCGGTGTCGAAGGTGATCCGGCCCGGCGGTATCGACGCCGACCGGGCCCGCACCCTGGTACGCGGCTGGCTCGCCGAATCCGACGGCCGCTGGCTGTCCGACGTCGAGGCCGCACAGCTGCTCGCGTGCTACGGCGTCCACGTCGTCGAATTCTCGGCGGCCACCACCGAAGACGAAGCAGTCGAGGCGGCCGATGCACTCGGCTACCCGGTCGCGGTCAAGGCGACCGGCGAACTGTGGCGGCACCGCCCCGACCTCAGCGGGGTGCGACTCGACCTGGTGGGCCCGGATGCGGTGCGGGCCGCCTACCGGGATCTGGCGGCCGCGTCCGGGGAGCCGCTGCTACACGTGCAGAAGATGGCACCCAAGGGAATCGGCTGCGTCGTCGGCGTGCAGGACGACCCGTCGTTCGGTTCGCTGATCTCGTTCGGGTTGGCCGGTGTCATCTCCGATCTGCTCGGCGACCGCGCCTACCGGGTGCTACCGCTCACCGAGAACGAGGCCGCCGAACTGATCGACGCCCCCAAGGCGGCGCCGCTGCTGTCCGGGTACCGCAGTGCGGCCCCGGTGAACAAGAAGGCGCTCGTCGACCTGGTGCAGCGGGTGTCGGCGCTCGCCGACGACCTCCCCGAGGTGCGGTCACTCGCATGTGAACCGGTCCTGGCGTCCGCGGAGGGTGCCCGGGTCACCGACGCCCGGGTGCGGATCGGGCCGGAACCGAGCACCGTCGATCTCGGACCGCGCCGGCTGCGCGAATGGTGACGCCCGGGAACCGGTGAGACACGAAACTGGCCGGGCACGGCACCCGAGGGGGAGGGGCCGGACCCGGCCGGAAGCCGGTGGCGCAGGCGGTCAGCTGGCGTAGGCGCGCAGGCGGTCGGCCCGCTCGCCCTGACGCAGCTTGCCCATCACCTCGCGCTCGATCTGCCGGACCCGCTCACGGGAGAGCCCGAAGATCTTGCCGATCTGGTCGAGAGTGCGGGGCTGGCCGTCGTCGAGCCCGTACCGCAGCCGGATGACCTGCTGCTCCCGCTCGTCGAGGGTCGCGAGGACGCTGCGGACGTCGCTGTGCAGCAGGCCGGCGATGACGGCGTTCTCCGCGGACGTCGCCTCGGAGTCCTCGATGAAGTCGCCGAGCGGCGCCTCCTCGTCGGAGCCGACCGGCATGTCCAGGCTCACCGGGTCACGGCTGTGATCGAGCAGATCCGCGATCTTGTGCTCGGGGATACCGGACTCGGCCGACAACTCCTCGTCGGTGGCCTCCCGGCCGAGCTGCTGATGCAGTTCCCGCTTGATCCGGGCCAGCTTGTTGACCTGCTCGACGAGGTGGACGGGCAGCCGGATGGTGCGGGACTGATCGGCCATGCCGCGGGTGATGGCCTGACGGATCCACCACGTCGCATACGTCGAGAACTTGAAGCCCTTCGCGTAGTCGAACTTCTCCATCGCCCGGATCAGGCCCAGGTTGCCTTCCTGGATCAGGTCCAGCAGCGGCATGCCGCGGCCGGTGTAACGCTTGGCCAGCGACACCACCAGACGCAGGTTCGCCTCGAGCAGGTGGCGCCGGGCCGCCTCACCGTCACGCACGATCGTGGCCAGATCCCGCTTCTTCACCGCGGTGAGCCGCTTCTTCGTGGCGAGCACGTGAGCGGCGTACAGGCCGGCCTCGATCCGCCGCGCCAGATCCACCTCGTCCGCTGCAGTCAGCAGGGCGGTGCGGCCGATCCCGTTCAGATAGACGCGAACGAGGTCCGCGGCCGGACTCTGGCTGTCCAGTTCGGATGTGGCGGTACGGGTGCGAGTGGTGGTGGGGCTTGTCATGACGGGCCTCCTCGTCGGCGTGTCTCATAAAGCTCAACGCTCCGACGACCCCGGAAAGTTCCCGACGGTATTCATTCCGACCGTCCGTGACCTGCGGTTTCGTCCGGATCCCCTGAGAAGTTCCTGAGAAGCTCGCAGCGGGGAACCGGACGGGAACCGGGGATCAGGCCGGTTCGATCAGCCCGTGCCGCACGAGTGCGTGCACGAGCGGCACCGCGGCCGCCGCGAGTTCGTCCTCGTCCTCCCCGTTCGCGAACGCGAGCAGCGTGAGCAACTCCTCCAACGGCAGCCCGTCGGCGCGCATACCGGCGAGCAGCGCCGCGGCCAGGTCGTCGACCTCGTGCTGCCACTGCGGCCCGCCGCCGCGATGCACCCGGGCCACCACCTGGTCCCAGCCGTCCGCGCCGGGCAGATACACCCGCTCGAGCGCCGTGTCGGGGCGCACCGAGAACCGGGCGGACAGTACGTCGTGCTCGCGCAGCCACGCGAGTCGCTCGAAGTAGGCGAGGGCCTCGCCGCCGAGAGGATCCTCGAACCCGTGCCGCAGGTCCTCGCACAGGATGTCCGACGGTGCGTCGGTGCGGCGCAGGTACACGAACCCGAATCCGATGCCGTCGACGTCGGCCTCCTCGAGATGGTCGAGCCACGCGTTCGCCCGCGCCTCCGTCGCCGGATCGCGGGGGTCGGCGCCACCGTCGCGCAGCCACGTCCCCACGTACAGGGCCGGATCGGCGACGTCCCGCTGCACGATCCACGCGTCCACCCCGTGCGCCGGCAGCCACGACGCGACCCGGTGGCGCCAGTCCTCGCCGTCGACGTGCAGCCACGACGCGAGCATCGACGCGGTGCCGCCCGACTCGAGATGGTCGACGGCCTGCGAGATCATCAACTCGCTCGCCCCGTCGAGGTCCAGCCCGGAGTCGCGGTACGAGTGCGTGACCCGCGCCTCGCCCACGACGAACGGCGGGTTCGCGACGATCTGCTGGAACCGACGGCCGGCGACCGGTTCGAACCAGGAGCCGCCGAGGATCTCGAAGTCCCGGCCGTTGAGGGCCGCGGTCGCCGCGGTCAGGGCCAGGGCCCGCGGGTTGATGTCGGTGACGGTCACCGTGCCCGCGTAGTCGGCGGCGCGCAGCGCCTGGATGCCGCAGCCGGTGCCGACGTCCAGGACCGCCCCCACCGGCGCGGTCGGGGTGCCGCGCAGCAGCGTCATCGACGCCTCCCCGACCCCGATGACGTGATCGTCGGCGGTGACGCGGGCCCGCAGCGACCCGTCCAGGTCGGACAGCGCCCACCGGTTGCCGGTGCCCAGGTCCAGCGGCCGCAGATCCAGTTCGGCCCGCACCGTGTCCCCGTCGCGGGAGATCAACCCGGCCTCGACCGCGGCATCGAGGTCGAGAGGGTGCAGTGCCGTGGCGACCCCGTCCGCCGGGCAGTCGTCGTCGAGCAGGAACAGCCGGATCAGCTGTCCGAGATCCCCGCCGCCGGCACTCGCCCGGCGGGCGGGTACCGGTTCGTGGCGGCCGAGCGCGGCATGCGCGTCGGCGCCGATGAGGTCGACGATCGAGTCGATGTCGTAGCGGGCGCGGGTCAACGCCTCCCGCAGCGGGCCGCAGACGGACAGCAGAAGATCACGGTTCACGCCTGCATTGTTGCAGCCGGGAACCGTCAGCCCTCGATCGTGCGGTGGCTACGCGCCTCGAGTTCCCGTTCCGCGTCACGCTTGTCGTACCGGCTCGGCTCGTCCTTCGACCGCGGCGGTCGATCGTTCGCGATGAGGACGGCGATCCACGGCAGCGGAACCGAGGCGGCGATGATGCCGACCGAGATCCAGGCGTTGCCGAACGCGCCGTACGCGAGCGCCGCGAGAATCAGCGCCGGGACACGGAACGACATGATCGTCAGATACTTCCGGACGCGCGCCCGGTGCTGTTCGTCGATCGACTGGGCGGCCTCGGTGATCAGTGCCGGGTGGCGGGGCGTACCGCTCTCGGCGTCGTCGCCTAACCCCGATGTTCTTCCCATGGTCTCCACTGTTGCACTCTCGGCCGTCGAATGCACATGCGGTGCGGCAGTTGTACGGTGCGGCATCATTGGTGGGGTGAGCACTTTGACGAAGGAACGTCCCGACACCACCACCGACGAGTCGACCGACGACGACACGCCCAAGTTCTTCCACTACGTGAAGAAGAACAAGATCGCCGAGAGCGCAGTGATGGGTACCCACGTCGTCGCCCTGTGCGGCGAGGTCTTCCCGGTCACCAAGTCTGCGAAGCCCGGATCGCCGGTGTGCCCGGAATGCAAGAAGGTCTACGACGGATTGCGCAAGGGCGACTGATCCTCCGCGGTTCCGGCGGCGTCCCCGGCTGTGGCGTCGTCGGTGCCGTCCGTCGACGGTGACGCCTCGGACGTGAACCGGATCGGCCCGGTGGTCAGTCGCCGGGTCAGATTCGTCACCCGTCCGGCGTCCTCGGAGGCGTCGAGTGCGGTCTGCGCGGCGATCCAGTCCCGGACCTGCTCCATGCGGGTCGCGCGGGCCGGCCAGAACTCCTGGACGGTGGCGTTGAACTCGGCCCCCAACACCACCGCGAAACCCAGGAAGAACGTGAACAGCAGGAACGCGATCGGGGTGGCCAGCGCCCCGTACGTGTAGCCGGTCGCGGCCACCCACGTCAGGTACCAGCGCAGGACCGTGCTGGCCGCGATGAAGAACACCCCGGCGAGCAGGGCGCCGCCGAGCAGCCGATGCCACGGCAGCGACCTCGGCAGCGCCACCTTGTACAGGGTGGTGAGCCCGATCAGCAGCAGCAGTCCGACCGCCGGGTAGTAGAACGCGTCGACCAGTTCGGTGCCCGCGTCCCGCCACGCCTCCGGCAGGACCCGGCCGATCATCGTCGGCCCCAGCGCCACCAGCGGCAGCGTGAACACCGACAGCACGAGGAATCCCACGTACAGCAGCAGTGCGAAGAACCGTTGCCACACCGGATGCCGGGCCTCCTGCTGCCCGTGCGCCTCGACGATCGAGTCGACGAACGTCGAGATCGCCGACGACCCCGCCCACAGCGACAGCAGGAAACTCAACGAGATCAACTCGGGACGCCCCCGCACCAGCACGTCGGAGACGGTCGGCGCGATGATCTGGTCGACGACGTTCTCGCTGAACACGGTGTGACTGAACGTGACGATCTTCGACTGGATGATCTCGACGGTGTTCGGCCCGAACCAGCCGCCCACGTAGCCGATACTGCCCAGCAGGCCCAGCAGCAGCGGCGGCAGCGACAGGGTCTGCCAGAACGCGGCGGTGGCGGCCTTCCCGAAGATCGAGTCGTCCCACGCTTTCGACGCGGTACGGCCGACGACCTGCACACACCGACGCAGCGGGTGGCAGTGTGTCGAAGTCGGCGTCTCGCTCATGGTCCTTCCAGGATTCCTGACGACATGTCGGGACGCTCGCAGTGGGGCTGTCGTGTCGCCATGAATTCTGCCACCTCGGCGTGCGGCTGGTGCGGTGCCGGGCGACCGCGGGCGTTAGGCTCCTCGGTGGCCGTCGGACGGTTCGGCGGATCCCGCCGGCCGGTCCGCTACGTCAGCGAAGCAAGGAGTGGGGCAACTGTGCGAAGCCTGTGGCGAGGTGCGAAGTGAGCGCTGAACCCGGAAGTGTGGAACGTGCACCCGCCCCGACCGGCTCGCTCCGTGCCTGGCAGCGGCGCGCCCTGACCCGGTACCTGGCGACGAAGCCGCGGGACTTCCTCGCGGTCGCGACCCCGGGCGCCGGCAAGACGACGTTCGCGCTGCGGGTCGCGGCGGAACTGCTGCGGGACCGCACCGTCGACCAGATCACCGTCGTCGCCCCCACCGAGCACCTCAAGCACCAGTGGGCCGGCGCGGCCGCCCGCATCGGTATCGCCCTGGACCCGAACTTCTCCAACTCGACCGGGCAGACGTCGTCCGACTACCACGGTGTCGTCGTCACGTACGCGCAGGTCGCGTCGCATCCGTTCAAACATCGGGCCCGTACCGAGGCGCGACGCACCCTGGTGGTCCTCGACGAGATCCACCACGGCGGCGACGCCAAGAGCTGGGGTGACGCGATCCGCGAGGCGTACGACGGCGCCACCCGCCGGCTGTCGCTCACCGGAACCCCGTTCCGCAGCGACGACAGCCCCATCCCGTTCGTGACGTACGAGCCCGACAACGAGGGCCACCAGCGGTCGAAGGCCGACCACACCTACGGCTACTCCGATGCGCTCGCCGACGGCGTCGTCCGACCCGTCGTGTTCCTGGCGTACTCGGGGGAGGCGCGCTGGCGCAACAGTGCGGGCGAGGAGTTCTCCGCCCGGCTCGGGGAGCCGCTCAGCGCGGAACAGACGGCACGCGCGTGGCGGACCGCGCTCGACCCGGCCGGTGACTGGATCCCGTCGGTGCTCACCGCCGCGAACACCCGGCTCGGACAGTTGCGCGCCCACGGCATGCCCGACGCGGGCGGCCTCGTCATCGCCACCGACCAGACCGTCGCCCGCGCCTACGCCGAGCAGCTCGAGACGATCACCGGCGAGATGCCGGCGGTGATCCTGTCCGACGACCCGACCGCGTCGAAGCGGATCGCCGAGTTCGCGGCCGGCACCCAGCCGTGGATGGTCGCGGTCCGGATGGTGTCCGAGGGGGTCGACGTGCCGCGGCTCGCGGTCGGCGTGTACGCCACCAGCGCGTCGACACCGCTGTACTTCGCACAGGCCATCGGGCGTTTCGTGCGGCTGCGGACCAAGGGGGAGACGGCGAGCGTGTTCCTGCCGTCGGTCCCGGTGCTGTTGGATCTCGCAGCGCAACTCGAGGCGCAACGCGACCACATCCTCGGCAAACCGCACCGCGAGAAGGACGGTTTCGACGACGACCTGCTCGCCGACGCCAACCGGCAGAAGGACGAGTTGGGGGAGGAGGAGAAGGCGTTCACCTCCCTCGGCGCCGACGCCGAACTCGACCAGGTGATCTACGACGGGTCCTCGTTCGGTACCGCCACGTTCTCCGGGTCCGACGAGGAAGCCGACTACCTCGGCCTGCCCGGTCTGCTCGACGCCGACCAGATGCGGGCCCTGCTGCGGCAGCGTCAGCAGAAGCAGATCGACGCCCCCGCCGCCGCGGTCGCGACGGCCCCGCCGCCGGCCCCGGCCGCGGTGAGCGAACGGGTCGCGTCGGCCGGACAGTTGGCGAACCTGCGCCGGGAACTGAACTCGCTCGTCGCGATGCACCACCACCGGACCGGTAAACCACACGGTGTGATCCACGGCGAACTGCGTCGCACGTGCGGTGGTCCGCCGACCGCGATCGCCACCGTCGAACAACTCACCGACCGGATCGCGCTCCTGCGACAGTGGTAGAACGGCGGTGCGGGAAACGCCGAAGCGGGTGACCACCTGTGGTGGTCACCCGCTTCGGGACGAAGGGACGGTAGCGGCCCGCCCGGTGCACTGACCTGCTAGACGGTCGCTTCCGAATCGCTGACGATCGTCGCGTTCATCTCACGAAGACGATCGGCATGCTCGTTCGCGTGATGCTGGCAGAAGAGAAGCTCTCCGCCACTCGTGAGCACGGCGCGTACACGCGCGGCTGCACTGCACCGGTCGCACCGGTCGGCAGCGGTCAACGGGGGGCTGGTCAGGGTTCCGGGCATGACTCCTCCGAACTGGCTGCGGGCTCGCACCCGCCACCTGGGGTCTTCCGCCGCGTCGGGGGTGACGCGGTGGGTCCACTCTGTCAGACGTTCGGGCCGATCAGGTTGTTCCCGATCCACCCCCGGTGTGTCCTGTCTGACAATCTTCCCGATTCACCCCGCTGATCTCGCACGATGCGGCTACGGCCGCCGGCGGTGTTCGCTGACAGCAGAGCGGGAACGCCGTGTACTCGCCCCGTATGTGCCGATATCGGGGTGGGTCTACGGTTGATCGCATGAACGTGGAAGTGACGCCGCTGCCGGGCATCGGGGTCCGTAAGGACTTCGCACTCGCGACGGGCCGCCGGATCGGGGTGGTCGCCCACCGTGACGGCCGCACCGAACTGATCGTGTCCCGGCTCGACGACCCCGACGCGTGCATGGCGTCGATTCCCCTCGAAACCGAGGAGGCGTCGGTGCTGGCGAATCTGCTCGGGGCGCCGCAACTCGTCGCGCAACTGCGGGAGGAGCACCGGGACCTGCCCGGTATCAGCACCCGGCAGCTGCCGATCACCGAGAACTCGCCGTGGGACGGACGCAGTCTCGGCGACACCGCGATGCGCACCCGGACCGGGGTGTCGGTCGTCGCGGTGATGCGGGCCGGACAGGTCGCACCGTCCCCGACTCCCGACTTCCTGCTCACCGAGGGGGACCTCCTGGTCGCGGTCGGCACGCCCGAGGGACTCGACCAGGCCGCCAAGATCCTCGCGCTCGGCTGAGTTCGGCAGGGGGGCGGACTCGTGGCGTTGACCGGAACAGCACTGGCGCTCGTCGAACTCGGCGCCGTCTTCTTCGCGCTCGGGGTGCTCGGGCGGCTCGCCGGGCGCATCGGCATGTCGCCGATCCCGCTGTACCTGATCGGCGGCCTGTGCTTCGGGCAGGGCGGGATCTTCTCGCTCGGCGACATCGGCGAATTCAGCCGCCTCGCGAGCGAGATCGGCGTCGTCCTGCTCCTGCTGCTGCTCGGCCTCGAGTACACCGCCGCGGAACTCGTCACCGGGCTGAGACGGTCGTGGACCGCCGGTGTCGTCGACCTGCTGCTCAACGCCGCGCCCGGCGTGATCCTCGCGCTGATGCTCGGATGGGGTCCGGTCGGTGCCCTCGTCCTCGGCGGCGTCACCTACATCTCGTCGTCGGGCATCGTCGCGAAGGTCCTCGGCGACCTGGGCCGCCTCGGCAACCGGGAAACCCCCGTCGTGCTGTCGATCCTCGTGTTCGAGGACCTCGCGATGGCGTTCTACCTGCCGGTCCTCACCGCGGTCCTGGCCGGGGTGAGCTTCCTGGGCGGGCTGAAGGCCGTCGGGATCTCGTTCCTCGTCATCACCGTCGTCCTGGTGGTGGCGCTGCGCTACGGCTCGGTGGTGTCCCGGTACCTCGACAGCACCGACCGCGAGGTGTTCCTGCTCAAACTGCTCGGGGCCGCGCTGCTCGTCGCCGGGTTCGCGTCGTCCCTGCAGGTGTCCGCAGCGGTGGGCGCATTCCTGCTGGGCATCGCGATCTCCGGATCCACCGCCCGCGACGCCACCCGACTGCTCGAGCCGCTGCGCGACCTGTTCGCGGCCATGTTCTTCGTCGTGTTCGGGCTGGGCACCGACCCGTCGACGATCCCGCCGGTCCTGGTCCCGGCGATCGGGCTGGCCGTCGTGACCACCGCGACGAAGGTGTTGACCGGATGGTGGGCGGCGGGCCGGCAGGGCATCGGTGCGATGGGCCGGGCCCGCGCCGGCGCCGCCCTCGTCGCGCGCGGCGAATTCTCCATCGTCATCGCCGGACTCGCGGTGTCCGCGGGCGCCGTCGACGGCGAACTCGCGGCCCTCGCAACCGCCTACGTGCTGATCATGGCCGTCGTCGGGCCGGTCGGCGCCAAACTCGCCGAACCGCTCGTGCGGCTCCTGCAGCGTCCCCGGGACGACGACGACAGAAACGAGGAAGGGGCCCCGAAGGACCCCTTCCTGACGAGCTGACCGGAACTAGTCCAGGTAGTCGCGCAGCACCTGCGACCGCGACGGATGCCGCAGCTTCGACATCGTCTTCGATTCGATCTGGCGGATCCGCTCACGGGTGACGCCGTAGACCTGGCCGATTTCGTCTAAAGTGCGCGGCTGGCCGTCGGTGAGACCGAACCGCAGACGCACGACGCCGGCCTCACGCTCGGACAGCGTCTCGAGCACCGACTGCAGCTGATCCTGCAGCAGCGTGAACGACACCGCGTCGACCGCGACGACGGCCTCGGAGTCCTCGATGAAGTCGCCGAGCTGGCTGTCGCCCTCGTCGCCGATGGTCTGGTCCAGCGAGATGGGTTCACGCGCGTACTGCTGGATCTCCAGCACCTTCTCCGGCGTGATGTCCATTTCCTTCGCGAGCTCCTCCGGGGTGGGCTCGCGGCCCAGATCCTGCAGCAGCTCACGCTGGATACGACCCAGCTTGTTGATGACCTCGACCATGTGGACGGGGATACGGATGGTGCGGGCCTGGTCGGCCATCGCGCGGGTGATGGCCTGCCGGATCCACCACGTGGCGTACGTGGAGAACTTGTAGCCCTTGGTGTAGTCGAACTTCTCGACGGCACGGATCAGACCCAGGTTGCCTTCCTGGATCAGGTCCAGGAACGCCATGCCGCGGCCGGTGTAGCGCTTGGCGAGCGAGACGACCAGACGCAGGTTCGCCTCGAGCAGATGGTTCTTGGCGCGGTTGCCGTCGCGGGTGATCCAGTTCAGGTTGCGACGGTCGGTGGGGGTGGGCTTCTCGCCCTTCTCCGCCATCTCCGACATCTTGAACGTCGCGAACAGGCCGGCCTCGATCCGCTTGGCGAGTTCGACCTCCTCCTCGGCGTTGAGGAGCGCAACCTTGCCGATCTGCTTGAGGTACGCGCGCACCGAGTCGGCGGACGCGGTGAGCTCGGCGTCCTTGCGGGCCTGCCGCAGCGCCTCGGACTCCTCCTCGTCCCACACGAAGTCGCCCGACGCCTTGTCCTTCTCGGACGGCTCGGCCGGGGTCTCCTCGTCGTCCTCGACGACGACGTCCTCGACCTCCTCCTCGACGAGATCGCCGGCGGCGACGTCGAGGTCGGCCATGTCGACGTCCTCGTCGTCCGCGTCGTCGCCGACCTTGGCCTTCTTGGTGGTGGCCTTCTTGGTGGTCTTCTTCGCGGCCGTCTTCTTCGCGACGGCCTTCTTCGCCGGTGCCTTCTTGGCGGCGGCCTTCTTCGCGGGTGCCTTCTTGGCGGCGGCCTTCTTCGCGGGAGCCTTGGTGGCGGGCGCGCTACCGGTGGTCGCCTCGGCAGTGGATGCCGTGGTCGACGCCTCGGTAGTGGAGTCGGCGGTCTGACGCGTATCGGTGGCTGCCACGTACGCCCTTTCGTGACGGTGTCGTGCGGCGTCACGCCAGAGTGGATATCCGGCGGAGAGGTCTGTCGGGTTTCGCCGACTCGCAGTCGGCCACGAACCATTGTAACGACAAGCCCGAAATCGTTACGGAGCTATGCCCTTTTCCTGCGGATTCGCCGCAGCCATCGCCGCACCGACGATGCCCGCGGTATTGAGCAGGGCCGCCGGAACCACCGGGGTGCGGTTCTCGAGCCGCGGAATCCACTTGTCGTGTTTGCGGCTGATGCCGCCCCCCACCACGAACAGGTCCGGCCACAGCAGATCCTCGAACCGCCGCAGCACCCGCGTCACCTCGACCGCCCACTCCTTGTAGGACAGGCCCTCCGCGTCCTTCACCGACGACGCGGCACGGTGTTCGGCTTCCTTGCCGTCGACCTCGAGGTGGCCGAGTTCGGTGTTGGGGAGCAGGACACCGTCGTGGATGATCGCCGACCCGATCCCGGTGCCGAACGTCAACAGGGCGACGACACCGGTCACGTCGCGGCCGGCGCCGTACCGGTCCTCGGCCAGGCCCGCGGCGTCGGCGTCGTTGAGGACGGCGACCGCGCGGCCGCCGAGTGCCGCCGAGAACAGGGCGCGGGCGTCGGTGCCGATCCACGACGGATCGATGTTCGCGGCCGTGCGGGCGACACCGGCCGTGACGACACTCGGCAACGTGACACCGACCGGCCCGTCCCACCCGGCCCGGGCGACGATCTCGGCGACCGTCGCGGCGACCGCGTCGGGGGTCGCCGGATGCGGGGTCTCGATCTTGATCCGGTCGACGACGAGATCGCCCGTGTCCAGGTCGACCACCGACCCCTTGATGCCGCTGCCACCGATGTCCACGCCGAAGCCGAGCGCACCCACCATCGTCCCCTTCCGAGAGATCACCGTCTGCGCGGAACAGTAGTGCGTCCGGGGTCGTTCGGCGTCGCGTCTGCGGTGGTGGGGTGTCCGCCGGGTGTGGTGCGATACCCGCATGCATGCATCGGAGAACACCACCACCGACCCCGCCGTCCTGCGGGAGGTCGCGGTCGCCGTCGCGGAGGCGGCCGCGGAACTCGTCCGGACGCGTCGACCCGAGGTCTTCGGGGTGCTCGGCGCGGCGGTCGCCGCCACCGGCGGCGCGGTGCAGTCCAAGAGCACCCCGACCGATCCGGTCACGATCGTCGACACCGAGGCCGAACAGTCGATCCGGGCGCTGCTGGCGGACCTGCGCCCGCACGACGGCATCCTGGGGGAGGAGGGGGGCGGCGCGGCCACCGCGGCCGGTATCCGCTGGGTCGTCGACCCCATCGACGGCACCGTCAACTTCCTCTACGGCATCCCCGCGTACGCGGTGTCGGTGGCGGCGCAGATCGACGGGGTGTCCGTCGCGGGAGCCGTCGTCGACGTCGCTGCCGCCGTCACGTACTCGGCGGCGCGGGGGCAGGGCGCGTCGGTGACCGACGCCGCCGGACACTCCGGGGTGCTCTCCTGCACTCCGGTGACCGACGCGTCGCACGCGCTGGTCGCCACCGGGTTCGGCTACGGCGCCGACCGGCGGGCCGCGCAGGGCCGGATCGTCGGCGCGCTGCTGCCCCGGGTCCGGGACATCCGCCGGATCGGCTCGGCGGCCCTGGACCTGTGCATGGTGGCGTCGGGGCGGGTCGACGCGCACTTCGAGCACGGGCTGAGTCCGTGGGACTGGGCGGCCGGCGCACTGATCGCGCAGGAGGCGGGTGCCCGCGTCCACGTGCCGTCCGCGGAGACACCCGGCGACGCGGGCGAGGTCGTGGTGGCGACGGCGCCCGGGATCGCCGACGAACTCGAGACGGTGCTGCGCGAGGTGGGCGCGTTCGACCCGATCCCCTGACCGGCTGCGGCCGGCGGCGCGGTCAGCAGCGGGTGGTGCGGGCGGCCTGCAGCAGGTCCGGATCGAGCGGTGCCGGGGTGCTGCCGGGCATCGGATCCCGCAGCGTGCTGAGCACCTCCTCGGTGTCGGTGCTGGGCGAGATGCTCTTGGCGAAGTAGGTGCCGAGGGCCAGGTCGACGGTGTCGTCGGTGCGGCCGTCCTCGACGAGTTCGGCGCACGGCGCGACCAGCCACAGGGCGCTCGCGGCGGCCCGGCCGTCCACCCCGAACCGGATCTGGCCGTGGCACTGCAGGTTCTGGTCGACGTAGACCGGGTCGTTGCCGGCCTGGACGTCGGGTGCGCTCGCGAAGCCGTAGTCGCGGAGCTGGGTGGCGACGTCGGCGGCCTGCCCGCGTTCCCCGTTGGCGTTGAACACGCGCACCGCGGTGGCCGACAGGGGGGCCGGCTGGACGTCGAGCAGGGTTCTCCGTCCGACGACCTCGCCGAGCGGCTGCGGCGCGGGGACGCCCGGGGCTGTCGGCATCGTCGGCGCGTTGCAGTCGACCGTCGTCGCGGCCGCCTCGGTGTGGGTGAGGATCCGCACCCACAGCGTGATCCCGAGCAGGGCGAGCACCGTGAGCAGGGCGAGCACCGGGAGTGTGCGCCGGCGCCGGAACGGGCGACCCTGGTCGTCGGTGGAACTCCCGTCGGTGATCAGTGAAACCACGGTGTGTCGACCTCTCCGTCGGGCGCGCGGACGACGGTCCGCGGGAAAGCAGGGGAACAGATTTCGGTGTGGTTCCTGCCACCATCGCCGCGGCCGGTACCGTCCCGGTGCCCACTGTAGATCCCGGCCCGGTACCGCCCGGGACATGCCACACCCAGGAATGTCTCGACTTGCTGTGTGGTTGGTGACGATTGACGGACAGTTTTCGGCGGTGTCCGGTTCGGTTGCCACTTTTCCCGGCCGGTCGGCTATTGTCTGGCGGCCCCAGTCGTGAGATCACACGATGTCGAGTGGGTCCGGAGGAGACGAAAGTGAGGCGCAGATCATGTTTTCCGGCGACGATTCCGGGCACTTCCCGGTGACCTGAATCGTTGTGACAGCCACGGGAACAGATCTGCCGTCACAACGGTTTCCGAGGATCGTCGTCACCGCATCAGGTGTCGTCGGTCCCGGGCACCGGGGATACATGCACGAGGACGAGGGGAAGAGGAAATGGCAACCGACTACGACGCACCCAGGCGATCGGAGACCGACGAGGTCTCCGAGGATTCGCTCGAAGAACTGAAGGCACGACGCAACGAGGCGCAGTCGGCGGTCGTCGACGTCGACGAGTCCGACACCGCGGAGTCGTTCGAACTCCCCGGCGCGGACCTGTCGGGCGAGGAACTGTCGGTACGAGTGGTACCGAAGCAGGCCGACGAGTTCACCTGCTCGAGCTGCTTCCTGGTGCATCACCGCAGCCGCCTCGCGAGCGAGGAGAACGGCGTGATGATCTGTATGGACTGCGCAGCCTGACATTCGCGCAGGATCGACGGCGTCCGCACGGGACGCCGTCGAGGGATCAGTCGTGCGCGGCGGTCCCGCGGCCGATGGCGGCCAGCAGCTCGGCTGGCCGCCTCGTGCTCACCAACCAGTACGGAGTGGGATCCTCGGGATCGTCGAGGACGATCAGAGCGGTCTCCTTGATCCACGAACGGTTCTGCACGAACGCGGCCGGATCGAGCTGACGGCCCAGCGCGGCACTCTTCGCCGACGGCGGGATCGCCGCGGTACGCGACACCACGGACAGCGGCAGGTGCGCGCGTCCGACCCGGAGTTCGGCATTCGGCCCGTCGAACACCTCCACACGCTGCCGGGACACCCACAGCAGCGCCCAGACGGGGAACGGGAACAACAGGATGTACGGAAGCCAGGCGCGGATGCCGGGAGATCCCATGTGGACCTCTGCGGCCAGCAGGCCGGCGATGAGTAATCCGGCCGGCCACCACCACAGCGGAACCCACAGGCGTTCCGAGTAGATCGGGGTGCGGGCATTGTCCGGCGTGGTCGGCGCGGGCTGAGGCGATTCGGGCACGATCCCAGAGTAGTCTCGGTGCACGTGAGCGCTCTTCCTGCCGTCGCGCTGAAGCGACTGGACCCCGACATCCCGCTGCCCCGGCGTGCCCACGACGGTGATGCCGGTGTCGACCTGTGCACCACGACCGATGTCACGATCGCGCCCGGACGGCGGGTGCTCGTCGGGACCGGTGTCGCGATCGCGTTGCCGATCGGCACGGTCGGGTTGATCCATCCGCGGTCCGGTCTGGCGGCCAAGGCGGGGTTGTCGGTCGTGAACACGCCCGGCACGATCGATGCCGGCTACCGCGGCGAGATCAAGGTGTGCCTCATCAATCACGATCTCGAGACGCCGATCGACCTGCGCCGCGGCGACCGGATCGCGCAGCTCGTGGTGCAGAAGGTCGAGCTCGTGGACTTCGTCGAGGTCGACGAACTCGACGACACCGTCCGCGGTGCGGGCGGGTACGGATCCAGTGGGGGACACGCGAGCCTGGTGGCGCAGAGCGCGCCGCCTTCGGAAGGGGCCTGAGCACATGTTCGGACGTCGCAAGAAGAACGACGGCACCTCGAGCAACACGGATAATGCGGACAACGCGAGTGTCGACGCGGTCGGCGCCGTGGCGGGGGATCCGGCCGCCGACGAGGCCCCGGACCGCACCGGTGGCCCGTACGACGTGAGTGAACTTCCCGACGGCGACGAGCCGGCCGCCACCCGGCTCGATCTCGGTGCGGTGCTGCTGCCGATGCCCGAGGGCGCGCAGCTGCAGGTGGAGATGACGCCGGAGGGTACGCCGCAGGCCGTGCACCTGGTGACACAGTTCGGCCGGGTGACGGTGTCCGCGTACGCGGCCCCGAAATCGCCGGGGCAGTGGCGGGAGGTGGCGTCCGAGCTCGCCGAGTCGCTGCGCGCCGACAATGCCGAGGTGGCTGTCGAGTCCGGGCCGTGGGGTCGTGAGGTGGTCGGGGTGACCGCGAACGCGGACCTGCGGTTCATCGGTGTCGACGGCCCACGCTGGATGGTCCGGTGCGTCGTCGCGGGACCGTCCGGCAACGTCGCGGCCGGTGCGCCGCTCGTGGCGATCGCGCGGACGGTGCTGGCCGACACCGTCGTCCAGCGCGGCAGTGAACCGCATCCGGTGCGCACGCCGCTGCCGCTGGTCCTGCCCGAGGCGCTCGTCCAACAGCTCGTGGCCGCCCAGCAGCAGCAGATGCTCGCGCAGCAGCAGGCGGCGTTGCAGGCCCAGCAGGAGGCCACCGCCCAGCAGCAGGCCGCCGGTCAGCCGGATCCGTCGGGGAACGGTGCCGTGCCCCCGGAGTCGCCGCGTCGCGGCGAGTCGGGTTCGGCGATGCAGCAGCTCGGACTCTAGATCCGGTCGAGCGCGGCGAGGCAGCCGCGTCCGAGCACGCCCGGATCGGCGCCGATCTCGTCGAGCGTCACCTCCGACAACCCCACATTCGGTAGTACCGCCGTCCACTCCTTCGCCACGGTGAAGGGGTGGACGGCGTCGTCGTCGGCGGCGGTGATGCCGACGGGGGCCTGGATGCGGGCGAGGGTCTCCGTGTCGGGGGCCCGGTAGCGGGCGGCCTCCTCGAGTGCGTCGGGCAGATCCGGCCATTGGGCCCGCCACGACCGGGCCAGTTCCGTGGCCAGCCACGGCGGACTCGACGCGGTCATCTCGGCGACGACGGCGTCGAGGCCGTGGGTGCGGAGCCGGTCCGCCGTGTACAGGGCGCTGCCGGCGGCGGGTGTGTCCACCGGGGATCCCGTCCACGCCGGGAGCGCGGCGAGGACGGCGGCGACGCGGCCGGGATTGTCGGCGGCCCACGCGAGCGCGACGGCTGCCCCGAGGGACACGCCGCCGACGACGATCCGTCCGTGGGTGTCGGCGGCCCGGTCCATCGCGTCGCGGTAGCTGCCGACGACCCGACGCGGGTCGGGGTCGACGGCGATCCCGGCGATCCCGGCGTGGGTCAGCGCGGGCCGGAACGCGCGGTCGGCGAAGCCCGCGTCGGAGCCGGTTCCGGGGAGGACGACGGCGGTCGTGGGCTGTGTTTCGAACCACGTCTGCTGCTGCATGGAGACGATCATGCACGGCCGTTTCCGGGTGCCCGTGAACGGCTGTGGTTGTCCGCTCGCTTTGGGGATACAGTGGCCAGCAGAAGACCACCCGATAACCCCCAACCCGGGCCGTACGGGCCCCGTCGAGCATCATCGTCGCGGCGCACGATCTGCCGCCGCCACGTCCAGGAGCACGTTATGGCACCCGCCGCGACAGGCTATTTCCGCAGGCTGACCCGCAAACTCACCGAAGACCTCGAGCAGTTGGATGCAGAGGAGATGGTGGAGACCGCACAGGCGTCGGGTGCGACCCGGGCCTGTGACTGCGCCCGCGGTGAGGAGGTCACGATGCTCGGCCGGTTGCGGAGCGTCGAGGCGTGCCCCAAGTCGGCGAACGCGAGTGTCGAGGCCGAATTCTTCGACGGTACCGATCCGGTGACCCTGGTGTGGATCGGACGGCGTCGTATCCCGGGGATCGAGCCCGGCAAGACGCTCATGGTGCGGGGCCGGATCGGTGACCGCGACGGGCAGAAGGTGATCTTCAACCCGTACTACGAACTCCGCGGCGAATCCTGACCGTTTCGTCCGGACCGGGGCTGAGGCTCCCGGGTGTGGCACCCTCGTCGTGTGAGTGAACCTCGTGTGAGCGAAACCAAGCAGCAGACGATCCTGGAACAGATGGGCGGCCTGAGCGGGCTCGTCTATTCGACGCTGCCGATCCTCGTGTTCGTGCCCGCGAACAGCATCTGGGGCCTGATGCCGGCGCTGTGGATCGCGCTCGGGGCCGCCGCCGCCATCCTGGTGTGGCGGATCGTCCGCCGCAGCCCCGTCCAGCCGGCGATCTCCGGTTTCGTCGGTGTCGGGGTGTGCGCGTTCATCGCCTACCGGACCGGGGATGCCAAGGGCTACTTCCTGTTCGGTATCTACTCGAGCCTCGTGTACGGCGCGGCGTTCGTGCTCTCGATCCTCGTCCGGTGGCCGCTCGTCGGGGTGGCCTGGGGTTACCTCAACGGCCACCGCAACGCGTGGCGCGCCCACCCGGTCGCGGTGCGCGCCTACGACCTCGCGACGCTGGCGTGGGCGCTCGTCTTCGGTGCCCGCTTCGTCGTGCAGAACGCGCTCTACAACGACGACCGGACGGGGTGGCTGGCGGTCGCCCGGATCGCGATGGGCTGGCCGCTCGCCGGTGCCGCACTGCTGGTGACGGTGTGGGCGGTGCGGCGCGCCGACCGGATCGTCGAACCGGCCCCGGCCCCTGCCGAACTCGCCGAGAACTCAGTCGTCGAGGGGCCGGTCACCGAGGGTCCGGAGACCGACCGCCGCGCGTAGGTCGTCCTCGACCTCGACGGACGCCACGAACAGCAGTTCGTCGCCGCCCTCGAGCGGATCGTCGGCCTGCGGGACGATG
Organism: Prescottella subtropica; assembly: GCF_005434945.1. Taxonomy (GTDB): domain Bacteria; phylum Actinomycetota; class Actinomycetes; order Mycobacteriales; family Mycobacteriaceae; genus Prescottella; species Prescottella subtropica. The sequence continues at coordinate 17,336 of NZ_SKCH01000009.1, read as the reverse complement.
ACGCGTCCGCCGCGCAGGATCGTCACGAGGGCGGCGTCGCGCGGCAGCCGGATCTTGCGGACCGGCTTGCCGGCGAGGGCGGTGTCGTCGGGTAGCGTGATCTCGACGAGGTTGGCCTGCCCCTGCCGCAGCGTCATCAGCCGGACCAGGTCGCCGACGGTGACGGCCTCCTCGACCAGCGATGCGAGCATCCGCGGGGTGGAGACCGCGACGTCGACGCCCCACGACTCGTCGAACAGCCATTCGTTGCGGGGGTCGTTGACGCGGGCAACCACCCGGCCCACCCCGAACTCGGTCTTCGCGAGCAGGCTCAGCACGAGGTTGGCCTTGTCTTCGCCGGTCGCGGCGATCACCACGTCGTACGTCTCGAGCTGGGTGGTCTCGAGCAGGCTCAGCTCGCACGCGTCCCCGAGCACCCATTCGGCCTGCGGGATCGCGTCCGGTTCGAGATGGTCGAGTTTGCGTTCGAGCAGCATCACGTGGTGGTTGCTGCGGACGAGTTCACGGGCGATGGAGCGGCCTACGGCGCCGGCTCCTGCGATGGCCACTCTCATCGGAGGTTTCCAATCGGGTAGTCGATCGAGAAGGAGGTCATGACCGGGGACCGGGTCAGTCGTCGGACGGCGGCGGGTTGCCGGCCAGGGCGACGGCCTCGGCGACGGTGCCGGCGACGGCCGCGACGTACACCTGGTCGTCGGACTGGATGACGGTCTTGCGGTCGGGGAGGATCCCGGTGCCGAAGCGGATGAGGAACGACACCCGTGACGACGTGGCCTCCTCGAGGTCGGTGACCTTGCGGCCCACCCAGTCCTCGTGCAACGCCAGTTCGGTGACGACGACGGTGCCCGACGGGTCCCGCCACTTGGCCATCTGGTCGTCCTGCTGCAGCGCCAGCATGAACCGGTCGGTGGTCCACGGCACGGTCGCGATCGTGGGGATGCCGAGCCGTTCGTAGACGGCGGCGCGTTTGGCGTCGTAGATGCGGGCGACGACGCGGTCGACGCCGAACGTCTCGCGGGCGACGCGCGCGGAGATGATGTTCGAGTTGTCGCCGGACGACACGGCCGCGAACGCCTCGGCGCGTTCGATTCCGGCGCGCACCAGGACATCCCGGTCGAAGCCCATGCCGACCACGGTGTGGCCGGAGAAGTCCGCGCCCAGGCGGAGGAACGCACTCTGATCGCGGTCGATGACGGCGACCTCGTGGCCGATCCGGCTCAGTGCGGTAGCGAGGGACGAGCCGACCCGGCCGCATCCCATGACGACTACGTACACCAGTCCACTCCGTTTCTCGCTGCGGTCACCGGCGGGGTGCCGTCGGTATCGGATCGAACGGTACAGCGCCCGTGGGCGGGTACACGGCAGCAGTCGGTGCGGTCGTCGCGCGCGCCACATTCCGGACCGTATTCCGGGACCGGGGGAAGCGGAGAAATCGCCCACCGGACCGCCCTGATCCCACGCGGCCGTACGGACGGCTTACGCTTTGGCGGTGTCGAAGGTTTCCACCGCTGCCAAGCGGCTGATTCTGGGGCGACCGTTCCGGAGCGACAAGCTCGGGCACACCCTGCTGCCCAAGCGGATCGCACTCCCAGTCTTCGCGTCGGACGCCATGTCGTCCGTCGCCTACGCACCGGAAGAAATCTTCCTGGTGCTGTCCGTCGCCGGTATCTCCGCGTACGCCTACACGCCGTGGATCGGCCTGTCGGTGGCGATCGTGATGGCCGTCGTCGTCGCCAGCTACCGGCAGAACGTGCAGGCGTACCCGTCCGGCGGCGGCGACTACGAGGTGGCGACGGTCAATCTCGGTCCGAACGCCGGGCTCACGGTGGGCAGCGCGCTGATGGTCGACTATGTGCTCACGGTCGCGGTGTCGATCTCGTCGGCCGCGTCGAACATCGGGTCGGCGGTCCCGTTCGTGGCCGAGCACAAGGTGCTGTTCGCGGTCGCCGCGATCGCGTTGCTCACGGCGATGAACCTGCGTGGCATCCGCGAGTCCGGCACCATGTTCGCGATTCCCACGTATGCGTTCATCGTCGGCATGCTGCTCATGCTGACGTGGGGGTTCGTGCGGATCTACGTGTTCGGGGACGATGTGCACGCCGAGTCCTCCGGATTCGATCTGCAGGCCGAGGACACGCACCTGTACGGCATCGCGTTCGCGTTCCTCATCGCCCGCGCGTTCTCGTCGGGGTGTGCGGCCCTGACCGGTGTCGAGGCGATCAGCAACGGTGTCCCGGCGTTCCGGAAGCCCAAGTCCCGCAACGCCGCGACGACGCTGCTGCTGCTGGGCACGTTCGCGATCACCCTGCTGATGGGCATCATCGTCCTCGCCCAGAAGATCGGCATCGTGTACGCGCACGACCCGGCCACGCAGCTGATCGGCGCGCCCGGCGACTACCAGCAGAAGACGCTCATCGCGCAGCTCGCGGGCGCGGTGTTCGACGGGTTCTCGGTCGGCTTCTTCTTCATCGCGATCGTGACCGCCCTGATCCTGGTGCTCGCCGCGAACACCGCGTTCAACGGGTTCCCGGTGCTCGGGTCGGTACTCGCGCAGGACCGGTACCTGCCGCGGCAGCTGCACACCCGCGGCGACCGGCTGGCGTTCAGCAACGGCATCCTGTTCCTGTCGGGTGCGGCGATCGCGTTCGTCGTGGTGTTCGGGGCCGAGGTCACCAAACTCATCCAGCTCTACATCGTCGGGGTGTTCGTCTCGTTCGTGCTCAGCCAGACCGGCATGATCCGGCACTGGACCCGGCACCTGAAGGCCGAGACGGATCCGGCGGCACGCAGCCGGATGCAGCGGTCCCGGGTCATCAACTCGGTCGGTCTGGTGATGACCGGTGCCGTCCTGGTGATCGTGCTGCTCACGAAGTTCGCGGCCGGCGCCTGGATCGCGATCGTCGCGATGATCGCGATCTTCGTGCTGATGAAGTCGATCCGTCGGCACTACGACGGGGTCGCCGCCGAACTCGACGAGCAGGAGTGGGACGGGGTGCTGCCCAGCCGTACCCATTCGATCGTGCTGGTGTCCAAGATGCACATGCCGACGATGCGGGCACTGGCCTATGCGCGGGCCACCCGCCCGGACACACTCGAGGCGGTCACCGTCAACGTCGACGAACCCGACACCCGGGCGCTGGTCCGGGAGTGGGAGAAGAGCGACATCACGGTGCCGCTCAAGGTGATCGAGTCGCCGTACCGGGAGGTCACCAAGCCGGTGCTCGAGTACGTGCGCCGGGTGCGCCGCGACTCGCCGCGCGACGTGGTGACGGTGTTCATCCCCGAGTACGTGGTCGGTCACTGGTGGGAACAGTTGCTGCACAACCAGAGTGCGCTGCGCCTGAAGAGCCGGCTGCTGTTCCAGCCGGGGGTGATGGTCACGAGTGTGCCGTGGCAGCTCAGTTCGTCGGAGAAGGCCCGGGAGCGGGCCCGGAAGGCGAACTTCGACAGCGCGCCCGGCGCGATCCGACGTGGTTTCGATGTGGAAGGTAAGTGACCGTCAGGTGAGCGAGAACTGGGCTGGACTCCGACTCGAGGTGGAACTGGGTAACCCCGGGCACGGCGGGTTCTGCGTCGCCCGGCACGACGGGCGGGTGCTGTTCGTGCGGCACGGGCTGCCCGGCGAACGGGTGATCGCGCACGTCACCGAGGACCGTGGCGGCTCGTTCTGCCGCGCCGACGCCGTGGAGATCCTGGTGCCGTCGGACGGCCGTGTCGACCCGCTGTGTCCGATCTCGGGGCCGGACGGGGCCGGCTGCTGCGACTACTCGCACGCGACGCCGGCGGCGCAGCGGGCGATGAAGTCGTCCGTCGTCGCCGAGCAGTTGCGGCGGATCGCGGGCGTGGACCTGGATGTCGCCGTCGAGGAACTGCCCGGCACCGGGAACGGGACGGGCTGGCGGTCGCGGGTGCGGCTGGCCGTCGACGCCGCCGGCCGGCCCGGATTCCACCGGTACCGCAGCCTCGACATCGAGACGTTCCTGGCGTGCCCGCAGATCGACCCGGCCGCCTACGCCGGTCTGTCGGAGCGGTCGTGGCAGCCGGGCGTCGAGGTGCAGATCGTGCTCGACGCGGCCGGGGAGCGGCACGTCGTGGAGGTGGCGCCGCCGAAGGTGTCCCGCACCGGTCGTCGCAGCCCGGGCCGGCGCGGGGCGACCGCGCGGCGGGCGGCATCGTCGGGCAGCCGCGCCGAACGGGTCGTCGTCGGGTCGGGTCGGGCACTCGAACGTGTCGGGGATCGGGAGTGGACGCTGTCGGCGACCGGTTTCTGGCAGGCACACCGCGGTGCGGCCTCCATGTATTCGACGGTGGTAGGGGAGTGGGCGCAGGCGTCGGCCGGGGCCCGGGTGTGGGATCTGTACGGCGGGGTGGGGGTGTTCGCGGCGACGCTCGCCGGGCAGGTCGGTGAGTCCGGCCGCGTCGACTCGGTGGAGTTCTCCCGGCAGGCCGTCGCGGACGGGACGGCATCGCTGACGGATCTGCCGCAGGTGCATCTGCATGCGGCGCGGGTGGAGCGGGCGCTGCACGAGTTGCCCGCCCCCGAGGTCGTCGTCCTCGATCCGCCGCGGGCCGGGGCCGGTAGGGAGGTCGTGGCGGCCGTCGCCGCCGCAGCCCCGGAGCGGATCGTGCACATCGGCTGCGATCCGGCGTCGTTCGCGCGGGACGTGGCGCTGTACCTGGAGAACGGCTATCGGCTGGATCGGGTGCGGGCGTTCGACGCGTTCCCGTCGACGCATCACGTGGAGTCGCTGGCGCTGCTCACGCGCTGAGATCGGGGACCGATCGGGGCCCGTGAGTGGGTCTCGCCACAGCGGACCGCCGGTGATCGTCGGATCGCCCCAGGTCGGAACCCTGATGGGTGGGTTTGTCGCGTTTGCGAGGTAATTGCTTGAGGTACGCAACTATATCTATAGTTGCGTTCTGCAAACAATTGTCAGTCCTTATGAGGATTCGGGGTATCCGATGGCTGTCCACGCCGATACCGCCCAGGCACTCGTCGACGCGATCTTCCTGTTCGGCCGATCGCTGCGGGCCGCCGTCGCGAACACGGCCGGCGACCCGGTCGCGCCGGCACTCGTCGCGGTGCTGGTGGCGCTCTCCGTTCGCGGATCGTGTCGACAGAACGAACTCGCGTCGATGCTGTGCCTGAGCCAGTCGGCCCTGAGCCGGCAGTTGACCGAACTGGTCGACGCCGGCCTGGTCGAACGCCGGCCCGACCCGGACGACCGACGGGCGTTCCGCGTCCACGTCACCGAACAGGGCACCGAGGTGCTGCGCACCACGAAGGCACGCCGATCCGCGCACCTGCGCGGACAGCTGACCGACTGGAGCCAGGAGGACGCGTCCGCGGCGCTGACGCTCATCGAGCGGCTGACCGTCTCGCTCACGCCCCGCCCCGAATCCGCACCGCTAACCGCCGATCACTGTGGGAGTACAACTCGATGACGACATCGACATCAGTGGGGGAGAGCCGGGCAGGTACCGGCCACGCGGCACACGAGCCGATGACCCACCGCCAGATCCTCGAGGTCCTCACGGGCCTCATCGCAGCCCTGTTCACGGCGCTGCTCAGCACGACCATCGTCGCCACCGCGCTGCCGACGATCATCGGTGACCTGAAGGGCACCCAGACGCAGTACGCGTGGGTCATCACGACCGCACTGCTCGCGAACGCGGCGTCCACCCCGATCTGGGGCAAACTCGCCGACCTGTTCAACAAGAAGACCCTGGTCCAGAGCTCGATCGTGATCTTCGTGGCCGGTTCGGTGATCGCCGGACTCGCCCACAACGTGCCCGTGCTGCTGGTCGCGCGCGTCGTGCAGGGCATCGGCATGGGCGGTCTGACCGCGCTCGTCGTCGCGATCATCGGCAGCATCATCCCGCCGCGCGAACGCGGCCGTTACTCCGGCTACATGGGTGCGGCGATGGCCGTGTCGATGTCCGGTGGCCCGATCCTCGGCGGTGTGATCGTCGACAGCCCCCTCGGATGGCGCTGGACGTTCTTCGTGTGCGTCCCGCTGGCCGTGATCGCACTGTTCCTGCTGCAGCGCACCCTGCACATCGCGACCGAACGCAAGGACGACGTCTCCATCGACTGGTGGGGCGCGACGCTGCTCACCGCGGGTGTCAGCGTGCTGCTGGTGTGGGTGTCGTTCGCCGGCAAGGCCGACTACTACGCGTGGTTCTCGAAGGAATCGGCGATGTACGTCGTGGTCGGTGTCCTGCTGCTGATCGCCACCGTGATCGTCGAATCCAAGGTGAAGTCGCCGATCATCCCGCTCGATATCATCACCGAGAAGACCACCGGCCTGGCGATCGTCGCGTCGGTCGCGGTCGGTGTCGGCATGTTCGGTGCCACCACCTTCCTCACCCAGTACTTCCAGACCGCGCGCGGCAACAGCCCCACCATCGCCGGCATCCTCACGATCCCGATGGTGCTGGGCATGCTGATCTCGTCGGTCGTCTCGGGTCAGCTGATCACCCGGTTCGGTAAGTGGAAGCCGTTCATCGTCGGCGGCGCGGTGCTGCTCGTCGTCGGATTCGGCCTGCTGTCCACGATCGACCACGCCACCAGCCTGTGGCTGATCGGCCTGTACATCGCGATCGTCGGTATCGGCGTCGGCAGCCTCATGCAGAACCTGGTGCTCGCCGTGCAGAACACCGTCAGTGTGCAGAACATCGGCGTCGCCAGCAGTTCGGTCGCGTTCTTCCGCACGTTCGGTGGTGCGATCGGTGTGTCGGTGCTCGGTTCGGTCCTCGCGACCCGCGTCGCGGACCTGTCGGCGGAGGGTTTCGCGAAACTCGGCATCGACACCGGTTCGTCGGGGGGCGGCGGCAACCTGGATCTGGCGGCACTGCCGGCGCCGGTCGCCGAGATCATCCGCGCCGCGTACGGCGACGCCACCGGACGGCTGTTCCTGGTGTCGGCGATCGTCGCGCTCATCACCCTGGTGTGCGTGATCTTCGTGCCGAACACGCCGCTGCGCAAGACGATCGACATCGAGAAGCCGGCCGAGGAGTCGCAGGAGAAAGCGCAGGAGAACGCCACCGTATGACCTGTTCGATCGACGGTAGAACTGTGGCCCGCAACCGGTTCGGTTGCGGGCCACAGTCGTGTGCCGCGACGCTAGGTCTTGCGGTTGTACAGCCGCATGGTGAGCGGGCCGAAGATCACGATGAATCCGGCGCACCACAGCAGGACGATCGACAGCTGCCCGACCTCGAACGAGCCCTCGCACAGCGACCGCAGTGTCGTCACCAGATGGCTGATCGGGTTGACCTCGACGAACGCCTGCAGCCATCCGGGCATGGTGGCCGGGTCGACGAAGATGTTCGACGCGAACGTGAGCGGGAACAGGATGACCATCGACACGCCCATCACGGCCTGCTCGGTGCGCAGCAGCAGCGCGAACATCGTCCACACCCACGACATGCTGAACGAGAACAGCAGCAGCACCAGCACGGAGGCGACCACACCGACGACGCCGCCGGTGGGCCGGAACCCGAGGATCAGGCCGAGGACGAGCACGATCACCGACGCGATCGTGTAGCGGGCGATGTCCCCGAACAGGGCGCCGACCAGTGGGGACGGCCGCCAGATCGGCAGCGACCGGAACCGGTCGAAGACGCCCTTCTCGATGTCCTTGTTCAGGGTCAGGCCCGTGTACATCGTGATCATGACGACGGTCTGCACGAGGATGCCGGGGATGAGGAACTGCACGTAGGCGCCGGTGGATCCGGCCAGCGCCCCGCCGAACAGGAACGTGAACATCAGCGTGAACATGATGGGGAACATGGTCACGTCGAACAGTTGTTCCGGGACGTGCTTGATCTTGAGTAGGGCCCGCCACCCGAACGACAGCGACGTCGACAGCCCGTTCGGGCGGGCCGGCCGCGGACCGGGCATCTGCAGGACGCTGCCGACCGACTGGGCGGACGCGGGGATGGTGTCGGTCATCGGGCCTTCTCCTGGAGGGTGTCGGCCGACTCGGCGCCGTGCCCGGTGAGGGCGAGGAACACCTCGTCGAGGCTGGGCTGTCCGAGCGCGAAGGTGGTCACGGCCACGTTCGCGTCGTCGAGGGCGGCGAGGGCGCGGGCCACCCGCTGCGGGTCGTCGACGCGGGCGGTGATCGCCGCCGGATCGGATTCGAGTGTCACGTCGATGCCGAGTTCCCGTTCGAGGACGACGGCGGCGTCGGTGCGGCGCTCCGGTTCGGCGATCCGCACGTGCAGGGCGCCGGAGCCGACGGACGCCTTGAGTTGGCCGCTGGTGCCCTCGGCGATGACCTTGCCGCGGTCGATGACGGCGATCCGGTCGGCCAACTGGTCGGCCTCGTCGAGGTACTGCGTGGTGAGCAGCACGGTGGTGCCGCCTGCGACGAGGGCCCGGACGATCTCCCACACCTGGTTGCGGCTGCGCGGGTCGAGGCCGGTGGTCGGCTCGTCCAGGAAGATCAGTTCCGGGGTGACGATGATGGACGCGGCGATGTCGATGCGCCGCCGCATGCCGCCGGAGAACGTCTTGACCTGCCGGCCGGCGGCCTCGGTGAGCCCGAACGCGTCGAGCAGTTGGTCGCAGCGGGAGCGGGCCGCGGCCCGCGAGTAGCCGTACAGGCGGCCGAGGAGGATCAGGTTCTCGGTGCCGGTGAGGTCCTCGTCGAGGGACGCGAACTGCCCGGTCAGTGACACCTTCGACCGCACGATCTCGGCGTCCTTCGTCACGTCGTGGCCGAGGACGCGGGCGCTGCCGCCGTCGATCGGCAGCAGGGTCGCGAGCATCCGGATCGTGGTGGTCTTGCCCGCCCCGTTGGGGCCGAGGACGCCGTACACGCCGCCGGCCGGGACGGCGAGGTCGACGCCGTCGACCGCGGTGAACGAGCCGAAACGTTTGATCAGTCCGGTGGTGTCGATGGCCAGTGCTCTGTCGGATGTCATCCGGTTCCCGTCGTCAGGTGTGAGTGGGATCTCAGGCTCGGTCTTCGGTTTCCAGCCTGTCGGACGTGGCGGGGTCGCGCAAACGTTTTTGCCGAGACGGATCAGATTCGTCCGCGCTGCTCGAACGTGCGCAGCATCGTGTCGAGTTGGCTGTAGGCGGCGGTTGCGAGCCGCTCGAGCAGGGCCGCCTTGATCTCCGGTGCTGTCGTCGTCAGCCGGGCGAACCCGTCCGGCGGCAGCACCGCGAGGGTGACGGTGGAGTCGGCGCGCACGTCGTTGAGGAACGCCGAGTCGAGCAGGGCCGGCATCTCCCCGAACGTGGTGCCCGCCGACAGGGTCGTGATCCGGTGCGCGGCCCCGTCCGCGGAGGTCACGATCGTGCTGACCCGGCCGGACAGCACCAGGAAGATCCCGGTGTCACGGTCGCCGCGGCGCACGACCGTCTCGCCGCGGGCGACGGTGCGGCGTTCGAGTTCGCCGGTGAACCGTTCGAACTGGTCGGGCGACAGGTCCGTGAGCAGCGGGTGGGCCTCGAGGTCGATCGACGCCGGCTGCCGGCCGGTGGGGCAGTGCCGGTCCAGGACGATGTCCTCGCACCATTCGGTGGCGGCGTCCAGGTCGACGAACACCCGGCCGTGCGGGGCGTGCGGATTCAGGCTCGACGTGGTGTGCCCGAACACCCCGGCCGGGTCGACCAGGGCGGTGGGGCACCCGGATTCGGCGAGGTCGGCGCGCAGCGCCTCGATCATGGTGCGCGCCACCGCACTCACGTCGTCGACGCGGCTGACGTCGACGACGACGGCCTCGGCGTCGGTGCGGTCGGCGTCGATCGCCCGCACGGCCGTCTCGGCGCCGGTGAACAGCAGGTCGCCGTGCAGTTCGTACAGGCGGCCCCGGTCCCCGAACTCGTCGAGTGCGGCCTCCTCGGTGTCGGTGCGGCGGATCCGGGAGCGTACCGACGCGACGGTGTGCCGGGCCCGGATCGACGACCGGGACGCGCGGGTGACCCGCAGGAAGTGCAGGCCCAGGTCCTGGGACAGTTCCCGGCACGCCCGCACCCCGCGGACACTGTTGCCGTGCGGGTCCAGGCGCGGCGAGAAGACCGCGATCCCCAACTGGCCGGGCAGTACCGCGAGCACACCGCCGCCGACCCCGCTCTTGGCAGGCAGGCCGACGTCGGTGACCCATTCGCCGGCGTCGTCGTACATGCCGCACGTCGTCATCACGCTCAGGACGCGTTCGACGATCGCGGGGGAGAGGACCCGTTCCCGGGTGTGCGGGTGGACGCCGTTGTTGGCGAGGGTGGCCGCCATCAGGCCCAGATCGCGGCACGTGACCTCGATCGAACACTGCCGGAAGTACAGGTCGACGGCGTCGTCCGGGTTGCCGGTGACGATCCCGAACGAGCGCAGCATGTAGCCGATCGCCCGGTTGCGGTAGCCGGTGCGGGCCTCGGACGCGTACACGTTCTGGTCGAGGGACAGCGGCCGGCCCGCGCACCGCGAATACAGCGACCGGATGCGTTCGAACCGCTGTGTCGGCGTCGTACCGGCGACGAGCGACGCCGACGTGATCGCGCCCGCGTTGATCATCGGGTTGCGGGGGCGTTCGGTGCCCGGGTCGAGGCTGATCTCGTTGAACGGCTCCCCGGACGGTTCCACGTCGACCTTCTCGCCGACGGCGTCCACCCCCCGGTCGGCGAGGGCCAGCGCGTACGTGAACGGCTTGGAGATCGACTGGATGGTGAACGCGGTCTCGGTGTCCCCGACCTCGTACACGTGCCCGTCGGCGGTGGCCACGACGATCCCGAACCGGTCCGGGGCCACCGCGGCCAACTCCGGGATGTAGTCGGCGAGCTCGCCGCCGGTGTCGGTGCGGACCGCGTCGAACACCCGCGTGATGAAGTCGTCGACGACGTTGCTCATGGGGCAACAGTAGGATGAGCGGACAGTCCGGGTGCGTGTTCTGTCGCGTCCGTAGACTTGGAGGGCTGTCGTGCGACAGCCTGTGAACCTGGTGGAGGGAGCGATCTCGTTGGGTGTCCTTGCCCGCATTCAGACGCCTGACGACCTGCGTCGGCTCGATGCCGTGGAGATGAAGGAGCTCGCCGCGGAGATCCGCGAGTTCCTCGTGCAGAAGGTGTCCGCGACCGGCGGCCATCTCGGCCCCAACCTGGGTGTCGTCGAACTGACCCTTGCCCTGCACCGGGTGTTCGATTCGCCGACCGATCCGATCGTCTTCGACACCGGTCACCAGGCGTACGTGCACAAGATCGTCACCGGCCGCAAGGACCGGTTCGATTCGCTGCGCAAGCAGGGCGGCCTGTCCGGCTACCCGGATCGCGCCGAGAGCGAACACGACTGGGTGGAGTCGTCGCACGCGTCGGCGGCCCTGTCGTACGCGGACGGGCTGGCGAAGGCGTTCGAGTTGTCCGGGCAGCGTGGCCGGCACGTCGTGGCCGTCGTCGGGGACGGGGCCCTGACCGGCGGCATGTGCTGGGAGGCCCTCAACAACATCGCGGCCGGGAAGGACCGTTCGGTCGTCGTCGTCGTCAACGACAACGGCCGCTCCTACGCGCCGACGATCGGCGGGTTCGCCGACCATCTGGCGTCGCTGCGGCTGCAGCCCGGCTACGAGCGGATGCTCGACAGCGGCCGGCGCATGGTCAAGAAGATGCCGTGGGTGGGCCGGGCCGCCTACCAGCTGCTGCACGGGATGAAGGCGGGCCTCAAGGACACCGTCAGCCCGCAGGTGCTGTTCACCGACCTGGGCCTGAAATATCTCGGCCCGGTCGACGGGCACGACGAGGTCGCGATGGAGTCGGCGCTGCGCCGCGCCAAGGCGTTCGGCGGCCCGGTGATCGTGCACGCGGTGACCCGCAAGGGCATGGGTTACGCGCCCGCCGAGAACCACGTCGCCGACCAGATGCACGCGACCGGCGTGATCGACCCGCTCACCGGCAAGTCCCGCACCACCACGTCCGCGCCGGACTGGACGTCGGTGTTCTCGGCGGAGCTGATCGCCCGCGCCGAGCAGCGCGACGACATCGTCGCGATCACCGCCGCGATGGCCGGCCCCACCGGTCTGGCCGCGTTCGGGGAGCGTTTCCCGGAACGGATGTTCGACGTCGGTATCGCCGAGCAGCACGCGGTCACCTCGGCGGCCGGTCTGGCGCTCGGCGGCATGCACCCGGTGGTCGCGGTCTATTCGACGTTCCTCAACCGGGCGTTCGACCAACTGCTCATGGACGTCGCACTGCTGAAGCAGCCGGTGACGATGGTGCTGGACCGGTCCGGCATCACCGGATCCGACGGTGCCAGCCACAACGGCATGTGGGATCTGTCGCTGCTGGGCATCGTCCCTGGCATCCGGGTGGCGGCCCCGCGGGACGCGGCGACCCTGCGTGAGGAACTCGGCGAGGCCCTCGCCGTCGAGGACGGCCCCACCGTCGTCCGGTTCCCGAAGGGTGCTGTCGGCGACGATATTCCGGCGGTGCGGCGGCTCGACGATGGTGTCGACATGCTGGCGATGCCCGACGGCGATGCCGGTGACGTGCTGTTCGTCGCGGTCGGCTCGTTCGCGTCGGTGGCGCTGGAGACGGCCCAGCGGCTCGGCCAGCACGGCATCACCGCGGCCGTCGTGGATCCGCGGTGGGTGCTGCCGGTGCCCGGGTCGCTCGTCGACCTGGCATCGAGCTTCCGGATGATCGTCACCGTCGAGGACAGCGGCCTGCACGGCGGTGTCGGGTCGAGTGTGTCGGCGGCGCTGCGCGCAGCCGGTGTCGACACCCCGTGCCGGGATCTCGGTGTGCCGCAACAGTTCCTGGCGCACGCGTCGCGGGACCAGGTGCTCCGCGAGCTGGGGCTCACGGCGCAGGACATCACCCGGCAGGTGACCGGGTGGGTCGTCGGACTGGACCGCACGGTGCCCGCGGACGGTGTCTCCAAGGATGCGGGCGTCGGCTGAGCATGGTGGGGGAGTCGATCGAGCTGGTCTCGGACTGCTCGAACTGTTTCGGGTTGTGCTGTGTGGCACTGCCGTTCGCGAAGTCGAGTGATTTCGCGGTCGACAAGGCCGGCGGGACGCCGTGCCGGAACCTGCGCGGCGATTTCCGCTGCGGGATCCACACGGACCTGCGCGGTCGCGGGTTCACCGGTTGCACCGTCTACGACTGCTTCGGGGCCGGACAGCAGGTGTCGCAGGTGACGTTCGCCGGACGCGACTGGCGCACCGGACCCGACGTGGCCCGGCCCATGTTCGACGTGTTCCCGGTGATGCGGCAGCTGCACGAATTGTTGTGGTATCTCGACGAATCCCTGCGCCGTCCAGTCGCCGGTGACCTGGTGCCCGAGCTGTCCCGGCTGCAGGAGGAGACGGCGGCGCTGGCCGGTGCCGATGCTGCGACGCTGGTGGCCCTGGACGTGCCCGCCCATCGGGAGCGGGTGAACACGCTGCTGCTCGCGGTGAGCGAGCGGGTGCGGGCGTCGGCGCCGGGCCGGCCGCGCAGTCATCGGGGCGCCGACCTGATGGGGGCGAAGCTGGCCGGCAAGGATCTGCGCGGCGCGAACCTGCGTGGGGCGTGGCTGATCGGCGCGGACCTGCGGAGGACGGATCTGCGGTGCGCCGACGTGATCGGCGCCGATCTGCGTGGGGCGGACCTGTCGGGTGCGGACCTGTCGGAGGCGTTGTTCCTCACCCAGTTCCAGGTGAACGCGGCCCGCGGCGATGCCCGGACCGTGTTGCCGGCGACACTGTCGCGGCCCGCGCACTGGCGGTAGTTCACCCGGCCTGTTCGAGGGTGCGGCCGCGGGTTTCGGTGACGAACTTCGACACGATGACGATCGACAGTACTGCCATCACCGCGTAGGCGGCGTAGGTGAGGGACAGGTTCCAGTCGGCCAGTGACGGGAACGTGGCGGAGACGAGGAAGTTCGCGACCCAGTTCGATGCGGTGGCGACGCCGACGGCCGCGGCCCGCACCCGGTTGGGGAACATTTCGCTGATCAGCACCCACACCACCGGACCCCACGACAGGGCGAAGAAGAACACGAACGCGTTGGCGGCGATCAGGGCGACGGTGCCGGCGGCGCCGGTCAGGGTGGCGACGGATTCACCGATGTCGTTGGTGGTGATCGTTGCCGAGTGGAAACAGACGGCGGCGGTGGCGAGGGAGACGGCCATGCCGACGGAGCCGATCAGCAGCAGTGGTTTGCGGCCGATGCGGTCGATGACGGCGATCGCCACGAACGTGCCGACGATGTTGACGAGTGCGCTGACGACACTGATGAGCAGTGACCGGTCCTCGCCGAAGCCGACGGCCTGCCACAGGGTGGACGAATAGTAGAAGATCACGTTGATGCCGACGAACTGTTGGAACGCGGCCAGCGCGATGCCCACCCACACCAGGGCGGCCACGCCGGTGGATTTCGTGAACAGGGCGCGGACGCCGATGCGGGTGCGTTCGGCGCCGAGGGAGGCGCGGATCTCGGTGATGCGGCGGGACACCGTCTCCGGGTCGCCGCCCTCGACCCGGCCGAGGACGGTGCGGGCGTCGTCCTCGCGGCCGCAGCGCACCAGATGGCGAGGTGATTCGGGGATGGTGAACGTGGCCACGAAGTAGACGAGGGCGGGGATCGCCTCGATCGCGAGCATCCACTGCCAGGCCTCGACGCCGGCCAGGATGCCGCGGCCGCCGCCGGCCGCCGCCGAGATCGCATAGTTGACCAGTTGGGAGATCGCGATGCCGAGGACGATCGCCAGTTGGTACATCGAACCGAGGCGGCCGCGGATCGCGGCCGGTGCGATCTCCGCGATGTAGGCGGGGGCGATGACGGAGGCGACACCGACGGCGACACCGCCGACGACCCGCCACAGGGTCAGGTCGACGATCCCGAACGGGAACGCCGACCCGAGCGCGCCGATCACGAACAGGACCGCCGCGATCCGCATCACCTTGATCCGGCCGAGCCGGTCGGCGATGCTGCCCGCCACCCACGCGCCGAGCGCGGCACCGAGCAGCGTCAACGACACCGACAGGCCCGTCGCCCCCGCACCGATGTCGTAGCGGTCCCGGATCGCCCCCACCGCCCCGTTGATCACCGCGGTGTCGTAGCCGAACAGGAAACCGCCCAACGCGGCCGCCGCCGAAAACAACACGGCCGCACCGACCGCCGACGACGCGGCCGGAGACCGGCCGGTAGTGCCGAGACCGGACATCGCATGCCTCCCGCCGACGAAGGTCGTTGTCGGGAGAGTACGCCGGATGAGCGGGTGGGGCGGGGAGATGCGGAATCGCTGATTTCTGTCGGACCCTCGCAGTAGTATTCGAACATGCTTTCGACTTCGGGTGGTGCGGGATGTGACCAGGTGACGGATCACCTGGTTGCCCTCGATGCTGCTGTCGAAGGCTTGTCGGCGGACTCGCTGACTGGACTGTCCGACGCGGGCGTCGTCGAGGCGCTGCAGCGGTTGGAGACGGTGCTACGGAAGGCGTCGGCGGTCGGAAACCGGTTGGTTGTCGAGTCGGTGGAACGGTCGCTGCCCGGGAATCTCGCCTGCCGGTCGATCAACGATTTCCTGATCTCCACGCTGCGAATCTCCGCGGGTGACGCGGCGCGGCGAGTCAAGATCGCGAACACGGTCGGGACGTGGCACACACTGTCCGGGGAGGAGACGGAACCCGGATTGCCGGCGACCGCGGCGGCATCGCGGGACGGGGAGATCGGCGCCGACCATGTGGCGGCGATCGCAGCCGTGATGCGGAAGATTCCGGCGACCGTCGACCCGGACGCGACCGCCGTCGCGGAGCAGATCCTGGCCGACGCGGCGCGGGCGACCACCCCGGAGGATGTCACGAAGGTCGGGGTGCGGCTGCTGGCGCACCTGAATCCGGACGGAGAGGTGCCGGACGAGCGGGAACGCAAGCGGCGCCGAGGCGTCCGGATCGGTAAACAGGGCACCGATCTGTTGTCGCCGATCTCGGGCTTGCTGGACCCGGAGCTACGGGCCCTGCTCGAACCGGTGCTCGCGAAGCTGGCGAGGCCGGGCATGAACAATCCGGACGACCCCGGATCACCTTGCGGTGACGTTGAATCCCCGGCCCTGGACCGGGATGCGCTGGCGCAGGCCGCGGCCCGCGATACCCGGTCAGTGCAGCAACGCAACCATGACGGGTTGAAGGTGGCGTTGCGGCAGATTCTTTCGTCGGGTGTACTGGGCAGCCATCGCGGGCTGCCGGTGACGGCGATCATCACGCTGTCGCTGCGGCAGTTGGAGGAGGAGTCGGGGGTGGTGACCACCGCGACCGGTGGTCTGGTCCCGATCCGGGATGCGTTGCGGATGCTGGAGCAGGCGCATCCAGTGCTCGCCCTGTTCGACCACAACGGCCGGCCGCTGCATCTGGGGTGGGCGAAACGCTTGGCGTCGGCGGATCAGCGGTTGGCGTTGATCGCCGCGTCCCGTGGCTGTACCCGGCCGGGCTGTGATGCGCCTGCCACCCTCACTGCCGTGCACCACATCCGGGAGTGGCGGGACGGCGGTCCCACCGACATCACCAACGAGGATCTCGCCTGCGACGGCTGTCACGGACTCGTGCACGACGGGCCGGGTGGCTGGCGGACGCGGGTCGCGACGGCGGGATCGGAGTATCCGGGCCGGACGGAGTGGATTCCGCCGCCGCACATCGACCCCGAGCAACGGCCTCGGGTCAACCACCGGCATCACCTCGGCGACCTCCTCGAGGCGGCGTTGGCGCACTACCGTGCGCGGCGGGGGGGGGGGAGGTGTGCGGGCAGAGGCGGTGGTCGCGGGAATCGGAGACAACCGCCGGAGATGTTGGTGGCGGCGAAGTTCCGTAGCGGCTGCTCCGGCAGATCCGATAATCCGGGTAGGGCGGCGATGTCGTCCTCATTCCTCAGTCGAGGGTCCACTGCGAGGACTGCAGTCAGGTCGTTCGACGCGTCGACCGGATCGCGCCCGTCCGGCGTCCAAAGCCCATATTCTGGGCCGGCACCCGCCAATCACGACTGGTTCGGTCCAGTCGTCAGCACCAATGTTTACGTTCACTACGTAGCACAAGGAAGATGCCGTGCCGCTCACTGACGAGCAGAAGGTCGCCCGAGCCGAGAAGCGACGGGTGCAGCATGCCCTCGAAGAAGAAGCTCGTGCTCATAGAGACGAGGCTCGGCGTCGTGAGTGGAGCGAGAAGGGGATGTACCTCACGCGGGAGCAAGCTGTGGCCGGTGAACCATGCTGTGGGTGCGGTCTTCCCGTGATCGACAGATAGAGCCCCGTGGAGTGGTGTAAACCGTTGAGCGCGTAGCTCTGTGGTGCCGGTGATTATGCCGTAAGCGGGACAGATTCGTCCACGTCCGTCTCCGCGGGCGGGGCAGGTTCGATGGAGG
>NZ_SKCH01000008.1 GCF_005434945.1 Prescottella subtropica | reverse complement strand
CGGCTCGCCGGCCACACCAACATCGCCGGCGCGCTACGCCACCACGGCCGTGATCCACACCGGCCGATCGATCTACTTCATGCCGCCTGACATGGGGTTATGCGACTTTGCCGGGCCCCTGGGCTGCAGGGGCCCAGAACGCCGGCAAAGTCGCGTAATTGCATGTCAGATGGCGTGAAGTAGCTCGATCGGCCGGTGCGGCTCGGCCGTGGTGTCGTAGCGCGGTGGCGATGTTGGTGTGGCCGGCCAATCTGAAGAGACTGACCGCGGTGTTCCTGATGGTGGCCATGACCTGTGGACTGCTGCCGGTGCGGACGGTGGATCGGCCTTCGTCCAACGTGACATCGCGAACCCAATGCAGTCGGTTCTCGATGCCCCAATGCCCACGAATCCAGGCCGCGACCTGCGCCGGAGCCGCTGTAAGGCCCGGACACATGGCCTACTTTTCGGCCGTCCCCGACAGCCGGTCCTCGCCCAGGAACTTCGCCGCCTACTGGATGATCACCCGCTCGGTCCCGAGCGCACGGATCCGCTTGCACGCCGCCCGCTGACTTCGCCGTCGTGCGGCCGGGAATCTCACCGCGATCGATGCAATCTTGCTTCAACCACGAGTGCAGGCGCCCGACGCTGATACCCAGTTCGTAGCCGGTCTACTGGACCGGCTTAACTACACGGGCCGACACGATGGCGTGAGCCCTGAAATCCGGGGAATACGGACGAGTCATGGCCGGAGCTTTCCCCCTAGCCGAAACCTCAGTTCCAGCTGTCCTCGAGCATCCGCGGCTTGCAGGCCGCCCATGCCGAGATCAGGACGACGACGACGGCGACCCCGAGGAGAGCGAAGGGAGCGCCCCAGCCGCCGGTGGTTTCGTGCAGCACGCCGAACAGCAGGGGGCCGATGCAGGCGACGGTGTAGCCGAGTCCCTGCGTGAATCCGGACAGGGCGGCCGAGCCGGCGTGGGTGCGGGTGCGCAGGTTGATCAGGGTCAGCGACATCGGGAACGTGCTCGGGCCGAGACCGACGACGACCACCCACAGGATCGGTGCCGACATCGGCGCCACCAGCAGACCGGTGAACCCGATCGCATAGGCGGTCGCACAGCCGACGACGATGGGGAACGGATTACGCAGCCGCGCACACACGTTGGGGGCCGCGAACGCCGCGATCAGACCCATGAACGAGAACAGGGCGACCATGCTGCCGCCGAACGATTCGCTCGCCCCGGCCTCGGTGAGGATCGTCGGGATCCACGTGAACATCGAATACGTGATGAGCGACGTCATACCGAACATGCCGGCCATGCCCCAGCCCACCGGCGACCGCCACGGGCGTCCCGACGGATGCGGTTCGGTGGACGCGGCAGCCGCGGCGGGATGCGCGGAACCGCCCCGGCCGCGGGCCAGGATCATCAGCCACGGCACGGCCGCCGCGAAACCGAGCAGCGACCACACGGCCAGCGAGATGCGCCAGTCGAACGCGTCCGCGAGTGGCACCGCGACCGTCGCCGGGAGGATCGTGCCGATCTGCACACCGGTGATGTAGATGGCGCTCACGAGCGCCAGCCGGTCCCCGAAATACCGCTTGACCAGGGGCGGGATGACGACGTTGCCGATGCCCATGCCGCCGAGGGCGAGCGCCGACAGCGCCAGCAGCGACCAGGTGTCCGACACCATCGCGCGGGCGAGCATGCCGATCCCGGCCATCATCATGCCGAGCAGCGCCGTCCACTCCAGGCCGAGACGACGCCCGATCGTGGGAGTGAGGAGACCGAACACCGCGAACAGGGCGGTGGGCAGCATCCCGAACACGCCGACGACCGTCGACGAGAAGCCGATCTCGCCGCTGATCTGGGAGGCGAGGGGTGTGAACGACGTGACCGCGAGCCGCAGCGTCAACGCCGACATCGTGATCGCGGCGAATACCAGCAGCCGGCCCTTCAGCAGCGGCTGCGGGCCGGTGGACGCGGGCGGGGATGCGGTCACGGTCATGTAGTACTACCTCGGTTCGGTGCTGCGGCGAAAGAAGTGCCGCCGAAAATCATAGGATGACCCGACGACCGTGGCAAAGCGTTACAGTGCGGACAGGTCCCGTCCCCACCACCAGGAGCACCGTGCAACCCGTCCGCCGCAGCACCCTGATCACGCAGGTCACCGAGCAACTTCGCGACGAGATCCGCTCCGGACGCTGGCCCGTGGGGTCCCGCATCCCCACCGAACCCGAACTGGCCGAACGCACCGGCACCGGACGCAACACCGTCCGCGAGGCCGTGCAGGCGCTCGTCTACTCGGGTCTGCTCGAACGCCGGCAGGGTTCGGGCACGTACGTGCTCGCCGACACCGAGCACACCGGCACCCTCGGCGCCTACTTCGCGAGCGCCCACGAACGCGACGTCGTCGAACTCCGCCAGTCCCTCGACGTGACCGCGGCCGGCCTGGCCGCGCAGCGCCGCACCGACGACGACATCCGTAACCTGCGGGAACTGCTCGACGCCCGCGCCGCGGCATGGCACGGCACCGACCTGCCCGCCGCCGTCGCCGCGGACATGGCCCTGCACCGCGGCATCGTCGCCGCGAGCCACAACCGGGTGTATCTCGAGTTCTACGACTCGCTGCTGCCGACGATCGCGGCGACCGTCCTCGACCACGTGACCGCGACCGGGATCGGCCTCCACGACGAGCACACCGACCTGATCGACGCGATCGTCGCCGGCGACGCCGACCGGGCGCTCGCCACCGCGCGCGGCTTCTTCGGTGAACTCCTCGCCGGATACGCGACGACCGATCCCGACGACGGCCGATAGGCCCCGGGATCCGTCAGGGTCCGTCGCGGTGCGCGATCGTCTCCTGGAGTTCGGCGATCCGCTTGCGCTCCTGCGTGTCCAGTTCGGACATGCCGGCGGCCGTCACGATGTGGGCGTCGGGCCCGGGGAACACCAGAGCCTCGTGCCCGTCGTGCAACCGCACCACCAGGTAGGGTGGGCCGCCGTCGTCCCCGCGCACCTCGCGGATCTGCGCGATCTCGTCGGGGGCACCGACGGTCGTGCCCTTGGCGATGAGCCAGTCTCCCGGTTCGGCGTGCATGACGCCCTCCTCGGTCGAGTTCGTTCGGGTCGGTCGAACCAGATCCAGTATCACCGATACAGGTGACCGATCACCAGGGGCCGGGACGTCCCGCCCCGGTCAGAGGATCAGCCGGATCATCTCGGCGGTGTGCTCGAGTCCGGGCAGTGCCTCCGGTGTGGACCGCGGATGCAGCGCATGCACCGACAGCCGGAACAGCAGGGCCCGCAGCAGCATCTGCGGCCACTCCGGCAGATCTTCCCACCGTCCGATCAGGCCCTCGTCGGCGCCGCCCCACGACAGGGCGTCGACGACGACGACACCCGCCGCCCACGCCGCCGGACGCCAGTACGGGGTGATGTCGGTGACGCCGGGTGCGACGGCGCCGGAGAACAGGACCGTCCCGAACAGGTCGCCGTGGACGAGTTGATCCGGTGAACGGACCGGCTTACGCAGCGACGCGAGCTGGCCGATCAACTCGACGCTGCGCCGGCCGTCCGCGGACAGGTCCTCGAGGGCGCCCGCCGCGCGGGCCGTCCGCAGCGGCACCGTCTCCCACGCCGCGCGGTCGGCGGCGACGAACACATCCACGTCGGCCCACGGCGCGACGGGCGGCTGCGCCAGGAAGCGGGGACGCTCGAGTTGCGCGGTCGCGGCGTGCAGCCGCAGAGACAGCGACACCACCTCGTCGTGCCGCGGTTCGGGGGTGCCGGCCTGGAACGTGTCGGCCCGCCATCCGGAGACGACGTAGCGGCCGTCGGTGGCCCGGACCGGACGTGCCAGTCGCACCGCGTCCACCACGAGGGTTTCGCGGACCTTCGCCGACCAGGCGGCGCGCGCGTGGTCGGCGACCGGGGTCAGGACGACGTCACCGAGACGCCATCCACCTTCCCAGTCCGACCCCAACGCAACCGGTTCGACCTCACGGAGACCGAACGTCGAACAGACGTGCTGGGGTGGTTGTGCTGAGCTCACGACGGTCAGGTTACCGGCGAGAGCGGTCGGTTCCGGTGAGGCGCTCCGAGCGAACTCGGCGGCGTGGCCGGGCTGTGACGAGGGTGACACGGTCAGTACACCGGCAGCGTCGGATCCACCTGGTGCGCCCACGCGATGACGCCGCCCTGCAGGTGCACGGCGTCGGCGAATCCGGCGCGCCGGACCGCGGCGAGTGCCTCCGCCGACCGGATGCCGGTCTTGCAGTGCAGCACGATGCGCTTGTCGGTCGGCAACTCGGCGAGCGCCTCACCGGACAGGATCCGGTCCTTGGGGATCAACGTCGCACCGGGCAGGTGCACGATGTCCCACTCGACGGGTTCCCGGACGTCGACGATCGCGATGTCGGCGCCGGTCTCGATCAGTTCCCGCAGTTCGAGCGGGGTGATCGTGGCGCCGCGGTCCGCCTCGGGGACGGACACGACGCCACAGAACGCGTCGTAGTCGACGAGTTCGGTGACGTCCGCCCGGTCCGGGTCGCGGCCGAGCGCGACGGTGCGGTAGCTCGCGGCGAGCGCGTCGTAGATCATCAGCCGGCCCAGCAGGGTCTCCCCGATCCCGGTGATCAGTTTGATCGCCTCGGTCGCCATGATCGAGCCGACCGACGCGCACAGCACACCGAGTACGCCGCCCTCCGCGCACGACGGGACGGTGCCCGGCGGCGGCGCCTCCGGGTACAGGTCGCGCAGCGTGATGCCGCGACCGTCGGGGGCGGCGTCCCAGAACACCGACACCTGCCCCTGGAACCGGTAGATCGACCCCCACACGTACGGCCGGCCGGCCAGCACCGCCGCATCGTTCACCAGGTAGCGGGTCGCGAAGTTGTCGGCGCCGTCGAGGATCAGGTCGTACTGCGCGAACAGGTCGACGGCGTTCGAGGAGTCCAACCGGAACTCGTGCAGTCGGACGTCGACGTGCGGGTTGATCTCCCGGATCGAATCACGGGCACTGTGCGCCTTGGAGCGTCCGACGTCGGCGGTGCCGTGGATGATCTGACGCTGCAGGTTCGACTCGTCGACCACATCGAAGTCGACGATCCCGAGCGTCCCGACCCCGGCCGCCGCCAGGTACAGCAGTGTCGGCGAGCCGAGCCCGCCCGCCCCGATCACCAGCACACGCGCGTTCTTGAGCCGCCGCTGCCCCACCGTCCCCACATCAGGGATGATCAGGTGCCGGCTGTACCGGGCCACCTCGTCACGACTCAGTTCGGACGCCGGTTCCACCAGCGCCGGAAGCGGATTCTTCGCGGACACACACGCTCCTGACATCGACCGTAAAGCTGGTATCCAGCCTAGGTCGTGCCGAAGTCCACCTCGAGATCACTCAGGTCCGAGACCACGACATCGGCCCCCGCCGCCCGCAGTGCGTCCGCGTGATGTGTGCGGTCGACACCGACGACCACCCCGAACCCGCCGCGGCGGCCGGCCTCCACCCCGGCGAGCGCATCCTCGAGTACGACGCACTCCCCTGCCACCAGGCCCAGCCGGTGCGCCGCCTCGCGGTAGGTGTCCGGTGCCGGTTTCCCGGCGAGCGCGAGCCGGTCGACATCGACGCCGTCGACGCGGACGTCGAACAGGTCGGTCAGCCCGGCCGTGTCCAGGACCCGGGTCGCGTTGCGGCTCGCGGTCACCAGTGCGACCGCCACGCCCGTGTCGCGCAGTCGCCGGATCAGCGTGACGGTGCCCTCGAACGCATCGACACCGCGGGTGTCGAGGGTGTGCAGGAACAGCGCGTCCTTGCGGGCCGCGAGACCGCACACCGTGTGCGCGGTCGGCGGATCCGACTCCTCACCGTGCGGCAAGTCGATCGACCGGGACGCCAGGAACGACGCCACCCCGTCGACGCGGGGGCGTCCGTCGACGTACCGCAGATAGTCGTCGGACGTGAACGACGCCTCGCCGCGCCCCCGGTCGGCGAGGAAGCCGTCGAACAGCCGCGTCCACGCCCGCTCGTGGACGCGGGCGGTGTCGGTGACCACCCCGTCCATGTCGAACAGGAATCCCGCGCACGCGCGGCCGGAGATCGAGACGGTGGGCACGGCGGTCATCGGTGGCCCCCGGTCAGCCGCGCGGGAACGGCCACGGATTGAAGCGGCACACCTTGCCGTCCATCGGGACCACACCCTCCGGGTCGAGGATCGCGATGTCGTTGTTCGCGGTGCCGAACGTCTGCTGCATCATCACCGGCGCCAGACCACCGTCCACCTCGCACGGCTGATGCGTCTCGTAGCCGATCGCATGCCCCACCTCGTGGTTGATCTGGTACTGCCGGTACGAGCCGATGTCACCCTGGTAGGCGATCGCGCCGCGCACCCAGCGGGCCTCGTTGAGCACGACCCGGTCGATACCCGGGTTGTAGCAGGACACCTCGAGCTGGATGTCGTAGCCGCACGCCTCCCGGATCGTCATCGGCGACGTCAACGAGATCCGGAAGTCGGGGCCGTCACCGGCGAGCATCGGATCGCCCGCGTCGACGCGGCGGAACGCGAACCGGGGGTCCTTCGTCCAGCCCTTCGGGTTGGCGAGGGTCTGGTCGACCATCCGGCCGAACGACTCGTCACCCCCGAACCCGGTCGTGTCGACACCGTCCTCGACCTCCACCGAATACGTGAACACCCGCTCGGCACCCTGCCCCACCTGACCGGTGGCGCCGGGCACGACATGCCAGGTCCGGGCGCCGGCCTCGGCGTACTGTCCCCCGTCGGGCAGGACCCCCGCGGGAATCGTGTCCGCGAAACTGCCGTCGGCGATCGGGGGCACCCCGACGATGTTCGTGCCGTCCGTGTGGCTCAGCTTCCCGAAACCCGGATTCCCCAGCCCGTCCGAGACGATGTCGTCCCCGCCCCGGACCGCGTCGACCAGCACGAGCACCGTCACGATCAGCAGGATCGGAACGGCGTACGCCCGCCACCCGTAGGTCGACACGAACCGGCCGAGCCGGCTCTGCTTGCGCACGTCCCGCTCCGGACGTGGGACGCGGGGACGACCACTGCTGCGTCGCGTCGGATCCCACGACGCCCGCAGCGGCTCGTGCGAGTCCGGCACACGCTCGGTGTCGGATGTCTCGGGAGCCGGGCCCTGCAGTCGTGGTCCTCCTCGGTCAGTCACCCCGCCAGAATCTCACAGTCCCGACCACCGATCACCTGTCCCGGGTGAACGCGTGACCGTCCTCGCACACGGCACCCGGGAGTGGGATGCTCGATGTGAGGCGAGTGGGAGTTCGCCGGTTCCGTGCGACGCCCCTCCGGGTATCGTGCAGATGATTTACCTTGCCCCGAGGGATTTCGACAGAGGTCGGGTATCGAACGAGTCGGGGTTCTTTGTGCAGATTGGGAGCGACATGACTGAACTCGCTGATCGGACACACTCCGATCGCGCCGCCGGGACCGCAAACGGTCAGGGCGCCCGCCGCAGCACCCGACTACCCCGGGATGCGCGACGCCTTCAGTTGCTCGCGGCAGCCAGCGAGGTCTTCGTCAGCCGCGGCTACCACTCGGCCGGTATGGACGAGATCGCCGAATGCGCCGGCGTGAGCAAGCCCGTGCTGTACCAGCACTTCCCCGGCAAGCTCGAACTGTACGTCGCGGTGCTGCAGAGCTACGTCGACAGCCTCATCTCCGGTGTCCGGCAGGCGCTGCGGTCGACGACGGACAACAAGCAGCGCGTGCGCGCGGCCGTCCAGGCGTTCTTCGACTTCGTCGACAACGACACCCAGGGCTTCCGGCTCGTCTTCGAATCCGATCTGATGGGCGAGCCGCAGGTGCAGAAGCGTGTCGAGCAGGCCACCGAGGCCTGCGTCGACGCCGTGTTCGATCTGGTCGCCCACGACTCGGGTCTCGACCCGTACCGGGCCCGGATCCTGGCCGTCGGCCTCGTCGGCACCAGCCAGTTCACCGCCCGCTACTGGCTCGAGGCGGCCCGGCCGATCCCCAAGGACGAGGCCGTCGACACCACCGTCGCCCTCGCGTGGGGCGGCCTGTCCCACGTGCCGATGCACGGCGACGGCAACTAGACCGACCACGCAGAAGGGGCGTGTGGCCCGGGGTGCACCCCGGGCCACACGCCCCTTGCTCGTTTCGGTACTAGCTCGTGGGAGCGAACCCGACCTTGCGGCCGTCCGAGGGGCCGATCTCCACGTAGGTGATCCGGCTCGACTGGACGAGGAACTTGCGGCCCTTCTCGTCGACGAGCGAGAGCACACCCGCCGCCGCACCACCGAGTGCGTTCGTCACGAGCGCTTCGACCTCGTCCGGCGACTGCGCGCTGACGACGACGAGCTCACGCGGGCTGTCAGTTACACCGATCTTGACCTCCACGGTCAACCTCCGAACTCTCCGAGCGCTTTCAGCTGTCCCGGCCAGGTTAATGCAGCATCGCACCGCCGGACTCCTCGACGTGACCGGTGACGCTGCGCCGAGAGCGAACAGCGCCGTCCGCGCGAGTGCGCTCAGACCAGGCCCAGGACCGCCATCCGCTCGGCATGCTCGGCCTGCATGTTGTCGAACAGGGCGGCGACCCCGTTGAGACTGCCGGTCGCGGCCATCACCAGGTCGGTGAGGTCCTCGCGCCGGGCGAGCACGAACTGTGCCTGCGTGATCGCCTCCCCGAGCAGTCGCCGGCCCCACAGCATCAGCCGGTCCTTCTCGGTGGTGCTGCGGGCGACCACCGCCTGCACCTCGTGGACGACGAACTCCGAATGCCCGACCTCGGCGAGGACCTCGCTGACGGTGCCGCCGACCTCCACGGGCAGCGAGTGCGCGATCTCCCGGTAGAAGTCCGCGGCGATCCCGTCGCCGACGTACGCCTTCACGAGCGCTTCCGGCCACGTCGACGGGTCGGTGGACGCGTGGTAGTCGTCGAGGGCCCGCACGTACGGGTCCATGGCCGCGTAGACCTCGACTCCGCGGTCGGTCAGCGCCTTCTGCAGCACCTCGAAGTGCGTCATCTCGGCGGCGGCCATACTCGCGAACGCGACGCGCCCCTGCAGCGTGGGAGCCATTCGGGCGTCGTCCGCCAGCCGGTAGAACGCGGAGATCTCGCCGTACGCGAGAACCGCGAACAGTTCGGCGACACCGGGGTGGTCGGCGGCGATGGCCGGCACGGACGACAGCGAAGATTCGGCTCCCATGCGGGCCAGCCTAATCCGTCTCCCGCCCGTCGCCCGCGGCCCGGCTACTCGCGGCCGGGACCGCGGGAAACGTGACATGCGCCATTGCGGTACCGGCATCGAACCTCCCGACCGCTACAATTGCGGCGGGAGACCATCACTTCACACCCGGTCATCAGGTCGTTCGAGACGCCACGTCGCTCGAGACACACCGGGTCCGGGCTCCCGACGACAATGTGCGCGCACCTGATCGACGGCGCCCACCGTTGCTCGCCACGACCGACATCGGTCGTCGTGCTGATGCAGTGGCCGACAGTCCGGCCCGGTGGTACCGACGCAAGAGGGCACCGACACCGGCCGACTTACGGCCAGGCCCCTTACCTTGTGCGTGCGTGCCGATACGAGGAAGGCCAGTCCCCTGAGCGAGAGCACGATCGACACCACCGCCCATATCGCCCCCACCTTCGCCGAGCTCGGCGTCCGCGACGAGATCGTCCGGGCCCTCACCGAGATCGGCATCGAACGCACCTTCGCCATCCAGGAGCTGACGCTGCCGCTGGCGCTCGCCGGCGACGACCTCATCGGTCAGGCCCGTACCGGCATGGGCAAGACGTTCGGTTTCGGTGTTCCGCTGCTGCACCGCGTTTCCACCGCGAACTCGGGGACGACGCCGCTGGACGGCACTCCGCGTGCCCTCGTCATCGTCCCGACCCGTGAGCTGTGCATCCAGGTCACCCAGGACCTCGAGAACGCGTCGAAGTTCCTGAAGTCCGGGGACCGCAAGCTGCAGGTCTTCTCCATCTACGGCGGCCGCCCCTACGAGCAGCAGATCGACGCGCTCCGCAAGGGCGTCGACGTCATCGTCGGCACCCCGGGCCGCCTCCTCGACCTCGCCAACCAGGGTCACCTGATCCTCGGCAAGGTCGGCGTCCTGGTCCTCGACGAGGCCGACGAGATGCTGGACCTGGGCTTCCTGCCCGACATCGAGCGCATCCTCGGCATGGTCCCCGACAAACGCCAGACGATGCTGTTCTCGGCGACCATGCCCGGCCCGATCATCACGCTGGCCCGCACGTTCCTGACGCAGCCGACGCACATCCGCGCCGAAGAGGCGGACTCGTCGGCGGTGCACGAGCGCACCAGCCAGCACATCTACCGCGCCCACGCCCTCGACAAGGCCGAGATGGTCTCCCGCATCCTGCAGGCCGACGGCCGCGGCGCGACGATGATCTTCACCCGCACCAAGCGCACCGCACAGAAGGTCGCCGACGACCTGAACGAGCGCGGCTTCAACGTCGGCGCCGTGCACGGCGACCTCGGCCAGGTCGCCCGCGAGAAGGCGCTCGCCGGTTTCCGCAACGGCAAGGTCGACGTCCTCGTCGCCACCGATGTCGCGGCCCGCGGCATCGACATCGACGACGTCACCCACGTCATCAACTACCAGTGCCCCGAGGACGAGAAGACCTACGTGCACCGCATCGGCCGCACCGGTCGCGCGGGCCGCACCGGTACCGCCGTCACCCTCGTCGACTGGGACGACGTGCCGCGCTGGCAACTCATCGACAAGGCCCTCGAACTCGGGGTCGCCGATCCGGCCGAGACGTACTCGAGCTCGCCGCACCTGTTCGAGGAACTCGGCATCCCCGCCGACGCCAAGGGCACCGTCCGCAAGCCGCGCGCCGAGCGTCCCGCGAAGGACGCCGCCGAGCCCCGTGGTGAGAAGGCTGCCGGGGACAAGGCTGCCGGCGACAAGCCGGAGCGCAACCGGGCGCGCCGACGCACCCGCGGCGGCAAGACCGGCGACGCCTCCACCACTACCTCCGCACCCGTGACCGCACCCACCGCCGGTCCCGCGTCGGACGAGCAGCCCGCCGCGCCGCGCCGCCGTCGTCGTCGCCGCACCGGTGCCGCCGCAGCGGATGCCGCCGCGACCGAGTCGGCGAGCGTGTCCGCGGCCTCGGAGTAGAACCTGCCGAGTAGGACCTTCCGGATCGACGCCGGGTAGCCTCGCCCCTGTGCCGGCACCCGAGCGTCGTACCCGTCTGGACGTGGCGGCCGCCGCGACGATCGTGATCGTCGTGGCGGTCGCCGCGGTCGTTCTCTGGCTCCGCAGCGATGCCCGGGGCACCACCTCGATCACTGCGGACGCCCCTGCCGCGGAAGCACTTCCGGCCCTCACGCCGCCCGAGACACTCACCGAGATCTGGCGGGCACGCAGCACCGCGACCACCGCGCCGATCGCCGCGGACGGTGCCGTCACCACCGCCACCACCGACGACGGCACCGTCACCGGTCGGGACCGGCTCACCGGCGACGAACTGTGGCGGTACCGGCGGGACATGCCGCTGTGCGGGGCCATCGGCGCCTGGAACGGTGTGGTCGCGGTGTACCGGGACCAGCGGGGTTGCGGGCAGGTCACCCAGCTCGACGGTGCGAGCGGGGCGCGGGAGGCGCAGCGGTCCAGCGACGCCGACGACGACGTGACCCTGTCGTACGACGGCACCTACATCGTCTCCCGCGGCCCGGAACGCCTCGAGTCGTGGCGGTCGGATCTGGTCCGCACCCTCGAACTCGGCCGGGTCGACGCCCCGATCAACCCGGACAAGCAGCCGCATCCCGGCTGCGATCTGATGTCGGCGGCGGCCGGCGGCACCCGACTCTCGGTGCTGATGCACTGCCCCGGCGAGGCCGGTGACCGGCTGAGTGTCCTCGACATCGCCCCGTCGGACAATCAGGAACCCCAGGAGTACGGCACCACGCTCGTCGGCGCCGCCAACACGCCCGGCGCCCGCATCGTCGCCGCATCCGGTGACCGGACGGCGCTCTATCTGCCGGCCGGACCCGCCACGGGGCCGCGGCTCGCGGTCTTCGACGGCAGCGCGGACGAGATCGCGTCGTACCCGGTGGACGGGC
This sequence comes from Prescottella subtropica, assembly GCF_005434945.1. Taxonomy (GTDB): domain Bacteria; phylum Actinomycetota; class Actinomycetes; order Mycobacteriales; family Mycobacteriaceae; genus Prescottella; species Prescottella subtropica. The sequence continues at coordinate 138,161 of NZ_SKCH01000008.1, read as the reverse complement.
CGATCGCGGAGAAGGCGACCGCCGCCCGCAACGGCGCGGTGTTCACGTGGTGGACCGGCAGCGAACTGATCGCCCTGTCCACGAGCGAACTGACCCTGCGGTGGACGGCCGTGGCCGGGGCTCTCGGACCCGGCACGATCACGGCCGGCGCCCTGCTGGTCCCCGTACCCGACGGGGTCGCCGTCGTCGACCCGAAGACCGGCGTCGAACAGCGCCGCATCCCCGTCACCCGGGACGGCGCCGCCGGTCCGATCACGATGTCGGTCCTCGGTGACGTCGTCCTCGAGCAGCGCGGCGACGAGGTCGTGGCGCTGCGGTGACCGTTACGGTGTCGCCTCGAACGTGCGCAGCGCGGCGCCGTCGAACCAGTGTTCCGAAAGATTCTGTGCCAGTGCGCGATACGCGTCCGCGCCCTTGTTCTTGCGTCCCGACAGGACCGTCGCCCCGGATGCCGACGCCTCCGCGAACCGCACCGTCCGCGGGATCGGCGGGGCCAGCACCGGCATCGCGTAGCGGTCCGAGACGTCGGACAGGACGTCGCGGCTGTGCGTGGTCCGCGCGTCGTACAGCGTCGGCAGCGCGCCGAGCAGCACGAGGTCGGGGTTGGTGATCTGCTGAACCTCGGAGACGGTGCGCAGCAACTGTCCGACACCGCGGTGGGCGAGGGTCTCGCACTGCAGCGGCACCAGCACCTGCTGCGCCGCGGTCAGCCCGTTGAGGGTGAGCACCCCCAGTGACGGCGGGCAGTCCACCAGGACGACGTCGAACAGGTCGAGCAGCGGCACCAGCGCCCGCTTGAGCGCGAACTCGCGGCCCGGACGCATCAACAGCAGCGCCTCGGCGCCCGCGAGGTCGATCGTCGCGGGCAGCAGGGACACCCCGTCACCGGTCTCGAGCAGGACGTCCTTCGCCGGCATGTCCCCCACCAACACGTCGTGCACCGACCGTTCGAGTCGATCGGGGTTGTGCCCCAACGAGAACGTCAGACATCCCTGCGGGTCGAGGTCGACCACCAGCACCCGCCGACCGAGATCCACGAGCGCGGCCCCCAGCGACGCCACCGTCGTGGTCTTGGCCACCCCACCCTTTTGATTCGCTACCGCCAATACCGTCGTCACGGCCTCGATCCTTGCCTACTCGCGGCCCGAACGCGAGAGTCGGGACGAACCCGGCATGATGATCGACATGACCACACCCGACCGTCGACTCGTCCTGCTCCGTCACGGCGAAACGGAATGGGCGCGGCTCGGCCGGCACACCGGCACCACCGACATCGACCTCACGGTGCGGGGCGTCGCCCAGGCCCGGGCGGCCGGCACACTCGTCGCCGCACTCGGACTGCGCGACCCGCTCGTCCTCGCCAGCCCGCGCCGACGCGCCCACATCACCGCGGAACTCGCGGGACTGTCCGAGGACCAGCGGTGGGATGCGCTGGCCGAGTGGGACTACGGCGACTACGAGGGCCTCACGACACCCGAGATCCGCGAGCAGGTCCCCGACTGGACGGTGTGGACGCATCCGTGCCCGGGCGGTGAGACCCACGAGTCGGTCACGTCACGCGCCGACATGGTGCTCGCGACGTGCGAGGCGGCGCTCGCCGACCGGGACGTGATCCTCGTCGGGCACGGGCACTTCTCCCGTGCACTGATCGCCCGCTGGATCGAACTCCCCGTCAGCGAAGGCCGGCGCGTCACCCTGTCCCCGGCCGCGCACACGGTCCTGAGCTACGAACACGGTTTCCGCACCATCGTCACGCACAACGTGGCACCCGAGAGAGGTATCGAGTGAACACCGCACCGTCTGCCGTCGTCCGTCGTGCCACCGCGGCCGACGTCGACGCGATCACCGGTCTGATCTACGAGCTGGCCGAGTACGAAAAGGCCCGGCACGAGTGCACGGTCACCCCCGAGCAGGTCACCGCGGCCCTGTTCGAGCCGCACCCGGCGGTGTTCGCGCACGTCGTCGAGGTCCCGACGGCCACCGGACCGCAGGTGGTGGGGACGGCGGTGTGGTTCCGGAACTTCTCGACGTGGGACGGAGTCCACGGCATCTATCTCGAGGACCTGTACGTCACACCCGAGCACCGTGGCGCCGGGTACGGCAAGGCGCTGCTCGCGACGCTCGCACAGGAGTGCGTCGACCGCGGCTACACCCGGCTGGCGTGGTCGGTGCTGAACTGGAACACGCCGTCGATCGGCTTCTACGAGTCGCTCGGCGCGGTGGCCCAGGACGAGTGGACGACGTACCGGCTCAGCGGGGACCCGCTGGCGGCGCTGGCCACCCACGCGCCGCGGTAGTCCGAGGTCAGTCGGCGTCCGGCGCGTCGGGGGCCTCGTACCCGGCCGCCATCCACGCCGACGTGGCCGGCGCGAACAGCAGGCCGAGTGCCGCGATCACCACGGCGCCCAGCAGGATGCCCCACAGCATCTGGTGCGAGGTGAGGACGTACCACGTGACCGGCAGCAGCAGCAGTTGCGCGAGCAGGGCGATGGTGCGTCCCCAGCGGTGACCGAGGATCAGGGCGATACCGGCGGCGAGGACGGCCCCGCCGAGGATCGCGAACCAGGCCGCGGTGCCGTATCCGCTGACGATGCTCTGGTCGGCGCCGCCCAGCCCGCGCACCACCAGGACGATCACGAAGATCATCGCCACCGCACCCTCGAGGGTGACGAGCGCACCGGCCCCGCGGACGGTTCGAGGGGTCGGGACGGGTACAGGCTGATTCGACACGCAGCCAGCCTATACATCGAGATACCCCCGCTAGGCTGATGCCCCGTGCACGCCCTGCTGATCGTGAATCCCAATGCCACGTCGACCACACCGGCCGGCCGCGACCTGCTCGCGCACGCATTGTCGAGCCGCGTCCGGTTGACGGTGACGCACACGACGCACCGCGGTCACGCCGCCGAACTGGCCGCGAAGGCCCGCACCGACGGGGTCGCGCTGATCATCGTCCACGGCGGTGACGGCACCGTGAACGAGGTCGTCAACGGTTTGCTCGGGGCCCCGCATCCGACGTCGATGCGGTCGGTGCCGTCCGGGCCGATCCCCCTCGTCGCGGTCGTGCCCGGCGGCTCGGCGAACGTGTTCGCCCGCTCGCTCGGGATCGCGGCCGACCCGGTCGACGCGACCAATCAGCTCATCGATCTGTTGTCGGCGCGACGCCGCCGCACGATCGGTCTCGGACACTGCGACAACCGTTGGTTCACGTTCAACGCCGGCATGGGACTCGACGCACAGGTGTGCGAGGCCGTCGACCACGGCCGGAACGTCGGGCAGTCCGTCACCCCGGGACGGTACGTCCGGCACGCGGTGCGGGCGTTCTTCCGGGCCAAGCGGGAGACGCCGGTACTGACGGTGGAGGTGCCCGGGGCCGATCCCGCACCGTTCGTCGCCGAGGGTGTCCACTACGCGTTCGTGTCGAACTCGACGCCGTGGACGTATCTGGACCGGCGGGAGGTGCACACGAACCCGGGGACGAGCGTCGACACCGGCCTCGGACTGTTCGCGATGCGGACGATGGGTGTCTTTGCCACTCTGCGCGTCGTACGTCAACTACTCAGCACCGGATTATCACCTAAATCACATTCATTGATTCGATTCGACGACGTTTCCGAAATCCGAATCCATGCGAGCACTCCGATCGGACTCCAACTGGACGGCGACTATATCGGCACACGTTCGGACGTGACTTTCACCGCGGTCCCGGATGTCCTCACCGTGGTCGCCCCGGACGTCCCCTGAGCGTCTTCCGGCCGGTCAGCAGGTAGCAGACCGGCCGACGCACCCCGGATTCGACCCCCTCGAGCCGGCAAAGGTGCTGGTGGGCACGTCGAGGGCGCGAATTCCGATAGGGCACCCTAAGCAAGTGAGCTTCCCCACGGTGTCGCCGGAATCTATTGACTTCTCCCTCGTTCGTGAAAGCATTCACAAGTAACCGCGCTGAAACCTGCGAGTAAGCGCCCATGAACTTGTGAATACATATCGGTGCCACGCGCACCCGGTTAAGGAGTAGAAGGATGGACTGGCGCCACAAGGCTATCTGCCGTGACGAGGATCCCGAACTGTTCTTCCCCGTGGGAAACAGCGGCCCGGCGCTCGCGCAGATCGCTGACGCCAAGGTCGTGTGCAACCGCTGCCCCGTGACGGCCGAGTGCCTGTCGTGGGCCCTCGAGTCCGGCCAGGACGCCGGCGTGTGGGGCGGCATGAGCGAGGACGAGCGTCGCGCACTCAAGCGTCGCAACGCCCGCACCCGCGCGCGCACCGCGGTCTGATCCGCAGCAGCTTCACACGAAGGCCCGGCACCGATGGTGCCGGGCCTTCGTCGCGTCAGGAAAGCCGTATCAGGATCGGGATGCCCTGCGCCCCAAGGGAACCCGCAGGACCGCGTCGGTGCCGCCCCCCGCCGACGGATGCAGTCCCAGCGACCCACCGAGTTCCGCGTCGACGAGGGTCCGCACGATCTGCAGGCCCAGCCGATCCGACTTCTCGAGACTGAACCCGTCGGGCAGGCCGCGTCCGTCGTCGTGGATGACGACGTCGAGCCAGCGGGCCGAGCGTTCCGCCCGCAGGTAGACGGTGCCCTCCTCCCCCGGTTCGAAGGCGTGCTCGATCGCGTTCTGCACCAGCTCGGTCAGCACCATCACCAGGGGGGTGGCCCGTTCGGCCGAGAAGACACCGAGGCTGCCCTCGCGGCGGATCGCGACCGGCATCGTCACCGACGCGACGTCGGCGAGGATCGGCACCAACCGGTCGACGACCTCGTCGAGGTCGACCTCCTCGTCCACCGACATCGACAGGGTCTCGTGGACCAGCGCGATCGACGTCACCCGCCGCACCGACTCGGACAGCGCCTGCCGTGCCTCCTCGTTGCCGGTGCGCCGGGCCTGCAGTCGCAGCAGCGCCGCCACCGTCTGCAGATTGTTCTTCACCCGATGGTGGATCTCGCGGATCGTCGCATCCTTGCTGAGCAGGGCGCGGTCACGGCGTTTGACCTCGGTGACGTCCCGGATGACGACGGCCGGACCCACGACCTCGCCGCGCGGCTTGAGGACCAGGGCCCGCAGCAGCACCGTCGCACCTCGCGCCTCGATCTCCATGCGGTGCCCGAGACGGCCGGCGACAGCCCCACTGATGTAGTCGGCCACCTCCTGCGACTCGAACGTGTCGGTGACGAGTTCGCGGGTGGTGGACGCCAGATCCGTCCCCATCAGATCGGTGTTGAGTCCCATCCGGTGGTACGCCGACTTCGCGTTGGGGCTCGCGTACACGACGCGTCCCTCCCGGTCCAGGCGGATGAAGCCGTCACCGGCGCGGGGACTGGAATTGGTGTCGGTCCGGGACTCCGGGTTGGGGAACGTGCCCTCGCTGATCATCCGGCACAGGTCGGCCGCGCAGTCGAGGTACGCGATCTCGAGGGGACTCTGGGCACGCTGCTGCGCCAGGTTGGTGTCACGGCTCAGGACCGCGATCACCTCACCGTCGCAGCGGACCGGAACCGCTTCACGCCGCAACGGGGTGCCGTCCCGCCACGCGGTGTCGACGGCGGAGACGATCCCCCCACCGAGGAGCGCCTCGAGCACCTGCGGATGCTCGGATTCGGAGACCACCGTCCCGACCGCATCCTCGGGGAAGGCCGTGGACGCCGTCGTCGGACGGCACTGGGCGACACACACGACGGTCACCGGATCGGCGGCCGCCGCCACACGGCCGTCGTGGCGTTCGGTCGCCACCCACAGCAGGACGTCGGCGAAGGACAGGTCCGCGAGAAGTTGCCATTCGCCCACCACCTGCTGCAGATGGTCGACCGCGGTGCCGGGAAGATCGGTGTGCTCGGCGAGCAGATCACTCAGTGTCGACACGAACCGGCCCCCGATCCTCGTCCCGGATTCAGCTGATGGTGGCGATCAGGTCGCCCTGCTGGATGACGTCGCCGACCTTCACGTCCACGGTGGTGACCGTGCCCGCGGCCTCGGCCAGAACCGGGATCTCCATCTTCATCGATTCGAGGATCACCAGGGTGTCGCCCTCGTTCACCTCGTCACCGGCGCTGACAACCACCTGGTAGACGGTCGAAACCATTTCGGCGCGCACATCTTCTGCCACAGGGAACCTCACTCTTCGCGGACGGTCGCGGACCAGCCAATGGAACCACAGCCAATCACACGTGAAACACTAGGACGAACCGAGTTCACACACCGAAGGGAGCTACTCATGGGTAAGCGTGGCCGCAAGAAGCGCAGCCGTAAGGGCAGTGCCGCCAACCACGGCAAGCGTCCCAACGCCTGAGACGCCTGACGTACGCAACGGGGGCCGGTGAGCACAACGCTCACCGGCCCCCGTTTCCGTCTCCAGCCGACCCGTCAGTCGTCGGTCTCGGTGAGGATCACGGTGCGGCGGATCTGGATCGACAACCGTTCCCGCAGACCGTCCGGTGCGTGCTCACCGCCGCACTTGCGTCCGACGAGGCTCTTGACCTTCTCCTCGATCCCGTACGCCGTGAAACACGCCCCGCACGTGTCGAGATGGTGCTGGATCCGTGCCCGCGCATGCTCGTCGCACTCCCGGTCGAGCAGCAGCCACACGTCGGCGATCACCGCGGAGCAGTCCAACTGCTCGAATTCGTTCTCCCCGGTCACCGGGTAACCTCCTGTTCCGCTGCCGCGGCACGGTTGAATCCACGTTCCCGGGCGACGTCGGCGAGCAGGCCGCGCAACTGCTTGCGCCCGCGGTGCAGCCGCGACATCACGGTGCCGATCGGGGTGCCCATGATCTCGGCGATCTCCTTGTACGGGAAGCCCTCGACGTCGGCGTAGTACACCGCCATCCGGAACTCCTCGGGCAGCTCCTGCAGCGCCGCCTTGATGTCCTCGTCGGGCAGGGCGTCGAGCGCCTCGACCTCCGCGGACCGCAGCCCGGTCGACGTGTGCTCGGCCGTCGCGGCCAACTGCCAGTCGGTGATCTCGTCGGTGGGGTACTGCGCGGGCTGCCGCTGCTTCTTGCGATACGAGTTGATGTACGTGTTGGTGAGGATGCGGTACAGCCAGGCCTTGAGGTTCGTGCCCTCCTTGAAGGACCGGAACGCCGAATACGCCTTGATGTACGTCTCCTGGACCAGATCCTCGGCGTCGGCCGGGTTGCGGGTCATCCGCAGTCCGGCACCGTACAGCTGGTCGAGCAGCGGCAGTGCATCCCGCTCGAACCGCGCCGTCAACTGCTCGTCGGTCTCCGGACTGTCACCGGCGGGGTGTTCCCCCGGCTCGTGGTCGCCTCGCACGCCGATCCCTTCGCTCACCGTAGGGGTCAAGGCTACCGCCGCCACCGGCTCGTCCACCGGACGAACACGTTCCGGACACATCACCGCCACGCCACCACTTCCCTTCACGACAGGCCTGCGGCTCTGTTCAACAGATTCCGGGCGCATCGTGTTCCCGAGCCGGCCTCTCGTAGAGTTCCGAGTCATGGCCGGAACCTCGACGCCCGCGACGAAACTGCTCGACAAGGAGAAGGTGCCGCACCGCGTCCACTCCTACGATCACAATGCGCGGGCCGCGTCGTACGGCGGCGAGGCCGTCGATTCGCTGGCCGGGGCGCTCGGGGTGGAACCCGCCCAGATCTTCAAGACGCTCATCGTCAAGACCGACACCGGCAAGCTCGCGGTCGCGGTGCTGCCGGTGCCGTCGAAGCTGTCGTTGAAGGCGGCCGCGGCCGCGGTGGGCGCGAGCAAGGCCGTCATGGCCGAGCAGGCCGACGCCGAACGCTCCACCGGCTACGTCCTGGGCGGCATCTCCCCGCTCGGGCAGCGCAAGCGGCTGCCGACGGTGATCGACGCGTCCGCGCTGGAGTGGGATCGGGTGCTGTGCAGCGCGGGCCGCCGCGGCCTCGAGATCGAGGTGGCGCCGCAGGACCTGGTCCGGTTGACCGGTGCCGTCGTCAGTTCGGTGACCGCGGGCTGAGCCTGGGAATCAGTGGGCGTACACCACTGTTGCCCCTCGGGAAGATCATTCGACGAACGAAAGACGGTGTCCGTCATGTCCGGCCTCGCGCTGCCCCTGTCCATCCTCGATCTGGCGTACATCGGGTCGGGTGAGTCGGTGGCCGACAGTTTCCGGTCCAGCGTGGAGATGGCCCGCAACGCGGAGCGGTGGGGGTACCGGCGGATCTGGTACGCCGAGCACCACAACATGCCGTCGATCGCGTCGTCGGCGACGAGTGTGCTGATCGCGCACGTCGCCGCGCACACCGAGACCATCCGGCTCGGGTCGGGCGGGATCATGCTGCCCAATCATTCGCCGCTGACGATCGCCGAACAGTTCGGCACGCTCGCCGAACTGCATCCGGGGCGCATCGATCTGGGTCTGGGCCGGGCGCCGGGTACCGATCAGCCGACGATGCGGGCGCTGCGCCGGGATCCGAGCGCGGCCGAGTCGTTCCCGCAGGACGTGCTGGAACTGCAGGGGTATCTGGCGGGCGAGTCCCGCATTCCGGGGGTCGCGGCGATTCCGGGGGCGGGCACGAACGTGCCGCTGTACGTGCTGGGTTCGTCGCTGTTCGGGGCGCAGCTGGCGGCGGCGCTGGGGTTGCCGTACGCGTTCGCGTCACATTTCGCGCCGGACGCGCTGCACGACGCGATCGCCGTCTACCGGCGCGAGTTCCGGCCGTCCGCGCAACTTGCCGAGCCGTACGTGATCGCCGCGGTCAACGTGATCGCCGCCGACACCGCCGCCGAAGCACACCGTCTGCTCGAACGGACCGAACGTACCCGGGTGGCCCGATTCCTGGGCCGCGGCCGCACCTTCACCCCCGAGGAGATCGACATGCTCCTCGACGCGCCCGCCGGCCGGCAGGTGCTCGCCATGATGCGGTACACCGCCGTCGGCACCCCCGACACCGTCCGCGACTACCTCGCCGCCTTCGCCGAGCACACCGGCGCCGACGAACTCATGATCGTGTCGTCCGCCTCCGACCGGGACACCTGGATGCGGTCCCTGGAACTGGTGGCGGAGGTGGCCGACCTCCCCGGCCGTCCCACCGTCACAGCAGACTGATCTGCTCGCTCGCCTGCTCGCCGTCGTCGGGGGCCAGCAGGTCGGGTCCGTTGTTGCGGACGCTGTTCACTTTCGGGGACACGCGGCGGATCTCGACGGCGGCGACCGCCTCGGGGCTGGGGCGGATGAGATCGGGATGGCCGAGGCTGTCCGGATCCAGCCAGGCGTCCCACCGGTCGGGCGGCAGGATCAGCGGCATCCGGTCGTGCACGTTCGCCAACTGGTCCACCGAATCGGCCGTCAGGATCGTCGTCGACAGCAGCGGCGGATCGGCCGGCGCCGTCGGGTCGTGCCACACCGCCCACACGCCGGCCATGAAGATCCGCTGCCCGTCACCGCGGGACATGTAGTACGGCACCTTCACTGCCTTGCCGTCGGGAGTCGGTTCGGTCTGCCACTCGTACCAGCCGTCCATCGGGACCAGGCAGCGCTTGTGCCGCAGCGACGTCCGGAACGACGGCTTGGTGGCGACCGTCTCGGAGCGGGCGTTGAACAGCGGGGCGCCCTTGCCGAGCTCTTTCGTGTACGACGGCACCAGCCCCCACCGCATCCGACGGATCCGGCGGGCGACCGGAGACTCCGGGTCGTCGTGGTCGTGCCGGGCGACGACGGCGAGCACCGACGTCGTGGGCGCGACGTTGTAGTTCGCCGCGCGCTCCGCGTCACCGGCCTCGTTCACCGCGTCGAGTTCGACGGCGAGACTCGCCGGGTCGGCCGTCGTCGCATACCTGCCGCACATGTCCGCGGGCTCCTCTCGCATCGGATGTCCCCCCATGCTGGCACGGTTGGCGCGGCCCGCCCACGCATAGGAGAAGATGGACGGGTGAGTCCTGACATCCTGTGGAGAGCGCCCCGCGCCGAGCATCCCGTCGACGCGTCGGTGACGCTGCCCGGATCGAAGTCGATCACCAACCGAGCCCTCGTACTGGCGGCACTCGCGTCCGGGCCGTCCACGATCACCGGGACGCTGCGCAGCCGCGACACCGACCTCATGATCGACGGCCTGCGTACGCTCGGTGCCGCGATCACCGAGGTCGACAGCGATCCGACCACCCTGCGGGTCGTCCCCGCACCCCTGCACGGCGGCGACATCGACTGTGGTCTCGCCGGTACCGTGATGCGGTTCCTGCCGCCGGTCGCCGCCCTCGCCGACGGCACCGCCCTGATCGACGGCGACGAGCAGGCCCGTACTCGGCCGCTCGGCACGATCCTCGAGGCGCTGCGCGGCCTCGGCGCCGACGTCCACGGCGACGCGCTCCCCCTGACCGTCCACGGCCGCGGCGGGCTGCGCGGCGGCACCGTCACGATCGACGCGTCCGGCTCGTCGCAGTTCGTGTCGGGGCTGCTGCTGTCGGCGGCCCGCTTCGACGACGGCGTCACCGTCCGGCACCAGGGCGGGCCGCTGCCGTCGATGCCGCACATCGACATGACCGTCGAGATGCTCCGCGAGGCCGGGGTCACGGTTCTCACGCCGGGTGAGAGCGGCGAGCCCGACACGTGGAAGGTGTTGCCGGGCAGCATCTCCCCGGTGGACTGGGCGATCGAACCCGACCTGTCGAACGCGACCCCGTTCCTCGCGGCGGCCGCCGTCACCGGCGGCACCGTGCGGGTGCCGCTGTGGCCGTCACGCACCACCCAGCCCGGCGACGCGATCCGCGGCATCCTCACCGACATGGGCGCCGACGTCGCCCTGTCCGACGGGATCCTGACCGTGACCGGGCCGAAGACGTTGCACGGCATCGATATCGACCTGCACGACATCGGTGAGCTCACCCCCACCGTCGCGGCCCTCGCAGCGCTCGCGGACGGCCCGTCGGTGCTGCGCGGTATCGCGCACCTGCGCGGCCACGAGACGGACCGGCTCGCCGCGCTCGCCACCGAGATCGGCAAGCTGGGCGGTGCGGTCACCGAGACCGACGACGGTCTGCGCATCGAGCCGCGTCCCCTCCACGGCGGGCAGTGGCACTCGTACGCCGACCACCGGATGGCGACCGCGGGTGCAATCCTCGGTCTCGTCGTCGACGGCGTCGACGTGCAGGACGTGGGCACCACCGCCAAGACACTGCCCGGATTCGAGAACCTGTGGGCGGCAATACTGTCCGGTCAGGACACCGAGCAGGGGGCACGGTCCTGAGCCGCCGGCAGTACGACGAGTCCGACGTCCGGGTCCGTCCGGGCAAGGGGTCGCGTCCGCGCACCAAGAACCGGCCCGAGCACGCCGACGCCGCCGACGCGATGGTGGTGTCGAAGGACCGCGGCCGGTGGGGTGTCGTCCTCGACGGCGACCCGGACCGGCCCGTCGTCACGATGCGGGCGCGGGAGTTGGGCCGCACCCCGATCGTGGTGGGTGACACCGTCAGTGTCGTCGGGGACCTGTCCGGCAAGCCGGACACCCTGGCGAGGATCGTGCGCGTCGCGGACCGGTCGACGGTGCTGCGTCGCACCGCCGACGACACCGACCCGTTCGAACGGATCGTGGTCGCGAACGCCGAACAGCTGCTGATCGTGGTGGCGCTGGCCGATCCGCCGCCGCGCACCGGGTTCGTCGAACGGGCGCTCGTCGCCGCCTACGTGGGCGGCCTGAAACCCGTGCTGTGCCTGACGAAGAGCGATCTGGCGACCCCCGACGAATTCGCGGCCACGTTCACCGGCCTCGACATCCCCGTCGTCGTCGCCGGCCGCGACGACCCGATCGAACCGGTCACCGAGATCCTCACCGGCCGGCTCACCGCCCTCATCGGGCACTCGGGTGTCGGCAAGTCGACGATGGTCAATCGTCTCGTCCCCGAAGCGGATCGGGCCACCGGCGTCGTGTCGGGGGTCGGCAAGGGCCGGCACACGTCGACGCAGTCGGTGGCACTGCCGCTCCCGGACGGCGGCTGGGTGGTCGACACCCCCGGTATCCGCTCGTTCGGGCTCGCGCACATCTCCCCCGAGAACGTCGTCGACGCCTTCACCGACCTGGCCGCGGCCGCCGAGGACTGCCCGCGCGGCTGTACCCATCTCGGTCCGCCCGCCGACCCCGAATGCGCCCTCGACATGCTCGAGGGCAGGTCCGCGGGACGCGTCGAGGCGGTGCGGCGCCTGCTGACCGCGCTGATGTCCAACGAGTCCTGGACCTGAGTCCAGGACTCGTCGGACCGGAGGTCAGCGCTTCCGTGCCAGCAGTGCGCGCAGTCCGCGGCGCTTGCGGCCGGCCGCGATGGCCGCACCGAGTCCGCGGCGCTGCCCGGTGACCGGGTCGATCGTCGCGGCGGTGTTGCCGCCGAACTTGCGTTCGGATGCCGTCTCGGGGGCGTCGTCGACGGTGGCGACGAGGTACTTGTTCGGCAGCGACAGCTTCGCGATGGTGCGCCACGCCTTGGCGTACTGCACCAGCAGCGGACCGGTGGTGTACGGCAGGTCGTACTTCTCGCACAGTGCCCGTACCTTCACCGCGATCTCGGCGTACCGGTTGGACGGCAGATCCGGGTAGATGTGGTGCTCGATCTGGTAGCTGAGGTTGCCGGTCATGAAGTCCATGACGGGGCCGCCGGAGATGTTGGCGCTGCCGAGCATCTGCCGCAGGTACCACTCGGCGTGTGTCTCGTTGTCGACGTCGGCCTTGGTGAACTTCTCGGCACCGTCGGGGAAGTGGCCGCAGAAGATGACCGCGTTGGTCCACACGTTGCGGATCGTGCTGGCTGCGAAGTTCGCCGTCATCGTCGACTTCCACGCCTTACAGGTCAGGGCCGGGTAGACGACATAGTCCTTGACGAGCTGCTTGCCGATCTTCTCGCCGACCTCACGCAGCTTGCGCTCGGTCTCCGCCCGGTCGTCCCGGCCCTTCGCCACCTTGCCGAGCTCGACGTGCTGCGCGGCGATACCGAATTCGAAGAACAGCGCGAGCAGCGTGTTGTACGCGAGGTTGCCGTAGTTGAACGGCTTCCACCGCTGGTCCCGGGTGACGCGCAGCAGCCCGTATCCCACATCGTCGTCCATGCCGAGGATGTTGGTGTACTTGTGGTGCAGGTAGTTGTGGGTCTGCTTCCAGTGGGCGGACGGGCCCACCACATCCCATTCCCAGCTGCTCGAGTGGATCTCCGGATCGTTCATCCAGTCCCACTGCCCGTGCATCACGTTGTGCCCGAGTTCCATGTTCTCGATGATCTTCGAGACGCCGAGCATGCCGGCACCGAGAATCCACAGCGGACGCTTGCGGCTGCCGAACAGCACTGCCCGGCCGCCGATCTCGAGGCCGCGCTGCAGCCGGATCGTGTTGCGGATGTACCGCGCGTCGCGTTCGCCGCGAGATTCCTCGACATCCCGGCGGATGGCGTCGAGTTCGCGTCCGAGCGCCTCGACGTCGGCATCCGTCAGATGCGCGTACTCCTTGATGTCCGTAATCGCCACGGGCCTACCGTACCGTAAGTTACGACACCGTAGGTTAATGGCGAGTCACTGTGGTGCGGATCACATCCGATCAGGCGTGACGCCGCATCCGACGGCGTCCGACCTGCGCCTCGGCGTGCGCACGCAGCGCAGACAGCAGACCACGCCGGCGCCCGGTCTCGGCGTCGACACGCAGTGTCTCCGCGATCCGCGACCCCGTCGAGACGAACTTGCGCTCCGACGACGTCTCCGGGGCATCGTCGGACGTCCGAGCCAGGAACCGGTCCGGCAGCGCAAGCTTGTGGATCGTGCGCAACGCGAGCAGGTACTGCCGGCTCAGCGGCCCGGACGTGTACGGCAGGTCGTACTTGGCGCACAGCGCCTGCACCCGCGCCGCGACCTCCGCATACCGGTTGGACGGCAGATCCGGGAACAGGTGGTGCTCGATCTGGTAGCTGAGGTTGCCGGTCAGGAACGCCATCACCGGACCCGCGTCGATGTTGGCACTGCCCAGCATCTGCCGCAGATACCACTGCGCCCGGGTCTCGTCCTCGAACTGTTCGACCGTGAACTTCTCGGCCCCGTCCGGGAAGTGACCGCAGAAGATCACCGCATACGTCCACAGGTTGCGGACCAGGTTCGCGGTCGCGTTCGCGGCGAGCGTGTGCTTCCACGCCGGCCCGGTGAGCACCGGGAACAACACGAAATCCTTGCCGACCTGACGGGCGATCTTGACCGCGAACTGCCGGTTGGGACCGGAGTTCCACTGCTTCGGGTCGACACCCTCGAGCGTCTTCTGCGCACTGAGGTCGTGCAGGGCGATACCCCACTCGAACCCGGCCGCGAGCACGACGTTCGCGATCGGCTGCAGCAGGTTGATCGGCCGCCACTTCTCGTCCCGCGTCATCCGCAGGATCCCGAATCCCACGTCGTCGTCCATGCCGACGATGTTGGTGTACGTGTGATGGGTGTAGTTGTGGGCGCGTTTCCAGTGCTCCGACGGACCCGTCATGTCCCACTCCCACGTCGTGGAGTGGATCTCCGGGTCGTTCATCCAATCCCACTGACCGTGGGAGATGTTGTGCCCGAGTTCCATGTTCTCGATGACCTTGGCCAGCGAGAGCATGCCAGTACCCAGCACCCACAACGGCCGCTTCCGGCTGCCGAACAGCAGTACCCGCGCACCCAGCTCGAGGGACCGCTGCGCCCGGATCACCCCGCGGATGTAGCGGGCGTCACGCACCCCCCGGGACGCCTCGACGTCACGGCGAATGGTGTCCAACTCGGCACCGAGCAGTTCGATGTCGGCGTCCGTGAGGTGGGCGAACTCTTTGATATCGGTGATGGCCACCGAGGATCCTCCGTCAGGTAAATCAGGCACTGGGACTCAGGCCCTGAGATCAGGCACAGTGGATCAGGCGCCCGACGACACGCCGAATGCCGAAATCACTCGAAAGTTACACGTCGAGCGTACAGTCGCCCGCCGCCGCAGAGATACACGTCTGGATGCGCTCACCCTCGGAGTGCTCCTTGCCGGTACGCAGATCGACCGCGTGCCCGGACGCGAGCGGGACCACACACGTCTGACAGATGCCCATGCGGCAGCCGAACGGCATGAGCACACCGGACTTCTCCCCCGCCTCGAGCAGCGTCGTCGCACCGTCCGCCTGCACCTGCCGGCCGGCGCGGGCGAACGTGACGGTGCCACCCTCACCCGACAGGTCGGCGCGCGAAACCGCGAACCGTTCGAGGTGCAGCTGTTCCCCGAGACCGGCGGCACCCCAGGTCTGCTCGATGTCGTCGAGCATGGCCAGCGGGCCGCACGCCCACGTCTGCCGCTCACGCCAGTCCGGGCACACCTCGTCGAGCGAGGACAGCGCGAACTTGCCGTCGGTGCGAGTGTGCTGCACGTGGCAGCGGAACGACGCGCGCGCCTCACCGAGCTGCGCGAGCTCACCGGCGAACATCGTGTCGTCCGCGGTCGGCGCCGAATGGACGTGGACGACGTCGGGCAGGTCGCCGCGACGGTCCATCGTCCGGAGCATCGAGATGACCGGGGTGATGCCGCTGCCCGCGGTGAGGAACAGGATCTTCTCCGGCGGCGGCGACGGCAACGCGAAGTTGCCGGTCGGGGCGGCCAGACGCACGATCGTGCCGGACGGCACCCCGGTGACCAGATGACTCGACAGGAATCCCTCGGGCATCGCCTTGACGGTGATGGAGATCAGCTTGCGGTCGATGTCGGGAGCCGACGTGAGCGAGTACGAACGCCAGTGCCAGCGTCCGTCCACGTGGATGCCGATACCGACGTACTGGCCCGGCCGGTAGTCGAAGTCGAACCCCCAGCCCGGCTTGATCACCAGCGTCGCGGAGTCGGACGTCTCGGGCCGCACCTCGACGATGCGGCCACGCAGCTCACGCGCCGACCACAGCGGGTTGACCAGGTGCAGGTAGTCGTCGGGGAGCAGCGGCGTGGTCAATCGGGTGACAGCCCCGCGCACCACGTTCGCCACCGACCGGTTCGAGCCCGCGACCCGTACCGCCGGCGCCTCGATCCAGCTCTTCAGTCCCATCCGACCTCCCTTTCGCATCATGCAGTAGCCAGCGTAGGCCATGAGGCTACGGTTGCGTAAGTTACGGCCGGGTAGTGAGCCGAGGCAAAGATCTGCGGGGCCGCTCCGGACCGGGTCAGAGCAGCTCGAGCAGGAACGCCAACTCCTGCGTCGCGTACCACGCCAACTCGTGATCCTCCGCGTCACCGAGCACGAACTCGGCGTCCTCGTCCCCGAGATCCGCGGCGTCGACCACACCGACCGCCTTCTCGATGTCCGGCTCCGCCTCCGCCAGATCCACGTGCACCGACGCCACCTGGGCGAGGGTGACCACGTCCGCCAGACGCACCACCGCGTCGTCGAGATCGGGCCGCGGCTTCACCTCCGCGACGTCCGCCGCGATCACCGCACGCCGGTACCGCGGCCGATCGGCGTCGGGGTCGTCCGGGGTTTCCGAGGCGAGCAGACGCAGCGACGCCCGCGCCGCCTCCGCCATCGCCACCTCGGACAGTTCGTCGTCGTCACCCGAGTGGTAGGCCTCGCGCAGCGCCGGGGTCACCGCGAACGCGGTCCGGCTCACCGGCAGCAACTCCCGGTCGGCGACCAGTTTCTGCAGCATCGCGACGGTCGCGGGAACGTAGACCCTCATGCCCGGCCTCCGACCGTGTGCGCCACCTGCGTCGTCCGTGCCTCGACCATCCACCGTTCAGCCACCGGCCTCCACCAACTCCTCGAGAGATTCGTGCAACGATGCGGCCACCACGTCCACGTCGGGCATGGCGTCGCGATCCGCATTCAAACCGTAGTGGACGTACCCGTCGTACGACGTCAGGGCGATGCCGAGCGTCTGATTCTCGAGCAGCGGCGACACCGGATACATCTCGGTCATCCGCATCCCCGCCAGATACAGCGGGATCTGCGGGCCCGGCGCGTTCGTGACGACGAGATTGAACATGCGCTGCGACAGACTGCTCGCGGCCCGCGCCGCCCGCGCATGCAGCGACGCCGGCGCGAAACCCGACAACCGGACCATCGTCCGCGCCGTCACCGGCCGGCCCTGCCGCGCGAACTCCTCCGTCGCATGCCGGATGTGCGACAGCCGCATCACCGGATTCGACTCCCCCACAGGAAGATCCATCAGGAACGACGACGCCCGCGCATGCTCCGCCCCCACCTCGCCTCCCCCGCACACGTCGACGACGGTGGCACCGTTCGTTCCCGACCGGGCCTCGCAGATCGACATCGGCGCGAGCACCCGCAGCGTCGACGCCTCCGACACCGACTCCCCCCGCGCCAGCAGCCACGTCCGCATCGCACCCGCCACCACCGTGAGCACCACGTCGTTGATCGAACAGCCGTACCGGGCCCGGACCTCGCGGTACCGCTCGAGATCCGTGCGTGCCACCGCGAACCGGCGATTACGCGACACCGGCACGTTCAACAGGCTCGACGGCGCCGGCTGCGCGGCCGTCCGGACCAGCGCCGCCAGTTTCCCGAGCACCTCGGACGCCTCCTCGACGACAGTGTTCATGTCCCGCAACGTCATCCGCAGTGTCGCGATCCCCTCCCGCGGCTGCGCCACCAACTGGGCGAGCGCCTCCACGACCAGCGCCGGCTCCCCGGGCGCAGGCTCCGGCATCCACAGATCGTCCACGACAGCGGCCGGGGTGACGTCCTCGTCGAGGATCACCTGACCGATGTCGAGGGCCTGCGCACCGTCCACCAGCGCCGAATGCGACTTGGCGAACACCGCGCACCGGTTGCCCGACAACCCCTCGACGACATACATCTCCCACAGTGGGCGCGTCGTGTCCAACGGACGCGACGTCAACCGGGCCACCAGGTCGTGCAACTGGTCGTCGGTGCCCGGCGACGGCAGCGCGGACCGTCGCACGTGATAGGTGATGTCGAAGTCGGCGTCGTCCACCCACACCGGCCGGGCCAGACCGTACGCCACCTCGCGGATCTTCTGCCGATACCGCGGCACCAGATGCAACCGGCCCTCGACGAGCCGCAACACCGACTCGAAGTCGAGACCCGACTCCGGCAACTGCAGGACCGCCAGCGACCCCATGTACATCGGGGTGTTGCTCGCGTCGAGGAAATAGAACGACGCATCCTGCGCAGTCATCCGGACCGCCTTCGCCACTACCGGCCCTCCCCCGTCTCCAGAAGAATCGCGATCTCGTCCGCCGCCGACACCGGATCGGTGTGGTGCACGCCGACCATGCCCGCCGCCACCGCACCCCGCACGTTGCCGACGAGATCGTCGACGAACACACACTCCCCCGGCTCGAGGTCGAGTCTGCGCGCCGCCAACTCGTAGATCCGCCGATCCGGTTTCGCCATCCCCACATCCCCCGACAACACCACGTCGTCGACGAACGGCCCGGCCAGCTCCCGCAGCATCCGACCGGCCGGCCCGCCCGGATCGTTGCTCAGGATCGCCGTCCGCACCCCCCGCCGACGCGCAGCAGCGACCACGCCCGCCATCAATTCGCCGTCGGCACCCGGACCACCGAGCACCCCACCGAAATCCAGCACCAGTCCACGCACGGTCCCACCCTAGGCCGCACCCGCCCTGTGCGCCTTTTCGGTAGTGACAGCTACCGAAAAGGCGCACGAGCACGAAGTGCCTCTGGACGCGCCCCACACGCCCGTGTCATGCTGTGCGCCAGATTCCGTCCTCTCCGCGGAGTCGACCCCACCGCTGCCGGACGTGCCGGCACCGATCAGTCGACGACATGTGCCGCACCTGCGGTACCGGAGAGGCCGTTCATGGACACTGCACCCCGATTCCTGTCTCGTGCACCACGATTCGAGCCGCCCACCGCCGAGTCCACGGATGCGCCGGTACGGTGCGGGCCGTTGTCGTCGCCGGTGGTGTCCGCGCGCCGCTCCCCACACGACGGCCGGTCCCCGCGTCGTGCCCGCCCCGCCGTCGTGGACGCCTCCGACGCCCACCGGTTCGCCGAACACGCCCTGCGGCTGGCGCTGGAGATCATCGACCGGCGCCGGCCACCGGCACAGCTCCGCACCGTCGCGTCGCCCGCGGTCGTGGACGTCGTGCACTACCTGATCCGCTCGGCCCCGACCGTCCACCGGCTGGGGACCGCGAGCCGGGTGCGGGTCCACATCCGGCCGGTCCGGCCCGGCGCTGCCGAGGTGTTCGGCACCTACAACCGCAGCGGCCGGGTGTTCGCCGTGGCCGCGCGTATCGAACGCGGCCCCGACGACCACCCGGCCGACTGGACGATCACCTCACTGCAGATCGCGTGAACGAACTACCCGAACTCAGCGCTTGCGCTTGGACTTCTTGGTTTCCGTACGGGCCGCCTCCCGGCGCTCCCGCCGCGTGCCGTCGGGGGCATCGTCGTCGCCGGACACCCGGCTGACCCGGGCGCTGCCGTCCTCCGCCGGACCCGACAGCATCAGCCCGCGCGGCTGCTCGTCGTCGAGTCCTTTCGCGGCGAGTGAGGGTGCCGGGGTCTGCTGCCCCAGGGCCGGGCCACCGGCCGCGGCCGCGGCCGCCGACGCCGCCGTCACACTGACCGGTGCGCCACCGCCCTGCGGGGTGCCCGCCTCGACCTGCAGGTTGAACAGGAAGCCGACCGATTCCTCCTTGAGGCCGTCGAGCATCGCGGTGAACATGTCGTAGCCCTCCCGCTGGTACTCGACCAGCGGGTCGCGCTGCGCCATCGCCCGCAGGCCGATGCCCTCCTTGAGGTAGTCCATCTCGTAGAGGTGCTCACGCCACTTGCGGTCCAGCACCGACAGCAGCACCCGGCGCTCGAGTTCCCGCATGCCGCCGTCGCCGGCGATCTCGTCGATCTGCCGTTCACGCGTCGCGTACGCGGCGTGCGCGTCGGCCAGCAGTGCATCGAGCAGACCGTCACGGTCGAGGTCGGAGTCGCCGTCCTCGGCGGCACCGACGAGCGCCTTGTAGTCGAGCCCGACCGGGTACAACGTCTTCAGTGCCGTCCACAGCTGCTCGAGATCCCAGTCCTCGACGTAGCCCTCGGCGGCGGCCCCGTCGACGTACGCGGTGACCACCGCGGTGATCATCGAGTCGACCTGGCCTTCGAGGTTCTCGCCCTCGAGGATGCGGCGGCGCTCGTCGTAGATGACGGTGCGCTGCTGGTTCATCACCTCGTCGTACTTGAGGACGTTCTTGCGGATCTCGTAGTTCTGCTGCTCGACCTGCGTCTGGGCGCTCTTGATCGCCTTCGAGACCATCTTCGCCTCGATCGGCACGTCGTCGGGCAGGTTCAGGCGCGTCATGATCGATTCGAGTGCGGCACCGTTGAACCGGCGCATCAGCTCGTCACCGAGCGACAGGTAGAAGCGGGACTCGCCCGGGTCGCCCTGACGGCCGGAACGACCGCGCAGCTGGTTGTCGATGCGGCGCGACTCGTGCCGTTCGGTGCCCAGCACGTACAGTCCACCGGCCGCGCGAACCTTCTCGGCATCCGCCTTGACGTCCGCCTTGACCTTCTCGAGGACCTCGTCCCAGGCCGCCTCGTACTCCTCCGAGTTGTGCACCGGGTCGAGGCCCTGCTTGCGCAGCACGATATCGGCGATGATGTCGGGGTTGCCGCCGAGCACGACGTCGGTACCACGACCGGCCATGTTGGTCGCGACGGTGACCGCCGCGGACCGGCCGGCCTCGGCGACGATGGTCGCCTCCTGCTCGTGGAACTTGGCGTTGAGCACACTGTGCACGACACCGCGCTTGGTGAACTGCTTCGACAGGTACTCCGAGCGCTCGACGCTGGTGGTGCCGATGAGGACCGGCTGGCCCTTCTCGTGCCGCTCGACGACGTCGTCGACGACCGCGTCGAACTTCGCCTCCTCCGACTTGTAGATCAGGTCGCCCTGGTCGACGCGGATCAGCGGCCGGTTCGTGGGGATCGGGATGACACCGAGGCTGTACGTCTGGTGCAGCTCGGCGGCCTCGGTCTCGGCGGTACCGGTCATGCCCGACAGCTTGTCGTACAGGCGGAAGTAGTTCTGCAGCGTGATCGTGGCGAGCGTCTGGTTCTCGGCCTTGATCTCGACGCGTTCCTTCGCCTCGATCGCCTGGTGCATGCCCTCGTTGTAGCGGCGGCCGACGAGGATGCGTCCGGTGAACTCGTCGACGATGATGACCTCACCGTCACGGACGATGTAGTCCTTGTCGCGCTGGTACAGCTCCTTCGCCTTGACGGCGTTGTTGAGGTAGCTCACCAGCGGCGAGTTCGCGGCCTCGTACAGGTTGTCGATACCGAGCTGGTCCTCGACGAACTCGACACCGGCCTCGTGCACACCGACCGTGCGCTTCTTGATGTCCACCTCGTAGTGGACGTCCTTCTTCAGCAGCGGCACGATGCGTGCGAACTCGCCGTACCACTTGCTCGACGCGTCCGCCGGCCCCGAGATGATCAGCGGGGTGCGGGCCTCGTCGATGAGGA
Source organism: Prescottella subtropica (assembly GCF_005434945.1). Classification (GTDB taxonomy): domain Bacteria; phylum Actinomycetota; class Actinomycetes; order Mycobacteriales; family Mycobacteriaceae; genus Prescottella; species Prescottella subtropica. The sequence continues at coordinate 116,741 of NZ_SKCH01000008.1, read as the reverse complement.
TCGAGTCGACCTCGTCGACGATCGCGAAGTTGTGCCCGCGCTGGACGAGGTCGTCGAGCGTGTGCGTCATGTTGTCGCGCAGGTAGTCGAAGCCGAACTCGTTGTTGGTGCCGTACGTGATGTCGGCGGCGTACGCCTCCCGGCGCTGCGCGGGACTCAGGCCCGAGAGGATCACGCTGGTCTCGAGGCCGAGGAACCGGTGCACACGGCCCATCCACTCGGAGTCACGCTTGGCGAGGTAGTCGTTGACGGTGACGACGTGCACGCCGTCACCGGCGATCGCGTTCAGGTACGCCGGCAGCACACAGGTCAGGGTCTTGCCCTCACCGGTCTTCATCTCCGCCACGTTGCCGAAGTGCAGGGCCGCGCCACCCATGATCTGCACGATGTAGTGCTTCTGACCGAGCACCCGGTGCGACGCCTCCCGCGCGACCGCGAAGGCCTCGGGCAGCAACTCGTCGAGCGACTCGCCGCCCGCGTAGCGGGTGCGGAACTCGCCGGTCTTGGCCCGCAACCGGTCGTCGGACAGCGACTCGTACTCGGGTGACAGGGCATCGACGTGCTCGGCGATGCTCTTGAGTCGCTTGACCGTGCGGCCTTCACCTACACGGAGCAACTTCGATAGCGACAGTGACGGCACGGGCCTCTTCGTCCTCAATCCAGGTGGCGGAATCCGGATGCCGAATCCAACGTCGGGTACCCGACAGACGGAATCCGGCTGGGGTCGGGCGACCCCAGCCGGATTCCATGGTAGGCGTAATCACGGCCCGGCGAGTAGACCGACCGGCCGCAACATCAGGCCAGTCGGATCAACCCGTAGTCGAACGCGTGCCTGCGGTACACGACCGAAGGCCGATCGGTCTCCTTGTCGTGGAACAGGAAGAAGTCGTGTCCGACCAGTTCCATCTCGTACAGGGCGTCGTCGACCGTCATCGGTTCGGACGAATGATCCTTCGTGCGAACGATCTGCCCCGGCCCCTGTGGCACCTCGCCTTCCCAGTCGATGTCGTGGTCGATGGCGAGCGAATCGTCCCGGGCGAGGGCCGCGGTCGCCTGCGCGACGGACACGGGCGTCTTGTCGCCGTAGTGGACGCGGCGGCGATCCTTCGTCCGCCGTAGTCGGCTCTCGAGTTTGGCTGTCACCGATTCGAACGCCGCGTAGAAACTGTCCGCGCTGGCTTCCGCCCGGACGACCGGACCCTTGCCGCGAGCGGTGATCTCCACCCGCTGGCAGCTCTTGGCCTGGCGGCGGTTGCGTTCGTGCTGGAGTTCCACATCGAAGTGGAAGATCGTGGGATCGAAACGCTCGAGTCGTGCGAGCTTCTCGGAGACGTAGGTCCGGAAGTGTTCCGGGACCTCCACGTTCCGTCCTTTGACGACGATTTCGGCATTGGTCGCGGTGGATGCGGCCTGCGCGGTGTCTGCAACGCCGGCGGCGTTGTCAGCGCTTGCAGAGATATCGATGGCTTCGTCGACGAAGATCGAGGCCTTGGTAGGGGTCGTCACTCGTACCTCCCGATTAACGGCCGGCTCACGTCGTGAGACCGGCGAGTTCGATCTCGACCGGGCGGGGAACCACCCGGTATCAGAACGTGAAATATCACCTCCCACCTGTGACTTCGGGTGTGAACGCGACGCTAGTACGTAACCGCGCCGTGTGCCACTGTTCGGCGATATTTCACCGGTGTGTCGCCCCGTCGATGCGTCCCGATCGCCGGAATCCGCAGGACAACGGCGAATCGGTGTCAGGCCGCCGCGACGACGAGCACCGTCGTCACCGGCACCCCCACCGACGCGAGCTCCCGAACCGACTCGGTCGCCGTCGCCCCCGTCGTGACGACGTCGTCGACCAGCACCACCTGAGGACCGCGGTCGCGGGCCGCCACGCGGAGCGCCGAGACGGCAGGCACGACCCGGATCCGACCCGACAGGTTCTCCTGCCGCCGGGCCGCCGACAGCCCCACCGAGTCACGTACCCCGACACGCATGGCCAGCACCGGTGCGACCCGGCACCCACCGGCGACACCGGCCGCGCACCGGGCCGCCCGCGACACCGGATCACCGCCCCGGCTGCGCGCCACCCGCGGTCGCGTCGGCGCCGGCACCAGCACCAGCGGCCGCGCCGGATCGAGTTCGCCCCACCGCCGCAGGTGCGCGATCGCCCCCGCCCACGCCTGCCCCAGCGGATCCGCCAGATCGCGGCGGCCACGTTCCTTCGCCGCGATCACCGCACGACGCCGCGGCCCGGCGTACGGTCCGAGCGCCCACACCGGCACCCCCGGATCCACGCGGGGACGCACCGCGATCGGCACATCGGCCAGTTGCCGTCGGCACCGGTCGCACCACGGGGTGCCGGGGGCCGCGCACCCACCGCACTCGACCGGCAGGATCAGATCCAGAAGTCCGCGCATCCGGCCAGTGTGCCCGCCTCCACCGACAGTCGCCGCGGGATTCAGCCCGGCAGGATCGGCACCGAATCCCGGCCGCCGAGACCGGGCACCTCCCGCCAGTACCGGTCCCCGGCAGGATCGTTGTCGTTCAACTGGAACACCGCCCGCGCGTCCGCGACGTACTCGGTGCTCGGCGACGCCTCCACCGCCCGCACCGGCGACGTGAGATTGCGACTCGGCATCGCATCCATCCGGGAACCGTCGATCGCGATCTTCACCACCGGCACCTCGGGCGTGTCCCGGGCGACGACGAGATTCTCGGGACCGTTCCAGTCCAGCGACACCGCCGGGCTGCCCAGCCCGTAGGCCACCGCCCGTGGGCTGGTCAGCGTGTAGGTGCCGTCGTCGAGCCTCGAGACCGTCGCGACATACACCTTGCCGCCGACGACGAGTCCCGCCCGCACCCCGTCCCGGGACAGGCGCAGTTCCGTGATCGGCCCCCCGAGCGCGGTGACCGCGGCCGCCTCGACACCGGTGACGGTGAGCTTGCCGGTACTCGTCTCGCGGACGACCCGGACCACCGTCGACCCGTTCACCGCGGCCCACACCGACGTCCCGTCGAGCGCCCACGTCGGGCGGGTCACGCTCTGCGCCTCGAGAGCGGTCGCGACGTTCCCGTCGTAGGTTCCGACGACGAGCGCGTTCTGCTCGGCCGGGTGCGGACGCCGCGTGTCCGCAACGGCGGCAGCCAGCGCCCCGTCCCGGGACAGTGCCACCGACCGCAGGTTGTCCGACGCCCCGAAATAGCCGGGCACCGGCGTGACCGTGTCGTCCTGGACCCGGACCAGGCCACCGGACCGCAACGCGTGCAACACGACCGACGCGCCCGTCGTGGCCAGCGGATTGAACGACGCCACGTCCGCGGAGGTCCACCCGTCGGGGTACCTCGAGTCGAGGGGTTGACCGTCCGCGAGCAGGACGTACGGGCCGGAGATGCCGGCGTTCGTGAGCGTCCACACCACCTGTGCGGCAAGCAGTTCCCGGGTCTGGGTGTTCATCGTCCCGAGTCCCTGGAAGTCGACCCGGATCCCGCCGAGGCCGACTCCGACCTGGCTGGATCTGCCGTCGGCCTTCGTGACCGACCCGAGGATCGACGCACCGGACCCGAGTTCGTTGCGGACCGCACCCGCCAGCGACGGTTTCGGACCGTCGACGAGCAGTCCGATCAGTTGGGCGGCGACCTGGTCGGGGGCCGCCGCGATCCACCGCGGATCCGGGACCACCGTCTGTGCCGTCGGGTCGAGAAAGTACAGCGACCGGCGTTGGTACGAGTTCAGGAACTCGGGCCGGTCCAGGGTGACGCCGTTCGGTAGTTCGTCGATCCGCCACTGCCCGTCGACCCGGACCCAGCTGAACTTGGCCTCGTAATCGCCGTCCATCGCCTGGTACAGCCCGCCGACCTCGAGTCGGCCGACACGGTTGGCCCGCACCTTGTACACGGCCCGGTCCGACGAGCGGGATTCGAGGATCAGGTCGATCTTCTCGACGATCGTGGCACTCGACGCGTCGTCCCACCGTTCCGAGGCACCCTTGGTCAGATACTGGCGTGCCGCGAGATGCCGGTTGGCCGGATCGGTGCCGGCCCGGAAGAAGTCCCGCAGCAGCAGATCCGGCTCGCGCCCCGGGGCCGGTGCCTCGACGCTCGTCGTCACCGGGGACCGGACGATCGTGCCGATCGCCTGCGGCGCCGACGAATCCGGCAGGTTCGCACAACCCGCGACCACGGTCGCCACGATCGTGAGCACCGCCGGCAGCACCGTCGTGCGGGCACGACGCCGCACCCGACGCGACAATGCACCTCTCACGATTCGGGCTCCCCGTCCGCCGACGGTGACGGCAGCGGACGGTCCGGATCACTCCGGGACACAGCCGAATTCGCGTCCGCCGGATAGTCCACGGCGGGGCGGGACGGCGCCGCCGCACCCTCGTCGCCCGGTCCCCCCGACTCGTACGACTCGTCCTGCTCGTCCTGCTCCGGCACGGGGTCCGCAGTGCGGGGCCCGGTGTGCCGCGGTGCGGGCACGTCGATCGCGGTCGTACCCTCCGCGAGCAGCGCCGCCTCCGCCGTGGTCCCCGGCAGGGGCCGGCCCTGCACCAGTTTCCCGACCGTCGGTTTGAGCGGCAGCGGGCTGCGTGTCACCTTGCGGCCCCGCACCCGCGGCAGCGTCAACCGGAAGCACGCGCCGCTGCCGATCTCACCCCACGCCTCGAGCGCCCCGTTGTGCAGGTTCGCGTCCTCCACGCTGATCGCGAGACCGAGACCGGTTCCGCCGGAGCGTCGCACCCGAGACGGATCCGACCGCCAGAACCGGTTGAACACCAACTTCTCCTCCCCGGGGCGCAGTCCGACACCCTGGTCTCGCACGATGACGGCGGCCGCGTCGTCGTCGGCCCGCAGTCGCAGCAGCACCGGCTTGCCCTCGCTGTGGTCGATCGCATTGGCCAGCAGGTTGCGCAGGATCCGTTCGACCCGCCGCGGATCGACCTCGGCGATCACCGGTTCCTCCGGCAGGTCGACGATCAGTTCGGTGGACGTCTCCTTCGCGAGATGGCGCACCGTCGACACCGCGGCCCGCGCGCACATCCGCAGGTCCAACTGTTCGGAGGCGAGTTCGGCGACACCGGCGTCGTGCCGGGAGATCTCCAGCAGATCCCCGAGCAGGCTCTCGAACCGGTCGAGTTCCGCGACCAGCAACTCCGACGACCGTTTGAGGATCGGATCGAGGTCGTCGCTGCTGTCGTGGATGAGGTCCGCGGCCATCCGGACCGTCGTCAACGGGGTGCGCAGTTCGTGACTGACGTCGGACGTGAACCGCTTCTGCAGGTTGCCGAACTCCTCGAGCTGGGTGATCTGCTTGGACAGGCTCTCGGCCATCTCGTTGAACGACATCGCCAGCCGCGCCATGTCGTCCTCACCGCGGACGGGCATGCGTTCCTTGAGCCGGCCGTCGGCGAACCGCACCGCGATCCGCGACGCCGACCGGATCGGCAGCACCACCTGTCGGGCGACGAGCATCGAGATCGCGGCCAGCAGCACCGCGAGCACCGCGCCGCCGATGAGCATCGTGCCGCGCACCAACGACAGACTGCGGTCCTCGCTCGCGAGCGGGAACACCAGATACAGCTCGAGCGTCGAGATGTCCGACGCCGTCGGGCTGCCGATGATCAGCGCCGGGCCGGTGTAGCCGTCCGGGTCGGCGACCGTCGCGAACTGGTAGGCGATCTGGTTGGCGCGCACGAAATCCCGCAGGCTCGACGGGATCTGTGCCGCCGGACCCGCGGACGTGGGTTCGCGGGGGCCGTCGCCCGGGACGATGAGCACCGGATCGAACGTGCCCGCCGAACCCGCGTTCTGCCCGCTGTCCGGTTCGCGGTTCGTCAGGACCAGCCGGGCCGCCTCCAGCCGCACCTTGAGCGAACCGCTGTCGTCGGCACCGGCCAACTGCGCCTCGACGGTGCCCCGGGCACGGTCCATCTCCTCCGTCGCGGCGGTGATCTTCGCCTCGAGCAACCGGTCGGTGATCTGACTGGTGAGCACGACACCGAGAATCGTGATCACGATCAGGGACAACGACAGGGTCGACACGACGACCCGAAGCTGGAGCGAGCGCCGCCACACGTGGGCGAGCCAGTTGCTCGACGCCCTGCCCCAGCGGACCAGCGGCGCGAACACACGGTTCGGCCGCCGCCGGTTCCGGCGAGATCCGATCACGGCGGTCCGGCCTTGTAGCCGACCCCCCTGACCGTCAGGACCACCTCAGGATTCTCGGGATCCCTCTCGACCTTCGCCCGCAGTCGCTGCACGTGCACGTTGACCAGACGGGTGTCGGCCGCATGCCGGTACCCCCACACCTGCTCGAGCAGCACCTCACGGGTGAACACCTGCCGCGGCTTGCGGGCCAGCGCGACGAGCAGATCGAACTCGAGCGGCGTGAGCGAGATGAGCGCGTTGTCGCGCGTCACCTTGTGCGCCGGCACGTCGATCATGATCTCGCCGATGTTCAGGATCTCGGCGGGCTCCTCCTCGGTGCGGCGCAACCGCGCCCGCACCCGGGCGACGAGTTCCTTCGGCTTGAACGGCTTCATGATGTAGTCGTCCGCACCGGATTCGAGACCCAGGACGACGTCGACGGTGTCGGTCTTCGCGGTCAGCATGACGATCGGGACACCCGATTCGCCGCGCAGCACGCGGCACACGTCGATGCCGTTCATGCCGGGAAGCATGAGGTCGAGCAGCACCAGATCCGGCCGCGTCTCGCGCACCGCGGCCAACGCCTGGCTGCCGTCCCCCACCACGTACGGCTCGAAACCCTCACCGCGCAGCACGATGGTGAGCATCTCGGCGAGCGCCGTGTCATCGTCGACGACCAGAATCCTTGGCTTCATATCCCTATCGTTACATCTTCGGGGCTGCGAAATGTGGAAAGGCGCGCTCACGAATTCGGTGATCCGTCCGGCGCACTGTCCGATTACTGCACGAGTGTCAGCCTATCGGCCAGATCGTCCGGATCGGTATCGGGCGAAACGGTCCACCACTCGGAATTCCAGTTCGCCGTGGCCAACTCACGGTAGACCGCACCGGTCCGCGTCTGCAGACCGCTGTCCTTCTCGTAGGCGTCGAGGGTGCGCGCACTGTCCTGCGCCTCACGGCGACGGGCCCGCTCCTCGGCGAGCGCGACGGGCACGTCCAAGTACAGCTGCAGGTCGGGGCGCGGCATCCCCAACCGGCCGAACTCGAGCGCGTCCACCCACGCCACGAACTCCCCGTCGGCACCCTGGTGCAGGCGGGCCGCACCGTACGCCGCGTTGGAGGCGACGTACCGATCCAGGATGACGACGTCGTGGGCGGCGACCATGCCCCGCAGACCGTCGGCGGTGCCGGCCCGGTCGAGCGCGAACATCACGGCCATCGCGTGCACCGACCCGGCCAGATCACCGTGACCGCCCTTGAGGGCCTCCGACGCCAGATCCGCATGGATCGACGCCCCGTAACGCGGGAAATCGAGTGTCGCGACCCGCACACCCCGCTGCTCGAGTCGGGCGACGACCTTGCCGACGAGTGTGCGCTTGCCCGCACCGTCCAGCCCCTCCAGGGCGATCAGAGTTCCCACGGGAGACACAGTAGGCAGCTGCGCTGCTTGTGCGCACTTCTGGTAGTACCCACTACCAAAAGTGCGCACAGGCGGCTCTGCCGCTAATACCGGTAGTGCTCGGGCTTGTACGGGCCCTCGACGTCCACGCCGATGTAGTCGGCCTGATCCTTGGTCAGCTTCGTGAGCGACGCGCCGAGTGCCTCGACGTGGATGCGGGCGACCTTCTCGTCGAGATGCTTCGGCAGGCGGTACACCTCGTTGTCGTACTCGTCCGGCTTGGTCCACAGCTCGATCTGCGCGATCGTCTGGTTCGCGAACGAGTTCGACATCACGAACGACGGATGCCCGGTGGCGTTGCCCAGGTTCAGCAGGCGTCCCTCGGACAGCACGATGATGGAATGTCCGTCGGCGAACGTGAACTCGTCGACCTGCGGCTTGATGTTGACGCGGGTGACCTCCGGTGACCGCTCGAGCGTCGCCATGTCGATCTCGTTGTCGAAGTGGCCGATGTTGCCGAGGATCGCCTGATGCTTCATCTGCTTCATGTGTTCGAAGGAGATGATGTCCTTGTTGCCGGTCGCGGTGACGACGATGTCGGCCTGGCCGATGAACTCCTCGACGGTCTTGACGTCGTAGCCGTCCATCAGGGCCTGCAGCGCGTTGATCGGATCGACCTCGGTGACGGTGACGCGGGCGCCCTGGCCGCGCAGCGACTCCGCGCAGCCCTTGCCGACGTCGCCGTAGCCGCACACCAGTGCCGCCTTGCCGCCGATGAGGACGTCGGTGCCGCGGTTGATGCCGTCGATCAGCGAGTGGCGGGTGCCGTACTTGTTGTCGAACTTGCTCTTGGTGACCGAGTCGTTGACGTTGATCGCCGGGAACGCGAGTTCCCCGGCCGCCGCGAACTGGTACAGGCGCAGGACACCGGTCGTGGTCTCCTCGGTGACACCCTTGACGGACTCGGCGATCGCGGTCCACTTGCCGCCGTCGGCCGCGAGGGACCGACGCAGCAGCGCCAGGAACACCTTGTGCTCGTCGGAGTCGCCGTCCTCGGCGGACGGGACGACGCCGGCCTTCTCGTACTGCGCGCCGCGCAGCACCAGCATCGTGGCGTCACCACCGTCGTCGAGAATCATGTTGGCGGTCGTGCCCGGCCACGTGAGCATCTGCTCGGCAGCCCACCAGTACTCCTCGAGGGTCTCGCCCTTCCACGCGAACACGGGGACGCCCTTCGGCTCCTCCGGCGTACCGTGCGGGCCGACGACGACCGCGGCCGCCGCGTGATCCTGCGTCGAGAAGATGTTGCACGACGCCCAGCGAACTTCGGCGCCGAGCGCGACCAGGGTCTCGATGAGGACCGCGGTCTGGATGGTCATGTGCAGCGACCCGGAGATGCGGGCGCCCTTCAGTGGTGCCGCGTCCGCGTACTCGCGGCGCAGTTCCATCAGGCCGGGCATCTCGTGCTCGGCGAGGCGGATCTCCTTGCGCCCGAACTCCGCCAGCGACAGATCCGCCACCGTGAAGTCGATACCGCCCCGATGCTCGACCACCGGGCCTGCCGCTGCTGCTGATTCCGAAGGAACTGACGTCGTCATACTGCTTCTCCTGTCAACCGGCTGAACTGACCCACAGGTTATCGGGTGACGATCACCGGCCGGGGACGGGCGGCGGTCAGGTGCGGGTGACGACGTGCACGAACGGGGCCAGCAGCGCCGCCAGTTCCCGCGCATCGTCACGATCGGATGTCGGTGGCATCGACACGTAACTGAGGGCGACCCGGACGACGCCGTGCCCCAGAATGTCGGCGTCCGCATCCGATGCCCGAATCCAGCTGTGCCGGAACGCCTCCGCCAACCGCCTCGACGCCCGATCGATGAGCGGGGCACTGTCGATCGTGACGATCCGCAGCAGATCGGGCTTGGCGGCGCCACTGCGCAGCGACCGCACCAGCGGGTCGACGGCACTCGCCGCGAAGAACGCCGCGAACCCGTCGACGAGCGCGGCGTGCGCATCACCCGGATGCGCGTACACGGCCGCGGTGACCGCGTCGACGAACCGGTCGGCCAGGTGCAGGGCATACCCTTCGGCGAGGCCCTGCCGGCTGCCGAACTCGTTGTAGAGCGTCTGCCGGCTGACCCCGACCGCCGCCGCCACGTCCGTCATCGTCACCGACGGCCAGTCCCGTTCCAGCAGAAGGTCGTGTACCGCAGCGATGATCGACTCGCGCAGCAACTGCCGGGACGCCTCCGGGTACGGCGTCCGCCGTGGTGACTCGCTCATGGGACCGAGCCTAGAGACCGGTCTCAGCTGCGTTCGACCTCCACCATGAAGAAGTCCTCCTTGGCCGCACCGCAGTCCGGGCAGCACCAGTCGTCGGGGATGTCCTCCCACCGGGTGCCCGGGGCGATGCCCTCGTCAGGCCAGCCGAGTTCCTCGTCGTACTCGAATCCGCACTGCGCACACTGGTAGAGCTTGTAGTCCTTCATGATCACGGTCCCACCTGTTCGAAATCGATCTTCTCCCGGACCCCGCAGTCGGGGCAGCACCAGTCGTCGGGCACCGACGTCCAGTCCGTCCCGGCGGGAAATCCTTCCCGGGGTGCGCCGACGGATTCGTCGAACACGTACTCGCACACCGGGCATCGGTACGCGCTCATGCCGCACCGCCGTCCGCGCCGTACGCCGCGAGCAACTTCTCCCGCTTGCTCGGCTGCAGGTTCACCTTCGTGATGTCGCCGTCGTAGTGGGCGAGCACCCGCTTGTCCATGACGGCGCGCCACAGCGGCGGCACATAGGCGAGCATGATCATGCTCGCGTACCCGCTCGGCAGGTTCGGGGCGAGGTCCATGCTGCGCAACGTCTGGAACCGCCGTGTCGGATTCGCGTGATGGTCGCTGTGCCGCTGCAGGTGGTACAGGAAGATGTTGGTGCAGATGTGGTCGCTGTTCCAGCTGTGCGCCGGCGTGCAGCGCTCGTAGCGGCCGCTCGCGGTGTGCTGCCGGAGCAGCCCGTAGTGCTCGAGATAGTTGACGGTCTCGAGCAGCGTGAACCCGAACACGGCCTGCAGCACCAGGTACGGCGTCACCCCGATCCCGAAGACCGCGATCAGTACACCGAACAGCACCACCGACATCACCCACGCATTGAGAACGTCGTTGTGCAGCGTCCACGGACTCTTGCCGAGTCGTTCGAGCCGAGCCTTCTCCAGCCGCCACGACGAACGCAGGCTCCCCCACACGCTGCGCGGCAGGAACGCCCAGAAACTCTCCCCGAACCGGGAGCTCGCCGGGTCCTCCGGCGTCGCGACCCGCACGTGGTGGCCGCGGTTGTGCTCGATGTAGAAGTGGCCGTAGAACGACTGCGCGAGCGTCACCTTCGACAGCCAGCGCTCGAGGTCGTCCTTCTTGTGGCCGAGTTCGTGGGCGGTGTTGATACCGATGCCGGCGACGCAGCCGACGCTGATCGCGAGCCCGATCTTCGACACCACGCCCAGTCCGCCGTCGATCCCGAGCCAGGACAGGTCGTCCGCCGACCACAGGTAGCACGCGGCGACGAGGGTGAGCAGTTGCAGCGGGATGTACGCGTACGTGCACCACCGGTAGTAGCGGTCGTTCTCGAGCTGCTCCATCACCTCGTCGGGCGGATTCTGCCCGTCCGGCCCGAACCACAGATCGAGGATCGGCAGCAGCCCGTAGACGAGCAGCGGCCCGATCCACCACCAGACCGGGGCGACGGCGTCCAGCCCCACCCGGTTGCTCGCCCACACCAGGACCGTCGCGACGAACAGTGCGGTGGGCGGGATCAGGCCCAGCAGCCACAGGTACCGCTTCCTGTCCCGCCACACCGGTGCCGCGACGGCCCGGTCGCCCACATCGCTCGACATCGTCGTCCCCTTCCCGAAGGTCGCTGCTGTGAGCGACCTCACTCGAGAATGGACGATACGCGCCTAGATGTAAGCCGTCTAGACAATCGAGCTTATTTGTAAAGTCAGTTGTCGGTGCCGCCCCCGGCCGCCTCGGCTGCGGCAGCCTGCCGTTCCCGCACCGCGATCATCGAATGCTTGCGGCTGTAGGCGAAGTAGACGGCCACACCGAGCGCCATCCACACCAGGAACCGCAGCCACGTCTCGACCGACAGGTTGACCATCAGCCACAGGCACGACACGACGGCCAGGATCGGGACCAGCGGCACCAGCGGCACCCGGAAGCCACGCGGCAGATCCGGGCGGGTGCGGCGCAGGATCACCACACCGATCGACACCAGCACGAACGCGAACAGCGTGCCGATGTTGACCATCTCCTCGAGCGTGCCGATCGGGAAGACGGCCGCGAGAACGGCGACGACGACACCGACGATCACCGTGATCCGCACGGGGGTGCCGCGCTTGCTCGTCGGGGCGAGCGACCGCGGCATCAGTCCGTCCCGCGACATCGCGAACAGCACGCGGGTCTGGCCGAGCATGAGCACCATGACGACGGTCGTCAGACCGGCCAGGGCACCGAAGGAGATGAGGTTCTTGGCCCAGTCCATGCCGTTGAGCGCGAACGCCGTCGCGAGCGTCGAGTCGTCGCCCGCGAGCTCGGTGTAGTTGACCATGCCGGTGAGCACGAGCGAGACCGCGACGTACAGCACGGCCACGATCGCGAGCGATCCGAGGATGCCGCGCGGCAGTGCCTTCTGCGGGTTCTTCGTCTCCTCCGCGGTGGTCGCGACGACGTCGAAGCCGATGAACGCGAAGAACACCAGGCTCGCCGCGGCCAGCAGTCCGTACCAGCCGAACGCGCTGCCGCCGGCGCCGGTGACGTACGAGAACAGCGACTGGTGGATGCCCTGGCCGGTGTCCGTCGCCTCCGACGGCGGAATGTACGGCGAATAGTTCTCCGCCTTGATGTAGAACGCGCCGAGCACCACCACGAACAGCACGACGGCGACCTTGATCGCGGTGACCACCGCGGAGACCCGCGACGACACCTTGGTTCCGGTGGCCAGCAGCACCGTGATGATCGCGACGATGATCAGCGCACCCCAGTCGATGTCCAGCGGGCCGAGATGGAGGATCGTCCGCGAACCGCCGAGCACCTCACCGAGATACAGCGACCACCCCTTCGAGACGACGGCCGCCGCGAGCGCGAATTCCAGGATGAGGTCCCACCCGATGATCCACGCGACGAACTCACCGAACGTGGCGTACGAGAACGTGTACGCGCTGCCGGCGACGGGCACGGTGGACGCGAACTCGGCGTAGCACAGGGCCGCGAACGCGCACGCGATCGACGCGAACACGAACGCGAGGGACACCGACGGCCCGGCGACGTTGCCGGCGGTCCGCGCCGTCAGCGTGAAGATGCCCGCGCCGATCACCACCGCGACACCGAAGACCGTCAGATCCCACCCCGTCAGATCCTTGCGGAGTTTGGTCTCGGGTTCGTCGGTCTCGCGGATCGACTGCTCGATCGATTTGGTGCGGAACAGTCCGGAGCGAGTACTCGCGGGCTTCCTGGCGGGTGTCGCCATCGGGTCCTCCTCGGGAGGGGTGAGATGAGGGAAAGCCTATGCCGGGACACCGCCTGTCGGTACGGTCTCCCGACACCGCTATCCCACGGTGGTGCGGTACAGATCGGGTTCGATGTAGATCAACGTGGCGGCGGGTAGTGCGGTACGAATCCTCTTCTCTGCGTCGTCGATCGCGGTCGCGACGTCCCCGATGTCCAGCCCCGGCACGATCGCGACCTTGGCCGCGACCAGAATCTCCTCCGGCCCCAGGTACTGCGTGCGGCAGTGGATGACCCGGTCGATGCGTTTCCCGTCCACGAGGGCGGCGAGGATCGCGGCCTCCTCGTCCGGCTTCGCGGCCTCCCCGATCAGCAGGCTCTTCATCTCCACGATGAGGACGACGGCGATGACGCCGAGCAGTACACCGATGCACAGCGTGCCGATGCCGTCCCACACCGGGTTCCCGGTGAGCATCGTCAGGCCGACGCCGCCGAGCGCGAGGACCAGGCCCACGAGCGCGCCGCTGTCCTCGAGCAGCACGACCGGCAGCTCTGGGCTGCGCGACGTGCGGATGAACCCCCACCAGCTCGCGTTCCCCTTGAGCGGACGCGATTCCCCGACGGCGGTGCGGAAGCTGTATCCCTCGAGCGCGATCGCGATCACGAGGATGACGACGGCCACGAGCGGCGACGACAGGCCCTCGGGATGCTGGATCTTGTGGACGCCCTCGTAGATCGCGAACAGCGACCCGAGCGTGAACAGCACCAGCGCGACGACGAACGAATAGAAGTAGCGGTTGCGGCCGTACCCGAACTGGTGCAGGTCGTCGGCCTGCTTCTCGGCACGCTTCTGGCCGAGCAGCAGCAGCCCCTGGTTGGATGTGTCGGCCACCGAGTGAACCGATTCAGCCAGCATCGACGACGATCCGGTGACGAGGAATCCGGTGAACTTCGCGACCGCGATGCCCGCGTTCGCGGTCAGTGCCGCGAAGATCGCTTTCTTACCCCCATGAGCCGACACCGGCCACTCCTCCCGTCGAAAATGAGCGGGTCACAGGGTACGGCACGGAATTGCGTCGATCACAGCTCACCCGACGGCGGAGCCGACCCCGGCGACGAACAGCCGGGTGCGCTCGGCGCATGCCTGGATCCGGATGTCGCTGTCCGACGCCGAGATCCACACCGAGCCGCCACTCTCGAGGGCGAGGGACCGCGTCGCGCACGTCACCTTCGCGGCGCCGGACGTGCACAGCAGGATCTGCGGGCCGTCCGGTACGAACCCGGTCGCGGCCCCGTCGGCGGTGTCGAGATCGATCTTCGCGAGCCGGAACTCCGGGGCCTGGGTCGGGTAGACGCCCCATCCGGTCTCCGCCGCGGCGACCGGTGCCAGCACCGGGACGTCGACCGAGTCGAAGTCGAGCACCCGCAACAGCTCGGGGACGTCGACGTGCTTCGGGGTCAGCCCGCCGCGCAGGACGTTGTCCGAGTTCGCCATGATCTCGACGGCGGTGCCGTGCAGGTAGGCGTGCAGGTTGCCGGCGTCGAGGAACAGTCCCTGCCCGGGTTCGAGGGTGACCCGGTTGAGCAGCAGCGACGCCAGGACACCGGCGTCCCCCGGGTAACCCTCACTCAACTCGAGGGCTGTGCGCACCTCCGCCACGAACTCGGCGCCGTGCCCGTCGGGGTCGGACAGGTAGGTGACGCAGCCGTCGAGGACCGCCGGTAGCAGCGCCGACAGGGACGGCGACGGCAGGGTGATCCAGGTCGTGAACAGGGCGCGCAATCCACCCGAATCGGGTTGCCCGGCAAGCAGTCCCACATACGGGTCGAGTTCGCGCACGTCGAGGGCCTCGAGCAGTCGGACGGTCCGGTGCGGGTCCCGGAAACCCGCGAGCGCCTCGAATCGGGTGAGGGCCACGACGAGTTCGGGCTTGTGACTCGCGTCCCGGTAGTTGCGTTCGGGCGAATCGATCGGGATACCGGCCGCCTCCTCCCGCGCGAACCCCTCCCGGGCCTGCTCCGCACTGGGATGCGCCTGCAGCGACAGCGGCTCCTCGGCCGCGAGCACCTTGAGCAGGAACGGCAGCCGCACCCCGAAGTCGGTGATGCACCGGTCCCCGAGTTCGCGGGCCGGGTCGGCGTCGACGACGTCCCGCAGCGACCGGACGGCGCCGTCCTCGACGACCCGGGCCGGGTCGCCGGGATGCGCTCCCAGCCACAGCTCTGCTTCCGGATGCGCGCTGGGGCTGGGACGGCCGCGCAGTTCCGCGAGCGCGGTCCGTGATCCCCAGGCGTAGGACCGGAGCGCACCTTCGAGTGGGCGCACTAGTTACCACCGATCAAACGTAGATAGGCCGCACTCATCTCGAGTCGGCCGACGAGAACTGCCATCTGCTCGATGTCCCCGCGCGGGTCGGACACCGTCACCGGCTCCGGCCCGGGACCGCTCGCCGCGATGTCCGCCGGGTGGACGTGCTCGTGCACCGCCACGAGCACGTCCACGTCGGGCAGTGCCGCGACACGGCGTTCGGTCAGCAGTCGGGTCGCCTCCGTCGCGAGGACGAACACCCGCACCGGCAGACCGGGGACGGGGCCGTCGAGCTGCTCGTCGTGGAACAGCGGGTCGTATCCGGCCGCGTCGGACACGGTGGACGCCGTGAACCGCGGGACACCCGCGACCGCCTCCGCCAGGTCCGTCGCGGCGGCGATCGCGGCACCGGACCGCAGCAGGATCTCGCTGCCGTGCCGTGCCAGCTCGGTGGTGGCCGGTCCGTCGCCGGCCAGGACCACCCGCCGGCCCTGCATGCGGGCGGCGAGCGCCTTCGCCGGATTGTGGAAGACCTCGTTGCGGGGATGTGCCCGCAACGACTCGTCGTCGACGGCGTCGGCGAGCAGGCCCAGGTCCGGGCACACCGCGGCCGTCCGCTCGGATCCGAGGGCGGCGAGCACCGCGAGGAACACCGTGAGATACCGCAGCAGACCGTGCTGGTCGGGGACCGCGACCCGCGGCGGGAGTGGCACCGCACCACCGGCGCCCGCAGCCCGCAACGGGCCCTCGTCGGGTGCCGCGACGACCACCTCGGCACCACGCCGCAGCGCCCGGTCCACGGACTCGACGAGCCGCGGATCGCCGGCGTCGCCACCGGCGACGACGACCACGTCGAGCGGCCCGACCCACCGCGGGGTCACCGGACATTCGACGAGCGGCACACCGATCCGGCTGCCGACCGTCGCCGTGAACAGGCCGGCGGCCCGCGCCGCCCGGCCTGCACCGGTGACGAACACGATGCTGCGCGGCTGCAACCCGCGGAGCCGGGCGAGGGCACCCTCCTCGACGGCGGCGTGCGTCGCCCGGATCTGGGCGCCGCCGAGGGCCGCGAAACGAAGTGTGCCGTCGACATCCGCGGCGAGCAGCGCGTCGGTGTCGTCGAGGTCGAGCAGAGACGACGGTGCCGTCATGACCGACACACCTCCCTTTCTCCCACTCCCCTGTCCCCCCGACCGCTCCAGGTCACTCGAGTATCCCAGCTATTGCGCCGGCCGGGCGCGCACCACGGCGAGGATCTCGGTGACGATCGCGTCGACCGCGGCGGGAGTGCGTGCCTCGACGTTCAGGCGCAGCAGCGGCTCGGTGTTGGACGCCCGCAGGTTGAACCAGGCCCCGTCGGCGAGGTCGACGGTGACGCCGTCGAGCCGGTCCACGGCCGCCGTCCGGTCGGCGAACGCCTCGACCACCGCGGCGGTCCGCTCGGTGGCGTCGGCGACCGTCGAGTTGATCTCCCCGGACGCGGCGTAGCCCTCGTAGGCGCGCATCAGCTCCGAGAGGGGACGGTCCTGCTCGCCGAGCGCGGCCAGCACGTGCAGCGCCGCGAGCATGCCCGAATCGGCACCCCAGAAGTCGCGGAAGTAGTAGTGCGCGGAGTGCTCGCCACCGAACACGGCCGCCGTCTCGGCCATCTGCTGCTTGATGAACGAATGCCCGACGCGGGTACGGACGGCGGTGCCACCGAGCCTGCCGACCAGTTCGGGCACGAACCGGGAGGTGATGAGGTTGTGGATGATCGTGCCGCCGGGTTCCTTCCCCAGTTCCCGCTCGGCGACGAGCGCGGTCACCGCGGACGGCGACACCGGGTCACCGTTCTCGTCGACGACGAAGCAGCGGTCGGCGTCACCGTCGAACGCCAGACCGATGTCCGCGCCGGTCTCCCGCACGAACGCCTGCAGATCCACCAGGTTCGCGGGGTCGAGCGGATTGGCCTCGTGGTTGGGGAACGAGCCGTCGAGCTCGAAGTACAGCGGCAGGATCTCCACCGGCATCGGCCCGAACACGGCCGGCACGGTGTGCCCGCCCATGCCGTTGCCGGCGTCGACCGCGATCCGCAGCGGACGCAGCTCGGACAGATCCACCAGGCCGCGCACGAACGCCGAGTAGCGGTCGAGGACATCGTCCTCGGTGACCGTTCCGGCCGGCCCGTCGAACGCCGGGACACCCTCGGCGACCTCGCGGGCGATCACGGTCAGACCGGTGTCCTGGCCGACGGGCTTGGCACCCGCGCGGCACAACTTGATGCCGTTGTACTTCGCCGGATTGTGGCTCGCGGTGAACATCGCGCCCGGGCAGTCCAGCACCCCCGACGCGAAGTACAGCTGATCGGTGGACGCCAGGCCGATGTGCACCACGTCGAGGCCCTGCGACACGACACCGTCGGCGAACGCCCGGGACAGGGCGGGGGACGACTCCCGCATGTCGTGGCCGATCGCGACCCGCGTCACACGCTCACCGGCGGCCGGCTCGTCGCGGACCAGGCGCGCGAACGACGCCCCGACGTCACGGACGAAGTCGGCGTCGATCTGCTCGCCTACGACGCCACGCACGTCGTAGGCCTTGATCACGGCATTGACGGATTCGGCGGACCGCTCCACTGCTGAGTTCTCCTGCTGTTCGTTGATGCGACGCGCATTGTTCGCCGCACCGCTTGTCCGACCCGGTCGCGCGGACGCAATCGGGTCGGTCACCGAGCCTAGTGGGGAATGCCCCGGTCGCGCTTCCCGAGCGAAATGTCGGGGTTCGACGGGTCGGTCGGCAGCCGGAACGGGGAGAGACGCCTCAGTTGGCGGGATCGGGCAGAACCCGAAGATGACCGCGACGTCCGGTGCGTGCGGTCGGCGGGGTCGACGGCGCAGCCACAGCCGTCGACGTCTCGGCGGCCGATCCGGTGTCGGGGCGATGACGCTCCCCCAGGCCGGCCTCGCGGACGGCCTCGGCGAGCGCGGTGAGATCGTCCTCGTCCGGCGTGCTCGAGGAGAAACCACCCTCGTACCGCACCAGTTCCCAGCCCTTGGGGGCGGTGATCCGCGACGCGTGGCTCTCGCACAGGTCCCACGAATGCGGTTCCGCGACCGTCGCCAACGGCCCGACCACCGCGGTGGAATCGGAGTACACGTACGTCAGGGTCGCGACAGCAGGGTTCTTGCACCCAGGCCGGCAACAACGACGCAGTGATCTCACAAGCAAGGAGACTAACCCCAACTCCGCGGTTGGCCTACTCCGACACACGGGACTATCCCCCACCAGCATCGGCCGTCTCACCGGAGCGACCGCCGGGGGCCGTCACGGTAGGGTCCCCTCCATGTCCAGAGCTCGTCGTCCCCGCCCCCTGACGTCACGTTCGGTCACGCGGCGTGGCCGGGGAATCCGCGGACCGCTGCTGCCGCCGGGCCTGCCGGCGGCACGCACCCGCGCCGAGAAGTTCGACCATCTGGTCCTGAACGCGTTCGAACCCGTCGACGCACGCTGGCACGACCGGCTCACCAAGCTCGACATCGCGGTCGACGACGTGCCGCGCATCCGGGCGATCGACCCGGACTCGGTGAACTGGCCGCCGGAGGTGGTCGCGGACGGACCGGTACCACTGTCACGGCTGATCCCGGCCGGCATCGACCGGCACGGCACCACGACGCGCGCCCGTATCGTGCTGTTCCGGCGCCCCCTCGAACTGCGTGCGAAGACACCCGCCGACCTCGAGGACCTCGTGCACGACGTCCTGACCGAGCAGGTCGCGACGTATCTGGGGGTGGACCCGGACGTGATCGACCCCGGCCAGGTCTAGACGGCCGGGGTCTGTCGGAACACGGTGCGGGTCAGATGATTCCGCGCTTGAGGCGGCGGCGCTCCCGCTCCGACAGGCCACCCCAGATCCCGAACCGCTCGTCGTTCGAGAGCGCGTACTCGAGGCAGTCGGTCCGCACCTCGCACCCCAGGCAGATGCGCTTGGCCTCGCGGGTCGATCCGCCCTTCTCGGGGAAGAACGCCTCGGGGTCGGTCTGCGCGCACAGCGCGCGGTCCTGCCACTGCTCGTCCTCGTCGTCGTACACCGCGTCGAGGCCCGGAAGCAGGCTCAATCGGGGAGCACTCACTCCGAGATCGATATCGTCGAAACCCTCACTCGCCGGCAGACCCACTACCGCCCCCATCTTCGACTCGGTGTGCAATCGCTCACCGACCACGGTCAGAGGAGTTCCGGGAGTGTCGAACCCGTACTTCTGAACGTGCATCGCTCCGCCTCCTCACTTGTCGTCACTGCAGAGAGCCGAGGACACCCTCGAACCCTCGCTGTTCCTGCACTGCTGTTCCCACCCGACATTCGTCCCGACAAGTGCCCGAACGACGGTTCGAGTAGAGGCTCATACCGGGTGAACTCGCCCCACGAACCCGGAATGACATAAATGTGATTAGACACGCGCTGGCGTGTCGGGTCAAGCCGAAACGGGAAAGTCGTTTACCATCCCGCGCACGTCCCGCAATCGTGGTAGAACCCGACCGATTCGACGGCACCGCATAGGCTTCGGAACGTGAACGTGACTGTATTGGTTGGCGGCGTCGGCGGGGCTCGATTCCTCCAAGGAGTTCGGAACCTGCTCGAAGATGCCGGGAACGGCGGGGACGGCCCCGCGCATCGGATCACCGCCGTCGTCAACGTCGGCGACGACGTGTGGATGCACGGCCTGCGGATCTGCCCGGATCTCGACACCTGCATGTACACCCTCGGCGGCGGCATCGACCCCGAACGCGGGTGGGGTCATGCCGGTGAAACCTGGAATGCCAAAGAGGAACTCGCGGCCTACGGCGCCCAGCCGGACTGGTTCGGCCTCGGCGACCGGGACATCGCCACGCATCTGATCCGCAGCCAGATGCTGCGCACCGGCTACCCGCTCTCGGCGGTGACCGAGGCACTGTGCAACCGCTGGCAGCCGGGTGTCACACTGCTGCCGGTCAGCGACGACCGCAGCGAAACCCACGTCGTCGTCACCGATCCCGAGTCCGACCCTGCCGATCCGACGCAGAAGGCGATCCACTTCCAGGAGTGGTGGGTCCGCCACAAGGCGCAGATCCCCACCCACAGCTTCGCGCACATCGGCGCCGAGCAGGCGACACCGGCGCCGGGCGTGCTCGAGGCCATCGAGACCGCGGACGTCGTACTGTTGGCCCCGTCGAACCCGGTCGTGAGCATCGGCGCGATCCTCGCCGTCCCCGGCATCCGCGGCGCGCTGCGCACCACGGCCGCGAAGGTCGTCGGCCTGTCCCCGGTGATCGACGGGAAACCGTTACGCGGCATGGCCGACGAATGCCTGTCCGTGATCGGGGTGGAGACGTCCGCCGAGGCCATCGGCCGCCACTACGGGGCGCGCTCGGCGACCGGCATCCTCGACGGCTGGCTGATCCACTCCACCGACACCGCCGACGTGCCGGGGGTCGAGGTGCGCAGCGTTCCGCTGCTCATGACCGATCCCGACGCGACCGCCGACATGGTGCGCGCCGCCCTCGACATCGCCGGGGTTGCGCTGTGACCGTGCGCGATCACGGGGCCGGGCGGGCGATCGAGATCCTGCCGGTGCCGGGGCTGCCCGAGTTCCGGCCCGGCGACGACCTGTCCGCGGCGATCACCGACGCGGCGCCGTGGCTGGCCGACGGCGACGTCGTGGTCGTCACCAGCAAGGTGTTCTCCAAGGTGGAGGGCCGGATCGTGGCCTCCCCCACCGACCCCGACGAGCGGGATGCTGCACGTAGGCGTCTCGTCGACCAGGAGGCGGTACGGGTCGTGGCCCGCAAGGGCCGCACCCTCATCACCGAGAACAAGCTCGGCATCGTGCAGGCCGCGTCGGGCATCGACGGCTCCAACGTCGACGGCGCCGAACTCGCACTGCTGCCGGAGGACCCGGACGGCAGTGCCCGAAAGCTGCGGCAGGACATCGAGAACCGTCTCGGGGTGCGGGTCGCGGTCGTCGTGACCGACACGATGGGGCGGGCGTGGCGGATCGGGCAGATCGACGCCGCGATCGGGGCGTCCGGCATTCCGGTGCTGCACGCGTACGCCGGTTCGGTGGACGGTCAGGGCAACGAGCTGCTGGTGACCGAGGTGGCCGTGGCCGACGAGATCGCCGCCGCCGCCGACCTCGTCAAGGGCAAGCTGGGCGGCATGCCGGTCGCGGTCGTGCGCGGTCTCGCCGTGGACGGTCTCGACGCAGACGGTCTCGACGACGGCTCGTCGGCGCAGGATCTGATCCGCCGCGGCCCGGAGGACCTGTTCTGGTTGGGCACCGCCGAATCGTTCGAGCAGGGCCGGCGTGAGGCGCTGCTGCTGCGCCGGTCGGTGCGCGAATTCTCCGACGAGCCGGTGGACCCCGACGTGCTGCGCGCCGCGATCGCGGACGCGCTCACCGCGCCGGCCCCGCACCACACCCGTCCGGTGCGGTTCGTGTGGCTGCGCAGTCCCGACGTCCGGGCCCGCCTGCTGGACGCGATGCGCGAGCGCTGGCGCACGGATCTCGCGTCCGACGGCCTGGACGCCGAGCGGATCGAGATGCGGATCGCGCGCGGCGACATCCTGTTCCACGCCCCCGAGGTGGTGATCCCGTTCTGTGTACCGGACGGCGCCCACGACTATCCGGACGAGCGGCGCACCCGCGCCGAGTCGACGATGTTCACGGTCGCGGTCGGTGCCGCCGTGCAGGGGCTGCTGGTGTCGCTCGCGACCCGCGGCGTCGGCAGCTGCTGGATCGGGTCGACGATCTTCGCGGCCGACACCGTCCGGACCGCCCTGGATCTGCCCGCCGACTGGCAGCCGCTCGGGGCGATCGCCGTCGGACATCCACTCGAGCCGTTGACGCCGCGGGATGCGCGTGAGCCCGGCGACGCGCTGGTGGAGCTTTGAGTGCCCGGTCGCTGCACGCATCGGCGCGGGCGGCGCTCACGGACTGGGTCGCCGACTCCGACGACGCGGACTCGTTGCGGCACACCATGCTCGCGTTCCTCGACTCCGCCCCCGACGGCTGCCTGCGCGCGCACGCGCCCGGGCACGTCACGGCGTCGTCACTCGTCCTCGACGCCACCGGCGAACACGTGCTGCTCACCCTGCACCCGCGGGTGGGCCGCTGGATCCAACTCGGCGGGCACTGCGAGGAGGGCGACGACACCGTCGTCGACGCGGCCCTGCGGGAGGCGCGGGAGGAGTCCGGCATCGACGGTCTACGGATCGATCCGCGACTGCTGTCGGCGCACACGCACCCCATCACGTGCTCACTCGGCGTCCCCACCCGGCACCTGGATCTACGGTTCCTCGTCACCGCACCCGGCCCGGCCGCCGAGACGCCCGCCACCATCAGCGACGAATCCCAGGACCTGCGCTGGTGGCCCGTCGACGCCCTCCCCGACGGCGCCGAGAAGAACACCATCGACCACCTGGTCACATTGGCGCGGCGGCGGTGAGCACTCGCTGTGCGCCTTTTTGGTAGTGGGAGCTACCAAAAAGGCGCACGGGTGGCGTAGCCGCCTACAGCAGCGTCGCGGCGGTGGCGGCGACGACGTCGTCGACGGTGATGCCGGGGGCGGTTTCGACGAGGCGTAGTCCGTCGGGGGTGACGTCGAGGACGGCCATGTCGGTGATGATCCGCTGCACGCAGCCCTTGCCGGTGAGCGGCAGGGTGCATTCGTCGAGGATCTTGGGGTCGCCCTTCTTGGAGACGTGTTCCATCATCACGATGACGCGTTTGGCGCCGTGGACGAGGTCCATCGCGCCGCCCATGCCCTTGACCATGTGGCCGGGGATCATCCAGTTGGCGAGGTCACCGGTGGCGGACACCTGCATGGCGCCGAGGACGGCGACGTCGACCTGGCCGCCGCGGATCATGCCGAACGACTGCGACGAGTCGAAGAACGAGGCGCCGGGCATCGCCGTGATGGTTTCCTTGCCGGCGTTGATGAGTTCGGGGTCGAGTTCGTCCTCGGTGGGGTACGGGCCGACGCCGAGGACACCGTTCTCCGAGTGCAGGACGACGGTGATGTCGTCGGGCACGAAGTTGGGGACCAGGGTCGGCATGCCGATGCCGAGGTTGACGTACTGTCCGTCGGACAGTTCCTGTGCGACGCGCGCGGCCATCTGCTCGCGGGTCAGCTTCCGGGTGATCGTCTGAGTCATGCTCGTACCGTTCGCTTCTCGATTCCGACAGTGACCTTGCCCACGGGCACGACGCGCTGCACGTGGATGCCCGGGGTGTGGATCTGCTCGGGATCCAGTTCGCCCGGTTCGACGAGGTGTTCGACCTGCGCGATGGTGATGCGGCCGGACGCGGCGGCGGGCGGGTTGAAGTTGCGGGCGCTGCGCCGGTACACGAGGTTGCCGTGCCGGTCGCCCTTCCATGCGTGGACGAGGGCGTAGTCGGCGACTATGCCGTGTTCGAGGACGTACGTCTTGCCGTCGAACTCGCGGGTCTCCTTGGGCGGGCTGGCGACCGCGATGCCGCCGTTGCCGTCGTAGCGGCGCGGCAGTCCGCCGTCGGCGACCTGGGTGCCGACACCGGCCGGGGTGAAGAACGCGGGGATGCCGGCGCCGCCGGCCCGGAGCCGCTCGGCGAGGGTGCCCTGCGGCGTCAGCTCCACCTCGAGTTCACCGGAGAGGTACTGGCGCGCGAACTCCTTGTTGCTGCCGACGTACGACCCGATGGTGCGGCGGATGCGCCCCTGCTCGAGCAGCACACCGAGGCCGAAGCCGTCGGTGCCGCAGTTGTTGCTGACGGTCTCGAGGTCCGTCGCCCCCTGCGCGAGGAGTGCGTCGATGAGGATCTCCGGCACTCCGACCAGGCCGAATCCGCCGACGGCGATCGTGGCACCGTCCGGGATGTCGGCGACAGCCTCGGCTGCTGTGGCAATGACTTTGTCCATCATGGCGGCCAGCATACGACTATCTGTACGCGTTGTGAACTCTCGTCCGCATTACGAACACTCCCGCTCGAGATCGTTGATCGACCCTCGCGAACCGGCTAGGGTGTTCGCATAGCGTCTATACGTCCGCATTGCGAACGTCCTGCTCGTACCCTGCCCGCTGATTCCGTCACCGAGGTCCCCATGCTTCATCTACCCCCGCAGTACCCGCCGCTCGGTTCCGGCGTGAATGCGCCGCTCGATTTCGCCGACTACAAGACCACCCGCCTGCGCAGTCCGCGTCAGCCGCTGAAGTTGCTGCCGCAGCGACTCGGCGAACTCACCGGGCCCGTGTTCGGCGAGGACCGGGTCGCCCCCGGCGACGCCGACCTGACCATGGCCAACGGCGGCGAGGCGCAGGGACAGCGGATCGTCGTCCACGGCCGCGTCCTCGACTCGAACGGCACGCCCGTCCCCAACACTCTGCTCGAGGTGTGGCAGGCGAACGCCGCCGGACGCTACCGCCACATCGGTGACAACTGGCCGGCCCCGCTCGACCCGCACTTCGACGGGGTGGGCCGCTGCGCCACCGACGCCGACGGCCGGTACTCGTTCACGACGATCAAGCCGGGCGCGTACCCGTGGCGCAACCACGACAGCGCGTGGCGGCCGTCGCACATCCACTTCTCGCTGTTCGGGACGTCGTTCACGCAGCGTCTGGTGACGCAGATGTACTTCCCGGACGACCCGCTGTTCTTCCAGGACCCGATCTACAACTCGGTGCCCGCCGAGGCCCGGCACCGGATGGTCGGCGTGTTCGACTACGACGCGACCGTCGCCGACTGGGCCCTGGGTTTCCGTTTCGACATCGTCCTGCGCGGACGCGAGGCCACCCCGTTCGAGGACGACGAGGATCACGATGACTGACAGCACCGCCAACACCGCGCCGATCTACGACGTCACCCCCGGCGACTTCACCACCGCGGAGTTCGGGGTCACCCCGTCGCAGACGGTGGGCCCGTACTGGCACATCGGCCTGCCGTGGGCCGACGGCCCCGACGCCGCACCCGAGGGCACGCCCGGCCGGATCACGCTGCAGGTCACCGTGTTCGACGGGGATCGGGTCCCGGTCGCCGACGCGCTGATCGAGACGTGGCAGGCCGACGCCGCCGGACGCTTCACGCACCCGGACGATCCGCGGGGCGCGGCCGAGTCGGTGCCCGCGGGATTCCGCGGCTTCGGACGCGCCGGCGCCGACGAGACCGGCACCGCCGCGATCCACACCGTCAAGCCGGGTGCGCTGCCCGCCGAGAACCACACCGTCGAGGCACCGCACGTGAACGTCGGGATCCTCGCGCGCGGCATGCTCGAGCGTCTGTACACGCGCCTGTACTTCCCGGAGGACACCGCGGCGCATGCCGTCGACCCGGTGCTGTCGTCGCTGCCGGAGTCGCAGCGCGCCAAGCTGATCGCGCGCAAGACCGACGACGGCTACCACCTGACCGTCTATGTTCAGGACAGCGACCCCGACGGTGTCGAGACGCCGTTCTTCGAGTTGTGATCAGGAGTTTCCCGTGACGCACACCCGCGGCGACCTGTTCGACCCGATCTTCGGGGCCGGTGAGCTCGCCGAGACGGTCTCCGACCACGCCTGGGTGGGTGCACTCCTCGAGGTCGAGGCCGCGCTCACCCGCGCGGCCGCCACCGTCGGACTCGTCGACGCCGCCCACGCGGCGACGGTGACCGCCGTCGCCGCGCGCTTGGCCGCACCCGGTCGGATCGACGTCGCCGACCTGGGTCGGGCATCCGCGGCCGGCGGCAACCCGGTGATCCCGCTGGTGAAGATCCTGCGGGCCGCGTGCGCGGCGGAGGGGGTTCCGGCGGCGGCCGTGCACGTCGGCGCCACCAGCCAGGACGTCCTGGACTCGGCGCTGATGCTGCTGTCCAGCAACGCCGGACGCATCGTCACCGGCAACCTGCGGGCCGCGGCCGACGCCGCCGCCGACCTCGCCGGCCGACACCGCAGTACCCCCATGGTGGCGCGCACCCTCGGCCAGCAGGCACTGCCCACCACGTTCGGTGCGCTGGCGGTGTCGTGGTGCACCGGACTCGACGCCGCGGCCGATGCCGTCGAGACGGCCCTGTCCGCACTGCCCGCCGCGTTCGGCGGCGCGGCAGGCACTCTCGCGGCCGTCCACCCGCACGGCCTCGTCATGGCCGATGCCCTCGCCGACGATCTCGGTCTCGCCCGGCAGACCGTGCCGTGGCACACCGTCCGCACCCCGATCGCCGCCCTGGCGTCGGCGCTGGGACTCGCGGCGGGCACGGTGTCCAAGCCGGCCACCGACGTCGTCGCGATGGCGTCCACCGAGTTCGGTGAGGTCGCCGAGGACGCGCCCGGCGGCTCGTCGGCCATGCCGCACAAGCGCAATCCGGTCGCCGCGATCACCGCCCGCGCCGCGGCCCGGCGGGTGCCGGGCCTGGTGTCGACGATCCTGTCGTCGATGGACCACGAGTTCGCCCGCGCGGCCGGGGCGTGGCACGCCGAATGGGAGACGCTCACCGATCTGCTGCGGCTCACCGGCGGCGCCGCAGGACGGCTCGCGTCGAGCCTGACCCGACTGCACGTCCACCCCGGCGCGCTGGCCCGCAACCTCGAGGCGACCGGCGGGCTGATCCTCGCCGAACGCGTCACCCGAGCCCTGTCCGAGCACACCGATGCCGCCCGCGACATCGTCACCTCCGCAGCCGCATCCGGTGCCGCACTCGACGCCGACCCGGCGATCACCGCGCACCTGTCCCCGGAGACACTGCGCGACCTGCTCGACCCCGTGCACTACCTCGGCCACGCCGTCGACCTCGTCGACCGGGCCCTCGCCACCCGAACCACCGGAGGACATCCGTGACGGTAGACCTGCACCACGAGACCCACGGCGACCCGGCCGCACCGCCGGTCGTGCTGCTCGGCTCCCTCGGCTCCGACCTGCACATGTGGGATCCGCAGATCCACGCGCTCGCCGCTCGCTACCGGGTGATCGCCGTCGACCACCGCGGCCACGGCCGCTCCCCCGCCCCCGCCGGCCCGTACACGGTCGCCGACCTCGGCGGCGACGTGGTCGCGCTCCTCGACACGCTCGGGGTGGACGCCGCGCACATCGTGGGCCTGTCCCTCGGCGGCGCCGTCGGCCAGTGGCTGGCCGCGCACCGTCCGGCCCGGGTGCGGACACTGACGCTGCTGTGCACGTCGGCGCAGTTCGCCCCCGCCCAGCCGTGGCTGGACCGGGCCGCGGCCGTCCGCGCCGACGGTGTCGCGTCGATCGCCGAGTCGATCGTCGGACGCTGGTTCACTCCCGAACTGGCGCAGCGGGATCCGGAACTCGTCGAGCGGCACGTCGCGATGGTGTCCGGCACCTCCGACGAGGGCTACGCCGGCTGCTGCGAGGCGCTGGCGCAGTGGGACGGGCGGGCCGACCTGGCCCGTATCGTCGCCCCCACCCTCGTGATCGCCGGCGAGCAGGACGGCCCCACACCGCCGCCGGTGCTGGCGACGATCGCCGACGGTATCGCCGGTGCACACCTGCACGTCGTCTCCCCCGGCGCGCACCTCGCCAACGTCGAACAGGCCGGCCCCGTCACCCGGCTGATCGACCGGCACCTCGCCGGCTCCGACGCCGCCGCAGTCGCCGACGCCCGCCGCACCGTCCACGCCGTCGGCGAACGGGTACGCCGGTCCGTCCTCGGCGACACCCACGTGGACCGTTCGATCGCGGGCAGCACCGCATTCACCGAACCGTTCCAGGACTTCATCACCCGCACCGCGTGGGGCGACATCTGGGCCCGCGACGGCCTCGACCACCCCACCCGACGCCTGCTCACCCTCGCGGTCCTCACCGCCGTCGGCAACGACCACGAACTCGACATGCACATCCGGTCCGCGCTGCGGGCCGGGATCGACCCCGCACAGCTCGTGGAAGTATTCCTGCACACCGCGGTGTACGCGGGTGTGCCGAACAGTAACCGGGCGTTCGCGCTCGGCAAGCAGGCGATCGCCGACCTGGCGGACGCCGAGGGGAGTAGCTGACACGTGACCGACACGAGCGAGACGAACACGAGCGGGACCGCCGCGGCCTCCACCGATTACGTGCAGTCCCTGGCACGCGGGCTGTCCGTCATCCGGGCGTTCGACGCGGAGCATCCGCGCCGCACCCTCAGTGACGTGGCCCGGGCCACGGACCTGACCCGCGCCACCGCCCGCCGGTTCCTGCTCACCCTCGTCGAACTCGGCTACGTGCGCACCGACGGCTCCGTGTTCTGGCTGACCCCGCGGGTCCTCGAACTCGGCTACAGCTACCTGTCGAGCCTGTCCCTGCCCGAGATCGCCCGCCCGCACCTCGAGGCGCTGTCGCAGCGGGTCCACGAATCGACGTCGGTGTCGATCCTCGACGGCGGGGACGTCGTGTACGTCGCGCGTGTCCCGGTCAGCCGCATCATGACGGTGTCCATCACGATCGGCACCCGCTTCCCCGCGTTCGCGACGTCGATGGGTCGGGTGCTGCTGGCCGGGCTCGCCCCGGCCGCACTCGACGCTTACCTCGCCGGGGTCGATCTGGCGCCGCTCACCGGGCGCACCGTCGCCACCCGCGACGACCTGCGGGCCGCACTCGATCGGATTCGCGCGCAAGGGTTCTGCGTCGTCGACCAGGAACTCGAGGAGGGCCTGCGCTCGCTGGCCGCCCCGATCGTCGACGCGTCCGGCACCGTCGTCGCGGCCGTGAACATCTCGACCCAGGCGGCCCGGTACACGATCGAGGCGGTGCACGAGACGCTCGTGCCCGCCGCGGTCGAGACCGCCACCGCCATCTCCGCCGATCTGGCCCGAACCCAGACGAAATAATCTGTCGCACCGAGGAAGAACACATGCCTGACGCAGTCATCTGCGAGCCCCTCCGCACCCCCGTCGGCCGTTTCGGCGGCGTCTTCCGGGACATCGCGCCCGAGGATCTGGCGGCCACCGTCATCACCGAACTCGTCTCCCGCACCGGCATCTCCGGCGGCGACGTCGACGACGTGATCCTCGGTCAGGGTTCCCCCGGCGGCGAGGCCCCGGCGATCGGCCGGATCGCGGCCCTCAACTCCGGTCTGGGCGTGGACGTTCCGGGCCTGCAGGTGGACCGGCGTTGCGGCTCCGGTCTGCAGGCGATCATCCAGGCCGTCATGCAGGTCCAGTCCGGGGGCAGCGACCTCGTCCTCGCCGGCGGTGTCGAATCGATGAGCCAGGCCGAGTTCTACGCCACCGGCATGCGGTACGGCGTCCGCGGTGAGGCCGTCGCACTCAGCGACCGGCTGGCCCGTGCCCGGGTCACCGCCGGCGGCCGCAACTACCCGGTGCCCGGCGGCATGATCGAGACCGCCGAGAACCTGCGCGCCGAATTCTCGATCAGCCGCACCGACCAGGACGCCCTCGCCGTGCAGTCGCACCGGCGGGCCGTCGCCGCCCAGACCAACGGGGTGTTCGCGCAGGAGATCGTCCCGGTGACCGTCCCCCAGCGCAAGGGGGACCCGATCGTCGTCGACACCGACGAACATCCCCGCCCCGACACCAGCCTCGACTCCCTCGCGAAGCTGCGCCCGATCCGCGGCGCTGTCGACCCCGACGCCACCGTCACCGCCGGCAACGCCAGCGGCCAGAACGACGGCGCCGCGATCGCGATCGTCACCACGCCGGAGAAGGCGACGGCCCTCGGCCTGCGGCCCCTGGCCAGGCTCGCCAGCTGGGCCGTCGCCGGGGTGCCGCCGCGGACGATGGGCATCGGCCCGGTCCCGTCGACCGAGAAGGCCCTCGGCCGGATCGGCCTGAGCCTCGCCGACATGGGCGTCATCGAACTCAACGAGGCGTTCGCCGCCCAGGCTCTCGCCGTGACCCGCACGTGGGGTCTCGAAGCGGATGATCCGCGCCTGAACCCGAACGGCTCCGGGATCTCCCTCGGCCACCCCGTCGGTGCGACCGGCGCCCGCATCCTCGCCACGCTGTTGCGTGAGATGGACCGCCGCGAGACCCGCTGGGGCCTGGAAACCATGTGCATCGGCGGCGGCCAGGGCCTGGCCGCGGTGTTCGAGCGGATCGGCTGACGCGTCAGCCCGCCGTCGCCGCCTGCACGAGTGCGTACATTTCGGCGACGGCGCGGGCGCAGTCGTCCTTCGTGTAGCCGAGTCGGGCGGTCTCGGCGGGGTCGGTCTCGTAGGAGATGACGTTGCCGCGGCCCTGGACGATGAAGCTGTCCGGCAGCAGCGGATGTTCCTCGTCGCGGGACTCGATGGTGCGGTCCCCGCCGGCGGCGTCGACGAGCAGCTGGAAGTATTCGGCGAATGTGAGGTTCCGGTCGCCGATCAGGTAGGCCGTGCCGGATTCGCCCGCGGTCAGGGCTCCGCCGATGGCCTCGGCCAGGGAGCGCGCCGACATGTAGTTGGTGCCGCCGGCCGGGGCGAAGTCGGGGATCTGCGGCTCGTTGCCGGCGGCCCAGGAGAACAGTTTGCGGTACCGCTTCGCGGACACCCCGGCGTTGGCGCCGAGGATCGACGGCGGGTTCAGCGTCATCGCGGCGAAGTTCTCGTCGGCGAGCGCGCGGGCCCCCTCGTCGGCGGCCTTGCGGGCCGCGACGTACGGCATCGTGTCCGCGTACTCGGGACGCAGGTGGTGGTAGTAGCTGCCCACCTGCACGAACCGCGGCACCCCCGCCGACTTGGCGAGCGCCGCGAACCGCGGCACGCCCCCGGTCTGCGTCCGCTCCCAGAACGCGGCCTCGCCCGCGGCGTCCAGGCCCCGATCCATGTGCCGGATGTCCTGGCCCGCCGCGAACACGATGCCCTCGAACGGTGCCAGCTGGGCGGCGGTGAACGTCTGCTGCGTGTAGTCGCCGAGGAGCACCGGGAAGTCCCGCACCGGGGAGTCGTCGGCGAGCGGGTTGCGGGCGGCGACGGTGACGTCGTCGCCCCGATCCCGCAGATGCCGCGCCGCGTGGGCGCCGATCATGCCGGTACCGCCGACGATCAGGACCTTCATCGAATACCTCTTCCGTAGGTGGAGTGCGGGTGCACTGCCGAACCTACGGAAGAGGCGGGACCCGATGTGTCCTACATCTCACCGAGCGAGAGGATGCGGCCGTGTTCAGCCGAGCGGGGTGCCCACGTAGTTCTCGGCGAGCAGGGTGCGGCCCGCGACCGACCGGGTCACCATGTCGAGTTCGGCGACCTGACGGCGGTAGTCGAACCCGGACGCGTCGGGCAGCCGGTGCATCATCGACGACATCCACCACGAGAAGTGCTGGGTGCGCCACACCCGCGGCAGCACCGTCTCGGTGTACCCGTCGAGGCGTCCGCGGTGCCCGGTCTCGAAGAACGCGCCCATCGCCTTCGACAACTCGTACACGTCGGCGACGGCCAGGTTGAGGCCCTTCGCGCCGGTCGGGGGGACGGTGTGGGCGGCGTCGCCGGCGAGGAACAGGTTGCCGTGCTGCATCGGCTCGCACACGAAGCTGCGGAACTGCAGGATCGACTTCTCGAAGATCCGGCCGTCCTTGATCTCCGCGCCCTCCCCGTCGACGCGGGCGTGCAGCTCCGACCAGATGCGGTCGTCGGACCAGTTGTCCACCGAGTCGGTCGGATCGACCTGCAGGTAGTGCCGCTGGATCTCGGGGGTGCGGGTGCTGACGAGCGCGAAGCCACGCGGATGGTTGGCGTAGATGAGCTCGTCCGACGACTGCGGCGCCTCGGCGAGGATGCCGAACCACGCGAACGGGTACTGCCGGAAATGGTCCTGGCGGATCGACGGCTCCGGGATCAGCTTGCGGGTCTTGGTCCGCGAGCCGTCGCAGCCGGCCACCAGCACGCACGTGACGGTCTGCGGGTTGCCGTCGGCGTCGGTGTAGGTGATCGACGGGGTGTCGGACGTGTGGCCCAGCACCTCCACGTCGGAGACCCCGAACCGGATGTCGCCGCCGTCGGCGAGACGCTTGGCGATCAGGTCCTTCAATACCTCGTGCTGCGGGTACACGGTGACGGCGCGGCCGGGGACGAGTTCGTCGAACGCGATGCGGTGCCCGCGGCCACCGAACCGCAGTTCGATGCCGTGGTGCTCGTGGCCCTCGGCCCTCACCCGGTCACCCAGACCGGTCTCCACCATGAGGTCGACGGTGTTCTGTTCGAGCACCCCGGCCCGGATGGTGCCTTCCACCTGCTCGCGCGTGCGGGCCTCGAGGACGACGGAGTCGATGCCGCGCAGGTGCAGGAGATGGGACAGCATCAGTCCGGCCGGTCCGGCTCCGACGATGCCGACCTGGGTGCTCGGGTGAGTCATGGGTGGTTACTCCTCGGTAGGCGTGATCGCCCCCACTGTCCCGATCCGCACCCGACCACAGAACCCCAACTTTCACTCAGTGAAAGATCGTTTCGCGGCAGTGCCGGGAGATTTCGGTCACGCCAGATGCCGCGAGATTCCGCGCGCCGCGGCCCGCAGCGCCGGGATCAGCGGGGCCGGATCGTCGTCGGCGCCGACGACGACCGAGATCGACGCGACCACCTCCCCCGTCGACCGCGCGACCGGGGCGGCGACCGCGAGGGTCCCGATGTTGAGGTGTTCCCGGCACACCACGAACCCGGTGCGCCGGATGTCGTCGAGCACCTGCCGCAGCCGGTGCTCCGACGTGACCGTGGCGGGTGTGAACCGCTCCAGCCCGGCACCGAGGACTTCGTCGAGCAGTTCGGTGCCGCCGTGCGCGAGCAGCACCAGCCCGCCGCTCGACGCGTGCAGCGGGAGCCGGCCCCCGGCCCGCCCCACCACCGGGACCGCCCCACGCGCGGACAATCGTTCGATGTAGAGCGCCTCGAAGCCCTCCCGCACGATCAGCTGGACGTTCTCGCGGGTCGCCTCGTACAGGTCCTCGAGGTAGGGCATCGCGACCTGACGCAGTCCGTGCGCGCGGGGGGCGAGGGCCCCGAGTTCCCACAGCCGGACCCCGATCGCGTAGCGGCCGGCGTCGTCGCGCTCGAGGGCGCCGTGGGTCACGAGTTGTCCGCACAGCCGGTGGACCGTCGGCAGCGGCAGCCCGGTGCGCCGGCTCAGGTCCGACTGCGTCAGCCGCGGCCGGGCGGCGGTGAAGCAGCCGAGCACCGCGAAGGCCCGGCCGAGCATGCTGCGGTCCGGATCACGCGTGTCGCTCACGCTTCGAGTATCGCGACGTGTCCCGGAACTTCGGAAACGACCCGACAAACCACTTGGTACGGAGTTTGACATCGGCGTGTGACCCACCAAACAATGACCGTGTTCTAAAAATGAACGGTGGTTCGCATTGCGAACACGATAGTTTCGGAGATGGAATGAGCACCCTCGAACGACCCGTGACGCGCGGCGGCTCCGCGCTCTGGGTGGCCCCCCTGTGTTGGATCGCCGTCCTCCTCGACGGCTTCGACATGGTCGTGCTCGGCACGGTCATCCCGTCCCTGCGCGAGCACGGCGACTGGAACCTGAGCACCGGCACCATCACGAGCATCACGACGTTCGGTCTCGTCGGCATGATGATCGGCGCGCTCACCATCGGCACCCTCACCGACATCGTCGGCCGCCGTCGCGCCCTGATCTTCGCGGTCACCGCGTTCTCGGTGCTCACCCTGCTCTGTGCGCTCGCGCCGAACCCGTTCTTCTTCGGACTGTTCCGCTTCCTGTCCGGCATCGGCCTGGGCGGCGCCCTGCCCACCGCGCTCGCACTGGTCAACGAGTTCTCCAAGAAGCAGGGCGGCGGATCCGCGTCGACCCTGCTGATGACCGGCTACCACGTCGGCGCCGTCGCGACCGCCGCGCTCGCGCTCGTGCTCATCGACCCGTTCGGCTGGCACTCGATGTTCGTCGTCGGTGCGCTGCCGGCCATCGTGCTCGTCCCGCTGATGATCCGGTACCTGCCGGAATCCCCGTCGTACCTGCTCGCCCAGGGCCGGCGCGCCGAGGCCGAGCAGATCGCCGCCCAGTACGGTCTGACGCTCGACGAGACCGCGACGACCGCCGCCCCCGCGGCCGCGTCCGCCCCGGCCCGTGCCCTGTTCTCGCCGAAGTTCCTGCGCAACAGCATCGCGATCTGGGTCACGTCGTTCATGGGCCTGCTGCTGGTCTACGGCCTGAACACCTGGCTGCCGACGATCATGCGCGAGGCCGGCTACGACCTCGGCGCCGCCCTGACCCTGCTGCTCGTCCTCAATGCCGGCGCCGTCGTGGGCCTGCTCGTCGCCGGTGGTGTCGCCGACCGGATCGGCCCGCGAGCCGCATGCATCGCCTGGTTCGCCGGGGCCGCACTGTTCCTGGCGCTGCTCAGCGTGAACGTCGGGGGCGGCATCTACGTCATGGTGTTCCTGGCCGGCTGCTTCGTCTTCAGCGCCCAGGTGCTCGTGTACGCCTTCACCAGCGCCAGCCACCCCGCGAACATCCGCGCCACCGCGCTCGGCTGGTCGGCGGGTGTCGGCCGGATCGGCGCGATCTGCGGACCGCTGCTCGGCGGCCTGCTCCTCGACGCCGGCTACGCCGTGCCGTGGGGCTTCTACGCCTTCGCCCTCGTCGGACTCATCGGCCTGGTCGCGATCTCCACGAGTCGCGCCGTCACGCACGCCTGAGACTCCCCCTCGGGAACGACGAACGCCGATCGGATCAACTCCGATCGGCGTTCGTCGTTTTCTGCTGTCCCTACCGGATCGGGGCGAGGGCGGGCCGCTTCGCGGCGACACCGTCCCCCGACGACGTGCCGCGTACCCGGCGGCCGATCCACGGCAGCAGGAAGTCCTTCGTCCACACCAGGTCGGCGCGCCGCTGCGACGCCCGGTCGGCGGGCAGGTCCGGGCCGAGCGGGTCGACGACGATGTGGTGCTGCACGCCGAGCGTGTCGAGCACCCGGATCGCCATGTTCTGGTGGCCGGGTGTGGACATGTGCAGCCGGTCCCAGTCCCACATCCGCAGATCCCGGTACTCGTCGAAGCGCCAGAAGTCGACGAGCGTCGCGCCGTGCCGGTCCGCGACCTCACGCACCAGTTCGTTGTAGATCGCCGAGCGGCCGCGGATCTTCGAGAAGACCGACGAGAAGCCGGCGTCGAACGCCGTCCACACCAGCACCGTCGCACCGGTCGCGGCCAGTTTGCCGATCACCTCGTCGTACCGGGCCACCAGCGCGTCGAGGTCGACCGACGGGCGCATCAGATCGTTGCCGCCCGCATAGATCGTCACCAGGTCCGGCTCGAGTACGATCGCCGCGTCGAGTTGCTCGTCGGCGATCGGGCCGAGCAGCCGGCCACGCACCGCGAGGTTGGCGTACCCGAAGTCGGCGCTGCGGGTCGCCAGTTCCTCGGCGACCCGGTCCGCCCAGCCGCGCAGTCCGTTGGGACGGGTGGGATCGGGATCGCCGACGCCCTCGGTGAACGAGTCACCGAGCGCGACGTACCTGCGATAGACGGGTTCCTGCGACATCATTCCCCCAGTATTTCAGTAGCAAGACTAAGGAATGGCGGACTGTGCCGGATCCCACGCCGCCGGATCACACGTCGGTGCTGAACCGGACCCCACCGTCGGGCAGCGTGACACCCGGCCACACCCGCGCGCCACCGATCAGCTCGCAGCGGGCACCGACGTCGGCGCCGTCCCCGATCACCGCGTCACGGATCAGCGCGCGCGGACCGATCCGGGCACCGAACCCGATGATCGACCGTTCGACCACCGCACCGGCCTCCACGTGGGCGCCGTCGAACAGGATCGCCCCGTCGAGCCGGGCCCCGGCCCCGACCTCGGCGCCACGTCCGACGACGGTGCCGCCGATCAGCAGCGCACCCGGTGCCACCCCCGCACCGGGATGGACGAGGGATTCACCGCGCGGGCCGTCGAGCGCCGGCGACGGCGCGATACCGCGCACCAGGTCCGCGGACCCGCGGACGAAGTCGTCGGGGGTGCCCATGTCCCGCCAGTACGAGGTGTCGACGTGACCGAACACGCGCGCGCCGTCGGCGAGCAGCGCCGGGAACACCTCACGTTCGACGGACACCGGACGGTCCGACGGGATCTTCTCGATGATCTCGCGGCGGAACACGTAGCAGCCGGCGTTGATCTGGTCGGTCGGTGGATCCTGCGTCTTCTCCAGGAACGCCTTGACGCGGCCGTCGTCGTCGGTGGGGACGCAGCCGAACGCGCGCGGGTCACCGACCCGCACCAGGTGCAGGGTGACGTCGGCGTCGGTGCGGAAGTGGGTGTCGAGGACCGCGGTCAGGTCGGTGCCGCCGAGGACGTCACCGTTGAAGACCATGATGTTGTCGGCGCGCAGGCTCGGCAGCACGTTGCGGATACCGCCGCCGGTGCCCATCGGCTCGATCTCGGTGACGTACTCGATCTCGAGACCGAGATCGCTGCCGTCACCGAAATGCTCCTCGAAGACCTCCGCCTTGAACGACGTGCCCAGCACGACGTGGTCGATGCCCGCCTGCTTGATCCGCGCCAGCAGATGCGTCAGGAACGGCACCCCCGCGGTGGGGAGCATCGGCTTGGGTGCGGACAGCGTCAGTGGACGCAGCCGCGTGCCCTGGCCTCCCACCAGAACCACGGCATCGGTCGCCGAAGCAGTAGTCATTCTTTCCCCTCGATCTCGTTGTCCCGATTCTCGTCGGCGGTGCGCTGCCGGACGGCGGCCGCGACCGCGAGCTTCGACCGCAGGGCGAGTCCGCCCCGCAACGCCCACCGCAGCGGCGCCTGCCACCACTCGGGGTGGCGGTCGGCCTGGAAACGGTAGGCACTCTCGTGGTGGGCGGGCAGCATCAGTTCCGGATGCCGGCCCGCCGCATGTCCCTTCGCGTGGGTGACCTCGGCGGACGGCACGAACACGTTGAGCCAGCCGGCCCGGCCGAGACGGTCCCCCAGGTCGACGTCCTCCATGTACATGAAGTAGCGCGAATCGAAGCCGTCGATCGCGTCGAACGCGGCCCGGCGCAGCAGCAGGCACGATCCCGACAGCCAGCCTGCCGGACGCTCGGCGATCGTCTCACTGTCCTGCCGGTACCGCAGCGTCCACGGGTTCGACGGCCACACCGAACCGAGCACTGCGTGCCCGGCACCGGAAACGAGGTCGGGGACGGCCCGCGCCGACGGGTAGACGCTGCCGTCGGGTTCGCGGACCATCGGCCCCAGGGCGCCGGCGCGCGGCCACCGCTGCGCCGCGGCCAGCAGCTCGTCGATCGACCCGGGCGACCAGCGCACATCCGGGTTGACGACGAGCACGAACTCGATGCCGGGGTCGATCTCGGCGACGGCGCGGTTGATCGCACCGCCGTAGCCGATGTTGCCGCCGGTGCGCAGCAGCCGGACATGATCGTGAGCGGCGGCCGCGGCCTCGGGGGCGCCGTCGACCGAGCCGTTGTCGGCGAGGATCACCTGCGGATTCTCGGTCGTGGCATCGGCCAGCGTGCTCAGGAAATGCTCCAGATGCTCGCCCGGCGAGTAGGTCACCGTCACCACGGCCAGCTGCGAACTCACGCGGGCAAGCCTAGCCGCAGCGCCCGTATCGTCCTCATCCGAGCCGGGCCAGCGCGTCGGCCAGTGCGTCCCGCCACGGCCGCAGCGGTGTCAGACCCGCATCCGCCCACGACCGCGGCGACAGCACCGAGTAACCCGGACGCGGTGCGGGCCGGACGAACTCGGCGCTCGTGCACGGCCGCACCCGCTCCGGGTCGGCGCCGACACCGGCGAACACGGCCCGCGCCAGGTCGAACCAGGTGGCTGCGCCCGCGTTGGTGGCGTGCAGGGTCGTCACGCCGCGGCCGCCGGTGCGGGCGAGTTCGAGCAGCCCCGCCGCCAGATCGACCGCGTAGGTGGGCGAACCGAGCTGATCGTCCACGACCTGCACGGTGTCGCGTTCCCGCTCGAGACGCAGCATCGTCGCCACGAAATCCGTGCCCGCCCCGGAGTACACCCACGCGGTCCGCACGATCTGCGCGCCGGGCAGCATCTCCCGGACCGCCCGCTCCCCCGCGAGCTTGGTACGGCCGTAGACGGTGCGGGGGCCGGTGGGATCACCGGGTTCGTAGGGGGCGGCCGTGTCCCCCACCCGATCCCCCGCGAACACGTAGTCGGTGGAGACGTGGATCAGGTGGGCGCCGGTGCGGGCGCACGCGGTCGCCAG
The DNA here is from genome assembly GCF_005434945.1 of Prescottella subtropica. GTDB lineage: Bacteria > Actinomycetota > Actinomycetes > Mycobacteriales > Mycobacteriaceae > Prescottella > Prescottella subtropica. The sequence continues at coordinate 78,321 of NZ_SKCH01000008.1, read as the reverse complement.
CGTGCGCGGCCCGACCTCGTTGACCGCGGTGGCCGACGCCTCGTCGGACTCGGCGGCGTCGACGGCCGTGTACGCGGCACAGTTGACCACGACCGTGTCCGGGCGCACCCGGGCCGCGACGGCGTCCGGGTCGGTGATGTCGAGATCCGTCGAACCGACACCGTCGGCGGCGACGCCCGCGTCCCGCGCACACTGCAGCAGTCGGCTGCCGAGTTGACCCCGCGCCCCCGTCACCAAAATCCTTCGCACAGCGACCGAGTCTGGCACGTCGGACCGCTGCGTGCCGTACCGGAGCACGATCACCGTTAGCCTGGAGCACAGTATGAGAACCGACCGTCATGGAGGCCGACGCGTGCCACAGGAGTCCACCGCACGGGAGGTGCCGCGGCCCCCCGCCCCGACCTCACGCAGACAGATCGCCATCGCGATCGCGGCGGTCCTCGTACTCGTGTTGACCGGATTCGCGTGGCGCAGCGTCGATTCCCTGCGCTCGAGCCTCGCCACGATCGGCGGTCTCGGACTCGGCGGCGGCAAGGACGGCGCCATCGACATCCTGCTCGTCGGCACCGACAGCCGCACCGACGCGCACGGGAACCCGCTCACCTCGACCGAACTCGAATCGCTGCGCGCCGGCGAGGAAGTGGCGTCGAACACCGACACGATCATCCTGGTCCGGGTGCCGAACGACGGCAGCTCCGCCACCGCCATCTCCATTCCCCGCGACGCGTACGTCAAGGTTCCCGGCATCGGCATGTCGAAGATCAACGCAGCCTACGGGGCCACGAAGGAGGCCGAGCGGCAACGTCTCGTCGAGGACGGCGAATCCGAGTCGTCGGCGGAGAAGAAGTCGACACAGGCCGGCCGGGAGGCGCTCATCGAATCGGTCGGCGACCTCACCGGCATCACCGTCGACCACTACGCCGAGATCGGCCTGCTCGGGTTCGTACTGCTCACCGACGCCGTCGGCGGTGTCGACGTGTGCCTCAACGCCGCTGTCGACGAACCGCTCTCGGGTGCGAACTTCCCGGCCGGCGAACAGACCCTCGACGGATCCGACGCCCTGAGTTTCGTCCGGCAGCGGCATGGACTGCCGCGCGGCGATCTCGACCGGATCGTCCGCCAGCAGGTGTTCATGGCATCCCTCGCGAGCGAGGTGCTCAGCGCCAAGACCCTCACCAACCCCGGCAAGCTCGGCAAGCTGACCTCCGCCGTGCAGCGTTCGGTGGTCCTCGACTCCGACTGGGACGTCATCGACTTCGCCACCCAGTTGCAGGACCTCGCCGGTGGCAGCGTCACGTTCGAGACCATCCCGGTCGTCGACATCAACGGCACCACCGACTACGGCGAGTCGATCGTCAAGGTCGACCCGAAAGCGGTCCGGAAGTACGTGGCCGGGCTCGCCGGGGAGGAACCGGCCTCCGACGACACCGAGACGTCCGACTCGACCGTCCCCACCACGATGCCCGACATCGACGTGTCCACGGTCACCGTCGACGTCGCCAACGACTCCAGCGTCGGTGGCCTCGCCACCAGCGTCGGCAACCTGCTCGAGAACGAAGGATTCGGGCTCGGCACCGTCGGCAACAACACCGGAAAATCGGTGTCGCGCAGCACCGTGTTCGCGAAGTCGGCCGACAGCGACGCCGCCCGCGCCGTGTCCGTGACCCTCGGCGGCCTGCCCGTCGAAACCGACTCGTCCCTGAAATCCGGTGCGGTGCGGGTCGTGGTCACCGGGGACTACTCGACGCCCACCACGTCCACGTCGACCACATCGAGGTCGGCCGAGTCGTCGGGGTCCTCACGGACGAGCACCACTGCCACCTCCCCCACCCCCGCCGAACCCGGCCCCCCGATCGACGCCGGCGGCACCGGCCCGCGCTGCGTCAACTGAAGGATATGTCTGTGACCGACCTGACCACCGCCCTGCTCGACCCGATCCTCGCCGCCGACCCGGCGGGCCCGCGGATCACCTACTACGACGACGCCACCGGTGAGCGCATCGAACTGTCCGCGATCACCCTCGCGAACTGGGCGGCGAAGACCGCGAACCTGCTGTGCGACGAGTTCGGACTGCTGCCCGGCGCTCGGGTGTCGGTGCTGCTGCCCGCGCACTGGCAGACCGCCGCCGTCCTGCTCGGCGCGTGGTGGGCCGGACTCGAGGTGACCCTGGGTGCCGACCCGGACGCCGACGCCGCCCTCGTCACCGTCGACCGACTGGACGACGTCGCGGATCTGCCGGAGGTGGCGGTGCTGTCGCTGGACGCGTTCGGCCGCCCCGTCCCGGACCTGCCCATCGGGGTCACCGACTATGCGACCGCGGTCCGCGTGCACGGCGACCAGTTCCGCGGCCTGGCACCGGGTTCCGCAACTCTCGACGGCCGCACGGTGGACGACGTCCTGTCCGCGGCCCGCGCCGCAGCCGCCGCCGACGGGGTCACCGGGACCGACCGGGTGCTGTCCACCCGATCCTGGTCCGACGCCGACGAACTCGTCACCGGACTGCTGTCGGTGCTGGCCGTCGGGGCATCGCTGGTACAGGTGAGCAATCCCGACGCCGAGAAGGTCGAGCGCCGCGTCGACGCCGAGAAGGTCACCCGCCGGCTGTCGTGAGGCCGGGTCAGTCGCTGCCGAGCAGATCCTGCGGCCGCACCAGGCCCACCTGGAACGCGTACAGCACGGCCTGCACGCGGTCGCGGGAGCCGGTCTTCGAGAGCACCCGTCCGACATGGGTTTTCACGGTGGCCTCGGAGACCACGAACGTCGCGGCGATCTCGGTGTTGGACAGTCCGTGGGCCATCGCCGCGAGGACTTCGACCTCGCGGGGGGTGAGGTCCTCGGGCAGCGTCGGCCGCACCGTGCCGCCGAGCATCGGCCCGACGTGCTGCAGCAGTTTCCGGGTGGAGCGGGCCTCGATGACGGCGTCGCCGCGGTGCACGGTGCGGATCGCGTCGAGCAGTTCCTCGGGCGGCACGTCCTTGAGGAGGAAGCCGCTGGCACCGGCGCTGATCGCGGACAGCACGTACTCGTCGTCCTCGAACGTGGTGAGCACCACCACTTTCGGTGACTCGTCGGCCGCGGTGAGACGCCGGGTGGCCTCGATGCCGTCCATGATCGGCATCTGCACGTCCATGAGCACGACATCGGCCGCGGTGTGGGCCAATGCTGCCACCGCGGCGGATCCGTCGCCCGATTCGAGGACCACCTCGAGGTCCGGTTGCGAATCGATCACCATGCGGAACCCCGCCCGCACGAGCTGCTGGTCGTCGACGAGGGCCACGCGAATCATGGTCGCCAGCCTAGGTGGCGGTGTACGGCAGCAGACCCTGCACCCGGTAGCCGCCGCCGGTGACCGGTCCGGCGGCCAGTCGTCCGCCGTGCAGTGCGGCGCGTTCGGTCATGCCGATCACGCCCTGCCCGCCCGGTGACGATGCGACGAGCGCAGCCGCACCGCCGCGGCCGTCGTCGATGATCGTGAGGTCGAGTTCCCGCTCACCCCACGACATCTCGACCCGTACCCGGGCGCCGGGGCCGGCATGCTTGAGGACGTTGGTGAGGGATTCCTGCACGATCCGGTACGCGGTCAACCCGGCGCCGGTGGACAGTTCCCGCGGCTCCCCCGACACCGTGAGGTCGACGGCGAGGCCGCCGCGCCGCAGGTCCTCCACCAGCCCGCCGATGTCGTCGGTACCGGGTAGAGCGGAGAACTCGCGGGGCCGGTCCTCCCGCAGCACCGACAGCAGTCCCCGCATGTCGGTGAGGGCCTGCCGGCCGGTCGCGGCGATCGTCGCGAGGGCGTCGAGCGCGGCCTGCGGATCCTTCGCGGCGCCGTAGCGGCCGCCGTCGGCCTGCGCGATGACGACGGTGAGCGAGTGCGCGACGATGTCGTGCATTTCGCGGGCGATGCGGGTGCGTTCACCGAGCGCGGCGAGTTCGGCTTCCTGGGCGCGTTCGAGTTCGAGGAGCCGGGCACGTTCGGCGAGCCCCTCGACCTCCTGGATACGCACCCGGCGCAGGTCCCCGAACGCCCACACCGCGATGACGAACACGACCAGCATTCCCGCGTTGGCGGTCGCGCCCTGCCACGTGCGTCCGTCGTACCCGAAGTATTCGACGCCCGCCACCGCGGCACCGAGCATCGCTACTACCAGTGCGGTGTAACTGCTCCAGCGCGGTCCGTAGGCGGCGAACGCGTACAGCGCGATCGGCACCGCGATCGCACTCGGCATCAGAACACCCGAGACCAGGAACAGGTGCGCGACCGCGAACCCGGCGACCACGAACCCGGAGACGACGGTGTGCGAGCGCCGCCACGCGAGCGGCACCGTCATGCCGAGCGAGACGATCACGTGCTCGGTGCCGCCGCCGACGGTCGCTGCCAGGCAGAACAACGACAGGAGCGCCGCCTCGGCACGGTCGATTCCGACCGCGTGGGCGGCGCTCCAGCGGTACCAGCGCTCACTCAGCCGAGAGCGCGCCGGACGGGGCGTCATGTGTCAGCCGAGCAGTTTCGCGCGCAGGGCCGCGTCCTTCTCGAGGACCATCTGTTCGAGCCCGGCCTGGAAGTCGGCCATGCGCTGACGCAGCGCGTCGTCGGACGCGCCGAGGATGCGGGCGGCGAGCAGACCGGCGTTGCGGGCGCCGCCGATCGACACGGTCGCGACGGGAACACCGGCGGGCATCTGCACGATCGACAGCAGCGAGTCCATGCCGTCGAGGTATTTCAGGGGCACGGGGACACCGATCACCGGCAGTGGCGTCGCCGAGGCGACCATGCCGGGCAGGTGGGCGGCGCCACCGGCACCGGCGATGATGACCTTGATCCCCCGGTCGGCGGCGTCACGCGCGTAGTCGAGCATGCGCTGCGGGGTGCGGTGCGCCGAGACGACACCGACCTCGAAGCGGACACCGAACTCGGCGAGCGCTTCGGCGGCGGCCTCCATCGTCGGCCAGTCCGAGTCGCTGCCCATGATCAGCCCGACGAGGGGCCCGTTCGATTCCGTCACTTGCTGTCTGCTCCCGTGTGCTCGTCGTAGTTGTCGGTCCATTCGGCGTGCGACAGCCAGTGCGCCGCCCGCTCGGCGCGCTCACGCACCGCCGCGACGTAGGCCGGATCGTCGATCGAACCGGACGCCGCACCCAGCACGTTGACGTGCCCGATCTTGCGGTCCTTGCGCTCACCCTTGCCGTACAGGTGCACCTTGGCGTCGGGCATACGGGCGAACAGGTGGTGCAGCCGCTCGTCCATGCTCATGAGGGGCGCTGTGGGCGCCCCCAATACGTTCGCCATGACGGTGATCGGCGCGAGTGGCGACGGGTCCCCGAGCGGATAGTCCAGGACGGCCCGCAGGTGCTGCTCGAACTGCGACGTGCGGGCGCCGTCCTGCGTCCAGTGGCCGGAGTTGTGGGGGCGCATCGCGAGCTCGTTCACGATCAGCGCGCCGTCGGTGGTCTCGAACAGTTCGACGGCCATCGCGCCGACGACCCCGAGTTCGGACGCGATCCGCAGTGCCAGCTGCTCGGCTTCGACGGCCCGGTCGGCGGGCAGGTTCGGGGCCGGGGCCAGCACGACCGCGCACTGTCCGTTGATCTGCACGGTCTCGACGACGGGCCACGACGCGCCCTGCCCGAACGGGGAGCGGGCGACCATCGCGGACAGTTCGCGGGTGAAGTCGACGGCCTGCTCGACCATGAGTTGCACGCCCTTGTCGAGCTGCGCGGTGACGATCCGTTCGGCCTCGTCGGAGTCGTCGGTGATCCACACACCGCGGCCGTCGTAGCCGCCGCGAACGGCCTTGATCACGACCGGCCAGCCGTGTTCGGCACCGAACCGCACGACGTCCTCGGCCCAGGTGACCTCGGTGAACGCCGGGATCGGGGCGCCCATCGCACCGAGCTTGCGGCGCATCGCCAGCTTGTCCTGCGCGTACACGAGGGCCTGCGGCGGCGGCTGCACGTTGACGCCCTCGGCGACGAGCACGTCGAGGTGCTCGGTGGGGACGTGCTCGTGGTCGAAGGTGAGCGCGTGGGACCCGATCGCGGCCGTGCGCAGCGCCTCGAGGTCGGTGTGGCTGCCGAGCACGACGTTCGGGCTGACCTGTGCGGCGGGCTCGTCGACGCTGCCGGCGAGCACCCGCAGGGTCTGCCCCAGCTCGATCGCGGCCTGGTGGGTCATGCGTGCGAGCTGTCCGCCGCCGATCATCGTCACCACGGGCATCCCGGTGGGGAGGTCACGCGGCGGGGTGGGGCGGGATTCGGATTCAGATTTGCCGGTCACGACACACCATGGTGTCATGTCTGCCCGCGGGAAGTGCCGTCGAGGTCGACGGGCGCCGCATCCTGTGAGGAACCTGAAAGATCCCGGTCCGGTGCATCCGGCGGAGCGCGGCTTCGTACAATACTTCGTTGTGTCATTCGTCGACGCGGCGCTGAGCCGAGTTCCCGAGCCCTTCCGGGCCCTCGTCCTGCGCCACCACGAGCTGGTCAAGTTCGCGATCGTCGGTGGCACGACCATGCTGTTCGACCTCGCGATCTTCTATTCGCTGAGCCTGACGGTGCTCGAACAGAAGCCGGTGGTCGCCAAGATCCTGTCCGGTGTCATGGCCACGATCTTGAGCTACATCCTCAACCGCGAGTGGTCGTTCAAGAACCGGGGCGGCCGTGAACGCCACCACGAGGCGCTGCTGTTCTTCACGATCAGCGGGATCGGTGTCATCATCGCCGCCGCACCGTTGTGGATCGCGAACAACGTCTTCGACGTCCGCTCGTCGGTCAGTTTCACGACGCTGATGGTCATCGACTTCGCACTCAACTACATCATCGGCAACCTGCTGCAGATGGTGTTCCGGTTCTGGTCGTTCCGCCGCTGGGTGTTCCCGGAGGAGACCGGCCACGAGAGCATCGACCGCGAAACCGTCTAACGCGGTTCGTGGATGCCCGTGACGCGGGTCGGCGCCTCCGCCCGGACCGGCGCCAGGAACGCGGCGAACAGTGCGGGCCGGCGACGTTGCAGCTCGAGCCGTCCCCCGTCGGCCTCGACGAGTGCCCGCGCGAGTGCCAGTCCGACGCCCGTCGAACCGGCCCCGGAGAAGCCGCGGTCGAAGATGTGCGGGGCGAGTTCGTCGCTGACACCTTCCCCTTCGTCGGACACTTCCACGCACACCCGTGACCCGCGCCCGCTCGACCCGGACACCTGACGCACCGACACCGTGCACGTGCCCGCCCCGTGTTTGAGCGAGTTGTCGATCAGCACCGACACCGCTTCCCGCAGCCGCGACCCGGTGGTCGCCGACATCAGGCGGGGCTCGCCGCGCAGTCGCAGGATCCGTCCGGCGTCCTTGAACGGTCCCTGCCAGTCGGCGACGACGCTCGCGAGTTCCCCGACCACCGACACCGGTTCCCGGTTGGCCGCGTCACTGGCCCGTGACGATCGCACCAGTTCGTCGACGGCGACGGTGAGCCGGTCGACCTGTGCCATCGCCTCCTCCGCCTCGTGGACGACGGCGGGATCGTCGTGCACGGACAGTTCGTCGAGGCGGAGCCGGATCGCGGTCAGCCGGCTGCGCAACTGGTGCGACACGTCCCCGACGAGCGCGTGCTCACGCTGCAGCCGCCGGGAGATCTCCACGGTCGCGGCGTCGAGGACGTCGGACACGCGGTCGAGTTCGGGGATGGCGTGGCGGCGCGAGTCGGGCCGGAAGTCGCCCTCGGCGAGCCGCGCGGCCCGTTCGGCGACGTCGCGCAGCGGGTCGGCGAGCCGTTTCGCGGTGACCACCGCGACCCCGGCGCCGGCGCCGATGGACGCGAGGACCAGCATCGTGACCGCACCCGCCGCCTGCCGTTGCAGTGAGCGCATGCGGTTCGACGGCGCCTCGAGCCGCAGCGACCCGGACGTGCCCATCGACAGGGATTCGACGAGCGGCGACGGCACCGACGCGGCACCGATGTCGAGGCGCGCCGCACCCTCGTAGGGCGTCGGGTAGACGACGACGAGTTTGCCGCCCTCGGGGACCACGAGCCGCAGCGATGTCGTGTCCAGGCCGCCTTCGACGACGCCGGTGTCGCCTTCCTGGCGGATGATCTCGGCGGCCATCCGGTCGAGGCGGGACTGCATCTCGTTGCGGGTGAAGTCCTCCACCCACAGCCACGCCGTGTAGATGAGCGGGACACCGAGCAGCAGTCCGGTGAGCAGGACGACGGCAAGGATCGACAGCAGGATTCTGCGGCGCACGGGCGTCCGGGCCTAGTCGGTGTTGATCCGGAACCCGACGCCGCGGACGGTCGCGATGCGCCGGTCCGCGGCGGCGCCCTCGTCGCCGATCTTGCGGCGCAGCCACGACATGTGCATGTCGAGGGTCTTCGAGCCGCGCAGTTCGACGTCGCCCCACACCTCGCGCAGGATCGTCTCTCGGGACACGACCTGGCCGGCGTGTTCGAGCAGCACCCGCAGCAGTTCGTATTCCTTGTTGGCCAGCATGACTTCGGAGCCGTTGACCAGTACCCGCCGCGCGGCGGGTTCGAGCCGGATCCCGGGCACCTCGACGACGACGTCCTCGCCGCCGCCGCTGCGGCGCAACAGGGCTCGCACCCGGGCCATCAGTTCGGCGAGCCGGAACGGTTTGCCGACGTAGTCGTCGGCGCCGGCGTCGAGTCCGACGACGAAGTCGACCTCGTCGGTGCGGGCGGTGAGCATGAGCACGGCCAGGTCGGGTCCGCCTGCCCGGAGTTGACGGCACACCTCGAGTCCGTCCATGCCGGGCAGCCCGAGATCGAGGATGAGGAGTTCGTAGTCCCCGGTGAGTGCCTGCTCGAGCGCGGCGGGGCCGGTCTGTTCGACGGTGACGGTGTAACCCTCACGGCCGAGCGCACGCGACAGGGGTGCGGCGATGGCCTCGTCGTCTTCGGCAAGCAGTACGGCAGTCACGCCCGACAGCCTACGGTCGCGGCGACGGAAGCGGTTCGATTACCAACGATTCCGATCATCGTGACGTTCGCGACCGGGCTCGTGGCCGGACTCGTGGCCCGACCGGCGGGGCGCGGTGTCGTCGGGTGCTCCCGCGTCGAGCACCTGGTGGTAGAGCAGTGAATGCACCTTCTGGACGTCGGGGATATCGTGGAACTCGAGGGGGTCGTCGGACGATGCGACGATCATCAGGGTTCCGGTGCGCAGCAGACGGTCGACGAGGCCGTGCCGGAACTGGACGTTGCTGATCCGGTTCATCGGGATGTCGATACCGGTGTGGGTGAGGACGCCGTGCCGGATCATGACGCGGCGGTCGGTGACGAGGAAGTGCGTCGACTTCCACTGCAGCGCCGGGACGAGGACCTTCCAGCCGACGAGCGCCAGCCACGCGACGCCGACCAGGATCGATACGGTCACGACGGCGCCGCCGGCCAGCCGGGACTGTGCGACCCCGAGCGCGAATCCGGCTATCGCCGTTGCCAGTACGAAGATCGCCGACGGGACGACGAGCATCTTCCAGTGCGGATGCCGGTGCAGCACCAGTTCCTCGTCCTCGGCGAGCGCATCCTGCGGGTATCCCATGACACGAGTGTGGCAGGCCCGACGGACACCTGAATACCCGGACGAATCACTCAATTCGTATTGTTCTGTGGCGCAGTCGGTCTCGCGCTATAGTTCGCGCAGCCGATACATGTCCGAGACGTCCCATGAGGTAGCGCTGCGGCGATCGTGTGTTTTGGGCACTGCCTCGTGCTCGGTGGTGGGAACGTCGTTCAGCACGAGGGGTGATCGAGTGAAGGTCGGATCGACGAGACGCCGAGCGCACCGGCTCCGCGCCGGAATGGCCGCAGTGGGTGCGCTGATATTGATGGCCGGTGCGGGAGCAGGTGTGGCCGCGGCCGCACCGACAGGACCCCCGGGGTCACTCGGATCGAACGGGTCGTCGGGGTCCAGCGGCTCCCTCGGATCGCTCGACCTGGGCGGCTCCCTGGGATCGAGCGGATCCCTGGGGTCGAACGGCCCGGCGGATCCGGCCACGGCCGCCGCGGCGGCGGACAGCTTCCGCGCACCGGCGTGTGACGCGACTGAATGGACTCCGACCGATCTGCAGTTGAACCTCACGGGGGAACGCCTGGCCAGCTACGAGGCCGGCAACGTGGTCCCGCTGTACGGCAACATGCACCCCACCCCGTACTTCGAGGAAGCTCCGGTCTGCGGTGTCCGTATGGTCGACGGCCAACCGGTCACCCAGTGGATGTACTGCACCGACGCGGCCCGCAGCACGTGCGCCAACCTCGATGCCGACGGAAATCCGATCAACGGCAATACCGGGGACCCGGTCGGGCCGATGCTCCCGCAGCCGAACAATCCACGGCTCACCGCCGACCAGGAACGGATCATCAGCTATCTGCTCCAACACGGTGTCGATTGGCCTGTCACCTACGAACCCGAGTTCGGCGGCACCGCCACCCACACAGACAACACCACGCAGGCCAATCGGCAAGGTCTCCAGATCGCAATCTGGTGTGTCACCGACTACGCGATCGTCACGGAGAACCCCGAGAACAAGCCGGCCTGCGACACGTACATGAGCGAGGAGATCCAGCAGGAGATCCTCGCCAAGGTTCCCGGCGTCGACCCGGTCCTCGACCTGACCCGTATCGAGCCGAGTCCCGGTGACGAGACGCCGGTCGGCAGCACGGCCCGGTTCACCCTCGAGACCAACATCCTGAACAAGCCTCTCGATCTGACCGTGGTCCCGGCGGGCGCGACCGTGACGGTGTGCGAGGGCGATGCCACCATCACCGGCGACACGATCACGGTGAACGGGACCACGGGGCAGACCGTCACCGTGACCCTGTGCGTCACGTACGACCAGGTGGGCACCGTCGATCTCACCGTCGAGGGAGTTCCGAACGGTGACAAGAACATCGAGTGGGATCAGGCCAACGCCGACAACCTGCACCCGTACCCCGACGAGGCGTACCTCGACTGCCAGGTCTTCGCGACCCTCGTCGAGAAGCCGCTGTCCGACGAAGCGGAGGTCACGTTCGTCGAGGAGGGCACCGGTTCCCTCGGCAGCCTCGGTTCACTGGGCAGCCTCGGCGGCTCCCTCGACGGCGGTTCGCTGGACGGCGGTTCGCTGGACGGCGGGTCCTTGGATACCGGTTCGCTCGAGACCGGCAGCGGCGACGCCGGATCCCTCGGCGCACTGGGCAGTCTCGGCGCCGGCAGTGCCGGCGCGGGCTCGCTCGGCAGCCTGGGCGCACTGGGCAGCCTCGGTGCCGGCAGCGCCGGTGCCGGCTCCCTGGGATCACTCGGCAGTCTCGGCGCCGGTAGCGCCGGTGCCGGCTCCCTCGGCAGCCTGGGATCCCTCGGCAGTCTCGGGTCGGTGGGTCCGGAAGGCCCGATCGTTCCCGAGGAGCCGGGTCCCGCACCCGGACCCGCGCCGGAAACCCCGCAGCAGCCGGGACCGGGCCAACAGCCTCAGCCCGCTCCACAGGGTGAACGCCCGAACGGCATCGACGGCGGTTCCGCCGAGATGAGCGCGGCAGCCAAGACCGGCGTCGGACTCGCGATCGCGCTCCTCGCACTCGGTGGCGTCGGAACCCTCGTGACGCTGCGACGCCTGCGGCGCGGCTGACCTGACCCGAACGACAAGCCCGGCCCGGTGCACTCTCACCGGGCCGGGCTTTTCGCTGCCCGCACACTGCGCGGGATGTCGACTTTGTCACAGCCGATACCTGTAACGGTCCGGAACAGCTTCCCGTTCTCCGGTAAACCCCCAGATCAACGATTCGAACGAACAGCCGACCGACCCGATCAGGCGTTTTCGATGCCCTGTTGCAATTCTGTTACATCGGGGCGTTTGACCTAGTCTTTGCCCCGACTGCAGGGGTCGGGGCCTCGGGACAACGTCGTCAAGAGTCATTGGGAGTGTTTATGCGTGCGAGAAGTCTGATGTCGCGTGGTGTGAGGGGAGGGATCGCCGCACTCGGCGCACTGGCACTCGTCGGTGGCGCCAGCGTGGGTGTGGCCGCCGCAGATCCCGCGGCCCCCGCCCTCCCGAAGATCGAGATCCCGGGGATCACCACCGCCGCGAGTTTCACCGCGCCGACGTGTGAGGCCACTGATTGGAACCCCACCGATCAGCAGCTGACCCTCACCGGGTCTCGTCTCGAGAGCTACAACGCCGGCAACGTGGTGCCGATGTACGGCAACTGGCCGGAAACGGCCTACACGGTGGAGCCGCCCGTCTGCGGTGTCCGCCAGGTCGACGGCCAACCGGTCGCCGAGTGGATGTACTGCACCGACGCGATTCGGAGCACATGCTCCAATCTCGACGGTGACGGCAACGTGCTGAACAGCACCACCGGGACCCCGGCTGGGCCGATGCTCCCGCAGGAAACGAACAAGCGGCTCACCGACGACCAGGTGAAGATCGTCAGCTACCTGCTGCAGCACGGCATCGACTGGGACGCGAACTACCCCACCTACGGCGGCCGGTCCACGCGGACCGACAACTCGTCGCAGCCCAACCGACAGGCGCTGCAGATGGCCGTCTGGTGTGTAACCGACGGCCGTAACTACGGCTCGCCCGAGGATGCAGTCAACTGTGACACCTATCTGAGCACGGCCAAGAAGGACGAGATCCTCGCACTCGCGCCCGCCGCCGAGTCCGTCCTCGATCTGGTCCGCACCGAGCCGACCCCCGGCGACGAGCTCCCCGTCGGCGAGACCGCGAAGTTCACGCTGACGACCAACCTGGTCGACCAGCCGCTGGCGCTCACCGTGCCCGCCGGCGCGACCGTCGAGGTCTGCGAAGGCGACGCTGTCATCGACGGTGACACCCTCACCATCGCGAAGACCGCCGGCGACACCGCCACCGTGGTCCTGTGCGTGACGTCCGAGCAGGAAGGCACCGTCGACCTGTCCGTCGCGGGCGCTCCGTCGGGCGACAAGAGCATCAGCTGGAATCAGTCGGATGCCGACACCCTGCACGACTACGAGACCGAGGGATATCTCGACTGCCAGGTCTTCGCGACGTTCGACAAGAAGAAGCAGCTGACTTCCGCGGCCGCCGTCACCTTCGTCGACGAGGACGGCACCGGTTCGGGCATCGTCGGCTCGGAGGACACCGGTTCGCTGGGTCTGGGCAGCCTCGGCAGCCTGGCGCTCGGTTCGCTGGGTCTCGGTAGCCTCGGCGCCGGTTCGCTCGGTGATCTCGGCAGCGCCGACCTGGGCAGCAGTGATCTGAACGGTTCGCTCGGCGGCGATCAGGGCAGCCTCGGCGGTTCGCTCGGGTCGACCGATCCCGAGGGCCCGAGCCAGCCGGGCACGCCCGAGCAGCCCGGCCAGCCGGAGAAGCCGACGACCCCGTCGACTCCGTCGCAGCCGGCCCCGGACAACGGCGGCCAGAACAACGGTCAGGGCAACGGCGGCGACCAGTCGGGCAACCAGGGCCCGCAGGGTGAGCGTCCGCACGCCATCGACGGCGGCGGCGCCGAGATGAGCACCGCAGCCAAGACCGGTGCCGGCCTGGCGATCGCTCTCCTCGCCCTCGGCGGTGTCGGCGCGATCGTGGCCGTGCGACGTATGCGTGGCTAATCTGATCTGAACACCTTCAGTGCAATGCCCGGCCCGGTGTATCCATCACCGGGCCGGGCATTGCGCTAGGCGCACTCGAGGGAAACGACATGGGCACACGTGGCAAGCACCGGCGTCGGCCGAACCTGTTCTGGACGTTGACGATCGGACTGGTCGCGCTCGTCGTCCTCGCGGCCGGCGGCATGCTGTTGCTGCGTGAACCGCAGCCGCAGAACACGGTCGATCCGAACCCGCCGAGTGTGTCCGATGCGGCGACGCCGACCGCGCCGCTCCCCGACATCGGAGAACTGGCCCCGCGTTCGCTGGTGCTGGGCCGGGTCGGGGTGACCGCCCCGATCGGGGTGTCGACCGTCCCCGGCGGTGTCCTCACCCCACCGAACGACGTGTCGACCGTCGGCATCTGGCTCGACGGTGCCACCCTCGACGCCGGCGAGGGCACCACCCTGCTGGCCGGGCACGTCAACATGATCGGCCAGGGCAACGGCGCCCTGTTCAATCTGGCGCTCATGCAGCCCGGCGACTTCATCTACACCTCCGACGACACCGGCTCACCCACAGCGTGGCGGGTGAGCCGGGTGGTCGAGCGGGCCAAGGCCGACGGTGTCGAGGAAAGCGTCCTCGACGGCCCCACCGGTCCGCGACGTCTGGCCGTCGTCACATGCGGCGGCGAGTTGACGTACGACAACGGTGTCGGCGACTACGAGGACAACATCTACCTCTACGCCGACCTGGTGGAGTGACGACCGAAACCGGTCAGGACAGTGCGCGACGCGCGACGAACGGTGCGGCGACGACGATGACGCCGTAGAGGATCATCCAGACGGCGACCACGACGACGAACACGCCGAGCGACATGGTCGGCTGCAGCAGCACGATCGCGCCGGCGACGACGCTGATCACACCGAGCACGATGCTCACGGCCCGGTTACCCGGCACCTCGGTGGCACCCGCGACGATGTCGAGCACACCGCGGAACACCCACCAGGCGCCGATCACGAGCGTGATGACGATGAGGGTCTGCAGCGGGCTGCGCAGGACCAGGAAGCCCAGCAGGACCGCCAGCGCACCGGACAGTCCGGTGAGGGTGCGGGATGCGGTGGGCGCGTTGACCTCCGCGAACGACCGGACGATCTGGACGATACCGAACGCGAACACCTGGATCGCGATGATCACGGCGGCGACGAGCAGTGTCGCATTCGGCCATACCAGCATCGCGATGCCGAGTCCGAGGGTGAGCAGACCGAACACGACGGTCAGGCCCGTCAGGAATCGGCCCGCGGCCTCGAGATCTCCGTCGGCGTCGGCCACCCAGACGCCACCGGCCTGGATCGGCGCTTCGTGTTGCGCATTCATCACGGCTCCCCTCGTCGCACACTGTGTCGAATCAGCGAAACCGTAACAGTCGGACGACTCCACCGACGGATGAAAACGCTTGCGGCGTTTCACCCGTCGCGGATGAAGTCACGGATGACATCACGGCGAACACTGACCTCGGAAGGCGCCACCGTGCCACCGTGACGGCCAGGATCGACCGAAAGGATCCGCGATGACGACCAGCACACCACCCACGCACAGTTCCGGCGGCACCAAGCAGGGTTTCGCGGCGGGTGCGTCGATCGCCGCCGCGATTCTCCTCATGACCGTGGGAATCCTGCAGATCTTCCAGGGCATCTCCGCGATCGCGAACGACGACGTGTTCGTCGTCGGACCGCAGTACGTCTACCAGTTCGACCTCGGCACGTGGGGCTGGATCCACCTGATCGTCGGCATCCTCGGCATCCTCATCGGCCTCGGCCTGCTCACCGGGGCGACGTGGGCGCGGGTGTGCGCCATCGTGATCGCGGCACTGTCGATCATCGCGAACTTCCTGTGGATCCCCTGGTACCCGCTGTGGTCGATCCTGATCATCGCGCTCGACATCGTCGTGATCTGGGCGGTGTCCACCTGGGATTCCGAGCGCGCGTAGGTATTTCGATACCGCTACACGGCACGCAGATGGGTGATGTCACCGGCCGACACCGCGACCGGTGACTCACCCGTCGGTGTGATGACCACGCGCCCTTCGTGATCGATGTCGGTCGCGATCCCCACCAGTTCCCGATCGCCCGGCAGCTCCGCGCGCACCTTCCGGCCGAGTGTGCCGCACCGCTCCCGGTAGTCCGACGCGAGACCGTCGACCTTCCAGCCTGCGGACTGCCATTCCCGCCACCGTGCGGCGAGCGCCCGCAGCAGCGCCCGCGCCAGCACCGACCGGTCCGTCACCTCGGCGCCCTCGAGCAGCAGCGACGTCGCCGTCGGGACCGGGCGTTCGTCCTCCGTCAGGGTCACGTTCAACCCGACACCGACGACGACGGTCGGGACCGGGGTCGTCGCCGCCACCTCCACGAGGATCCCGGCGAGCTTGCGTCCGTCGATGTGAACATCGTTGGGCCACTTGAGTTCCGCATCCACACCCGCGACGTCGCGCAGCGTGTCGACGACGGCGACCCCCACCAGCAGCGGTAGCCAACCGATGTCCGACAGATCCAGGCCCGGCAGGTCCAGCACCGCGGACACCGTGAGCAGGGCACGCGGCGGACTCACCCACGGTCGCGCGTGCCGGCCGCGCCCGTTCGTCTGGTATTCGGCGATCAGGACGCTGCGCGGGTAGTCCGGAGTCTTCGGCCGGGCGAGCAGATCGGCGTTGGTGGACCCGGTCTCGGCGACGACGTCGACACACGACCAGAAGGCGTCCGGATCACCGCCCGCGCCGCACACCAGGGCGCGTCGCAACACGTCGACATCGAGCGGGGGTCGGTTCAGGTCGGTCCACATCCGTCCAGCGTATGGTGCGATTGAAAAGTGACTCGTCAGTAGCTTAGGTTGAACAATTCAACTCGAAGCGACCTCACTCGAAAGCTGCCCGTCGGCCCTGGTTATGCTCCAGAACCATGACCAGTGTTCAGGAGCCGGCCGCGGCAGTGGCGGCGAATACCCCGGATATCCACACCACGGCGGGAAAGCTCGCTGACCTGCGTAACCGCCAGGCGCAGGCAATGCAGCCGATGGGCGAGAAGGCCATCGAGAAGGTCCACGCCAAGGGCAAGCTGACGGCCCGCGAGCGCATCGAGGCACTCCTCGACGAGGGCTCGTTCGTCGAGCTCGACGCCCTGGCCCGGCACCGGAGCACCAACTTCGGCCTGGCCGACAACCGTCCCGTCGGCGACGGCGTCGTCACCGGCTACGGCACCATCGACGGCCGCGACGTCTGCGTGTTCTCGCAGGACGCCACCGTGTTCGGCGGCAGCCTCGGCGAGATCTACGGCGAGAAGATCGTCAAGGTCATGGACCTGGCGCTCAAGACCGGCCGCCCGCTGATCGGCATCAACGAGGGTGCCGGCGCCCGCATCCAGGAGGGCGTCGTCTCGCTCGGCCTGTACGGCGAGATCTTCCACCGCAACATCCAGGCCTCGGGTGTCATCCCGCAGATCTCTCTGATCATGGGCCCGGCCGCCGGCGGCCACGTCTACTCCCCCGCGCTCACCGACTTCGTCGTCATGGTCGACGAGGCCAGCCAGATGTTCGTCACCGGACCCGACGTCATCAAGACCGTCACGGGTGAGGACGTCACCATGGAGGATCTGGGCGGCGCCCGGACCCACATGGCCAAGTCGGGTGTCGCGCACTACGTCGCCTCCGACGAGCAGGACGCCCTCGACTACGTCAAGGACCTGCTGTCCTACCTGCCGAGCAACAACCAGGCCGCGGCTCCGCGCATGCTGCCGTCGGATCCGATCGTCGGCTCGATCGAGGACTCGCTCACCGACGAGGACCGCGATCTCGACACGATCATCCCGGACTCGGCGAACCAGCCGTACGACATGCACGAGGTCATCCGCCGCCTCATCGACGACGGCGAGTTCCTCGAGGTGCAGGCCGGCCGCGCCGCCAACGTCATCGTCGGCTTCGGTCGCATCGACGGCCGCAGCGTCGGCATCGTCGCGAACCAGCCGATGCAGTTCGCCGGCTGCCTCGACATCGACGCCTCCGAGAAGGCGGCACGTTTCGTCCGCACCTGCGACGCGTTCAACGTCCCGATCGTCACCCTCGTCGACGTCCCGGGCTTCCTGCCCGGCACCGACCAGGAGTACAACGGCATCATCCGCCGCGGCGCCAAGCTGCTGTACGCGTACGGCGAGGCCACGGTCGGCAAGATCACCGTCATCACCCGCAAGGCGTACGGTGGCGCTTACGACGTCATGGGCTCGAAGCACATGGGCGCTGACGTCAACCTGGCGTGGCCGACCGCGCAGATCGCCGTCATGGGCGCATCCGGTGCTGTCGGCTTCGTCTACCGCAAGGAAATCAAGGCGGCCGAGGCGAACGGCGAGAACGTCGACGCACTGCGCCTGGAGCTGCAGCAGGAGTACGAGGACACCCTGGTGAACCCGTACGTTGCAGCCGAGCGCGGCTACGTCGATGCCGTGATCCCGCCGTCGCACACCCGCGGACAGATCGTCTCCGCGCTGCGTCTGCTCGAGCGCAAGATGGTCTCGCTTCCGCCCAAGAAGCATGGGAACATTCCGCTGTGACAGCCACCACTCGCGAAGATGTGCTCACCGACGCCGCGCTGCTCGAGGCGTCGACGCTCGAAGGAGCCGCGTTGGCCGACGCCGTCGCCGAACTCGAACCTGCCGCCACACCGTCGGCGGCCCCCGCGTTCAGCATCGTCAAGGGCAATCCGACGGACGAGGAGGTCGCGGTCCTGGTGACGGTGCTGGCGACCGCCTCGGCTGCGGCGGCACCGGCCGGCGACGGCCTGCCGCCCGAGACGTGGGGTGCACCCACCCGGATGCACCGCGGGTACGCGCCGTTCTCGCCGTACTCGTTCAACGCCCCGGTCGCGGCGCGACCGTTCTGATCGAACGGTCGTCCGAGTGACTCGACTGGTTCTCGCCTCGGCGTCCCCGGCACGGTTGACCGTGCTGCGGGGCGCCGGGGTCGAGCCCACCGTCCGTGTCTCCGGCGTCGACGAGGACGCCGTCATCGACCGTCTGGGCCCGTCCGCGGCCCCCGAGACGGTCGTCACCACGCTCGCCGAGGCCAAGGCCCGCGACGTGATTCCCGCGCTGATCGCCGACGGTCTCACCGACGCCGTCGTGATCGGCTGCGATTCGATGCTGCACATCGACGGGCAGTTGCAGGGCAAACCGCACACCGTCGAGGTCGCGCGGAAGCGCTGGCAGTCCATGGCCGGCCGCAGCGCCACCCTGCTCACCGGACACAGTGTGCTGCGGCTCGAGTCCGGCACGGTCGTCGCCGACGCATCCGACTGCAGCGGCACCGTCGTCCATTTCGGTTCCCCGTCCGACGAGGATCTCGAGGCGTACCTCGCGTCGGGGGAACCGTTGAAGGTGGCCGGCGCCTTCACTCTCGACAGTCTCGGCGGCTGGTTCGTCGAACGACTCGAGGGCGACCCGTCGAGTGTCATCGGGATCGGGTTGCCGCTGGTGCGGCGTCTGCTCGGTGAGGTCGGGGTATCCGTGGCCGAGTTGTGGGCCACCAACCCGGTCCCGCGTTAGCCGCGGCTCCGACTGCCGCTCCAACTGCCGCTCCAACTGCGTTCCATAGCAGCCACCATCGCGGCCGCCTTCGTCTTGGCACGGTCGGCGTCCGGTCCGGTGAACATCTCGTCGACCGTCGCGCACCACAGGTTCAGCCACCGCGCCAGTTTCTCCCCCGCCAGATCGTGCTGCCGGTGCAGCGCGTCGTGCACCGCCGCGAACGCGCCCTGGTAGCGGACGGTGCGGAACAGGATCTGCTCCCAGAAGTCGCCGACGACGGGCAGGTGCTCGTCGAGTCCGACGATCGCGAGGATCTCGAACGCGGACTCCAGGACCGGGTCGGTCAGGGCGCGCTCGTAGAACGCCGCCACGAGCCGGTCGATGTCGGCACGTCCGGTCAGGTCGCGGCGGCCGGTGGTGGGCACGCTCAGGGGCACGGTCACGGGACCCGATGGTACCGCCACCACTACCGGCCGGTAAGGTGCTTCGGTTCCGTTCGTTCCACCGAGCGATCGACCGCATAGAATCGTGGGTGGACCACCCTCCGCCACACACCCCCGCCTCAGGAGCCCATTCGTGCCCGTCGCACCCGACCCCCATCCCGCCTTCTCCGCGTATGCCCACCCGGAGCGTCTCGTCTCGACCGAGTGGCTGTCCGTCCATCTGGGCTCACCCGGCGTGAAGGTGGTGGAGTCGGACGAGGACGTGCTGCTCTACGACATCGGCCACATCCCCGGCGCGGTGAAGATCGACTGGCATCTCGACCTCAACGATCCGGTCACCCGCGACTACATCGACGGTGCGGCGTTCGCCGACCTGATGAGCCGCAAGGGCATCGAACGCACCGACACCGTGGTCATCTACGGCGACAAGTCCAACTGGTGGGCGGCGTACGCGCTGTGGGTGTTCACACTGTTCGGGCACGAGGACGTCCGCCTGCTCGACGGCGGCCGCGACGCGTGGCTGTCGGAGAACCGGGAGACCACGTTCGACGTCCCCGAACCGGCCGAGACCGGCTACCCGGTGGTGGCGCGGGACGACAGCGAGATCCGCGCGTTCAAGGACGACGTGCTCGCACACCTGGGCCGGGGTCCGCTCGTGGACGTCCGGTCACCGCAGGAATACACCGGCGAACGCACCCACATGCCGGACTACCCGGAGGAGGGTGCGCTGCGCGGCGGGCACATCCCGACCGCGGAGTCGATCCCGTGGGCGCGTGCCGCGGCCCCCGACGGCCGGTTCCGGGGACGGGCCGAGCTCGACGAGATCTACGGGCATCTGTCGCCGGAATCCGATGTGGTCGCCTACTGCCGGATCGGGGAGCGGTCGAGCCACACCTGGTTCGTGCTCACCCATCTGCTCGGTTTCCCGAACGTGCGCAACTACGACGGTTCGTGGACCGAGTGGGGCAACGTGGTGCGGGTGCCGATCGTCAAGGGTGAGCAGCCCGGCAGCCTGCCCGGTGCCGCAACGGAATCGGTGTCGTGAGCCTGCCGGAGAGCCTCGCCGAGATCGTCGACGACTTCGCCGCCGTCGACGGTCAGGACAAGCTGCAGTTGCTGCTCGAGTTCAGCCGCGAGCTGGCGCCGCTGCCGGCGGAGCTCGAGCAGGGCGCGATGGAGCCGGTCCCCGAATGCCAGTCGCCGCTGTTCCTGTCCGTCGACGACCGTGACCGGGATCGGGTGCGGCTGCATTTCAGCGCCCCACCCGAGGCGCCCACCACCCGCGGGTTCGCATCGATTCTCCATCAGGGCCTCGACGGGCACAGCGCCGCAACGATTCTCGCGGTTCCCGACGACTTCTACTCGGCGCTCGGGCTGGCGGACGCCGTCAGCCCGCTGCGCCTGCGCGGCATGAGCGCGATGCTCGCGCGCATCAAGCGGCATCTGCGTTCCTGACCGGAATTTCCGCCGTACCACCCCACCGGGCGAGCGATCCTCCCCGACAACTTCACTGTGACATCGTTCACTGCCGATACTGTTCACCGCCGCCACCGCGGCGGGACAAGAGATGGATTCTCCACGATGGAATTCACCGAGCTCGCGGACTACGCGATCTCTCCCGGCATGCTCACCGAGTGGTTACCCGAGGCCACCTCGCCCTGGGTCGACGACGCGCGCCCGGCGTCGTACATCCACGAGGCCCATCTGCGGCGCACCGCGGACGGCACCCACGACGACGGCCGCGAATCGTGGCTGGGTGCGGCCTTCCGGATGGAGGGTCCACTCGACCACGACGCGTTCCGTACCGCGGTGCGCGAGTGGATCGACCGGCACGAGCCGCTGCGCAGTCACGCCGAACTCGAGGCCGACGGCACGATCCGCCGGCGCACGGTCGCCCCGGGCGGCATCGACCTCGACGAGGTCCGGCACGAGTTCGAGTTCGACGAGGACACCGTCTACGAGCGGGTCCGTGACCTGTTCGACGAGTTGACGTCCCCGCACCGGTGGCCGGCGTACCTGTTCGTGACGCTCGAACACTCCGATCCCGACGGCGGATGCACGGTGTTCTTCGCCGCCGACCACTCGCTCATCGACGGGTTCTCGGTGGTGCTGGTGGCCAACGAGATCACCGCGCTGTACACCGAGGCCACCGCCGGCCCGCCGGCGCTGCTGGTCCCGGCGGGCAGCTACATCGACTTCGGCGCCGCGGAGCGAGCCGCGGCGACGGGCGTCGACCACCGGCATCCCGCCGTCGAGGTGTGGCGCGGCGCGCTGGTGCGGAGCAAGGGGCAGTTGGCGGAGTTCCCGCTGGATCTGGGTCCGCGTCCCGTCGAGCGGGTCGCGCAGCGGGCGGTGTCGGAGTGGGTGTTCGACGCGGCGCAGGCTGCGGCGTTCAACACGCTGTGCCACCGGGCGGGGCAGAACTTCTTCGCCGGGATCCTCGCGTGTCTCGCGGAGGCGAACCTCGACCTGACCGGCAGCACCCTGCTGCGCACGGTGACCCCCGTCCACACCCGGCACGATCAGCGGTGGGCGACGTCGCTGGGCTGGTTCGTCGGCCTGGCCCCCATCGAGTTCGACATCGCCGGCGCCCCCGAATTCGTGTCGGCCACCGCCCGTGCGGCCGAAGCGATCTCGGCGACGAGGCCGGCCGCGAAGATTCCGTTCGCTCGCGTCGAGGAGGTGCTCGGCGTGCCGATCCGGCCGCATTTCGTGGTGTCGTTCATGGACGTGCGGTTCGTGCCGATGGCGCAGGAATGGCCGGAGATCCAGGCGCGGGCACTGCGCAGTCGGCACTACACCCACGACGTCTACTTCTGGGTGAACCGGACACCGCACGGGGTGAACGTCTCGGCCCGTTTCCCCGGAACACCGATCGCCACCGAGAACGTGACCCGCTTCCTGGGCCGCGTCCGGCAGGCGTTGACGGCGACTCTCGCAGCGGAAACCTCTACTGGTCAGTAGGGTTGTGGCCTCCGGTCGAGCACCTAATGTGTAACCGCTATCCGGTTTCATCGTCCCTCGGAGCGGTGCTTACACTCCGAAGAAGATGCCAACCGACACCTGCCGGTGATGCCCCCGGGCAAGCCGCAGTGCCCGACCATGCGAAACACAGGAGGCTCAGTGCCCACTCCAGCCAGCGCGCAGATCACGAAGGTGCTCGTCGCCAACCGCGGCGAAATCGCTGTGCGGGTCATCCGAGCCGCGAAGGACGCCGGCTACGGTAGCGTCGCCGTCTACGCCGAGCCCGACGCGGACGCGCAGTTCGTGAAGCTCGCTGACGAGGCGTTCGCCCTCGGTGGCCAGACGTCAGCCGAGTCCTACCTGGTCTTCGACAAGATCCTCGACGCCGCGAAGAAGTCCGGCGCCGACGCGATCCACCCCGGCTACGGCTTCCTGTCCGAGAACGCCGACTTCGCGCAGGCCGTCCTCGACGCGGGCCTGATCTGGATCGGCCCCTCGCCGCAGTCCATCCGCGACCTCGGTGACAAGGTCACCGCCCGCCACATCGCCGAGCGTGCCCAGGCCCCGATGGCGGCCGGCACCAAGGATCCGGTCAAGAACGCCGACGAGGTCGTCGCGTTCGCGAAGGAGTACGGCGTCCCGGTCGCGATCAAGGCGGCCTTCGGTGGCGGCGGACGCGGCATGAAGGTCGCGCAGACCATCGAGGAGATCCCCGAGCTGTTCGAGTCGGCCACCCGTGAGGCCATCGCCGCCTTCGGTCGCGGCGAGTGCTTCGTCGAGCAGTACCTGGACAAGGCCCGCCACGTCGAGGCCCAGGTCATCGCCGACATGCACGGCAACGTCGTCGTCGCCGGCACCCGCGACTGCTCGCTGCAGCGCCGCTTCCAGAAGCTCGTCGAGGAGGCCCCCGCGCCGTTCCTGACCGACGATCAGCGTGCCCGCATCCACGCGTCCGCGAAGGCCATCTGCAAGGAAGCCGGCTACTACGGTGCCGGCACCGTCGAGTACCTGGTCCAGGGCGACACGGTCTCGTTCCTCGAGGTCAACACCCGCCTGCAGGTCGAGCACCCGGTCACCGAGGAGACCGCCGGCATCGACCTGGTGCGCCAGCAGTTCCTCATCGCCAACGGTGAGGAACTGTCCATCAAGGAGGATCCGACCCCGCGCGGCCACTCCTTCGAGTTCCGCATCAACGGCGAGGACGCCGGCCGTGGCTTCATGCCTGCCCCCGGCCCCATCACCGTCTACAAGGAGCCGACGGGCCCCGGCGTCCGCGTCGACTCGGGTGTCGTCGCCGGCGACGTCATCGGCGGCCAGTTCGACTCGATGCTCGCCAAGCTGATCGTCACCGGTGAGACCCGCGAGCAGGCGCTGCAGCGTGCCGCCCGCGCGCTCGCCGAGTTCGAGGTCGACGGCCTCGCCACGGTCATCCCGTTCCACCGCCACATCGTCGAGAACCCCGCGTTCATCGGCGACGGCGAGGGCTTCGAGGTCTACACCAAGTGGATCGAGACCGAGTGGGACAACACCATCGAGCCGTTCACCCCGTCGGGTGCCGCCGCGGACGACGACGAGAACCTGCCCCGTCAGTCGGTCGTCGTCGAGGTCGGTGGCCGTCGCGTCGAGGTGTCGCTGCCCGGTTCGTTCTCGGTCGGCAACTCGGGTGGCGCCGCCGGTGTCGTCCGTAAGAAGCCGAAGGCCCGTAAGCGCGGTGGCGCCGGTGCCGGTGCCGCGTCCGGTGACGCCGTGACCGCCCCGATGCAGGGCACCGTCGTCAAGGTTGCCGTCGAAGAGGGCCAGGAGGTCGCCGAGGGCGATCTGATCGCTGTCCTCGAGGCCATGAAGATGGAGAACCCGGTCACCGCCCACAAGGCCGGTGTCGTCACGGGTCTGTCGGTCGAGGCCGGCGCCGCCATCACCCAGGGCACGGTTCTCGCCGAACTGAAGTGATCTCCCTCCAGGGATAACCCGATCCACACTGTGCGCCCCGCGTTTCCGCGGGGCGCACAGTGCTTTCCGGACGGTAATCTCGACCGTATGGCCGACCTTCCCGACATGCGCATCAGCACCACCGAACGCGAACAGGCACTCGACACCCTGACCCGTCATTTCGGGGACGGGCGGCTCACGGTCACCGAATTCGACGAACGCAGCGGGCAGATCGCGGCGGCCGTGACGCGCGGTCAGCTCGACACGGTGTTCGCCGACCTGCCGGCGCTCACCCCGCCCCCGCCCGCGGTGTCCGACACCGACACCGACATCGACACCCGGCACGGCGGGGCGTCGTGGCGGGGCACCGCGATCACGGTGGTGCCGCTCGTGGCACTCGCCCTGTTCTTCCTCGTGCCGATCGCCAACAGCTGGGTGTTCTTCCTCCTGATCCCACTGACCGTCATGCTGCTCGGGAAGAAGGGTCGCGGCGGCTGCTGATGGCACCGATCCGAATCGACACCGGCCGACGCTACGTGCCACTCGCGATCGCCACGGTGATCGTGCTCGTGATGCTGTTCTCCCCCGGTTCCACCGTGCCGAGCGGCCCGGAGAACAGCGACAAGGTCACCCACGCGCTGATGTTCGCGGCGCTCGCGATCACGTCCCGCTACGCCGGCATCTCGGTGGCGTGGACCGCCGGCTGGCTGCTGGTGTTCGCGGGCCTGTCGGAGGTGCTGCAGGGGGCGCTGCCGATTCAGCGCAGCTGCTCGATCTGGGATGCGGTCGCCGACGCCGTCGGTATCGGGCTCGGGTTGGTGGCCGCGCGGGTGTTCGCGCGGCCACTGCGGATCACCGGGTAGGCGTCAGCCGTCGAGCAGGTGGGCGCGGATCTGCTGCTGCCGTGCCGCGTCGAGGCCGAGGCCGTCGGCGAAGTAGCCCTCGATCGTGCCGAACGTCTCCCGCATCCGCGTCAGCGCCGCATGCAGGTACTCGGCCCGCACCCCGAGGATGTCCTTCAGGACCTCCGGATCGCCGCCGGCCGCACCGAACTTGTCGAACGCGCTCGCGAACGTCGGCAGCAGCAACTCGTTGGTGAGCAGGTAGTCGTGGAAGACATCGTCCTCGTCCACCCCGAGGAGCAGCAGCAGTGACGCCGTCGCCCACCCGGTGCGGTCCTTGCCGGTGGTGCA
This sequence comes from Prescottella subtropica, assembly GCF_005434945.1. Taxonomy (GTDB): domain Bacteria; phylum Actinomycetota; class Actinomycetes; order Mycobacteriales; family Mycobacteriaceae; genus Prescottella; species Prescottella subtropica. The sequence goes on along the minus strand of NZ_SKCH01000008.1, from coordinate 52,682 downwards.
GTGCACGAGCGCCGGCAGGGTGCCGGCGTCCGCGAGATCGGTGAACATCGTCCGGTACGACGCGACCGCGCTCGGCATGGTCACGAAGTCGCGGTAGTTGTCCAGCATGTAGCCGTGTGCCGGACGTTCCCCCATCATCGACACCGCGATCGACGGATCTTCCAGGAACGCCTTCATCTGCGCCGGCACGGCCTTGGTGGCGCGGTCGGCGAGTACGTCGAGCGCCACCTCCCGTGCCGACGCCGGCAACCGGTCCGGGGCGGCCACCCGTTCGGCGTGCGTGCGCAGGTCGAACACCGTGACCAGACCGAGGTCCGCGATCCGCGGTGCGTCGTCGACGGTGACCCGGCTCAGGTCCGTCGACCGGTAGAACCGGCCGGCGGCCACCGCCCCGCCGTCGCGGGTGCGGTAGCCGCCGATGTCCCGCAGGTTCGGGACGGAGTCGATCACAATGCTCGTACCCGGCGTCTCCGGTGTCGTCGTCATGCGGTCAAACTAGCCCAATTTCTTCGTCCGCAACTCGTGACCCTTCGACGTCTTGCAGCGTCCGGTCTCGAGATCCCACTGCCAGCCGTGCAGGTTGCAGGTCAGGTTGCTGCCCTCGACGACACCGAACTTGGACAGGTCGGCCTTGAGGTGCGGGCAGCGGCGCGCGATCTCGTAGCCGCCCACCTCGATGGACGCGCTGTCGTCGTGGGCCTCGGCGAACCAGCCGTCGGCGTACGCGATGCGCTCGTCGGTGAGGCACTTGAAGAACGTGTACAGGAACTCGTTGTAACCGCCGACCCGCCACGCCTCGAACCGGGTGGACAGGAAGATCGTGTTGACCCAGTCCGGTTCGTCGTCGCGCAGCACGGTGCGCACCAGTTCCGGGGCGATGCGGAAGCCGTACCGGTACTTGCCGTCGCCGTCCTGCGGCTCGCGCACGGTGCGGTTCGGGAAATCGAGGACGACGGTCTCGTCTCCCATGACGAGGCCGACGGGGTAGCCGATGCCGTCGCAGATCAGGTCGGACTGCGCCATGATCGGCTCGAACTTGGCCCGCAGTGGCCCGAGCAGCGGCTCGCCGTCGGCGGGCGCCCACGTGGCCTTCTCCGCCTCGATGACCGGCGCCAACCGGCGGGCCATGTCCTCGATGTAGGCGGCCTTGTCGGTGAAGATCGCATCGACGTCGGCGTCCGGGATCGGATGCGACAGGGTGGCCTTCTCCCCGTGGACGTCGACGGTCGAGCCGGGAATCATCAGCAGGCCGCCGTCGTTGCCGTGCAGGCGCATCTGCTCGAGGAACACGATCTGGTCGGGGAAGATGTTGCCCTCGTCGCCGTGGTCGTCGTTCAGGTCGCGCAGCGCGGGGTCGAGGAACACCGGCGGGCCCGCGGACGGCACCACCCAGGTGGCGCCGACCTGCTCGATGTAGCTGCGGCAGCGGTCCATGCCGCGCTGACGCTTCTGCTTGCCGAAGTTGCGCTTGGTGCCGGCCGGGATGTCGTACACCATCGGGTACCAGATGGCGCCCGAGTACTGCAGCAGGTGGATGTCGACGTGGCCGAACGCGTCGAGCAGCGGATCCATGTCGACGGGGCGGGCGTCGTTCATGTTGAAGCACACGGTCTCGCCGTCGGAGACGACCAGGCCGGAGTCGCCGATCGGGCCGTCGGCGGGGGCGCGCAGGGCGATGATCATGACGTCGAGCTCGCCCGGCTGGAGCGGAGCCTGCGGAGCGACCTCGATACCGGCGCCGCTGATCCGATGTTTCACGGAGTCCTGCGTCTCGAAGAACTTCGTGAAGCCGAGCCCCCGGAGTTCCCGCTCGAGGTCCGGCACCGGGTAGTCCGGCAACAGGACGGTGGCGTCCTTGTTGACGTGCTTCGCGAGCGTCTCCGGATCGAAATGGTCCTTGTGGAGGTGCGAGACGTACAGGTAGTCGACGTCGCCGAGGGCGTCCCAGTCGAGACCGGTGTTGTCCGGGAACGGGAACCACGACGCGAAGTACGCGGGATTGACCCACGGGTCGCAGAGAATCGACCCCGCCTCGGTCTGGATGTGGAATCCGGCGTGTCCGACGCTGGTGATCTGCACTCGTCTGCCTCCTCGATAGACCGTGTCAATCGTAACGAGGCCGTCGGACATCTCACGGCTGCGCACCGCCGATGTGGGCCGGAACACCGGGGATCGGGGTCTTCGGACCCACCCGGGGCCTACCGGGGATCGAGCAGGAGCCCGCGGGTGAGGAGCTCGAGTTGGGTCGCGACGTCGCGGCGGTCGCGTCCGTCGGTCGCGGCGACGCGCATGCCCGCCTCGTTGATCGCGCCGAGCAGCAACTGCGCGGCGAGGTCCGGGTCGACGCCGGGGACGAGTTGTCCGCGGTCGTCCAGTGCGGTGAGGAGATCCGCGATCAGCGCCAGGGAGCGTCCCTGGTCGATCGCCCGCCACCGGGACCATCCCAGAGCCGAGGGCGCCTCGAGGAACACGATGCGCCGGGCGGTGGGGTCCGCGGTGAGCACGTCGAGGAACGCCGTCCCCAGCGCGAGGAGGCGGTCGCGGGGATCGCCGTCCGTGCCGAGTGCGCGGTGGACGCGGTCGACGAGCGCCCCTTCCGTGCGGGCGAGGACGGCCTCCATGACCTCACCCATGTTGGCGAAGTGGTGGTAGAGGGCACCCCGGGTCATACCGGCGGCCTGACACAGGGTGGTCGTCGTGACGTCGGCGAACCCGTCTCGGGCGAACAGGTCCGTCGCGACGTCGACCAGTCGGTGCCGGGTCGCCTGCGCCTGCTCCTGCCTCAACGTCGCCATGACGCGAAATCCTACCCTTGACATACATACTGCATGTGAGATTCAGTCTGCATGTGAACAGAGAGCAGATCCGGCAGCTCGCCGGCAACGGAACCGAACTGATGCAGCACTTCGTGCCGCAGTCGCCGTTCGTGCAACTACTCGGCGTGACGGTCGAGGAACTGGCCGACGACGAGGCCACCCTGCGACTGCCGTGGCGACCCGAACTCGCGACGGTCGACGACATGGTCCACGGCGGGGCCATCGCGGCCCTCGCCGACATCACCGCAATGGCCGCCGCATGGTGCGGGCGCGCCCTGCCCGAGCAGCTGCGGGGCGTGACCACCTCCCTGGCGCTCGAGTTCCTCGAACCGGCGCGGGCCGAGGACCTGATCGGGCGGGGACGCCCGCTGCGGCGCGGCACCACCCTGACCGCCTGCGAGGTCGACATCGTCACCGCGTCCGGCGTCCCCGTCGCGAAGGCGCTGGCCAACTACAAGGTGGGCTGAACCGTGCTGACGATGAAGACCCGCTGCGAACTCTGCCGGACCCACCTGCCCGGCGACCGCGAGGCATGGATCTGCTCGTACGAGTGCACCTACTACGCGGCGTGCCGCGCCGGACTCGGCAGCTGCCCCAACTGCGCCGGTGAACTCGTCCCCCGCCCCCGGCGCACCACGGGAGCGACCGCCGTCGCGTCCCGGCTGCCCGCCCGGATCACCCGCAAGGTCGGTCTGACCCGTGGGAGGCCGTCGCCTACCGCTCGCCCGTGACGGCCGGATCGCGCAGGCACCGGTCGAGGGCGTCGACGGCGGCATCGAGTTCGGCGACCGTGACCGTCAGCGGCGGCCGGAACCGGATGCCGCGCACCCCCGTGGGCAGGATCAGCACGTGCTCGCGTTCCCTGAGGACAGTCACTGTGCGGTCCCGAATTTCCGCGGTGGGCAGCGTGATCGCGCACATCAGTCCGCGGCCGCGGGGTTCGGTGACCGCCGGGTGCCGCGCCGCCAGGTTCCCGAGCCTGCCGAGCAGGTGTGCGCCGCACCGCCGGGCCCGGTCGATCAGCCGGTCGGACTCGATCACCTCGAGGATCCGCCGGGCCCGCACCATGTCGGTGAGGTTGCCACCCCACGTCGAGTTGATCCGTGAACTCACCGTGAACACGTTGTCGGGGACATCGTCGACGCGGCCGCCGGCCATGATCCCGCACACCTGGACCTTCTTGCCGAACGCGACGACGTCCGGGGTGACGCCCAACTGTTGGTAGGCCCATGCGGTGCCGGTGAGACCGCAGCCGGTCTGCACCTCGTCGAAGATCAGCAGCGCGTCGTGCTCGAGGCACACCTGACGCATCCGCGCGAAGAACTCGGGCCGGAAGTGGTGGTCGCCGCCCTCCCCCTGGATCGGCTCGGCGAGGAAGCACGCGATGTCGTGCGGGTGTGCCGCGAACGCGCGCCGGGCCTGGGTGAGTGCGTGTTCCTCCGCGGCGACGACGTCCCGTCCGTCGGCGAGATAGGGCGCGTCGATCCGCGGCCAGTCGAACTTCGGGAAGCGGGCGATCTTGACGGGGTCGGTGTTGGTGAGCGACAGCGTGTAGCCGCTGCGGCCGTGGAACGCCTCGGTCAGGTGCAGCACTCGGGTGCCTCGCGCAGGATCGATCCCGCGGATCTCGTTCAAGCGGCTCTTCCAGTCGAACGCCACCTTGAGCGCGTTCTCCACCGCGAGCGCGCCGCCGTCGACGAAGAACAGGTGCGGCAGCGCCGGGTCGCCGAGGACACGGGCGAACGTGTCGACGAACCGCGCCATCGGGACGGTGTACATGTCGGAGTTGCTGGGCTTGTTGACCGCGGCCGCCGCGAGTTCGTCCCGGAACTCGTCGTCGTCGGCGAGCGCCGGATGGTTCATGCCGAGCGCCGACGACGCGAAGAACCCGAACATGTCGAGATAGCCTGTGCCGTCCCGCAGGTCGACGGTGTGGACGCCGCGGGAGTTCTCGAGGTCGAGGACGAGGTCGTATCCGTCCGTGAGCATGTGGGTGCTCAGGACGTCGTGCACTCGCCCGGCCGGCAGGTCCGAGTCACCGGCCGCGGGGCGGACCGCGGTGCTCATGTATCCAGGTTACGTCGGCACAACCGCCCCCGTCCGGTGTTCGACGCTCGTACGATCGAGGTGCGATGGCCGAAATCCACGAACTGCGGTCGAGATTCGCTGCGGCGCTGTCTCGCATGTACGGCCGTGAGGTGCCCGCCTACACGACACTCGTCGACGTCACCGAAGCCGTCAATACGGACTTCCTTGCCGCGCATCCGGATTCGGCGCAGCGACTCGGGAGCATAGAACGGGTGACGACGGAACGGCACGGCGCGATCCGGGTCGGCACCCCCGCCGAGATGCACGCTGTCGCCGTACTGTTCGCCGGTTTCGGAATGTATCCGGTGGGGTTCTACGACCTGCGGGAGGCGACCCCGCCGGTTCCGGTGGTCTCCACCGCTTTCCGGCCGATCGACCCCGGCGAACTGGCCCGCAATCCGTTCCGGGTGTTCACCTCGATGCTCACCACCGCCGACCGCCGCTTCTTCGATGCCGATCTGGGCCGACGGCTCGAGGCGTTCCTGACGCGTCGCCGCCTGTTCCCGGACGTGCTGTTGTCGCTGGCCCGCCGGTCCGCGGACGACGGCGGCCTCGACGAGTCGGCCGCGCACCGGTTCGTCTCGCTCGCGACGGCGGTGTTCGAGCTGTCCCACGAGCCCGTCGACCTGGCCTGGTACCGGGAGCTCGAGGCGGTGTCGGCGGTGGCCGCGGACATCGGCGGGGTGTCGAGTACTCACATCAACCACCTCACGCCGCGGGTCCTGGACATCGACGAGTTGTATGCGCGGATGTCGGCGCGTGGGATCACGATGATCGACCGCATCCAGGGGCCGCCGCGGCTCTCCGGTCCGGCGGTGCTGTTGCGTCAGACGTCGTTCCGGGCGCTGGCCGAGCCGCGCACGTTCGCGCTGCCGGACGGGTCGGTCGTCGACGGCGAACTGCGGGTGCGGTTCGGGGAGGTCGAGGCCCGCGGGATCGCGCTCACCCCGGCCGGTCGGGCCCTCTACGACGAGTTGACGGCGGCGGATCCGTCGAACACGGACGGATTGTGGGACAGCAGATTTCCGGCGTCGGAGGAGCTTCTGGAACGCGACGGGCTGGCCTATTTCACGTACCACGGCGGGGTCCGGGAGCCGATCGTGTACGAGGATTTCCTGCCGGCCTCGGCGGCCGGGATCTTCCGGTCGAATCTGGAGGCCGACGGTGCGGTCGCCGACGGTGTGGCCGGGGCCGTGTACGACGCCGGCACCCTCGCAGGCGCGATCCGCCGCGAGGTCCACGACCCGTACGAGCTGTACCGGCTCCAGCAGGAGCGGTCGAGAGAGGGACGATCATGACGCAACCGGGGTCCGGCACCTTCGCGGCGCGGGCGATGTCCGCGCTGGCACGGTGCGGCGCACCACTTCCCGACATCGCCGGTGATGCCGGGCCGGTACCGCTCACGGCCCGCACCCCGATCGACGGGTCGGTGCTCGCCTACCTGCATCCGAGCACGTCCACCGACGTGGACGCGGCGGTCGGCGGGGCATGTGACGCGTTCGCGGTGTGGCGGACGACGCCGGCCCCGGTCCGGGGTGCGGTGGTGCGCCGACTCGGGCAGTTGCTCGTCGAACACAAGGCGGATCTCGCGGATCTGGTGACCCTCGAGGTCGGCAAGATCCGCTCCGAGGCGCTCGGCGAGGTACAGGAGATGATCGACGTCTGCGAGTTCGCGGTCGGCCTGTCGCGGCAGTTGTACGGGCGGACGATGGCGTCGGAGCGGCCCGGCCACCGGCTGGCGGAGACGTGGCATCCGCTCGGGGTGGTGGCGGTGATCTCGGCGTTCAACTTCCCGGTCGCGGTGTGGGCGTGGAACACGGCGCTCGCGCTGGTGTGCGGGGATCCGGTGGTGTGGAAGCCGTCCGAGACGACACCGTTGACCGCGATGGCGTGTGATGTGCTGTTACGCCGGGCGATCGCCGACACCGGCGCCCCGGACGGTCTGCACCATGCGCTGTTCGGGGGGACGGTCACCGGGGAGCATCTGGTCGACGATCCGCGGGTGGCGTTGGTGAGCGCGACGGGGTCGGTGGCGATGGGGCGGGCGGTGGCGCCGCGGGTGGCGGCCCGGTTCGGCCGGTGCCTGCTCGAGTTGGGCGGCAACAACGCCGCGGTCGTGGCGCCGTCGGCGAACCTGGATCTGGTGGTGCGGGCGGTGGTGTTCGCGGCGGCGGGGACGGCGGGCCAGCGGTGCACGACGCTGCGCCGGCTGCTCGTGCACCGGTCGATCGTCGACGACGTGACCGAGCGGATCGCGTCCGCGTATCGGCAACTGCGCGTGGGTGATCCGTTCGACGACGACGTCCTGGTGGGGCCGTTGATCTCCGGGTCGGCGTTGCACGCGATGCATGCGGCGCTCGATGCGGCCCGCGCGGACGGCGGGACCGTCGTGACGGGCGGCGAGCGGGTCGGTTCCGGGGAATCGTTCTATGCGACGCCCGCCCTGGTGCGGATGCCGGGGCAGACGGCGATCGTGCGGGCCGAGACGTTCGCACCGATCCTGTACGTGCTCGCGTACGACGCGTTCGACGAGGCAATCGCCCTGCACAACGATGTGCCGCAAGGGCTTTCGTCGTCGATCTTCACCACCGACCAGCGGGAGGCGGAACGGTTCCTCGCCGCCGACGGCTCCGACTGCGGCATCGCGAACGTCAACATCGGAACGTCCGGCGCCGAGATCGGGGGCGCGTTCGGCGGCGAGAAATACACCGGTGGTGGCCGCGAATCCGGGTCGGACGCCTGGAAGGCGTACATGCGGCGCGCCACGAACACCGTCAACTATTCGGACCGCCTGCCGTTGGCGCAGGGGGTGGAGTTCGGGAGCTGACCGCACGATCGACCGCGGTGCGGGTGCTGCGCAGCGCATGCTCGAGCGTCGCGAGCCGGCGGCGGTCGTCCATGAAGTTCGGCCCCATCACCGCCAGGTCGGCGGCGGTGGCGTCGATCCGGATCACCCGGGTGCCCGACGCCGCGAGCGCCGCGACCTCGGCATCCAGGCCGGCGCTCATCCAGTTCCGCAGCATCCGCCGTTCGACCGCCGCCGGACCCCGGCCCGGGATACGGCCACGGGATGCCATGGGTGCCAGCACGATCACCTCGTCCAACCCGCGCCCGACCAACAGGTCGACGGACGCGGTGGACGCCGTCCCGCCGTCCACGTAGCGTCGGCCGTCGATCTCCACAGGCGGCATCCACCCGGGAATCGCCCACGACGCCCGCAACGCCTGCGACAGGGTCGCGATCGGCGCCCCGGTCGCACCGAACGCGACCCTCGTCCCGGATGCGTAATCCATGGCGACCAGCCAGGTTTCGGGATGCGTCACCCACCCGGAGTCGTCGGCCAGGGCGCGGGCCAGCCGGTCCAGCCAGCGCGCGTCGCCACCGCCGTCGGGCAGCAGACCGCTGAGCCCGGTGATCGTGGGCAGGCCGCGGCGCAGCAGACCCGGGGATCCGAGGCGGGGACGCGGCAACGGCGGGAACCGTCCGGGCGCACCGGCGAGATGCCGGGTGAGCGCCGGATGGGTGGGCTGCCCGAGGTGCATCGCGAGGATCTCGTCGACCCCGATCCCGCTACCGAGCATCGTGACCAGTTCCGCGCCGGCCGATGTTCCGGCCAGCACGTCGGCGTCCCGCGGATCCCAGCCGAGCGCATCCTGCACCGCGACCAGCGCGGCGACGGTCCAGGCGGCGCCGAGCGTGCCGCCGCATCCGATCACGAGCCCACGACGGAGATGTGTGTCACCCGAAGTCATATGCAGAAGCTAACACCGCCGACGCGGATACGGGCCCGCTCCGCCCCGACTCGGAGCGGGACCGCACGGCATCGGTTACAGCGTCGCGATGAAATCGAAGATCGCGGGCTGCACCGCCGGGTTCGCGGCATTGATGCCGTTGGAGGCGCCGATCGCGCCCCCGATCATGGCGCCGGGAATGCACCCGACGAACAGGAACAGCACACATCCGACGACCGCACCGACACCCGCACCGATCTGCGCGTTCATCTGGCCGCCGTTGTTCCAGCCCTTCTCGATCTCGCGCACCATGTTGGTGTAGGCGTCCTGCCGGGCGTCCACATTGTGCAGTGCCGAGACACTCTGCGCCGGGATCTCCGGGGTGAGGGTGAGACGGTTGCCGTCGACGGCCGCGGACAACGGCACGGTGGTGCCGGCGACCGGGTACGTGAGCGGGATGGTGCCGACCGTGGCACCGGACGGATCGACGACGTCGACGACATCGCCCGCGACCCGGAACGTGCCGGCATCGAAGACGGTGTCGAGCGACGTGCCGTTCGCGCCGATCTGGGTTTGATAGTGGATCGTCGCGGGTGGCGCAACCGGGTCCGCGGAGGCGGTACCGGTGGCGACGCCGAGCGCCGCGATCGCCAGTACGGACACGGCTGCAGTTCTGTGGAGTTTCACGGGGAGCTCCCCTCCTTGCAAGAAGACGGCCCCGACCAGGCCAAAGACCGTCCGGAACATCCACTAGACTAGTGAAGTCGAGGCCGGTCTGTACGGCCTAACGGAGATTCGATATCGAATTTCGAGCGACGGGACGACGCGGGGCGCCGTCCACCCCGTAGCGTCCACCGATGTCCGATTCAACCGCTTTTTCCGTGGGTTCCTGTCGGCGCCCACGGGCAGGACGGATCGCAGGAACGCCGTCCGTTGACCGTGACTCACGGTCACTCCTAGTCTGGCAACAGGAGCAGTTCCTTCCAGGAAGGCGGCAGCACGTGACCCGTTCGAATGTCCCAGCCGCCCCGGCACCCGCCCCCCTCGGCCCGGATTCGCTCACGTGGCGGTACTTCGGTGACTGGCGCGGCATGCTGCAGGGCCTGTGGGCGGGGTCGATGCAGAACATGCATCCCGGACTCGGGGCGGGCGTCGAACAGCATTCGCGGTTCTTCGAGGAACGGTGGGAGCGGCTGCTGCGGTCGCTGTATCCGATCGGCGGTGTCGTGTTCGACGGCGAGCGCGCCCACCACACCGCCGAGGAGGTCCGCGACTACCACCGCACCATCAAGGGCGTCGACGCTCGCGGCCGCCGCTACCACGCCCTCGACCCGGACACGTTCTACTGGGCGCACGCCACATTCTTCATGGGCACGATCCTCACCGCCGAGAACTTCATGGGTGGCCTCACCGAGGCACAGAAGCGCCAACTGTTCACCGAGCACGTCCAGTGGTACCGGCTGTACGGGATGAGCATGCGGCCCGTCCCGGCGACGTGGGAAGACTTCCAGGTCTACTGGGACCACATGTGCCGGGACGTTCTCGAGGACAACAAGGCCACCCGTGACGTCCTCGACCTCACCGGTCTGGAGCGGCCGCCGTTCCTACCGTGGCTGCCCGAGCCCGTGTGGCGGCTCGCCCGGATCCCGGTCGCGAAGGGGTTCGTGTGGCTCACCGTCGGCATGTACGACCCGCCGGTGCGGGACCTGCTCGGCTACCGGTGGAGCCCGCTCGACGCGTGGCTGCACCGCCGCACCGGGCAACTCGTGAACGCGGCGTTCCATCTGGTGCCGCCGCGACGACGCAAGCATCCGCGGGCCCGCGGCGGTCTGGACCGGGTCGGTGGACGCAGCCCGGCCGACGCCCCGCTCGTGCACACTCCGGCCCGGAATCTGCCGCCGGTGGGCCGCCGCGACGATCCCATCCACTACGCGCCACCGGTGAGCTGACTGTGCCACGCTGATCCGCATGGAATCGGATCTGCGTTCTGTGCTGCACCGGCCGCTGCTGAGCCGACGGGTCCCCCTCGACCGGGAGAACGCGGCGGCCCGCATCAGCGCCTACGTGTACGGCAACATCCTGATCCTCGCCGCACTGATCCCGATCACGGTGGCGCGCAGCGATTCCCGCGTCGTCGCGATCGTCGCCGGCACCGCGATCTCGACATTCCTCGCCCACATCTTCGCGGAGAGTGTCGGCAAATCGGTCCGCTCCGGTGAACAGTTGTCGACGCGGGAACGACTCGCCGAGGTCCGCGACTCGCTGCCGGTCCTCAGTTCCGCGGTCGTGCCGATCCTGGTGCTGGCCACCGCCTACGTCGGGTGGCTCGAACCGTTCACCGCGCAGGTGATCGCCGAGGTCACCATCCTCATCCGGATCGCGTCGATGGTCTTCGTCATCACCCGGCTACGCGGTCAGCGCCCCTCGGGGTCGACGCTGCTCGCCGCCGCTGTCCTGGCGATCGCCGCGACCGCCGTCGTCGTCCTCAAGGTCGTGCTGACCCACTGACCGTCACGGTGTGGTCCCCGGCACCGGTTCGAGGATTTCCACCCGCGCCTCGGGTGCGGCTGCGCGCAGGGCGTCGGCGGAGGCGTCGTCGGGGCGGGTCTGCGAGCACACCTCGGCCTCGACCCGCGCCCGGTACGTCTCGATCTCCCGGTCGATGGTCGCCTCGTCCCAGCCGAGGACGGGGGCGACCAGTCGGGCCACCTGTTCGGCGCAGTCGACGCCACGGTGCGGGTACTCGATCGAGATGCGGGTGCGCCGGGCCAGGATGTCCTCGAGGTGCAGCGCACCCTCCGCGGCGGCCGCGTACACGGCCTCGACCTGCAGGTAGTCGGGGGCGTCGGTGAGCGGGTCCAGCAGTTCCGGGGTGCCGGCGGCGAGGTCGAGGACCTCGTCGATCAGTGCGCCGTACCGGCCGAGCAGGTGTTTGATCCGGTACGGGTGCAGACCGTGCAGCTCCCCGAGTTGCACCGCCTGGTTGACGAGCGCGAAGTAGCCGTCGGCGCCGACGAGCGGCACCTTCTCGGTGATCGACGGCGCCACCCGCGCCGGAATGTCCTCGGCGGCAATGTCGACGGCGTCCTGACCCATCACCCGGTAGGTGGTGTACTTGCCGCCGGCGATCGCCACCAGTCCGGGCGCGACACGGGCGACGGCGTGTTCACGGGACAGCTTCGACGTCTCGTCGCTCTCCCCGGCCAGCAGCGGCCGCAGCCCGGCGTAGACGCCGTCGATGTCGTCGTGCGTGAGCGGGGTGACGAGCACGTTGTTGACGTGCCCGAGGATGTAGTCGATGTCGGCCTTCGTGGCCGCCGGATGCGCGAGGTCGAGATTCCAGTCGGTGTCGGTGGTGCCGATGATCCAGTGGTTGCCCCACGGGATCACGAACAGCACCGACTTCTCGGTGCGCAGGATGATCGCCGAATCGCTGACGATCCGGTCCCGCGGCACCACGATGTGCACCCCCTTGGACGCCCGTACCCGGAACCGGCCGCGCTGCCGCGACAGCGACTGGATCTCGTCGGTCCACACGCCCGTCGCGTTGATCACGACGTGCCCGCACACCTCGGTGATCACGCCGGTCTCCGAGTCCCGCACCCGCACCCCGGACACCCGGTCGGCCTCCCGCAGGAACCCGACGACCTGGGTCGACGTCCGCACCACCGCACCGTAGTGTGCAGCGGTCCGGGCGACCGTCATGGTGTGCCGGGCGTCGTCGACGACCGTGTCGTAGTAGCGGATGCCGCCGATCAGCGCGTTCCGTTTGAGTCCGGGAGCCATGCGCAGCGCCCCGGCCCGCGTCAGATGTTTCTGCGCGGGAACCGATTTCGATCCGCCCATCCGGTCGTACAGCAGGAAGCCGGCCGCCATGTAGGGCCGCTCCCACACCCTGTGGGTGAGTGGGAACAGGAATTTCAGCGGTTTGACGAGGTGCGGGGCGAGCGTCGCCATCGACAACTCCCGCTCGTGCAGCGCCTCCGCGACGAGCCCGAACTCGAGCTGTTCGAGGTAACGCAGGCCGCCGTGGAACATCTTCGACGACCGCGACGACGTGCCCGACGCGAAATCGCGGGCCTCGACGAGCGCGACCCGCAGGCCGCGGGTGGCGGCGTCGAGCGCGGCACCGGCCCCGACGACGCCGCCGCCGATCACCACCACGTCGAACTGTTCGGTTCCCAACCGCTCCCACGCCCGCGCGCGCTGCTGCGGACCCAGGAACTGCACACCAGGCTGCTTGTCCAACTCGGTCTCCCGTGGTTGTCGGCCGATCCCGATTCAGACTAGTAGGTTCGTGCCCAGACCGTGCGAGAGACGAGGACGACCGTGAGCCAGTACATCGCCGCCATCGACCAGGGCACCACGTCGAGCCGCTGCATGATCTTCGACCACGACGGCCGGGTCGTCGGCGTGGCGCAGAAGGAACACGAGCAGATCTTCCCGAAGCCGGGCTGGGTGGAACACGATCCGATCGAACTGTGGAGCAACACCCGCGAGATGGTCGGGTCCGTGCTCGCGAAGACGAACCTGACGGCCCGCGACATCGCGGCGGTCGGCATCACCAACCAGCGCGAGACCACCGTCGTGTGGGACCGGCAGACGGGTGAACCCGTCCACAACGCGATCGTGTGGCAGGACACCCGCACGGACCGGCTGTGCACCGAGATCGGCGGTGACGCCGGACCGGAACGGTTCCGGTCGGTGACGGGACTGCCGCTGTCGACGTACTTCTCGGGCCCCAAGGTGCGCTGGATCCTCGACCATGTCGACGGTGCCCGCGAGCGCGCGGAGGCCGGTGAACTGTGTTTCGGCACGATCGACTCGTGGATCGTCTGGAACCTCACCGGTGGCCTGCATGTCACGGACGTGACGAATGCGTCGCGCACGATGCTGATGAACATCGAGACGCTCGAGTGGGATCACGAGATCTGTTCCGCGATGGGCATTCCGGTGTCGATGCTGCCGGAGATCCGCAGTTCGTCCGAGGTGTACGGCGAGCTGGCACTGCAGGGAATCTCGGCGGGGGTTCCGGTGGCCGGCATTCTCGGCGATCAGCAGGCGGCGACGTTCGGGCAGGCCTGCCTGTCCGAGGGAGAGGCGAAGAACACGTACGGCACCGGCAACTTCCTGCTGCTCAACACCGGGACCACGCCGGTGCACAGTGAGCACGGGCTGCTCACCACCGTCTGCTACAAGCTGGGCGAGAAGCCCGCGGTGTACGCCCTGGAGGGGTCGGTCGCGGTGACCGGGTCGCTCGTGCAGTGGCTGCGCGACAATCTGGGGATCATCCGGTCCGCCAAGGACATCGAGCCGCTCGCCGGCACCGTCGACGACAACGGCGGCGCATATTTCGTGCCCGCGTTCTCGGGGCTGTTCGCGCCCCGGTGGCGACCGGACGCGCGCGGCGTCATCGTCGGGCTGACGCGGTTCGTGAACAAAGGCCATCTGGCTCGGGCCGCACTCGAGGCGACCGCGTACCAGACGCGGGAGGTGATCGAGGCGATGCGCGCCGACTCCGGTGTCGCACTCAGTGCGCTCAAGGTGGACGGCGGCATGGTCGTCAACGAGACGCTCATGCAGTTCCAGTCCGACATCCTCGACGTGCCGGTGACGCGTCCGGTCGTCAACGAGACCACCGCGCTCGGTGCCGCCTACGCGGCCGGTCTGGCCGTCGGATTCTGGGAGGGCGAGGACGACATCCGCGCCAACTGGGCCGAGGACAAGACGTGGCGGCCGCGGATGGACGACGCCGAACGCGACCGCCTGTACGCGGGCTGGAACAAGGCCGTCGAACGCACCTACGACTGGGTCGACGACGAGGCCCCCGTCGCGGACAGTCCCTCCGCATAGGTCTTCCACGCGTCGACGCGGCCCTGCCAGAAGGTCGCGTCGGGACCGGGCCCGGTTGCCCGTATCCGGACGGTGACGCCGGTATCGGTGGCCGCGAACTCGATCCGCACCTCGACTGCGAGGTCCGGTGCGCATCCGTCGTCACCGAACTGCATGACGATCGTGCCGCCTTCCACGAAGTCGACGACCCGGCCGGACTGCTCGGCCCAGTCGGTGAGGATCGCGCCTCCGAGATGCGCGTCGAACACGATTGCGCCCCACCACTGTGCGCGTCGTCGCGGGTCGATCAGGGCGTTCCACACCACGGCGAGGGATGCGTCGATCGTGGTGGAGACATCGACATCGGGCGGCGTCTGTGCCCTGCTTCCCGATTCCCCGGCCGCCGATTCGAGCAGTGCGAGGTCGTGGACGGACACCAGCACCGCAGCCGGCGCGCCGTGCCGCGTGATGGTGATGCGCTCTCCCCCGTACTCCGCGCGGCAGACCAGATCCCGCAACTGTGCTCGCGCCTCCCCGAACGGCACCGTCGTCGTCATGGCGAGGACGGTACGGATGGGCACCGACAGAACGTGTCAGCCAGCGTCCGAGCCCTTCCGGTTCCTGGTAGTGCCCCGCACTGCGATCGCGCCCCAGGCAAGCACCGCAACCGCCAAAGCCGGGTAGACGATTCGACTCGTCCTCCATCCTGGGCCAATCGCAACGAACTCGCCGGAATCGACATCTGTTCCACGACATTCGTGACCGATCGGCCACCACACCTGAACATCAGCAAGATCGCCCGGTGGCGGAATCTCCCAATCTGGCGGACGAAATCCGAACTCCTCGGGATATGCCTGTCGGCAGTTCGTGGCGTTCGCCCAGTGGTACTCGGCTACGAACCACCCGCTGAGTGCAACCAGCATGCCAACGCTCGCTGCGACCGCAAACAACGTTGTTGCACGACTCTTCGACCGCCACGCCACCAACACCGACATCACGAGCGCAATAAGGCCGATCACCAGAGGCGCCATGCCCCACAGCATCGCAGAGCGCGGCCCTCCCGCCGACAGGCACACTCCGGGCCGCAGCAGTTTTGTACAAAATTCGAGAGTTTGTACAAAATTGGTTTTACCGCGACGGTGTCTCTCCCGGATCACGTCCGGCACGTCTTCCGACCCCGGTCACGCGGTGTGCGCGTCGTATGCCGTCCGTAGCCGGGCGATCCCGTCCGCGAGCACCGGGCCGTCGTACGTCGCGAAGCACAGGCGGGCCGCCGACCGATGGGTGTCCGCGACCCCGAACGCGCCGCCGGGCACGAACGCGACGCCGTGACGCACCGCCGTGTCCAGCAGGGCAGCAGTATCGATGCCGTCGGAGAACTCGATCCAACAGAACATGCCGCCGCGCACGGCCGCATGCGCCACCCGGTCCCCGAACGAGACATCGAGGGCACCGACGAGGGCCCGGGCCCGCCCCGCATACGCGCCGCGGACGGTGTCCAGGTGCGACTCCAGCCACGGACCGTCCGCGAGCAGGTCGGCCGCGATCTGCTGTGTCAGCGACGAACCACACAGGTCCGCACCCTGTTTGAGCAGTTCGACGGCCTCGCACACCCGGCGGTCGCCGTGCAGCCAGCCGATCCGCAGGGCCGGCGCCAGAATTTTCGAGCCGCTGGACAGGCGCAGCACCCGATCCGAATACGCCGCGACCGGTGGCGGTGCGGGCGCATCGAACCACAGCTCGCCGTACGGGTCGTCCTCGATCACCCAGAACCCGTACCGGTCGGCGAGCGCCGCCAGATGCACCCGGCGCTCGTGCGCGAGCACCACACCCCGTGGATTGTGGAAATTGCTGACGGTGTGAACGAGCTTGGGCCGCAACCCCTCCCGTAGCACCTGCTCCAACGCCGCGGTGTCCATGCCGTCGGCGTCGAGCGCGACGGGCACCAGTGCGGCCTGCGCGGTCCGGAACACCTGCAGTGCCCCGGTGTAGCCGGGCTCCTCGACGACGACCGTGTCACCGGGATCGAGCAGCACCTGCGCCAGCAGACTGAGCGCCTGCTGCGACCCGTGCGTGACGACGACGTCCGACGCCTCGACGGCGCGTCCGATCCGGATGCTCTCCCGCGCCGCGATCACCTCCCGCAGCGGCGCCCACCCGGACGTCTCCCCGTACTGCACCGACCGCGGATCGGCCAGCGCCCGCTCGGCGGCCGCCGTGATGCGTTCACGCGGAACGAGTTCCGTCGCCGGGAGCCCGCCGGCGAGGCCGATCACGTCGGGGCGGGCGGTGAGGGTGAGCAGGTCCCGGATGGCGGAACTGCGGAGCCCGGACATCCGGGCGGACAACTGGACAGACGTGTCGAACGACATGCGACGACTCCCGTGGCGGCAGAACGAAGGTGGGAACACCCAGGTCGTCCCGGATCCGCGGGGCGGAGAGCGATGTGAGGGGCCGATGGTTCTCGGCCCCTCACATCATCACACGAATGCGTCCATCACATGAAACAATCGTTTCATATGATGAGACTCGTCAGTCGAGGTCGTCGTGGCGCATCAGCTGACGCGACGCCTCGGTGATCGACCCCGACAGCGACGGGTACACCGAGAACGTCTGCGCCAGATCGTTGACGGTGAGGTTGTTCTGCACGGCGATCGCGATCGGCAGGATCAGCTCGGACGCCGTCGCCGCCACCACGACACCACCGATGACCACACCCGTGGCCGGGCGGCAGAAGATCTTCACGAAACCGCGGCGCAGACCGGACATCTTGGCGCGCGGGTTGGTGTTGAGCGGCAGCATGACGGTGCGGGCCGGCACCTCACCGGCGTCGATCGCGGCCTGGCTGACACCGACGTTGGCGATCTCGGGACGGGTGAACACCGCCGACGCCACCGTCTTGAGCTTGATGGGGCTCACACCCTCGCCGAGTGCGTGGTACATCGCGATCCGGCCCTGCATCGCCGCGACCGACGCGA
The DNA here is from genome assembly GCF_005434945.1 of Prescottella subtropica. Lineage (GTDB taxonomy): Bacteria > Actinomycetota > Actinomycetes > Mycobacteriales > Mycobacteriaceae > Prescottella > Prescottella subtropica. The sequence continues at coordinate 35,237 of NZ_SKCH01000008.1, read as the reverse complement.
GCGGCAGCAGTCCGGTGCAGTCGCCGGCCGCGTAGATGCCCGACACCGTGGTCCGCGAGACCCGGTCGACGCGCAGGTAGCCGCCCTGACCGAGTTCGATACCGACCCGCTCGAGACCGAGGCCGTCGGTGTTCGGGGTGGAACCGACCGCCATCAGCGCGTGGCTGCCGGCCACGGTGCGGCCGTCCGACAGCTTGACCAGGACACCGCCGTCCTCGGTGCGCTCGACGGCATCGGCTCGCGCATGCTTGACGAGCGTCACACCACGCTCGGTGAGCACGTCCTCGAGGACCAGGGCGGCGTCGGCGTCCTCGTGCGGCATCATCCGGTCGCGGCTCGACACGAGCGTCACCTTGACGCCCATCTCGGTGTACGCGGACACGAACTCGGCACCGGTCACGCCGGAGCCGACGACGACGAGATGCTCGGGCAGTTCCTCGAGGTCGTACAGGTGACGCCACGTGAGGATGCGCTCGCCGTCCGGGACGGCACCCGGCAGGACGCGCGGGCTGGCGCCGGTGGCGATGAGGACGACGTCGGCGTCGAGGACCTTCTCCTCACCGTTGTGCAGGGTGGCGCGCACCTGGTGCGAGGCCATGCCGATCTGCGGGTCGATCAGCTCGGCGGTACCGGACAGCAGCTGCACACCGACGCTCTGGAGTCGGGCGCGGATGTCGGCGGACTGGGCCTGCGCGAGGTTCTTGACGCGGGAGTTGATCTGCGGCAGCGAGATCGTGGCACTGGACGGGTCGAGGGCGATACCCAGATCGGTGGCGCGGCGCATGTCGGTGCGGATACCGGTGGACGCGATGAACGTCTTCGACGGCACACAGTCGAACAGGACGCACGCGCCGCCGACGCCGTCGGAGTCGACCAGGGTCACCGATGCCTGGTGCTGCGCCGCCACCAGCGCCGCCTCGTATCCGGCGGGTCCGCCACCGATGATCACGATCCGGGTCATTCGTCCTCCAAGGTCGCCGCGGGGGCCGGGATCTCCGGCCACACCCGGTACAACGCTATTCCAGTGACCGGGAACACGCAGGCAACGGGTACCTCGCGGGTGCTATCCACGCGTCCGGTGCGCTGGTTCGCGACACCTGCCGGACATGCGCCCGCTACCCGTGGGCGCGGGCCACGGATTAGGCTTGCCGCCGTGCCGATCTATGCCGCGTACGGGTCCAACATGCACCCGGAACAGATGCTCGAACGCTGCCCGCACTCCCCCATGTCGGGTACGGGCTGGCTGCCGGGGTGGCGGCTGACGTTCAGCGGCGACGACATCGGCTGGGAGGGCGCACTCGCGACCGTCGTCGAGGACCGTGGCGATCCGGACGCCAAAGTGTTCGTCGTGCTCTACGACGTCCCGGCGGAGGACGAGGCGCGCCTGGACCGCTGGGAGGGCTCCGAGCTGGGCCTGCACCGCAAGATCCGGTTGCGGGTCGACACCCGGGACGGCCCGAACCTGGCGTGGCTGTACGTGCTCGACGCGTACGAGGGCGGCCTGCCGTCCGCCCGCTATCTCGGGGTGATCGCGGAGGCCGCCGAGATCGCCGGCGCCCCCGCCGACTACGTCCGCGGTCTGCGCACCCGCAACAGTCGCAACGTCGGCCCGGGCACCCCCGAGATGTAGTTCAGACCTGCAGGACCAGGTTCGTCAGCACCCGCACCCCGGTCACCAGCGCCCGCTCGTCGAGGTCGAACGTCGGCTGGTGGATGTCGAGTTGCGGGCCGTGACCGGACCACACGCCGAGCCGTGCCATCGCCCCCGGCGCCTCCTCGAGATACCAGGAGAAGTCCTCGCCGCCCCCGGACTGCGGGGTGTCGGCGAGCGCGTCCGGGCCGATCGGCCGGACCGCGTCCTCGAACATCCGCGCCGACTCCTCGTCGTTGACGACGGGCGGCACCCCGCGCCGGTAGTTGAGTTCGTACCGCACCCCTGTCGGTGCGAGCAGGCCGTGCACGATCTCCCGCACCGTCGGCTCGAGCAGCTCCCACGTGGCGTGGTCGCCGGTACGGACGGTGCCGGTGAGGATGCCGCTGCGCGGGATCGCGTTGGGCGCCTGCCCCGCACTGACCGCACCCCACACCATCACGGTGCCGCTGCGCGGATCGATGCGCCGGCTGAGCATGCCCGGCAGCCCGGTGACGACGGTGCCGATCGCGTACACCAGATCGGTCGTCAGATGCGGCCGGGACGTGTGCCCGCCCGGCGAGTCCAGGACGAGTTCGACGGTATCGGCGGCCGACGTGATCGCCCCCACCCGCACCCCGATGCGTCCCGCCTCGAGCCGCGGATCGCAGTGCAGCGCGAAGATCCGCGACACCCCCTGCATGCCGCCGGCGGCGACGACGTCGAGCGCACCGCCCGGCATCACCTCCTCGGCGGGCTGGAAGATCAGCCGCACCCCGACCGGCAACTGCGGCAACGAGTTCAGGGCGAGTGCGGCACCGAGCAGGATCGCGGTGTGGGCGTCGTGCCCGCACGCGTGCGCCACCCCGGGCACCGTCGACGAGTACGGTGCGCCGGTCGCTTCCTGCATCGGCAGTGCATCCATGTCGCCGCGCAACGCGATCCGCAGCCCGCCCGGGCCGATGTCGCAGATCACCCCGGTGCCGCCGGGCAGCAGCAGCGGCGACATCCCGGTCGTCGACAGTTGGGCGGCGACGAAACTGGTGGTCGCGAATTCGCGGCGCGCCAGTTCCGGGTTCGCGTGGAAGTGCCGCCGCCACCGCGACAGGTCCATCGTGTGTTCGGCCAGCCAGGCCTCGATACCCTCGTTCACCGACGCGCCACCCCCTCGAGAAGCCGGTCCCGCTGACCGGGATCGCGGGCGGCCCGGATCACGGTGTGCGCCAGGGCGATCGCGCCGTCGACCACCGCCTCGTCGGCGGATGCGGAGGCTGCGGCCGACGCGAACTCCGGCTGATGCGTCACCGCCCCGCGGGAGTCCAGGCCGATCACCGGGTGGATGCCGGGCACGACGTGCGTCACGTTGCCCATGTCCGTACTGCCCAGGGGGCGTGACGCTTCCAGTTCCACCGGAACCGGGGTGCGGCCCAGGTCGACGATCTCGTCGCGGTAGACGTCCGCCAGCCACGGGTCCGGCCGCAGCTCCGCGTACATCGGTGACACGGTGCGGATCCCGTGCGTGCACCCGGTGGCGAGCGCACCGGCCGCGAAACACGACTCGGCACGGACGGACAACTCGCGCAACGACTCCGCGGTCTGCGCCCGCAGGTAGTAGAGCATCTCGGCGCGTGCCGGAACGATGTTCGGGGCGATGCCGCCGTCGCTGACGATGCCGTGCATCTGCTGTCCGGGCGCCAGATGCTGGCGCAGCAACGCCAGACCGACCTGCGCGACGGTGACCGCGTCGGCGGCGTTGCGGCCGAACTCCGGCGCCGCCGACGCGTGTGCCTCCCGCCCGGTGAACGTGATCGCCAGGTCCGCGAGCGCGAGCGACGTGGCGCCGACGATGTCGAACGGGCCCGGATGCACCATGAGCGCGGCGGCGACGTCGTCGAACACACCGCGTTCGAGCATGAGGATCTTGCCGCCGCCGGTCTCCTCGGCGGGGGTGCCGATCACCCGGACGGTGATGCCGAGGTCGTCGGCGAGCGGGGCGAGCGCGAGACCCGCCCCGACCGCGGACGCGGCGATGATGTTGTGGCCGCACGCGTGCCCGATCTCGGGCAGCGCGTCGTATTCGGCGAGGACCGCGATCTCGAGGTCGCCGCTGCCGTAGCGGGCGTCGAACGCGGTCGGCAGGTCCGCGACACCGGTGTGCACGTCGAAGCCGTGCCCGCGCAGGAACTCGACGAGAAGCGCGGAGCTGCGGTGTTCCTCGAACGCGAGTTCGGGGGCGGCATGGATGGTGTGCGACAGGCCGATCAGGTCGGGGCGGGCGGCGGCCACCGTGGCCGACACCGCGGCCGGTTGCCGCGATGCCGAGGACGCTGACGAGGATCCCGCTCTCACGGAACCCAGTCTCTCACTCCGCGCCGCCCCGTCCCGGTCAACCGAAGCGGAAGTTGCTCTCGTCGGTCGTGACGGCGAGCGCGTCGAGGGCGTCCCGGTGCAGGCCTCGCTTGATGCCGGCGAGGTTCGCGCCGCGCGTCGAGACCAGCGCGGACGCCCGCGCGACCGCGGCAGCGAGGACGGAGTCCCCGGCAGGATCGTCGATGGTGGCGTCGACGATCCCGGCGGTGAGCGCGTCGGCGCCGCCGTAGCGTCGGCCCGTCGTCATGGCCTCGACCGCCGTCTGCCGGGGCAGGCGGGCCGTGAGCAGACCCGACATGCCCACCGTGAACGGCATGTTCAGCGTGACCTCGGGCAGGCAGAAGTAGCCGCGGTCGCCGCGCATGACCCGGAAGTCGTGGGCCAGGGCCAGCATCGCACCGGCCCCGAACGCGTGCCCCTGCACGGCGGCGACGGTCGCCGTCGGGAACGCCAGCAGCCGCGAGTAGACGGTGTGCACCCGGTCGAGGTAACCGGGCAGGTCCGCGAGGTTCCCGAACACCCAGTCGGTGTCGAGACCGTTGGTGTAGAACTTGCCGGTCGCGGTCGTGACCAGGGCCGCCGGGCCCTCGTGGGCCTCGACCTCGTCGAGCAGCGCGTGCACGGCGTCGATCCAGTCGGGGTGGAAGCGGTTCTCGTTGTCCGTCTCGCCCTCGGTGCCCAGGTACAGGACGAAGACGTCGCCGTCGCGATTCAGGTATGGCATGACGCGATACTACCCACGAGTAACATCGCGTGTCGCGGCTACTGTGTGCCGTCATGGGCACACTCGAACAGCAGGCCGCCGACGTCCTCGCCGAACGCACCGGCGTCGCCCGGCACGCGGCGGCCGTCGTCCTCGGTTCCGGGTGGCGGGCCGCCGCCGACGCCCTCGGCACCCCCACCGCGAGCGTGCCGATGACGGACCTGCCCGGCTTCGCGCCGCCGTCCGCGGAGGGGCACGCCGGGACGGTGCTGTCGGTGCGGGTCGGCGACGTCCCGGTCCTGGTGCTGCTCGGCCGCACCCACGCGTACGAGGGCCACGACCTCGCCCGCGTCGTGCATCCGGTCCGCACCGCGATCGCCGCCGGCGCGGCGACGGTGATCCTCACCAACGCAGCCGGCGGCATCCGTCCCGGCCTGCAGGTGGGGCAGCCGGTCCTCATCGGCGACCACCTCAACCTCACCGCCCGATCCCCGCTGGCCGGGGCGCAGTTCGTCGACCTGGTCGACGCCTACAGCCCGCGCCTGCGGGATCTGGCCCGCCGGATCGATCCGACGCTCACCGAGGGCGTGTACGCGGGTCTGCCCGGCCCGCACTACGAGACGCCCGCCGAGATCCGCATGCTCGCCACGCTCGGCGCCGACCTGGTCGGCATGTCGACGGTGCACGAGACGATCGCGGCCCGCGCCCTGGGCGCCGAGGTGCTGGGGGTCTCGCTGGTGACGAACCTGGCCGCGGGCATCACCGGCGAGAGTCTCGACCACGCCGAGGTCCTCGCCGCGGGACAGGCGTCGGCGGCACGCATGGGCACGCTGCTGCGCGACCTGCTGGCCCGGTTGTGATGCTCCGGTTCGGCACCGCGGGTCTGCGCGGGCCGGTCGGCGACGGCCCGGGCTGCATCAACGTCGGCGTCGTCGAACGTGCCACCGCGGGACTCGCAGCGTGGCTGCGGGAACGGTGTCCCGGCGGCGGGATCGTGGTCGTCGGTCGCGACGCCCGCCACGGGTCGGAGGAGTTCGCGGTCGCCGCGGCGGAGGTCCTGGCCGCCGAAGGGTTCGATGTGCGCCTGCTGCCCCGGCCGCTGCCGACACCGGTCGTCGCGTTCGCGGTGCGCCGCCTGGATGCGGTTGCGGGCGTGCAGATCACGGCGTCGCACAATCCGCCCGCCGACAACGGCTACAAGGTGTACATGCACGGCGGTGCCCCGCTCGCTGCTCCCGCGGACCGGGAGATCGAGGACGCGATCGCCCGCGTCGACCGGGTGCGGCGCGTCCCCGTCGTCCCGGTCGACGACGGACTCGTCGCCGCCTACCTGGAGCGGGTGGCGACGCTGCCGTCCGGGGCGCGCCGCGACATCCGTATCGCGCTCACGCCGCTGCACGGTGTCGGCGGCGCGACCGCGGTGGCCGCACTGCAGGCCGCCGGGTTCACCGACATCCACACCGTCGCAACACAGTTCGCTCCCGACCCCGATTTCCCGACGGTGACGTTCCCGAATCCGGAGGAGCCCGGCGCCACGGACGCCCTGCTCGCACTCGCGTGGGACGTCGGCGCCGACGTCGCGATCGCCCTCGACCCGGACGCCGACCGCTGCGCCGTCGGAGTACCCGGACCGGACGGCTGGCGGATGCTCACCGGCGACGAGACCGGCGCCCTGCTCGACGACCGGATCCTCGGGCGCGCGCCCGCAGGGTCACTGGCCGCGACGACGATCGTGTCGTCGACGCTGCTCGGCAAGATCGCCGACGCCCGCGGGCAGCGGTCGGCCCGCACGCTCACCGGATTCAAGTGGCTCGTGCGCGCCGGCGACGGCCTGGTCTACGCATACGAGGAGGCGATCGGGCACTGCGTCGACCCGGACGCCGTGCGGGACAAGGACGGAATCTCGGCCGCCGTGCTGGTGGCCGACCTCGTCGCCGATCCGGCGGGGCAGGGCCGGACCCTGCTCGACGCACTCGACGACCTCGCCGCCGAGTTCGGGGTGCACGTCACCGGGCAGGTGTCGCACCGGTTCGCCGGCAACGCCGACGTGGGCCGCGTCATGGCACGGCTGCGCACCCGGCCCCCGACCGAGATCGGCGGCGCCGCAGTGACGCTCACCGATCTCGCATCGGTGCGCGGGCCGCTGCGGACCGACGCCCTCGTGTTCACCGGGCCGGGTGTCCGGGTGACCGTCCGGCCGTCCGGCACGGAACCGAAGTTCAAGTGCTATTTCGAGGTGGTCGAGGAGGTCGTCGGCGGCGACGTGGCAGCGGCCCGGTCGCGAGCCGGGGACCGGGCCGCACGGGTGCGGCTCACACTCGAGGAGACGATCACATAACGGTTGATGTCGTGTCCGCCCGAATTGTGCGCATGTCCGGCACACTCGTCGGCGGACGAACGACCGAAAGGCTTACACGACATGCGCATTCCTCGGGGAACCCTCGCCGCACGGATCACCACGGCCGCCGCAACCGGCATCGCATTGCTGGCGCTCGCAGCCTGCGGCAGCAACGACAGCGGCACCTCGCCGACCACCACCGCGAGCACCACCACCGCCGCCGTGACCACGAGCACCACCACCTCGGCACCGGCGAAGGAGTCGGCCGGAACCCCCGCACCCACCGGATCCCCGTCCACGTCTGCATCCGCATCCGCATCAGCACCGGAGCCGGCCCCGTCCGGGGACGAGGGCGGCTTGGAGGCGCAGATCAGCTTCGACAAGGCCACCGGCATCGTCCTCGCGGAGGTGCCCGGCGGACGGATCACCGAATTGAAGCTCGAGGTCGAGAAGGGCGGAACGACGGTGTGGGAGGCCGACGTCGTCGCCACCGACGGTTCGGTCCGCGAGGTGACGGTCGACGCGGTCAACGGGCGGGTCCTGCAGAACACTCCCGCCCGCTGACCGCTGCCGGCAGTTCGGTCTAGCGCGGGCCGAACTGCCGGTCCCCGGCGTCCCCGAGACCCGGCACGATGAACGCGTTCTCGTCGAGGTCGTCGTCGACGGCCGCGACGATCAGCCGCACCGGATGCCCGGACGTCGCGAGCGCGTCGACTCCCTGTGGTGCGGCCACGACGCAGACCGCCGTGATGTCGGTGGCGCCGCGGGCGACGAGCAGGTCGATGGTGTGGACCATCGAACCGCCGGTCGCGAGCATCGGGTCGAGCACGTACACCGGGCGCCCGGACAGATCCGCGGGCAACGACTCGAGGTACGGCACCGGCTGATGCGTCTGCTCGTCACGGCCCATCCCGACAAACCCGACCTGCGACTGCGGGATCAGCGAACTGGCCTGCTCGATCATGCCGAGACCGGCCCGCAGCACCGGAACCAGCAGCGGCGGCCTCGCCAACCGGACCCCGATGGTCACCGCGACCGGCGTCGTGACCTCGAACTCCGTGATCGGGGCGTCCCGCGTGGCCTCGTAGATCAGCATCTGGGTGAGCTGCCGTAGCGCGGACCGGAACGTCGCGTTGTCGCTGCGTTCGTCGCGCATCCGGGTCAGTAGTGCTGCGGCCAGAGGGTGGTCCACCACCTGCGTTTCCATGACTGCCGAGGATAGTGGGGAACCGAATCGTGCGCCGCTGCGTCCAACCCGTCGACGGACCAGTATCGATGGGGGATGCGATGAGTGAGTTATCGGTGACGACGAGCGGGATCACCGGATTCGGGACGACCGCGGCGGGTCTCGCCGGCCGGGTCGGCACCGCCGACTCCGGGATCTCGGCGGATGGCGCCGGCCTGCTCGGGCCGGTGTTCGGGTTGATCGGCGGCGACTTCGTCGCCGCCTTCGACCGGGCCCGGGCCGCGCACTCGGCCGAACTGGGCCGGCTCGCCGGCACGTGGACGGCGATGAGTGACGCCGCGACCACGACCGCGGCCGCCTACGACGCCACCGACGCGCACACCGCGTCCGGTCTGAGCACGGGGGTGGCCCTGTGATCGACGTCCTCGCCCGCCCCGTCGCCGAACTGCTCGGCGCGTTCGGCACCGGCATGCTGCCGGCCGGATCACCGTCGGACGCGTTGCGTGTCGCGTCGGACACCCTCGACGCCGCCTACGCGATCGGCCGCACCGCGATCGGCGAACTCGACCGCGCCTGGTCCGGGATCGCCGCCGACGCCGCCGTCGGCAAGGTGCAGGCCACCCAGGCGTCGACGGTGGTCCTCTCGGATCAGGGCCGTGAGATCGCGACCGTCGTCGACACCGCGTCGGAGACGGTCCGCACCGGCACCGTCGAACTGCAGGCGATCCTCGATTCGTTCCTGGCGCAGGCCGCGTCGGCACTGCCACTGCTGGCCACCCCGGGCGGGCCGACGGTGCTGATCGCGTCCGCCCTCGACCACCTGCAGCGGGCGCTGACCGTCGTCGAACGGGTGCGCGGCGAACTGGCCGGGCACACCGCGGCCCTGGCCGAACTCACCGCACCCGATCCGGTGCCGGCACCGCCGCGGATCGTCGACACGGCGTTCACGCCCGCATCGTTCGACACCGGCTCACTCGGCAGCGGATCACTGGGTACCGGCTCGCTCGACACCGGCAGCGCCGGGAGCGTCGAGATCCTCCTGCCCGACGGCAGCACCGCCGTCGCCCCCAACCGGGAGGCCGCCGACGCCGTCCGCAACGCCCTCACCCAGCAGGGTGTGCCGTACCAGTGGGGCGGCACCTCCCCCGGCCAAGGTCTGGACTGCAGCGGCCTGACCCAGTGGGCGTACGGAGAGGCCGGCGTCGACCTGCCGCGTCTCGCGCAGGAGCAGAGCGTCGGCACCCCCGTGAACCAGGCCGACCTCATGCCCGGCGACCTCGCCGTGTGGGACGGCCACGTCGCGATGGTGATCGGCGGCGGCCAGATGATCGAGGCCGGCGATCCCGTCGCCGTCAGCGCGATCCGCACCGACAACATCGGTATGGGCTTCCACGGCTTCTACCGCCCCACCACCACGTGAGCGGGAGAACCATGACCATCGACAGCACAGTCCCCGCTCCCCCGCCCACCGCTGTCGCCACCAACCGCGCCGGCACCGTGACGGTCCGTGCCACCGAGACCGGTCTACCGGTCGGTGTCCGGATCGACCGTCGTGAACTGCGGTTCGGCGGTACGGAACTGGCCCGGCAGCTCCTCGTCCTGTGCCGGGACGCGGGCCGGGACGCCGGTGCGCAGCGACGCGACCGACTGGTGCGGGACGGGGTGCCGGCCGAACTCCTCGACCGGCTCGGGCTGCCGACCCACGACGACGTCGCCGCCGCGGACCGGGCCACCGCCGCGGACGTCGACGCCCCCGCGAGCTGGATGCGTCCGGCGTGAGCGGCCGCGACATGGACGCCCTCGTCGCGCGGGTGCGGGCGCAGGCGGACCGGTTCGGCGACACCCTGTCCGCGCTGGCCGCGATCCGCGCCGAGGCCGCGGGCCTCGACGGGCGGGTCCGGGTCGAGGTCGACGGCGACGGGCGGCTCACCGACCTGTGGATCACGGAATCACTGCACGACGTCGACGTCCGGGGCCTCGAACAGGCGATCGTCGACACCGCGCAGCGGGCCGCGGCCACCGCCGCGGCCGAACACGCCCGCCTCGCCGGGCCACTGTTCGATACGGGCGACACGAAGTGACCGGCGTCCGGCTATATCTTTGGCCGCGACGTCGCTAGGCTTCCGGCCATGGCTGGAGACATCGTCCCGATCGAACTCGGTGTGACCCGAGGCGACCTCGTCACGTTGTGGGCTCCCCGTTGGCGCGAAGGCGACGACGAGTGGGAGGCCTTCCTCGGCCATGAGGACGACCTGTACGGGTTCGAATCGGTCGCCGCGCTCGCGGCGTTCATCCGCACGAACGACGACAACGACCTCGTCGAGCATCCCGCGTGGCCGACGATCTCGAAGCTGGCGGCCCCCGAGCTCGAGCCCGAGGAGTCCGTCGCTTTCGATCTGGTCGGGGTGCTCGATCTCGCGGCCGGGGATCCCGAACCGCTCGCCGTCGCCGAGCTCGACGAGACGCTGACGATGGTGCGCACCCTCGGCGAGGTCTGCGACCTCGATCCGGTGGTGAAGTTCTTCGAGAACCATCCGGAGCTCGGGCACCTCCGGTTCGGTGTCGGCCAGTTCGCCGGTCGTGACGGCGAGAAGCTGTGGGACCGTATCGGGACCGCGATCGCCGACGACTGGGACGCTGTCCTCGATGCGATCGATGCGGTCGTCACCACCCCTGCCGTCGACGCCCAGGCGCTCGCCGGCGCCGAGGCCGAGATCCTCGCGACGCAGGAGAACGTCGTCGACGCCGACGACGATGCCGAGGCGGACGACGACTACGACGAGTACGAGTCCGGCACGGACGAAACCGACGACGAGGCAGAGGAGACGTTCTGGACCGGTGTCGGTATCGACCCCGTCAAGATCGTCACGTCCGAGACCACCCTGTTCTCGCTGCGCTGCTACCTCGACGATCATGCGGTGTTCCTCGGTAGCGGCGGACGCATCGCGGTCTTCGCCTCCGAGCGTGCCCTCGCCCGCTATCTCGCCGACCACCACGACCACGACCTGGCCCGGGTCAACACCTACGCGGAGGTACAGAACGCGGCCGTCGACGGCTCACTCGAGGTCGAGGTCACCGACGAGAACGTCTACGTCCTGCCGGGACTGGCGGACGACCTCGCTGCCGGCCCGGACGCCGTCGACGCCGACCAGCTGGAGTTGGCCGTCGAATTGTTCACCGATGCAGCGGACTTCGCGAAGGACGACGCCACCGATGCCGCGCTCGCGCCGTCGACACCGCTCGGCTGGTACGTCTCCTACATTCTCGAGCCCGCACCGGGCCGGATGACGCCGAACCCGCCGTTCGAGGCGGAGGCAGCCGCGTGGCGGACACTCGAGCTGGAGTTCGAGGCGCGGCTGCGCCCCGAATAACCGGAGCGGGCGGTCAGCCGATCAGGACGGCGTATCCCGGCTTGACGACGTCGTCGATCAGCGCCAGCCGCTGGTCGAACGGCAGGAACGCCGACTTCATCGCGTTGATGGTGAAGCGTTCGAGGTCGCTCCAGCCGTACCCGAAGGTGTCGACGAGGACGAGCATCTCGCGGCTCATGGTGGTGTCGCTCATCAGCCGGTTGTCGGTGTTGACGGTGACGCGGAACCGTTCCCGCGCCAGCAGGTCGAACGGATGCTCGGCGAGGCTCGCGACCGCCCCGGTCTGCACGTTCGAACTGGGGCACAACTCCAGGGGAATCCGCTTGTCCCGCACATAGTTCGCGAGCCGCCCCAACGTGACGGTGCCGTCGTCGGCGACGGTGATGTCGTCGGTGATGCGCACCCCGTGACCGAGCCGGTCGGTGCCGCAGAAGGCGACGGCCTCGTGGATGGACGGCAGGCCGAACGCCTCACCGGCGTGGATCGTGAAGTGCGCGTTGTGGTCGCGCATGTACTCGAAGGCGTCGAGGTGGCGGCTCGGCGGGTGTCCCGCCTCCGCACCCGCGATGTCGAATCCCACCACACCCCGATCCCGGAACCGGACGGCGAGCTCGGCGATCTCCCGGGAGCGGGCGGCGTGCCGCATCGCGGTGAGCAGGCAGCCGATCCGCAGCTCACGACCGTCGGCCCGCGCCGCCTCCACACCCTCCCGGAAACCGTCGAGCACGTGCTCGACGACGTCGTCGAGTCCGAGCCCGGCCTCGAGATGCTGTTCGGGCGCGAACCGCACCTCCGCGTACACGACGCCGTCCGCGGCCAGGTCCTCGGCGCATTCGCGGGCGACCCGGCGCAGCCCGGTCGGGGTCTGCATGACGGCGACGGTGTGGGCGAACGTCTCCAGGTAGCGCTCGAGCGAGCCCCCGGACGAGCCACTGTCGGCGGCGGACCGGAACCAGCCGGCCAGGTCGCCGGGGTCGCCGACGGGCAGGCCGCGGTAGCCGCAGTCTGCGGCGAGTTCGGCGACGGTGGCCGGACGCAGGCCCCCGTCGAGGTGGTCGTGCAGCAGCACCTTCGGTGCCCGGCGAAGGAATTCGAGTTCGAGCGGTGCCGTCATGGATCGAACCTAGTCACCGGACGCGTCCGGTGCGTGTCGTTCCGGTTCCCGGCAAGTTACCGACAAGTAGACACTTAGCAGTCGCCGACGGGTGGTATGAGACATTTTCCACATTGCATTCGCCACACGAATGGCCGTGACGGATCTGCGTCACACCGTCGACGGAACCGGCGACGCGCTCACACCACCCATCCGACCACCCGCCACGAGGACGACAGGCATTGTCGTGCAACAACTTCCGTAGCGACGGAACCGGAGGTCCCCACCCCATCGTCGGCCCACGGGCCGACTCGCCGGCAACCGCGACAACCACCTTCCAATATGGGAAGGCAAACCTAACAAGCGATTTCGGGGCCGTACGAACCGCGCGAGAGATTAGTTCCCGGAATCGGTTGGGTTTAGAGTTCACAGAAGTCGGTTCAGGTCCTCGTCGAGCCCGGGCTGCGGTAAATCCGAACAGCTGTGTGCCGGCTCGACGCGCCCACCAAAGACGTTGGAGGCACAGCACTCGATGAGCAGCACGACGGAAGCCGCTCCCACGAAGGAGCGCACCCGGTCGCTTTACCGGGGCGACCCCGGCATGTGGTCCTGGGTTCTACACCGGATCACCGGCGTCGCAACATTCTTCTTTCTTTTCGTCCATGTCCTGGACACCGCGCTGGTGCGCGTCAATCCGGACACGTACGACCGAGTCATCGAGACCTACAAGAACCCCCTTGTCGGTCTCATGGAGCTCGCCCTGGTCGCGATGGTGCTCTACCACGCACTCAACGGCCTGCGCGTGATGCTCGTCGACTTCTGGTCGAAGGGCCCGCAGTACCAGCGCGTCATGCTCTGGGTGATCATCGCGATCTGGTTCGTGGTCATGATCCCGGGCGCCGGTCGCATCTTCTACAACATGTTTGCGGGGCACTGACATGAGTGAAGCGAAGACTATCGCCACGGCGTACGACCGCCCGGCCAGCCTGGACCTTCCGCGTTCGCCGCGCCGCCAGGCCAAGAACAACTTCGAGCTCTACGCGTGGCTGTTCATGCGTTTCTCGGGCCTGGCGCTGATCGTTCTCGTCCTCGGCCACCTGTTCATCATGCTGATGCTCGACGACGGCGTGCACCGCATCAACTTCGCGTTCGTCGCGGGTCGCTGGTCCAGCCCGTTCTGGCAGATGTGGGACCTGACCATGCTCTGGCTCGCCCAGTTGCACGGCGGCAACGGCCTGCGCACGGTCATCGCGGACTACTCGCGTAAGGACTCCACCCGGTTCTGGCTCAACACGATCCTGGTCGTGTCGATGATCCTGATCATGGGCCTGGGCACCTACGTCATCTTCACTTTCGACCCCAACATCTCGGCGAGCTAGGGGAGCAGAACCTTCATGCAGGAACATCGTTATGACGTCGTCATCGTCGGTGCCGGTGGCGCCGGGATGCGCGCGGCCATCGAGGCCGGCCCCCGTACTCGCACCGCGGTCCTGACCAAGCTCTACCCGACCCGCTCGCACACCGGTGCAGCGCAGGGTGGCATGTGTGCTGCACTCGCCAACGTCGAGGAAGACAACTGGGAGTGGCACACCTTCGACACCGTCAAGGGCGGCGACTACCTCGCCGACCAGGACGCGGTCGAGATCATGGCCAAGGAAGCCATCGACGCGGTCCTCGACCTCGAGAAGATGGGTCTCCCGTTCAACCGCACGCCCGAGGGCAAGATCGACCAGCGTCGATTCGGTGGCCACACCCGCGATCACGGTAAGGCTCCGGTGCGCCGCGCCTGCTACGCCGCCGACCGTACCGGCCACATGATTCTGCAGACGCTGTACCAGAACTGCGTCAAGCACGACGTCGAGTTCTTCAACGAGTTCTACGCGCTCGACGTCGCGCTGACCGAGACCGAGAACGGTCCCGTCGCCACCGGTGTCGTCGCCTACGAGCTCGCGACCGGCGAACTGCACGTCTTCCACGCGAAGTCGATCGTCTTCGCGACGGGCGGCTCGGGCCGCATGTACAAGACGACGTCCAACGCGCACACCCTCACCGGTGACGGCATGGGCATCATCTTCCGCAAGGGCCTGCCGCTCGAGGACATGGAGTTCCACCAGTTCCATCCGACGGGACTCGCGGGCCTCGGCATCCTCATCTCGGAAGCCGTGCGCGGCGAGGGCGGCATCCTCCGCAACGTCGACGGCGAGCGTTTCATGGAGCGCTACGCCCCCACCATCAAGGACCTCGCGCCGCGTGACATCGTCGCCCGGTCGATGGTGCTCGAGGTGCTCGAGGGTCGCGGTGCCGGTCCGAACAAGGACTACGTCTACATCGACGTCACCCACCTCGGCGCGGACGTGCTCGAGGAGAAGCTCCCCGACATCACCGAGTTCGCTCGCACCTACCTGGGTGTCGACCCGGTCACCGAGCTCGTCCCGGTGTACCCGACCTGCCACTACGTCATGGGCGGTATCCCCACCCGCGTCACCGGTGAGGTCCTGCGCAACAACGACGAGCACGTCCCCGGCCTGTACGCCGCCGGCGAGTGCGCGTGTGTCTCGGTGCACGGCGCGAACCGTCTGGGCACCAACTCGCTGCTCGACATCAACGTCTTCGGTCGCCGCGCCGGCATCGCCGCCGCGGAGTACGCAGAGAAGACGGACTTCGTGCCGCTGCCGGAGAACCCGGCGAAGATGGTCGAGGAGTGGCTGGCGCTGATCCTGTCCGATCACGGCCACGAGCGGGTCGCGGACATCCGCAAGGAACTGCAGCAGACGATGGACAACAACGCCTCGGTGTTCCGCACCGAGGAGACGCTGACCACCGCGCTGAACGACGTGCGTGCGCTCAAGGAGCGCTACAACCACATCGTCGTGCACGACAAGGGCAAGCGCTACAACAGCGACCTGCTCGAGGCCATCGAGCTGGGCTTCCTGCTCGAGATGGCCGAGGTCACCGTCGTGGGTGCGCTGAACCGCAAGGAATCCCGCGGCGGTCACGCCCGCGAGGACTACCCCGACCGCGACGATGCGAACTACATGAAGCACACCATGGCCTACAAGCAGGGGACCGAGCTGATCTCGGATATTCGCCTCGACTACAAGCCAGTGGTTCAGACCCGCTACGAGCCGAAAGAGCGTAAGTACTGATGTCCGCACCTGTCTTGGACAAGGACGCCACCGCGCTGCCGCCCGTTCCCGAGGGCGCCGTCATGGTCACCCTCAAGATCGCCCGGTTCAACCCGGAAGACGGCCAGGGTTCGCACTGGGATTCGTTCCAGGTCCCGGCGCTGCCGACCGACCGTCTGCTGAGCCTGCTGCTGTACACGAAGGGCTACCTGGACGGCACGCTGA
This sequence comes from Prescottella subtropica, assembly GCF_005434945.1. Lineage (GTDB taxonomy): Bacteria > Actinomycetota > Actinomycetes > Mycobacteriales > Mycobacteriaceae > Prescottella > Prescottella subtropica. The sequence continues at coordinate 19,196 of NZ_SKCH01000008.1, read as the reverse complement.
CGTTCCGTCGGTCCTGCGCGCACGGCGTGTGCGGTTCGGACGCGATGCGCGTCAACGGTGTCAACCGTCTCGCCTGCAAGATCCTGATGAAGGACCTGCTGCCGGCCAACGGCCAGCCGGTCACCATCACGATCGAGCCGATCAAGGGTCTCCCGGTGGAGAAGGACCTGGTCGTCGACATGGAGCCGTTCTTCGACGCGTTCCGTGCCGTGAAGCCGTTCCTCATCACGTCGGGTGTCGAGCCGACGCGTGAGCGGATCCAGTCGCAGGCCGACCGTGCCCGCTTCGACGACACCACCAAGTGCATCCTGTGCGCCTGCTGCACCACGTCGTGCCCGGTGTACTGGAGCGACGGCAGCTACTTCGGCCCGGCCGCGATCGTGAACGCGCACCGCTTCATCTTCGACAGCCGTGACGAGGGTGCCGGCGAGCGTCTCGACATCCTGAACGACAAGGAAGGCGTGTGGCGCTGCCGCACCACCTTCAACTGCACCGACGCGTGCCCCCGCGGCATCCAGGTGACGAAGGCGATCCAGGAAGTCAAGCGCGCGCTGCTGTTCACGCGTAACTGATCCACCGCGTCACCGACGCACCCCCGTTTTGCGCACTTGGCGCTGTCCCCGACCCCGTCGGGACGGCGTCAAGTGCGCAAAACGCGTTTACGGGGTGGGGACGTCCCCGTCCGGCGCCTACCCTGGAGTCTCGTTATGACTGCACTCCCGAAGCCTGCACGGCAGCGGTCCCTCCCCGCGGCAATCGTCGCTGTGGCGACCTCCACCCTCGTCCTCTGCGCGCCCCTCGCGGCCGCGCAACCGCCGCTACCTGCCACCACCACTCCCCCGTTCAGTACCCCGAACACCGACGCGTGTCCGCACCGGGAGGTGCCGCCGCCGGCGATCGACCTGTCGGAGGTGCCGCGTCCCGGCGAGCCCGCCCCCACCCCGGTCCCGGTGCCCGCTGCACCCGTCGGCGGTGATGCGCTCGGTGCATGCGGGGTGATCACCGCCCCCGGCACACCGCCGCTGCCCGCCGACATCTCGGCGACCGGCTGGCTCGTCGCCGACCTGGGCACCGGGCAGGTGCTGGCCGCGAAGGATCCGCACGGCCGCTACCGGCCGGCCAGCACCGTCAAGGTGCTGTTGGCGCTCGTCGCGCTCGACGAACTCGATCTGGACACCACCGTCGTGGTGGACGCCGCGGCCGCGGACATGGAGGGCAGTTCCGCCGGGCTCGGAGTCGGCGGCACCTACACCAACCTGCAGTTGATGCAGGGCCTCGTGATGCGGTCCGGCAACGACACCGCCCAGGCGCTCGCCGAACAGCTCGGCGGCGAGCAGGCCACCATCGACAAGATGAACGCGAAGGCTGCCGCGCTGGGCGCCCTGGACACCCGCACGGCGTCGGTGTCCGGTCTGGACGGGCCGGGAATGGCGACGTCCCCGTACGACCTGGCGGTGATCTTCCGGGCGGCGATGCAGAATCCGACGTTCGCGCAGCTGATCTCCACGCACGAGGTCCTGTTCCCCGGACATCCGGCCGACCCGGCGAAACCGGACGACAAGCCGGTCGAGCCGTATCCGATCGTCAACGACAACCAGTTGCTGACGAACTATCCGGGGGCGCTCGGCGGCAAGACCGGTTACACCGACGACGCCCGGCAGACGTACGTCGCGGGCGCGGACCGTGACGGCCGGCGGCTCGCGGTGACGCTGATGGCCGCCGATGTGCTGCCGATCCGTCCGTGGGAGCAGGTCGCGCGCCTGTTCGACTACGGCTACGGTCTGGGCCCGGACGTGTCGGTGGGCACCCTCGTGGACGGTCCGCCCGCCCCCGAGCCGTCCCGTGTCGCGGTGGCCGGGCCGGACACGAGCGGCCCCGGCGGGATGGATCTGGCGACCGGATCGGATCTGCCGAACAAGGATGTGGCCGCGCGGGTGGCGATCGGGTTGGCCGGTGCGGGTGTGGTGGTCGGACTGCTGGTGTGGGCGCGGGTCCTGATCCGGCGGCGGCGACGCTGAACCGGCGGCGTCCGCCTCAGTCGCCGCGGCGGCGCCACAGTCCGGCGAGTCCGAGCGCGGCGAGTGCTCCGACACCGGTGAGCGTGGCCGCCTCCTTCGCGGAGACGCCGTCCCGGATCTGGACGCGGGGCCGGATGACGGCGGGGTCCGGTGGCGGTACGAACGCGTTCTCCAGGTTCTCCTTCGCGGTGGCCGCCCACGCGGTCGCGAACAGGATGAGCCGGGCGGTGAGGTTGCTGAACACGAGCAGGCCGAGGATGGGGCCGAAAGCGACACCGGCCGGCCCCTGGCTCACCGATGCCAGGTAGACCGCCCCCACCTGCCGGAAGACCTCGAACACGATCGCGGCGGCGACCCCGGCTCGGGCGGCGCTGCGTAGCGTGACCGGTTCCCGGGGCATCCGGGCGATCACCCACGTGAGCAGCGCCCACGTCGCGAGCAGGCCGATCAGCAGGGACACGATCCGCAGCACGACCCCGATCCCGGGGATGTCCTCGACACCGAGCCACGACACGACCTGCCGGGCGACGGGACCGTTGCTCAGCGCGGACAGGCCGAACGTCACCAGCATTGCGAGGGCGAGACCGACGACGGCCGCGAAGTCGTGGAGTTTGGTGGTGACGAACCCTTTTGCATTGTGGGTGTGCTCCCACATCGCGGTCAGCGCGTTCCGCAGGTTCGCGGTCCACCCGAGGCCGGCGTAGGCGGCGCCGAGCAGGCCGAGGACACCGACGGAGGCCCGCGATTCGATCGCCGAGTCGATCAGACCGTTGATCGTGTCCCCGAGTCCGCCGGGCATGGTCGTGCTCACCTGGTTCTGGATCTCGGTGAGCCATTCGGCGTTCCCGGCGAGCACGAAACCGGCGACGGCGAACGCCACCATCAGGATCGGGACGATCGCCAGAATCGTGAAGTAGGTGATTCCGGCGGCGTAGTAGTCGCCCTTCTGCGTCTGGTAGCGTCCGCCCGCCCGCACGAGGTGGTCGAGCCACGGCCGCGCCGCCCGCTGCCGGTCGAGAAAGCTGGGTGCGGCGTCGGCCATCGACGGACTACCTCCTGGTGGTGAGGAATCCCACCTTCTCATAGACCTGACCGAGAGTCCGGGACGCGACTTCGCGGGCCCGGTCTGCGCCCGCGGCGAGGATCCGGTCGAGTTCGCCGCGGTCGGCGAGGTAGCCGTCGACCTTCGCCTTGAGCGGGGTGACGAACTCGGCGAGCACCTCGGCGGTGTCCGACTTGAGGTCGCCGTATCCCTTGCCCGCGTAGCCGGCGACGAGGTCGTCGACGCTCGTCCCGGACAGCGCCGACTGGATGGTGAGCAGGTTGCTGACGCCCGGCTTGTTCTCCGGGTCGAACCGGATCTCACGGTCGTTGTCGGTGACCGCCGACTTGATCTTCTTCGCGGAGACCTTCGGGTCGTCGAGCAGGTTGATCAGACCGGCCGGGGTGGCGGCGGACTTGCTCATCTTCGCCCGCGGATCCTGCAGGTCGTAGATCTTGGCGGTGCCCTTGATGATCTGCGCCTCGGGCACGACGAACGTCTTGCCGAAGCGGGAGTTGAACCGGCCGGCGAGGTCGCGGGCCAGTTCGAGGTGCTGACGCTGGTCCTCACCTACCGGGACCCGCTGCGGGCGGTAGAGCAGGATGTCGGCGGCCATCAGCACCGGGTAGGTGAACAGTCCGACGCTGGCGTGCTCGCTGCCCTGCTTCGCGGACTTGTCCTTGAACTGCGTCATGCGGGCGGCCTCACCGAAACCGGTGATGCAGTTGAGGACCCACGCCAGTTCGGCGTGCTCGGGCACCTGGCTCTGCACGAACAGCGTCGACCGCTCCGGGTCGATACCGAGCGCGAGCAGCTGCGCGACCGCGCGCAGCGTCCGGCTGCGCAGTTCCTTGGGTTCCTGCGGCACCGTGATCGCGTGCAGATCGGGGATGAAGTAGAAGGCGTCGAAGTCGTCCTGCAGAGGCACCCACTGCTGCAGCGCACCGAGAAAGTTCCCGAGATGGAACGAGTCGGAGGTGGGCTGGATACCGGACAGGACGCGGGGCTTCGCCGTCGCCGGTGTTGCGGGGTTCGTCTCAGGAGTTTCTGCAGTGCTCGACATAATTCTCGATACTGTCACGCGCCGGGATCGGCGCTGCGAGGCAGGTGCACGCCGACCGCGGCGAACCGCGCCACCACCGCGTCCGCCTGCCCGGGACGGGCCTGCAGCACCACCGTCGCGGCGGCGTCGGCGACCGCAGCGGCGAACCACGACAGCTGTCCCGGCTGCTCCGCCAGCAGGGTGTCGGCGTCGAGGACGACGAGCACCGCACCGGCCCCGACGGTGTCGTCGATCTCGGCGAAGCACTCGTCGAACGCGTCCTTGTTGCGGCCGAAGTAGTACGGGAACTGCAGGGCAGCGGCGAGCTCGTCGAACAGGGCCGCGACCGTCGGCATCCGCCGGCCACGGACGTGCCGCACCGGACGGCCCGCGTCGCGCAGTTCCTCCTCGATGCCGGCGGTGCGACGCGGGTCCGCGACCAGCAGTGACAGACCCGGCGACACGATCATCAGCGCATCCTCGTGAACGTGTCGTAGTGATCGTCGGTGTACCACGCGGAGCCGTCGCTGCCGGTGACGATGCGCTCGGCGTCCCGGCCGCGTCCGGGCTGCTTCCGGTTGACGTCCCACTCCTGGTAGCGGACCTTCTGCCCGTCGGCGGACGCGGGCAGTCGGCCCTCGTGGTTGCCGAACGAGCGACCGCCCTCGGTGCCGGGGGCGTCCGACGGCGGCCACCGTCCGGCGTCGACCGCGGCGAGCGTCGCCCACACGGCCTGCGGGATCGCGGTGTCCGCGGGCGGGGTGGACGTCTTCGGTGCCGTGGGTTTCGGTGATGCGGGCTTCGGGGCGGTGGTTGCCGTGACACTCGTGGTCGCGGTGACACTCGTGGTCGCGGCGACCGAGGCCGAGTCGGTGTCGCCGCCGAGTTGGGTGGTGCCGACGAACACCGCGGCCGCCAGACCGGCGAGGGCGACGAGCAGCGCGATGATCGGGTTCTTCGACTTGGGCGCGGCCATCAGTGGAACTGCACCGTGACGGGAGCGTGGTCGGACCAGCGCTCGGCGTACGTGGCGGCCCGTTCGACGTGGGCCTCCTTCGCCCGGTCGGCCAGGCCGGGCGTGGTGAGGTGGTAGTCGATGCGCCAGCCGGCGTCGGTGTCGAACGCCTTGCCGCGGTACGACCACCACGAGTAGGGGCCGTCGACGTCCGGGTGCAGGCGGCGGACGACGTCGGTCCAGGTGCCGTCAGCGAGCAGGGCCTCGACCCAGGCCCGCTCCTCGGGCAGGAACCCGGACTTCTTGACGTTGCCCTTCCAGTTCTTGATGTCTCGTTCGGTGTGCGCGATGTTCCAGTCGCCGCACACCAGCATGTCCCGTCCGGCCGCGGCAGCCGTCTCGGCGCTGCGGGCCAGGTGGGCCGCGAACGACGCCATGAACCGCTGCTTCTGCTCCTGTTTGGGGGTGTCCGCCTCCCCCGTCGGCAGGTACAGGCTGCCGACGGTCAGCTGGTCGAAGTCGGCCTCGAGGTAGCGGCCGGCGTCGGCGAACTCGTCGTCCCCGAATCCGATCCGGACGGCGTCCGCGGGCCGCCGCGACAGCACCGCCACCCCGTTGCGTCCCTTCGCCGCGGGTTCCGCGGAGGCGACGTGCCAGCCGGCGTCCAGGGCGGGGGCGAGGGTGTCGCGCAGTTGGTCGTCGGAGGCTCGGGTCTCCTGCAGGCAGACGATGTCGGCGCGGGAGTCGGCGAGCCACGCGAGCAGGCCCTTGCGGGCCGCAGCGCGGACACCGTTGACGTTCACGGTGGTGATGATGTGAGGCACGCGGGCAACCGTAGCGGACGTCACCGGCGGGCCGTGAACACTGCGACGGCGAGCACCACGAGTCCCGCCGCGGCCAGTCCGGCACCGACGAGGGCGGGCGCGGTGTAGCCGAGACCGGCGGCGATGACGACGCCACCGATCCACGCACCGAACGCGTTCGCGGTGTTGAGGGCCGAATGGTTGAGGGCCGCGGCGAGGGTCTGGGCGTCGGCGGCGACGTCCATGAGCCGGGTCTGCAGGCCCGGCACCAGCGCCGACCCGGCGACCGCGATGAGGAACAGCACGATCATCGCGGTGTACGGGTTGCGGGCGGCGACCGCGAACACAGCCAGGCACACGACGAGCGCGGCGAGCACCACGAACAGGCCGCGGGTCAGGGCCCGGTCCGCGAGCACACCGCCGAGTGTGTTGCCGGCGACCATGCCGAGCCCGTACACCATGAGGGCGAGCGGCACGAGCGCCATCGGCAACCCCGCCACCTCCGTCATCGTCGACGCCACGTACGTGTAGACGGCGAACATGCCACCGAAGCCGACCATGCCGACGATCAGCGTCAGCCACACCTGTCCGCGCCGCAGCGCGCCCAGTTCGGTACGCGGGTCGCTGGTGCGCAGGTCACGCAGCGGCGGCACCCACGCCGAGATCGCGAGCACGGTCGCCACCCCGATGACGGCGACGAGGGCGAACGCACTGCGCCAGCCGAGGTTCTGGCCGATCCACGCGGCGGCTGGCACCCCGACCACGTTGGCGATCGCGAGACCGGCCATCACCGTCGCGACGGCCTTGGCGCGCTGCCCGCGGGCCGCCAGGTGCGCGGCGACGAGGGACGCGACCCCGAAGTAGGCGCCGTGCGGCAGACCGGCCGCGAACCGGGCGATCAGCAGCCCGCCGTAGTTCGGGGCGATGATCGCGGCCGCGTTGCCGACGGTGAACGCGATCATGAGTGCGATCAGCAGCACCTTGCGGGGGGTGCGGGCGGTCAGGGCCGCGATGAGCGGGGCACCGACGACGACACCGAGCGCGTACGCGGTGATGACGTGCCCGGCGGTCGGTTCGGAGACGGAGAGGCCGCCGGCGATCTGCGGGAGCAGTCCCATCGCCACGAACTCGGTGGTGCCGATACCGAAACCGCCCATCGCGAGCGCGATCATCGCCCGGCGGCGGACGGTGGACGAGACGGCGGAGGTCGAGAGTGCCCCGGTGGGGGCCGCGCTGGTCAAGATGTGCCTTCCGTGGAACGGAAACGGGACGTTCCCGTGTGAGGAACGTCCCGTTTCAGCGAAGTGCTACGCGATTACGCGCGGGCCTTCTGCAGGTTCTCGTCGAGGGTCGCGAGGAACTCCTCGGTGGTCTGCCAACCCTGGTCCGGGCCGATCAGCAGCGCGAGGTCCTTGGTCATCTGGCCGCTCTCGACGGTCTTGATGACGACGTCCTCGAGCTGGCTCGCGAACTCGATCAGCTCCGGGTTGTTGTCGAGCTTGCCGCGGTGCTCGAGGCCACGGGTCCACGCGAAGATCGACGCGATCGGGTTCGTCGACGTCGGCTTGCCCTGCTGGTGCTGACGGTAGTGGCGGGTGACGGTGCCGTGCGCGGCCTCCGCCTCGACGGTCTTGCCGTCCGGGGTCATCAGCACGGACGTCATCAGGCCCAGCGAGCCGTAGCCCTGCGCGACGGTGTCGGACTGGACGTCACCGTCGTAGTTCTTGCACGCCCAGACGTAGCCGCCCTCCCACTTGAGCGAGGAGGCGACCATGTCGTCGATGAGGCGGTGCTCGTAGGTCAGGCCCGCGGCGTCGAACTCGGCCTTGAATTCGTCCTCGTAGACCTGCTGGAACTCGTCCTTGAACATGCCGTCGTAGGCCTTGAGGATCGTGTTCTTGGTCGACAGGTAGACCGGGTAGTTGCGCTGCAGGCCGTAGGACAGCGAGGCCCGCGCGAAGTCCTGGATGGACTTCTTGAAGTTGTACATGCCCATGACGACGCCGCCGTCCTCGGGCATCTTCACGACCTCGTGCTGGATCGGCTCGGAGCCGTCCTCGGGGGTGAAGGTGAGGGTGACGGTGCCGGCCTGGTGGACCTTGAAGTCGGTGGCGCGGTACTGGTCACCGAACGCGTGACGGCCGACGACGACCGGCTTGGTCCAGCCCGGGACCAGACGCGGCACGTTCGAGATCAGGATCGGGGCACGGAAGATGGTGCCGCCCAGGATGTTACGGATGGTGCCGTTCGGGGAACGCCACATCTTCTTGAGGCCGAATTCCTCGACACGGTCCTCGTCCGGCGTGATGGTGGCGCACTTGACGCCGACGCCGTGCTTCTTGATGGCGTTCGCCGAGTCGATGGTGACCTGGTCGTCGGTGGCATCACGGTGCTCGATGCCCAGGTCGTAGTACTCGAGATCCACATCGATGTAGGGGTGGATCAGCTTGTCTTTGATGAACTGCCAGATGATGCGGGTCATCTCGTCGCCGTCGAGTTCGACGACCTTGCCTTCGACCTTGATCTTGGACATGGGGGCTTCGTGTCCTCCTAGGAAGTGTCCCTGATGCCGCCGACCGGGCACCAGGTCCCCTGGGTATCGGGGGTGCGCAGACCACTTTGTGGGTGAGTCCGCCAACGTTTCGATTATCCAACGTATCGGCTCGGGTCCCCCTCGACGGGATCGACCCAAACATGACGAGCGTACTGCTATTCGCCCGGATGGCAACCATCGAGCGGGAAACCTCACACCCTACTCACGGGTAACAATCGGGGTGGTGCGTGGCCGCACCCAGCGCAGGTAGGCGAGGGCGAGGAGCGCGAGCCAGGCGGCGCCGACGACGAGGGCGATGCGGGTGTCGACGTCGAAGGCCAGGAGGGCGATGACGAAGACGAGGAAGCCGATCGCGACGACCTGCCCGTACGGCCACAGCGGCACCGGGAACTTCAGCGCCGTCACCTCGTCGGCTGTCATGGTCTTCCGGGAGCGATACTGGGACAGCAGGATCATCAGCCACACGAAGACGGTCGCGAAGGTGGCGATGGACGCGATGACGAGGAACACCCGGTCCGGGATGAGGTAGTTGAGGAGGACGCCGACGAGCAGGGTGATCACCATGATGACGACGGTCATCCACGGCACACCGCCGCGGGAGACTCGACGCATCACCGCGGGCGCCTGACCGCGCTGGGCCATGCCGTACATCATGCGACCGGCGCCGAACACGTCGCTGTTGATGGCGGACAGCGCGGCGGTGATGACGACGATGTTGAGGACGGTGGCGGCCGGGCCGATGCCGAGACCGGAGAAGATCTCGACGAACGGGCTGCCCTGGGAGTCGACGGACTGCCACGGGTTGATCGCCATGATCACGGCCAGGGTGAGCACGTAGAACAGGATGATCCGGATCGGCACGGTGTTGATGGCCTTGGGGATGGTGCGTTCGGGATCCTCGGCCTCACCAGCGGTGATGCCGATGATCTCGGTCCCGCCGAACGCGAACATGACGATCGCGAAACAGCCGAGGAAGCCGCCGAAGCCGGTCGCGAAGAAGCCGCCGTCGTTCCACAGGTTGGAGACGCCGACGGACGTGTCGTGGATGCCGAACCCGAAGATCAGGATGGCGATACCGCCGACGATCATGCCGATGATGGCGGTGATCTTGACGAGGGTGAACCAGAACTCGACCTCGCCGAACACCTTGACGCTGAGCAGGTTGAGGGCGCCGATGAAGAAGACGACCGCGAGCACCCAGATCCAGCGCGGCACGTCGGGGAACCAGAACCCCATGTAGACGCCGAACGCGGTGACATCGGCCAGGCAGACCACGATCATCTCGAACGTGTACGTCCAGCCGGTGGCGAAGCCCGCGAACGGGCCGAGATGCTTGCTCGCGTACTCGCCGAACGATCCCGACACCGGGTTGCTGACCGCCATCTCGCCGAGCGCGCGCAGCACCAGGTAGATCACGGCGCCACCGATCAGGTACGCCAGCAGCACCGACGGGCCGGCCTTCTCGATCGCCTCCGCCGACCCGTAGAACAAGCCGGTGCCGATCGCGGACCCGAGCGCGATGAAGCGGATGTGGCGCGCCGTGAGACCGCGGTGCAGCGGTGCGGCGGTGTCTTTCACAATCGAACTCCCGGTCAGCGTGAGGGTGCGGTGTGGGTAATCGGTCGACAAGCAAGACTATTGCGGTGCGCCACGTCACAGCAGGTCGCTATGTCTGCGATGCGTTTCTCGCCGCCCTCCTTCCAACCGTCCGGTCGATACCGCTACTATCGGCGTTCAGGTCAAGAGTGTCAGCGTCAAGCCCCGGCTCGCTGGCCGGCAACCCTCCAACCGCGGTGGGGTGCCCCGGGTGATGACCAGGTTTCCCGACGAGAGTCGGGAGACAAGCGCGGGTCCGCTGGGACGGACCCACTGACCGGGCCATGCCCCACCGGAGGTTCATCATGATGTGTTGTTGTCGCAGATAGCTCAGCCCTCCCGGCGTATGCACGGCGCTGCGCCGACACCTACTCCCGAACCTGGAGCAGACGACTCATGACCGACATCACCGATGCCGCGACCGATCCGACGGCCACCTGGAGCTTCGAGACCAAGCAAGTCCATGCTGGTCAGCGCCCCGACGGCACGACCAATGCGCGTGCGCTGCCGATCTACCAGACCACGTCGTTCACCTTCGACAGCACCGACCATGCGGCGGCGCTGTTCGGCCTGGCCGAGCCGGGCAACATCTACACCCGCATCATGAACCCGACGCAGGACGCCGTCGAGCAGCGGATCGCCGCGCTCGAGGGTGGCGTCGCGGCGCTGATGCTCGCGTCCGGGCAGGCCGCGGAGACGTTCGCGATCCTCAACCTCGCGGGGGCCGGCGACCACATCGTGGCGAGCCCGCGCGTCTACGGCGGCACGTACAACCTGTTCCACTACACGCTGCGCCGTCTGGGTATCGACGTGTCGTTCGTCGAGGATCCCGACGACATCGAGCAGTGGCGTGCCGCGATCCGCCCGAACACGAAGGCGTTCTACGGCGAGTCCATCTCGAATCCGCGCAACGACATCTTCGACATCCCGGGGGTGTCGGCGGTCGCGCACGAGAACGGCCTGCCGCTGATCGTCGACAACACGATCGCGTCGCCGTACCTGATCCGTCCGCTCGAGCACGGCGCCGACATCGTCATCCATTCGGCGACCAAGTACCTCGGCGGTCACGGCACCTCGATCGCGGGTGTGATCGTCGACGGCGGCACGTTCGACTGGACCCAGGGCCGGCACGAGAACTTCACCACCCCGGACCCGAGCTACCACGGTGTCGTCTACGCCGACCTGGGCGCGCCGGCGTTCGCGCTCAAGGCACGGGTGCAGCTGCTGCGCGACCTCGGGTCCGCAGTCTCCCCGTTCAACGCGTTCCTCATCGCGCAGGGCATCGAGACGCTGAGCCTGCGGATGGAGCGGCACGTCGCGAACGCGAAGGCCGTCGCCGAATACGTCGAGGCGCATCCCGAGGTGACGACGGTGTCGTACGCGGGTCTGCCGTCGTCGCCGTGGCACGAGCGCGGCAAGACGCTCGCGCCGCGCGGCACGGGCGCCATCGTCACGTTCGAACTGGCCGGCGGCGTCGACGCGGGCAAGAAGTTCGTCAACGCGCTGACGCTGCACAGCCATGTCGCGAACATCGGCGACGTCCGTTCGCTGGTGATCCATCCGGCGTCCACGACCCATGCACAGCTCTCGGAGCAGGAACAGCTCGCCGCCGGTGTCACGCCGGGGCTCGTGCGCCTGGCCGTCGGTATCGAGGGCCTCGACGACATCCTCGCCGACCTCGAGACCGGTTTCGCGGCGGCGACGTCTTGACAGTCAGTTCGGTTCGCAACGCCCGTCCGGCGGGGTTCCCCCCGCCGGACGGGCAGTTGGGCTTCGTCGACATCGGCTCGGTCGAACTCGAGAACGGTGCGGTGCTGCCCGACGTCACCCTGGCCGTGCAGCGGTGGGGTGAGCTGTCCCCGAACCGCGACAACGTGGTCCTCGTCGAGCATGCGCTGACGGGTGATTCGCACGTGAGCGGCCCGGCCGACGCCGACCATCCCTCCCCCGGCTGGTGGAACGGGATGGTCGGGCCCGGCGCTCCGATCGACACGAACGAATGGTGTGTGCTGGCCACCAACGTGCTCGGCGGCTGCCGCGGCACCACCGGCCCCAGTTCCCTCGCGGCCGACGGCTCCTACTGGGGTTCCCGGTTCCCGGACATCACGATCCGCGACCAGGTGGCCGCCGAGGTGGCGCTCGCCGACCGGCTGGGCATCGACCGGCTCGCGGCCGTCGTCGGCGGCTCGATGGGCGGGATGCGGACGCTCGAGTGGATCGTCGGACATCCGGACCGGGTGGACGCGGCACTGGTGCTGGCGGTCGGGGCGCGCGCCACCGCCGACCAGATCGGCACCCAGACCACGCAGATGCAGATCGTCCGGAGCGATCCGGACTGGCAGGGCGGCAACTACCACGGCACCGGCCGGGTTCCGCGGACCGGTCTCGGGCTGGCCCGCCGGATCGCGCACCTGACGTACCGCACCGAGACCGAACTCGATTCCCGCTTCGCGAACGACCACCAGACCGGGGAGAACCCGTGGGGCGGTGGACGTTACGCCGTCCAGAGTTACCTCGACCATCAGGCCGACAAGCTGGTCGCCCGGTTCGATCCGGCCACGTACGTGCTGCTGACCGAGGCGATGAACCGGCACGACGTGGGCCGGGGCCGCGGCGGCGTCGACGCGGCGCTCGCGGCGACGGATGTCCCGGTGATCGTCGGCGGTGTCGACTCGGATCGGCTGTATCCGCTGCGGCTGCAGCAGGAACTCGCGGACGGGTTGCCCGGCTGCGACGGGCTGCGGATCCTCGAGTCGCGGGACGGCCACGACGGTTTCCTCACCGAGGCCGACGCGGTGGCCGAGCTGTTGAAGGAAACGATGGAACTGGCGCGCACCGCGCGCCGCTGAACAACTGTGCCCGGCCCGGACTCGACCCGTGTCAGTCGGTGCCGAGCGGGTCGATCGACGCGGCCAGGGTCATGATCGCGGCTCCGACGACCGTCATGGAGACGACGTCGAAACCTTTGCCGCGCACCGCGAGCAACCCCGCCTGGTCGGGCGCGAGGACGGCCCGGAATCCGGCGGCGAGCAGCGCGGCACCCCCCAGGACGAGGGCACCGCGCCGCCACCGATCGGCGAGGACCAGACCGAATGCGACCGCCACCACGAGGAGGACGGCCAGCATCGGCAGGTTCCTGCGCACGAATTGCGTCACGGACGCGTCCTAGCCGCGCAGACCGGCGAGCCGTTCGGCCCGCTCGACGACGTTGGCGAGCAGGAACGCACGGGTGAGCGGTCCGACACCACCGGGGTTGGGGGACACGAAACCGGCGACCTCGCGGACGTCGTCGGCGACGTCGCCGCGCAGTCCGTCGGCGGTGCGGGAGACACCCACGTCGAGGACCGCGGCACCCGGCTTGACCATGTCGGCGGTGATGAGTCCGGCGACACCGGCGGCGGCGACGACGATGTCGGCGCGACGCACCTCGGCCGCGAGATCCTTGGTGCCGGTGTGGCAGAGGGTGACGGTCGCGTTCTCACTACGGCGGGTCAGCAGCAGGCCGATGGGCCGGCCGATGGTGACGCCACGACCGACGACGGTGACGCGGGCGCCGTCGATCGGCACCTCGTAGCGGCGCAGCAGGTGCACGACACCACGCGGGGTGCACGGCAGCGTGGCTTCCTTGCCGAGGACGAGGCGACCCAGGTTGACGGGGTGCAGGCCGTCGGCGTCCTTGTCGGGGTCGATGCGCTCGAGGGCGGCGTTCTCGTCGAGATGCTTGGGCAGCGGCAGCTGCACGATGTAGCCGGTGCACTCGTCGTCGGCGTTGAGTTCGTCGATGACGGCCTCGAGTTCGGCCTGCGTGATGTCGGCGGGCAGGTCACGGCGGATGGAGGCGACACCGAGCTTGGCGCAGTCGTTGTGCTTGCCGCGCACGTACGACGCGGATCCGGGGTCGTCGCCGACGAGGATGGTGCCCAGTCCGGGCGTGATGCCCTTCTCCTTCAGGGCTGCCACCCTGGCCTCGAGGTCGAGGAAAATCTCGTCGCGGGTTGCTTTGCCGTCCAGGATCGTTGCAGTCACCCGACCATTGTTCCAGACGGTCAGTGTTCGACGACGAGGCCGTGGGCTGCGGCGTAGGTGACGGCCTGGGTGAGTTCGATGCGGGTGCCGTCGAGGTCGGCGGTGGTCCACAGGACGGGGTCGACGTGCGCGCCGCGGAGGTCGGCGCCGCCGAGTTTCAGGCCCTGCACGCGGGCGCCGAACAGGTCGACGGACTGCAGGATCGCCCCGCGCAGGTCGGCGCCGACGAGGTTCGCTTCCCGGAAGCGGGAGTCGGTGAGGTCGATGCCGCGCAGGTCGGCGCCGGCCAGTGACGCGAGCGTGAAGTCGACCTCCTCGACCTGGAGTGGTCGCAGCTGGCAGTCGGTGAACGTCGAGCCGAGGAGGCTGCAGCTGCGGAAACTGCTGTGCCACAGGGTGGCCCGCGCGAAGGTGCACGACCGGAAGGCCGTCGAGAAGTGATGCGAGTCGGCGAGGTCGGCGCCCGTGAAATCGCAGTCCGTGAACACTGTGAACTCGGTGCGCAACCCACTCAGATCGGCGTCCCGGAACGAGCACCCCGTGTAGTGCTGCCGGATCCAGGTCTGCTGGGGAAGACGCGCATCGGCGAAATCCTCCCCCACGATCTCCACGAGTTCTGCTGCCATACCTCCATGCTGCACGCGGGGGCCGACATGTGCGAATGCGCAGCGTGCGGCCGGGCGCGCCGAACGGGCGGTTTTCCGAGCATCGGCCGAGAGGCGTCCGCGACAACCGCCCGTTCGACGGCGGCAGGAGTTGTCAGTGGCTCAGTACGCTGCGTCAGCCCCGTACTGGGCCTGCGCCTGCGTGTATCCCTCGAACACGAGCTGCTCGATCAACCCTGCCTTCGAGAACGACGTGTACTCGAGATACTGCTTCGCGCTCTTCGCCGCCTGAGCGTTCCAATCCACCTTCACGCTGTCCACCGCATACGTCGCATCCGCAGTGGAGAAACCCTCGAACTCCAACTGCTCGATCAACCCACTACGAGAGAAGGCCGAGTAGTCGAGATACTGCTCCGCGGACCGGGCCGCGTTCCGCTGACTGGAACTGGCCTGCGGCTTCACCGGAACAGGCTCGACCGCCCGAGCCGGCGCGGGTGCCGGAGCCGCCGTCGACGCACGAACGCTCGACACCGTGGGCGTGACGTTCTGCACCGGAGCCGGCGCGGGTGCCGCCGACGACTCGACGGGCTTCGCGACCACGGTTTGGCTGCTGGGCTTCGGTGCGGCCGTCGTGGTCGAACTGGCGGGGGCCGCCGCGGTCACCGGGGTGCTCTCACCCGCGGAATCCGACTTCCCGGCCGCCCCGATCCCGATCCCGACGAACAACGCGACCACCACCGCGAGCACCCACGGCCACCGCCGCTGCTTGGCCGGCGTCGGCGTCGAAGCGGGCACCCCGAACTGCTCGGTGGGAGGAAAATGCTCAGTCATGTCGTGCTCCTGTGGAGAAGAGGCGCCGTCACCGACGCGCCCCCGCATATGCGGGAGCCACACAGACTGACAGAAGCCACCGACAAGAATGCTTCACCGGACACCTGGCAAGCTGGACGCCGTGTTCCGAGTGATGTTCCACCAGCCCTGCATTCCCCCCAATACCGGTAACGCGATCCGGATGGTCGCCGGAACGGGATGCGAGCTGCATCTTGTGGGTCCGCTGGGGTTCGATCTGTCGGAGCCGAAGTTGCGTCGCGCAGGCTTGGACTACCACGATCTGGCGTCGGTGACGGTGCACGAGAACCTCGAGGCGGCGTGGACGGCACTCGCCCCGGAGCGAGTGTTCGCGTTCACCGCCCACGCCTCCACCTCGTACGCGGACATCGCCTACCGGGCCGGTGACGTGCTGCTGTTCGGGCCCGAGCCGACCGGGCTGTCCGAAGAGGTGATGAGCGATCCGCACGTCACCGACCGGGTGCGGATCCCGATGGTGCCCGGACGCCGCTCCCTGAACCTGTCCAACGCGGCGGCCGTCGTCACCTACGAGGCCTGGCGCCAGCACGGCTTCGAGGGCGGCATCTGATCACGGCGCCGGGTAGCCCTGCGGCAGGTCCATGCCGCGGTCGGCCATGACGGCGCGCAGTCGAGTCGGGTAGTTGGTGATGATGCCGTCGACGCCGACGTCGATCAGTTCGTTCATGCGGGTGGCGTCGTCGACGGTCCACGGGACGACGCGGCGGCCGGCGTCGTGGGCGCCCTTGATCAGGTCCTCGTCGACGAGTGTGTGGGACGGCGACATGACGTCGGCGCCCAACTGCTTCGCGGCCGCGAAGATGTCGCCGCCGACGGCGTCGTAGTCGACGGGGCCGGTCCACGGCGATCCGGCGAGCCACTTCGGTTCGTCCCACAGCATCACCAGCGGGATCGACGGCTCGGCGGCCCGCACCAGCGGCAGCGAGCTCCAGTCGAAGCTCTGGATCATCACCTTGTCGACGGCGTCGGCCGCGCGGACCTCACGCAGGATCGCGTCGACGTACTCCTGCGGGGTGGCGGTCGTCTCGGGGCGGGCGGCTTCGATCTTCGTCTCGATGTTGAAGTGCACGTCCGCCTTGTGCGCGGCGGCGAGCGTGAAGACGTCCCGCAGCTGGATGAGCTTGTTGCCCTTGACGGTTTCGGCGTCCGGGTGCCCGGCCTGCTTCTTGTCGCAGTCGAGGGTCTGCAGCTGCGCCCACGTCAGATCGTGGATGGCGTCGCCGACGTACGGGAACTGCGGGTCGTTCGCGGTGGCGGGTGCGGTGTCCGAGCACTTCTTCGACGAGATCGTGGCGTCGTGCCAGACGACGGGCACACCGTCCTTGCTCATCACGATGTCCAGTTCGAGGGTCGTCACCCCCAGTTCGATCGCCTTCCGGAACGCGGGCAGCGACTCCTCGATGGTCTCGCCCAGGCCGCCGCGGTGCGCCTGCAGGTCGAAGCCGGCGGGCAGATTCGCACCCGGATCGGTCGATGAGCCGACCCCGAGTGAACCCGCGTCCAGCGACCCGGCGCCGAGGGACCCGAACAGGTCGGCCAGCGGCGACGCCGAGGCGGGAGCGGCAGCAATGCCGAGCGCGGCGACAGCGGCGACGGCCGCGGCGGCGGCGCGCACCGGGGAACGGCGAGAGTGCGACATGAGGGTCCTTTCACATCCGAAAACACCCCGAACGGGATGTACAGGACGGGACGCTAACAGCGTGCTACCTCGAATTCCTTTCGAGCACAGCCAGTTCCGCGACCGTTCACGAGCTCTTCCCGAGACGGCCGATCACGCGTCGGGCACCGTTCACCGACCGGAGCGGGCGATGTCGAGGAAGTCCCGGGCGGCACCACGCAGCCCGCGCACCTCGTCCCACACCGCGAGCAGTCGTCGCGGCATCCGCAGGCCCGCGACCGTGACGGCGACGAGTCGGCCGTCGTGCAGATCGGTGTCGACGGCGAGCGACGACACCACGGCGGGCGCGTTACCGGCGGCGACGGCGGCCTTGACCGCGGTGCACGAGGTGAGCTCCAGCAGCGGTGCGACGCAGCCGGGGACGGCATACTCGAGGGTGGTGCGGGTCCCGGAGCCGGGTTCACGCTGGACGAGCGGGGTGGCGGCCAGTTCGGTGACGGTAATCGGGGCACCCCGGATCCAGTGGTGGCCTGGCGGGACGACCACGACCAGCTCGTCGGCGGCCACCTCGACCGACCGCAATCCGTCCGGCTCGACCGGGCCTTCGACGAATCCGAGGTCGGCGACCCCCGCCCGCACCTGCGCGGCGACGTCGGCCGAGTTCCGCAGGTGCACCGACGTCACGACGGTCGGATGCTTGCGGCACATCGCGACGGTCCAGCCGGGCACCAGGTATTCGGCGATCGTCATGCTGGCGGCAACGGTGAGGGTGGCGGGCCGTTCCCCGTACAGCGCTGCGGCACCGGAGGCGAGTTCCTCGGCCGCGTCGAGGATCGTGGACGCCCATTCGAGGATCAGCGACCCCTCCGAGGTGGGTCGGACACCGCCGGCACCGCGATCGAACACCCGGATCCCGAGTTGCCGTTCCGCCGATCGCACACGGGCGCTCACGGCCTGCTGACTGAGGCCGTGTTCCCTGCCGGCGGCACCCATGCTGCCGAGCCGGCCGACCGTGACCAGGACGTCGAGTGCGGCGAGGTCCGGGACCCGGCGCGAAAGCGGCATAGACCCAGATTAGTGCGGACTACCGGTCAAGTGAGAGCGTCGATCGCCGCCTGCAACCGGGTCGTCGCCTCGGCGGCGACCTCCTCGAGCCTCGGATCACCGGTCACCTCGACCATGAGGGCCGGATTCATCGCCTCGACGACGACACCGTCACCGTCGGCTCGGACGACGACGTTGCACGGCAGCAGTAGCCCGATCTGCCGGTCCACGCCGACCGCGCGGTGCGCGAGCCCCGGATTGCACGCCCCGAGGATGAGGTACCGCTCCATGTCGGTGCCGATCTTCGCCTTCAGCGTCGCCTGCATGTCGATCTCGGTGAGCACACCGAAACCCTGCTGCTGCAACGCATCCCGAGTGCGGGTGACGGCGTCGTCGAAGTCGGCGTCCAGTCGTGTGCTGATTCCCAGATCCATCACTGACTCCCTACTCCTGCTCGGTTCACTGCGGTCAGGCGAGCGCGAGGAACAGCTTCTCGAGTTCCGCCTCGGTGAGCGGCTCGGACGCCGTCCCGTCCCCGGACAGGCACTCCCGCATCCCGCTCGCGACGATCTTGAAACCTGCCCGGTCGAGGGCCTTGGACACCGCCGCCAACTGCGTGACGACGTCCTTGCAGTCGCGGCCACTCTCGATCATCGAGATGACCCCCGCCAACTGTCCCTGCGCGCGGCGCAGGCGGTTGAGCACCAGGGCGATGCTCTCCTCGTCTCCGGTCATGTGAGACCTCCTCGTTTCCACCCCCACGGTACCGGTGGGGGTATCGATCGGCCATCCGTGCGCTGCAGCCCCTCCCCCCTCGCGTTTCGCGCACTTGTCGCGGATTCCCCACCGGAAAACTCGCGACAAGTGCGCAAAACGCGGGTGGGCGGGGGCGGGGAACTACAACTAGTGGTCGTCGGCGTTAGTTCGTCGGGGGTTCAGCCCCACGCGGTCGGGTCTGCGAGGTAGAGGCCGCAGGCGGTGTCGAGAGCGTCCTCGGCGGTGCCGGCGCCTTGGCCGGTGGGCAGG
>NZ_SKCH01000007.1 GCF_005434945.1 Prescottella subtropica | reverse complement strand
CGGCCTCCTCCGCCTCGCCGGCTGGACCAACATCGCCGAAGGGTTACGCCACCATGCCAGGCATCCGGATCACGCTGCTGCACTGGTTCTGACCTGAGGAAATGGGACTATTCCGGAGCCCTGAGGCCGGGGCCTGTAGATAAAGAAGCACGAGAGCAGCCGCGGTGATCGCGCCGATCCTCCACGGACACAGGCTGATTCGTTGCAGAGCCTTCCACCGGGTTTTCAGCAGGGCGTTCACGCGTTCCGCCGGTGCCCGCATCGCGGACAGGACCGTGTTGCGGCAGCGGGTACCGGCATCGAGATCGTGGCCTTTCGTCGGGGTGTGGACGCCGATCCCGGCACCGGTGTAGCCCTTGTCCGCCAGGGTCGGCATCCCGCCGGCGGCCGCGGTGTAGAGGGCGCCGAGGACACCGGCCTGCCGGGCGGCGGGATGTCGTGGACCGAGCCCGGTGAGGTGTCGGACACCCAGATCGGGTGGCCGCTCAGATCGGTGAGGCCGGAATGTTCTCGCCATGCCGGTGATGTTTGCCCGAGTACCAGAGGTCGTGGCCGGTCTCGGAGGGTTCCCGGCAGCGGGTCGAGGTGATCAGGGTGCCGTCGAGACACACGTACTCCCCTCCGGACGCGATCCCACGTTCGAGGACATCGTGCAGGTCAGGAGCCTGGGCGGCGAGTACGTCGATTGCCTCGTTCAAGTAGCGGTAGCCGGTGGCCTACGAGATGCGGGCATCCCGGGCCAGGGCGGCGACATCGGTGTCGTCGCGGAACCACCGCAACACCCGTATCGCCTGGGTGCGGACGGTCTCGGCCCGCTGCCACGGCCGACTATCGACTTGTTTGCGGTGCGCGGCCAGGAGACGGCAAACAACGGTCAGGGTGTGCTCGGGCACGTCGAGCGTGGCACGATAGGAGATCACGTGAGGTCCTGTTTTCGGGAATGGTTTCTTGGTCGAAACCACTCTCTACCAGGCGGGACCCCACGTCCCTGCCTCAGCCCGTGGTCCTCGACTCGACGCGACCGTCGTCAACACGCCCCTGGTGACAAAACCTCAGTAGGTGATGGTTGACGGTGGTGGAATGAGGTCTCCTTTCAGAGCCTTCGAGGCTGTGTCAGGCTCCGACTCCACTTCACGGCTCGGGTCGTGCACGTAGTGGCAGCGTATTCCACGGATCCGGTTGCCACGGAGTTCACACCCTCGGCCGCCGCACCGGCACGCAGCAGTCCACGGCGCACACCGCGCCGTTGCTCGTGGCCCCCAGGAGCGGTTCTGTTCCGAGCCGCTCCGCCGGTGTCCCGGCGGTTCGTTCGGTGACGAGTTCGCGGACCATGCGCGCGAAGCGCGGATCGGTGCCCGGCGTTCCGGCGCGCACGAATCCGATGCCGAGGTCGGCGGCCTTGTCGCGGGCCTCGGTGTCGAGGTCCCACACCACCTCGAGATGGTCGGAGACGAATCCGACGGGGCAGACGATCACCGCGGGCACCCCGTCGGCCGCCACCCGATCCAGGTGCGCGCAGATGTCCGGTTCGAGCCACGGCACCTGCGGCGGCCCGGACCGGGACTGCCACACCACGTCGAAGTCGTCGACGCCGGCCGCGGTGGCCGCCAGACGGGCCGCCTCGGCGACCTGCCGGCTGTACAGGTGCCCGCCCGCACTCGCCGGACCGGCCGCCGCATCCGCGGACAGCGGCACCGAATGCGCCGTGAACACCAGTCGCGCCCTGTCGCGCACATCGGCCGGCAACTGCTCGCGGGCCGCGCGGATCGCGTCGGCGAACGAGCCGATCAGCAGCGGATGGTCGTAGTACTGGCGCAGTTTCGTGAGCGCCGGGGCGTCGTCGCCGACCGCGGCCCGCGCCGCCGCGATGTCCTCGTGGTACTGCCGGCACCCCGAGTAGCCGCCCCACGCCGACGTCGGGAACACCAGCGCGTTGCGGACGCCGTCGTCGCGCATCCGGGCGACCGTGTCCTCGGCCATCGGATGCCAGTTGCGGTTCCCGAAGTACACCGGCAGCTCGAGTCCGGCGCCGCGCAGCTCGTCCTCCACCCGCGTGATGATGTCGCGGTTGAGGGCGTTGATCGGCGACACTCCCCCGAAGTGCAGGTAGTGCTCCACCACCTCGTCGAGGCGTTCCGGGGGCACCCCGCGGCCGCGGGTGACGTTCCCGAGGAACGGTCGGACGTCGTCGGGTTTCTCGGGTCCACCGAAGGACAGCAGCAGCAGCGCGTCGTACACGGTGTCAGCCCATGAAGTTCTCGGGGAACCACGTGTTGTGGCTGGCCCCACCGTCGACGTAGATGATCGACCCGGTGGTGGCGGGCAGGAAGTCCGACAGCACCGCACACACGCTCGTGCCCACGACGGTCGGGTCGTCGACGTTCCAGCCGATGGGCGACGCGCCGTCCCAGTACTCGTTGAGCATGGTCAGCTTCTTGGCGTCGTCGGTGGCCGTCCCCGAGATCGCCTTGGCCGCGAGAGTCTTGATCGGACCCGCTGCCACCAGGTTGGAGCGAATCTTCTTGGCGTAGCCCACTTCCCGGGCCACGTACCGGTTCACCGACTCGAGGGCCGCCTTGGCGACGCCCATCCAGTTGTAGTCCGGCATCGCGGTGCGCGGATCGAAGTCCATGCCGACGATCGACCCGCGCTCGTTCATGACGGGCAGCACGGCGCGGGCGAGGGACGCGTAGCTCCACGCGGAGATCTCGAACGCCTTGGAGACGTCGGGGCCGGGACCGTCGAGGAACGGCACGGCGTCGGGCCCCATCAGCGTCTTGGGTGCGAACGCGATCGAGTGGACGACACCGTCGAGTCCCTGCGGCGCCAGTTCGCGGACCCGGTCGGCGAGCACGCCCAGGCACTCCTCGTCGGTGACGTCCAGCGCGATGGCCGGCGGCACCTCCTGCGGCAACCGCTTGGCGATCCGGTCGATCAACCGCAGCCGCTCGGGGATACCGGTGATGATCACCGTCGCGCCCTGCTCCTGCGCCACCTTCGCGGTGTGGAACGCGATCGACGCGTCGGTGATGATGCCGGTGACGAGAATGGTCTTGCCCTCGAGCAGTCCGCCCATGGGTGGTGGTCCTCCTGTGTGATGAAAGTCGGGGTGTGCGTAGCGAACCGGACGGTTCTAGTGCCCCATGCCCATACCGCCGTCGACGGGGATGACGGCGCCGGACACGTACGCGGAGTCGTCGGACGCGAGGAAACTGACCACGGCGGCGACGTCCTCGGGCTTACCGAGGCGCTGCAGCGGAATGAACTTCTTCGCGGTGTCCCGCAGGTCGTCGGACAGTTCGGCGGTCATGTCGGTCTCGATGAAACCGGGGGCGACGACGTTCGCAGTGATCGAGCGCGACCCCAGCTCACGGGTCAGGGAGCGGGCCATGCCCACGACACCTGCCTTGGACGCCGCATAGTTGATCTGCCCGGCCTGACCGGCCATGCCGACCACCGAGCCGAGGAAGATCATGCGGCCCCAGCGGGCGCGGAGCATCGCCCGGTTGGCGCGCTTGGCGCAGCGGAACGCGCCCGTGAGGTTGGCGTCGATCACCTTGGTGAACTGGTCCTCGTCCATCCGCATGAGCAGGGTGTCGTCGGTGATGCCGGCGTTCGCGACCAGCACCTCCACCGGACCCTGATGCTCCTCGACCTCCGCGAACGCCCGATCGATCGACTCGGAGTCGGTGACATCGCACTTCACCCCGAACAGCCCGTCGGGCACCCCGGAACCCCGGTGGGTGACGGCGACCTTGTGGCCGTCGGCGGCCAGCCGCTGCGCGACCGCCAGGCCGATGCCGCGGTTGCCTCCGGTGACGAGCACGGAACGGGACGGGACGGAAGTATTCGACATGCGGATCAACCTATCTGCTGGGCGGCCGGTTCCGGGCGCGGCTGGACGAAATCGGTGCCGCCGACGTCACGGCAGACGTTGCCGCAGCACCAGCGCGGCGCCGAGACCCGCTGCGGTGCACAGGACCCCGAGTATCAGCCACGGCCGGCTGGCGTCGCCGCGGGTGTTCTCGAATCCGATCTGCTCCTCGAGGGTGTCGTACACCCGGCGCAGTTCCTCGAGGCTGGACGCGGTGAAGAAGCTGCCGCCGGACAGGTTCGCGATCTCCCGTAGCGACGGGTCGTCGACGGGGACCGGGATCCGGTCGCCCTCGATCTGGACGGTGCCGTAACCGGTGCCGAACGAGATCGTCGAGATCGGCACCCCCTTCTCCTTCGCCTTGCGGGCCGCGGTGAATCCGCCGCGCGGATCGTCGGGGCTCTCCGGCACCGTCTGCTTGCCGTCGGACAGCAGCACGATCCGGGCGGGCGGCGCCTGCTCGCTGCCGCCGAGGACGGCGGCGAGCGTGTCGATCGACTGCAGCGACGTGAAGATCGCCTCCCCGGTCGCGGTCCGCTCGCTCAGTTTCAGGTTGTCGATCGCGGCCTTCGTCTCGTCCCGGTTGGGGGTGGGCGACACCAGCACCGACGCGGTGCCCGCGAACGCGACCAGGCCGAGGTTGATGCCGGGGGTCAGGCCGTCCGCGAACGCCTTCGCCGCCTCCTGTGCGGCCTCGAGCCGGCTCGGCTCGACATCGGTGGCCTTCATCGACAGCGACACGTCGATCACCAGGACGACGGTCGCCCGGTTGCGCGGCACCCGCTGGTCGGAGGTGGGCCCGGCCAGTGCGACGGTCAGCAGCAGCAGGCCGGTGAGGACCAGCGCCGTCGGCACGTGCCGGGTGAGGTTGGGCCGGTTCGGCGCCACCTTCTCGAGCAGTTCCATGTTCGCGAACCGCAGCACGTGCTTCTGCCGGCGCCGCTGGATCATCGCGTACCCGCCGCCGAGCGCGGCGACGACGGCCAGGAACAGCAGCCACCACGGGGACGCGAACTGCGACAGGCTCATCCGCGGGCCACCCGATGCGTCGGCGCCCCGAACGTGTGCCGGCGGGCGGAGACGAACCGGACCACGTCGGCGATCCAGTCCCGGTCGGTGCGCAGGCTCAGCCGCGGGGCCCCGCACCGGCGCAGCGTCGCCTCGACGTCGGCGCGGTGCGCGGCCGCGGCGCGCGCGAAGTCGGCGCGCAGCGTCGGGGTGGTCGAGAACTCGCGGGTGCGACCGGACTCCGGGTCGTACAGGACCACGTCCCCGGCGTCGGGCAGCTCGAGGTCACGCGGGTCGAGGACCTCGACGGCCAGCAGGTCGTGCCGCCCGGACAGGGCGCGCAGCGAATGCTCCCAGTCGATGGGGCCGAGGAAGTCGCTGACGACGACGGCGAGTCCGCGGCGGCGTTGCGGGCGGCGCAGCGATTCGAGGGCGCCGCGCAGGTCACCGCGGACCCCGTCCGGGGCGTGCGGGGTGGACGCGATGCGCCGCAGCATCGCCTGCGCGTGGACGCGTCCACCACGGGCCGGAATGCGGTGCAGCCGTTCGCCGGTCGCGACGATCGCGCCGATCCGGTTGCCGCTGCCCCCTGCCAGGTAGGTGACCGCGGACGCCGCGGCGACCGCCAGATCCCGTTTCTCGCAGCCGGTGGTGCCGAAGTCCAGGCTCGACGACAGATCCAGCACCAGCCACGTCTCGAGTTCCCGGTCGGCGACGGTCTGCCGCACGTGCGGGTGGGTGGTGCGGGCGGTGACCGACCAGTCCATCTGCCGGACGTCGTCGCCGGGCTGGTATTCGCGGGCGTCACCGGGTTCGGAGCCGGGTCCGGGGATGAGTCCGAGGTGGTCGCCGTGCAGGACGCCGTCGAGCCGACGCCGCACGGTCAGTTCGAGGGTGCGCAGTGCCGCCGTCATCTCCGGGTCGCGCAACGACCCGGCCCGGAACGACGGCACCCCCGGCCCTGGGCTCGACGTCACTGCGGTGCGGGTCCGGGCGCCGTCGCGGGAACCGGGCCGGGTTCGCCGGCATCAGCGGGTCGCGGCACCGGCTGGGCCCCCACCTGCGGCAGGCCGACGGTCTGCAGCACGCGGGTGATGACGTCGTCGGGTGACACCTCGTCGGCGAGCGCGTCGTACGACAGCACGAGCCGGTGCCGCAGCACGTCCGGGACGATCTCGAGGACGTCCTGCGGGACGACGTAGTCGCGGCCGCGCAGCAGGGCGAGCGCACGGGACGCCGAGATGATGCCGAGGGTGGCGCGCGGTGACGCGCCGTACGCGATCCAGCCGGCGACGTCGTCGAGCCCGTACTGCCGGGGGGTGCGGGTCGCGGCGATGACCCGGACCACGTAGTCGACGAGCGCGTGGTGCACGAACACGGTGCTCGCCACCTGCTGCAGCCGCACCATCTCCTGCGCGTCGAGGATCTGCTGCGGCTGCGGCGGTGCCACACCCATCCGGTAGACGATCTCGCGTTCCTCCTCGATCGACGGGTAGTCGACGAGGACCTTGAACAGGAACCGGTCGCGCTGGGCTTCCGGCAACGGGTAGACGCCCTCGTTCTCGATGGGGTTCTGGGTGGCCATCACCAGGAACGGATCCGGCATCGGGTAGGTGGTGCCGCCGATCGACACGTGCCGTTCGGCCATCACCTCGAGCAGCGCCGACTGCACCTTCGCGGGGGCGCGGTTGATCTCGTCGGCGAGCAGGAAGTTCGCGACGACAGGGCCGAGTTCGGTGTCGAACGCCTCGCGGCCCTGCCGGTAGATGCGGGTACCGATCAGGTCCGTCGGCACCAGGTCGGGGGTGAACTGGACGCGGGAGAAACTACCGCCGACGACCTTCGCGAACGTCTCCACCGCGAGGGTCTTGGCGACACCGGGCACCCCCTCGAGCAGCACGTGCCCCTTGGCGAGGACGCCGACGAGCATCCGTTCGACGAGCCGGTCCTGCCCGACGATGACCCGCTTGACCTCGTAGATCGCCCGCTCGAGCAGGTGCACGTCGCGGGCGAGATCGGACACCGGTCCGCCCGTACCCTGCACGGCTCCCGCCGCACCGGACCCCGCAACAGCACCGTCATGTGAGGTCACCAAGAACCCTCGCTTCCCACCGAGTCCAGCCGAAACATCGTGTCCTACTTCGTTCTCACGCCACCATACGGACAGCGTAGGGCGTCATCCCGTCCCAGCGCACCGGCGAGACCTTCACGACCGACCCGGACTGCGGGGCCTCGAGCATCTGCCCGTCCCCCAGGTACAGCGCGACGTGCTGGCTCGCGGACGGACCCCAGAACAGCATGTCGCCGCGGCGCATCTGCGACGACGGCACCTGGGTACCGGCCGTGTACTGGTAGCCGGTGTAGTGCGGCAGCGAGATCCCGGCACCGGCGAACGCGTAGATCATCAGCCCGGAGCAGTCGTAGCCGACCTTCGCGAAGTCGCCGTAGC
Organism: Prescottella subtropica; assembly: GCF_005434945.1. Lineage (GTDB taxonomy): Bacteria > Actinomycetota > Actinomycetes > Mycobacteriales > Mycobacteriaceae > Prescottella > Prescottella subtropica. The sequence goes on along the minus strand of NZ_SKCH01000007.1, from coordinate 181,556 downwards.
TGTCGGCGACACCGCCGTCGCGGATGCCGAGGGTGGGGCCGGTGGCGTTGCCGCCGCCCCACGCGTACGGCACCCCGAGTTGCGACATGCCCCGGTCGATCGCGGACTCGATCGCGGCGGCACCGGTGACGGACGGAGCCATGGGCGGCGGCGACGTCGGCACCGACGGTGTCGCGGGGCCGCCGTCGTCGAGCTGAGTGTGGGACCGCTGCCCGCCCGCGAGCTGCGCGGCACGCTCGTTCGCGGCCCGGTCCTCCGCGGCCCGGCGGGCGGCCTCGGCGGCGGCCGCGGCGGCCGCCGCTGCCGCAGCCTCTTCGGCGCGACGCTGCTCGTCCCACGCCAGGTAGGCGTCGCGCTGCCCCTGCAGGCCGGCGACATTGTCGCGGGCCGCGTCCAGTTGCGCCTGTGCGGCGTTGCGGTTCGCCTCGATCTCGGTCTTGCGGGCGGCCTGCTCCTCCAATGCGGCGCGGGCACTCGCGATCGCCTGCTCCGCTTCGGCCTTCTTCGCCTCCGCCGCGCTCGCCGCGGCGTCCGCCCGCTGCTTGGCCTCCCGCGCCGCCGAGTCCCGGTTCGCCTGCTCGGTGCGGGCCCGCTGCAGATTGTCGAGGATCGCCTTCTGACTCGAGGACAGCCGGCGCATGACCTGGGCGCGGTCGAGGATGTCGTCGGGGCCGGACGCACCGAAGAACGACGACAGCGATGCCACGTTGCGGCCCTTGGTGTAGCTCTCGACCGCGTAGTCGGTGAACCGCTGCTGCGCCTGATCGATCCGGGTGTTCGCGTCGTCGAGTGCCTGCCGGCTGCGGTCGACGAGCGCCCCGGCGGCGTCCGCCTCGTCGCGGGCGGTCTGCAGGTCCACGAGGGCCCGGTTGACGCCCTCGCGTCTGATCGCGACCTCGTCGTCGAGTCGGGCGAGCTGCTGGTTCGCGGACGCCACCTGGTTGATGAGGTCACCGACCTGCGCCACCCCCTCGCCGACCTGCGCGTTACCGCTCTCGATCTGCGCATCCGACGGGTTGGGCGGTGGTGGGGGCACCGCGAGCGCGGCACCGGGCAGGCCGAGGACGAGGGCCCCGACGACACCGCCGACGACCACGGCACGCCCCAGTCGGAAACGCACCTGTGCAAGACCCGGATTCCGCACGCCTGCGCGTGAACTCCGTCGTCTCACATCACTCTCCCGGCCGGGCACGTCAGCGTCACGGCACTTCCCTCCCGGAAACACCACAGGCACCGTACGACACATGACGCGCTCCGGTGCTCTCTTGTCACAAAAGCGGCCGTGGGTGTGTCGGCGGAGATCAGGCCCGGGCGTCGGTGTCGGGACCGGCGGCGGCCGGACCGCGTCGAACCTTGGCCCGGTAGGACACGCCGCCGACGAGGGCGACGAGCAGCACCAGCACGGCGGTGATCGCACCCCACGGCAGATGCGGGGCGGTGACCTCGTCGACGAAGTTGTTCGCGGACTGCACCGCGTTGCCGGTGTAGGTGTGGTCCTGCGCGCCCTCGAGCACGACCCGGCTGAGGGTGTCACTGTAGGTGCCGGGCACCGACGGACTCAGCACGAGGACGGTGCCGCCGTCGACGGCGCCGATCTCGGTGGCCAGGTCCCGCAACTGCTCGGCCCGCGGCGGATCCGCCTCGAGCACGACGATCCGCAGGTCGATGCCCTCGTTCTGGGCGCGCACGACAACGTCCCGCAGTGCGTCGACGTCGGCCGCGGGTGCGGACACCCCGTCGTCGGCGAGGTCGGCGAGCACGGCGTCCACGGACACCCCGTCGGGGATCGTGGCGGCGAACGGCAGGCGGGCGGGCGCGATGTGGGCAGGCATTTCTCATCCGGATTCGGTGGGTGGACAGGACAAGCAGGACAGGCGTGACGCCTGAATGCACAGTACGTGACGGACCGGCGCATTCCGTTGCACCGGCGTCGCACCTGCGTGAGGATGGGATCACGCGCGCCGATCCGACACGCCGAACCCGGCCGTCGGACCCGACGGTCTCACAGGACAAGCGTACTGTTAGAGTCGATGCCGAGAAGCCCGCAGCAGCCCCGGTCCGGTCCGTCGATCGGACCGAACACCGCTGCCGTGCCTCGATTCAGCCGTCGTCACAGCCCCGTCGACGGCGAACCTCAATGACGAGTGGAGCTGACGTGACCACCAGTATCGATACGTTCGGCGCAAAGGGAACCCTCGCAGTCGGAGACAACTCGTACGAGATCTTCCGCCTGAACGCCGTTCCCGGCACCGAGAAGCTGCCCTACGCGCTCAAGGTTCTCGCCGAGAACCTGCTGCGCACCGAAGACGGCGCCAACATCACCGCCGACCACATCCGCGCCATCGCCGGCTGGGAGCCCTCCGCCGAGCCGAGCGTCGAGATCCAGTTCACGCCGGCCCGCGTGATCATGCAGGACTTCACCGGCGTCCCCTGCGTCGTCGACCTCGCCACCATGCGTGAGGCCGTCGCCACCCTGGGCGGCGACGCCAACAAGGTCAACCCGCTGTCGCCGGCCGAAATGGTCATCGACCACTCGGTCATCCTCGACGTCTTCGGCCAGGCCGACGCCCTCGAGCGCAACGTCGACCTCGAGTACCAGCGCAACGGCGAGCGCTACCAGTTCCTGCGCTGGGGCCAGGGTGCGTTCGACGACTTCAAGGTCGTCCCCCCGGGCATGGGCATCGTCCACCAGGTCAACATCGAGTACCTGGCCCGCACCGTCATGGTCCGTAACGGCCAGGCGTACCCCGACACCTGCGTCGGCACCGACTCGCACACCACGATGGTCAACGGCCTCGGCGTGCTGGGCTGGGGTGTCGGCGGCATCGAGGCCGAGGCCGCGATGCTCGGCCAGCCGGTCTCCATGCTGATCCCGCGTGTCGTCGGCTTCAAGCTGACCGGTGAGATCAAGCCGGGCGTGACCGCGACCGACGTCGTGCTCACCGTCACCGACATGCTGCGCAAGCACGGCGTCGTCGGCAAGTTCGTCGAGTTCTACGGCAAGGGCGTCGCCGAGGTGCCGCTGGCCAACCGCGCCACCCTGGGCAACATGAGCCCCGAGTTCGGTTCCACCGCGGCGATCTTCCCGATCGACGACGAGACCATCAACTACCTGCGCCTGACCGGCCGTGACGACGAGCAGCTCGCGCTCGTCGAGGCCTACGCCAAGGAGCAGGGCCTGTGGCACAACCCGGACCACGAGCCCGCCTACTCCGAGTACCTCGAGCTGGATCTGGGCACCGTCGTGCCGTCGATCGCCGGCCCGAAGCGCCCGCAGGACCGCATCCTGCTGTCGGAGTCGAAGGACGCGTTCCGCCGCGACATCAACACCTACGTCACCGGTGGTGCCGCTGCCGCGCACTCGGCGCTCGACGAGGCCGTCGAGGAGTCGTTCCCCGCATCGGATCCGGTCGAGCACTCGACCGCGCACGACGACGCCGTCGTCCCGTCGGCCGCCACCGGCTCCAACGGTCGCGTGTCGAACCCGGTCCAGGTCCGCTCCGAGTCGCGCGGTGACTTCGTCCTCGACCACGGCGCCGTCGTGGTCGCGGGCATCACGTCCTGCACCAACACCTCGAACCCGTCGGTCATGATCGGCGCCGCTCTCCTCGCCCGCAATGCGGTCGAGAAGGGCCTGTCGTCCAAGCCGTGGGTCAAGACCAACATGGCGCCCGGTTCGCAGGTCGTCGCCGACTACTACGAGAAGGCCGGCCTGTGGCCGTACCTCGAGAAGCTCGGCTTCTACCTGGGCGGCTTCGGCTGCACCACCTGCATCGGCAACACGGGCCCGCTGCCGGAGGAGATCTCCCAGGCCGTCAACGACAACGACCTCGCGGGTGTCGCCGTCCTGTCCGGTAACCGCAACTTCGAGGGACGCATCTCCCCCGACGTGAAGATGAACTACCTGGCGTCGCCGCCGCTGGTCATCGCGTACGCCATCGCCGGCACCATGGACTTCGACTTCGAGTCCGACGCCCTCGGCCAGGACGCCGACGGCAACGACGTCTTCCTGAAGGACATCTGGCCGTCCGCGCAGGAGATCGACGACACCATCAAGGGCGCGATCAGCCAGGACATGTTCCGCAAGTCCTACGCGTCGGTCTTCGAGGGCGACGAGCGCTGGAAGAACCTGTCCACCCCCGAGGGTGACACGTTCGCGTGGAGCGACGACTCCACCTACGTCCGCAAGGCCCCGTACTTCGACGGCATGCCGATCGACCCGGAGCCCGTCACCGACATCACGGGCGCCCGCGTCCTGGCCCTGCTCGGCGACTCGGTCACCACCGACCACATCAGCCCGGCCGGCCCGATCAAGCCCGGCACCCCGGCCGCCCAGTACCTGGACGCCAACGGTGTCGCGCGCAAGGACTACAACTCGCTCGGTAGCCGTCGCGGCAACCACGAGGTGATGGTCCGCGGCACGTTCGCGAACATCCGCCTGCAGAACCAGCTGCTCGACGGCGTCTCCGGCGGCTACACCCGCGACTTCACCCTCGAGGGTGGCCCGCAGTCGTTCATCTACGATGCGTCGGTCAACTACCAGGCCGCCGGCATCCCGCTGGTCGTCCTCGGCGGCAAGGAGTACGGTTCCGGTTCGTCGCGTGACTGGGCCGCCAAGGGCACCAACCTGCTCGGCATCAAGGCCGTCATCACCGAGTCGTTCGAGCGCATCCACCGCTCCAACCTCATCGGCATGGGCGTCATCCCGCTGCAGTTCCCCGCGGGAGAATCGGCGTCCAGTCTCGGATTGGACGGCACCGAGACCTTCGACATCGCGGGCATCGAGAAGCTGAACGAGGGCTCGACCCCGAAGACCGTCAAGGTCACCGCCACCAAGACCGACGGCGGCAAGGTGGAGTTCGACGCGGACGTCCGCATCGACACCCCCGGTGAGGCCGACTACTACCGCAACGGCGGCATCCTGCAGTACGTGCTGCGCAACATGATCCAGGGCTGATCATCTGATCACCTGATCGTGTGATCGCGGTCCCCGCAGATCACTCAGCGCGTTGACGGCGGGCTCGGGACGTCAGTCTCGGGCCCGCCGTTCGCAGTATCGGACGAAAGGAAGTCGGCGGTGCCGAAGGTCAGTGAAGACCATCTCGCGGCGCGGCGGAGCCAGATTCTCGACGGGGCCCGCCAGTGCTTCGCGCAGTACGGCTACGACGGCGCCACCGTGCGCCGCCTCGAGGACACCACCGGTCTCTCCCGGGGCGCGATCTTCCACCACTTCAAGGACAAGGACGGGCTGTTCCTCGCCCTCGCCCACGAGGACGCCACCCGCATGGCCGACGTCGTCGCCGAAGGCGGCCTCGTCCAGGTGATGCGCGACATGCTCGCCTCACCCGAACAATTCGACTGGCTCGGAACACGATTGGAGATCGCGCGCCGCCTGCGCACCGATCCCGAATTCGCCCGCGGCTGGATGCAGCGCAGCGCCGAACTCACCGCCGCCACCGCCCTGCGCCTCGAAACCCAGAAATCGGCCGGACGCCTCCGCGACGACCTACCCACCGATGTCCTGACCGACTACCTCGACCTCGTCCTCGACGGACTCATCGCCCGCCTCGCCTCCGGACACGGCACCGAAAACCTCGCGGCCGTCCTCGATCTCGTCGAAGAATCGGTGCGGCGGACGCGGTGAAGATGTGGGCTGTCGAGCGCAATGTCGCCGCAGTTCGCGAACTCCTCACCGATCTCGGTGTGGACCTTCACGATTGATACGCCTCAGTCGATTCCGACCATGTGAGCATGGTTGTCGCACCACCGCCACAGCAGTACCCCGACGATCGGCAATACCCACACTGCGACCGTCCACAGCGCCTTCCCGGGCAGTGACCGATCCCCGGATCGGGCGATGTCGATACTCGCCGCGGTTGCCATGCTCAGCCACGCGGCCAACACAGCGATACCCACGATCACACCGACGCCGAGCAGGATCACGAACGTCCCGAAGCCGGGCAGGCAGTCGTCGGCACCGCTCTGCACGCAATCACTGAGACCGGCACCGGCGAGCACTCCCCCTGGCATGAGCCGAGGGTACGCCGCCGGATTCGGCTAGTGGTCGACCTTCTTGCGCCGGTTCGGTCCGCCACGCCGGCGTAGCGTCACGTCGGCCTCGACGAGGACGTTGTGGACGAAGCCGTAGGAGCGGCCCGTCTGTTCGGCGAGGCTACGAATGCTTTTGCCTGCCTCGTACTCGGATTTGAGTTCGTCGCGCAGCCTGTCGCGCGATTCCCCGGTGACGCGGGCACCCCGCGAGATTCCCGTGCTCTCCGCCATGACGGACCTCCGGTCGCCTGAACGAGTCTCCGTTCCACCCAGGCTAGAGCACCTGCGGTGCCTGTGCGCCTTTTTGGTAGTGGCTGCTACCAAAAAGGCGCACAGGGCCGTCAGGCCAAGGTGATGAGATCCAGGTAGTCCTGGGACCAGTGGTCTTCCTGACCGTCCGGCAGCAGGATGACGCGTTCCGGATTCAGGGCTTCGGCGGCACCCGGATCGTGGGTGACGAGGACGACGGCACCCTTGTAGCTGCGCAACGCGTCGAGGACCTGTTCGCGGGAGATCGGGTCGAGGTTGTTGGTGGGCTCGTCGAGGAGCAGCACGTTCGCGGCCGACGACACCAGACCGGCCAGCGCGAGGCGCGTCTTCTCACCGCCGGAGAGGGTGCCGGCGGGCTGCTCGAGCTGCGGTCCGGTGAACATGAAGGCGCCGAGCAGGGACCGCAGCTCCTGCTCCCCCGTGTCCGGGGCGGCGTGCCGGATGTTCTCCCACACGCTCGCGTCGTCGTCGAGGGTGTCGTGTTCCTGCGCGAAGTAGCCGATCTTCAGCCCGTGGCCGGGGACCAACTCGCCCGCGTTGGGCACCTCGGTGCCCGCCAGGATGCGGAGCAGCGTCGTCTTGCCGGCACCGTTGAGTCCGAGCACGACCACCCGGCTGCCGCGGTCGATGGCCAGGTCGACCCCGGCAAAGATCTCCAGCGAGCCGTACATCTTGGTCAGGTTCTCCGCCATCAGCGGAGTCTTGCCGCAGGCGGCGGGCTCCGGGAAGCGGATGTGCGCGACCTTGTCGCTCACGCGGACCTCGTCGAGCGCGGCCATCATCTTGTCGGCCCGCTTGGCCATGTTCTGCGCCGCGGTCGCCTTGGTGGCCTTCGCACCGAGCTTGGCCGCCTGTACCCGCAGGGCACCGGCCTTCTTCTCCGCGTTCGCCCGCTCGCGGCGACGACGCTGCTCGTCGGTGGCGCGGGCGTCGAGGTACTTCTTCCAGCCCATGTTGTAGATGTCGGCCTCGCCGCGGACCGCGTCGAGGAACCACACCCGGTTCACCACGTCGTTCAGCAGGTCCACGTCGTGACTGATGACGATGAGGCCGCCGTCGTGGGTCTGCAGGAAACCACGCAGCCACGTGATCGAGTCGGCGTCGAGGTGGTTCGTCGGCTCGTCGAGCAGGAGCGTCGTATTGGATTTGCCACCGGACCCGTCGGACGCCGCGAACAGGATGCGGGCCAACTCGACGCGGCGACGCTGACCACCGGAGAGGGTCTGCAGCGGCTGCTCCAGCACCCGGTCCGGCAGACCCAGGCTGTGGCAGATGCGGGCGGCCTCGGATTCGGCGACGTACCCGCCGAGCGCCGAGAACCGGTCCTCGAGGTTGCCGTACTTGCGGACCGCCGTGTCCCGGGCGGCGTCGTCGACCGCCTCGGCCATGATGGCCTGCTGCTTCTCCATCTTCTTGAGGATGTCGTCGAGGCCGCGCGCGGAGAGCACCCGGTCCTTCGCCAGCACCGACAGGTCGCCCTCCTTCGGGTCCTGCGGCAGGTAGCCGAGGTCACCGGAGCGGATCACCGCACCCGCGTACGGTTCGCCCTCACCGGCGAGGATCCGCAGCGTCGTGGTCTTGCCGGCACCGTTGCGTCCGACCAGGCCGATCCGGTCACCGGCCTGCACACGCAACGCCGAACCGGGGGCGGACAGCAGCGTCCGCACACCGGCACGAACTTCCAGGTCGGTGGCGGTAATCACGAAGAACTCCTCGGGAGCGGGGGTCGTCCCGGCGACGCCGGGCACAAGAACCACCGATTTTACCGGTAACCCGGCCTGTCGCCACTCCCCGACCCTGTGTCGTGCACTACCGTCCGCACCATGACACGCGAGAAGGACCTGCAGGGACGCACCGCGCTGGTCACCGGCGCGAGCCGCGGCATCGGCCACGCGATCGCCGCCGAACTCCTGGCGCGCGGCGCGGACGTCGTCGTCACCGCCCGTAAACCCGATCCGCTCGACGCGGCCGCCGCCGACCTGCGCGGCCTCGGACACGGCGGGACCGTCCTCGCGGTGCCCGGGAACGCCGGGGACGCCGAGCACCGCCACGACGCCGTCACCCGGGCCGTCACCGAACTCGGCTCCCTCGACATCCTGATCAACAACACCGGCATCAACCCGGTGTTCGGGTCGCTCCTGGACGCCGACCTCGACGCCGTGCGCAAGATCTTCGACGTCAACGTCGTCGCCGCACTCGGCTTCGTGCAGGAGGCGCACCGGGCGTGGATGGGGACGCACGGCGGCGCGATCGTCAACCTCGCGAGCGTCGCAGGCCTGCGATCGTCGGGGGTGATCGCCGCGTACGGGGCGTCGAAGGCGGCACTGATCCGGCTCACCGAGGAACTCGCGTGGCAGCTCGGCCCGACCGTCCGCGTCAACGCCGTCGCCCCCGGCGTGGTGAAGACGAAGTTCGCGGCCGCGCTCGTCGCGGCCGGCGAGGACCAGGTGTCGAGCATGTACCCGATGCAGCGGCTCGGCACCCCCGAGGACGTCGCGCAACTCGTCGGGTTCCTCGTCTCCGACGCTGCCGCCTGGATCACCGGGGAGACGGTCCGCGTCGACGGCGGCCTGCTCGCGACGGGGTCGCTCTGACCACCGTCCCGGATCTCGCGGTCGTCGGTCTCGGACCCGCCGGCCGGGCGCTGGCACACCGTGCGGCGTCCCGCGGCCTCGACGTCGTCGCGGTCGACCCCTATCCGGACCGGCCGTGGCCGGCGACGTACGCGGCGTGGGTGGACGAGATCCCGGGCTGGGTGGGTGACGACGTCTGGCGGTCCCGCATCCCCCGCCCGCACGTGTGGGGCACCCGGGAACGCATCCTGGGCCGCACATACGGCGTCCTCGACAACGCCGCCCTGCACCGCCGTCTCGACCTCACCGGGGTGCGGGTGGTCGCCGGATTCTCCGAGGCATTGACGCCGTGGTCGGTGCTGCTGCGCGACGGTACCCGCATCGACGCGCACCGGGTGATCGACGCCCGTGGGCTGCAACCGGATCCGACACTCGCGGAGCAGACCGCGTTCGGGATCGTGGTCCCGACGATCGTGGCGGCCCCGGCACTGGGCGGCGCCGACGCCTGGTTCATGGACTGGCGGCCCGACAACGCCGCCGCCCCCGGCGATCCGCCGTCGTTCCTGTACGCGGTACCGCTCGGCGACGACACCGTCCTGCTCGAGGAGACCTGCCTGGTCGGCCGTCCCGGCCTGCCGCAAGCCGAACTGCGGCGACGCCTCGACACCCGTCTGGCCGCCCGCGGCGTGGCTGTCCCGGCGAACGTCGAGGTGGAGCGGGTCCGGTTCCCGGTGCAGGCGCCGCGCGAGACGACGTCGGTGCCGGTGTTCGGTGCCCGGGCCGGGCTCGTCCACCCGGGCACCGGATACAGCGTCGCGGCGTCCCTGACCGCGGTCGACACCGTCGTCGCCGCCCTGCGCCGCGGCCACGACCCGTCGAAGTCGTTGTGGCCGTGGCCCGCCCGCACGGTACGGCGTCTGCGGGAGATGGGGTTGTCGGCGCTGCTCGACCTCGACCCGTCCGCCACCGCCGGATTCTTCGACGCGTTCTTCGCGCTGCCAGTGACCCGTCAGCGCGCCTACCTGTCCGGGCGCACCGACGTCACCGGAACCGTGGCCGCGATGTGGACGCTGTTCCGGACGGCGACGCCGGCGACCCGTCGGACACTGGCACGGGCCGGCATCCGAACAGGTCGCTGAACCGTCTCGAGTCGGTCATGATCTCCACTCGGATCGATCCCGAACCGGCATTCGGGACGATAGTGGAGGTATGCGATCACTGTGGACGGGATCCATCGCGTTCGGCCTGGTCGACGTGCCGGTCAAGGTGTACTCGGCCACCGAGGACCACGACATCCACTTCCATCAGGTCCACGCCCGGGACGGCGGACGGATCCGCTACGAGCGGGCGTGCAGCGTGTGCGGCGAGATCGTGCAGTACACCGACATCGACAGGGCCTACGACTCGGACGAGGGCGACCGGGTGATCCTCACCGACGACGACTTCGAGCATCTTCCGGCCGCGGGGAAACACGAGATCCCGGTGCTGCAGTTCGTCCCCAGCGACCAGATCGATCCGATCCTGCTCGAGAAGAGCTACTACCTCGAACCCGACTCGGCTTCACCGAAAGCGTATGCGCTGCTGGCGAAGACACTCGCGACGACCGACCGCACCGCGCTCGTGCACTTCACCCTGCGGCAGAAGACACGACTGGCGGCCCTGCGGGAACGCGGCGGGATCCTGGTGCTCCAGACCCTGCTGTGGCCCGACGAGGTGCGGGCCGCCGAGTTCCCGATACCCGACGGTGTCCCGGCACCGAAGTCCCGGGAACTACGGATGGCGGGCATGCTCGTCGACGCCATGGCCGACGACTTCGACCCCACCGCCTTCACCGACGACTACCAGGTCGAACTCCGTCACCTGCTCGACGACACCATCTCCCACGGCGGTGAAAAAGTCGTCCCCGCCGCCGAACGCGCCCGCGCCGCCGAGGACGCCGAGGTCGTCGACCTGGTCGCCGCACTGCAACGCAGCCTCGACGAGGCCGCGGCCCACGCCCACCCCGCATCGGTGCCCGCGAAGAAGAGGTCTGCGCGGCGCAGGCGTGCGTGAGCGGTGCCAGTCGGTCAGCCGGTCATGGCCCGCAGATACCGCCGTGTCATGTGCCGTTGCACCCGCCGCGCGACCGGGTCCCCGATCCGGGTGAACCAGCGTCCGGGCCGCGAGAACGCGGTGACGACGGCGTACACCGATCCGTCGGGCCGGTGTTCGACGCAGAAGCGTTCCTCCCCCGATTCCGGATGCCCGGTCAGGGTGCCGTACGCGAAGCCGCGGCGGCCCGGTTCGTCGATCGTGTAGACGACGCGGCACGGGATCCGGAATCCGAACCAGCGCAACACCACGTCGACACCGACGGCGGCCGGACCGGGCGCCTCCACCCGCAGTCCCGCACGGCGGTGCACATCCCACCCGACAAGCGCGTCGGACGCGGCGAGGAACGTGTCCTCACCGCGTCCGATGCACAGTGTTTCCCGGATGTGCCGGTAGCCGGCCGGCAGATCGCCGGCGGTGGCCCCGACCTCCGGGTAGGTCAGCAACCTAGACGGTGAACCCGAGGGCACGCAGCTGCTCGCGTCCGTCGTCGGTGATCTTGTCCGGGCCCCACGGCGGCATCCACACCCAGTTGATGCGCAGTTCGTCGCACAGGCTGGCGTTCACCAGTGCCCGCTTCGACTGCTCCTCGATGACGTCGGTCAGCGGGCATGCCGCCGACGTGAGCGTCATGTCCAGCAGGACGACGTCGATGCCGTTCTCGTCGAGCTCTTTGAAGTCGTAGACCAGCCCGAGATCGACGACGTTGATGCCGAGTTCGGGGTCGACGACGTCGCGCATTGCCTCCTCGAGCTCGTCGAGACGCTCCGGGGTGAGCGTCGCACCGTACTCTGCAACCTCCGCGGCGGGCTCGCCGCCGGCCTGCTCGGCCTGGGTGTCCGTCATGATGCCTGTCCTCCGGTTCGAGCCAGTCCGTTGTCGTCCGCTGTATCGATGTCGACTGACGTTTCGTCGACGATCTGCACGACGGCGTCCTTGAACGCCATCCACCCCAGCAGCGCGCACTTGACGCGCGCCGGGTACTTCGACACCCCACTGAACGCGATGCCGTCCCCGATGACGTCCTCGTCACCCTCGACGGTGCCGCGGCTGGTGATCATCTCGTTGAACGCGTCGACGGCGGCGAGTGCCTCGTCGAGCGGCATACCGACGATCTGATCGAACAGCACCGACGTCGACGCCTGGCTGATCGAGCAGCCCTGCCCGTCGTACGAGATGTCGGCGACGACGAGCCGCCCGTCCGCACCCTCGGTGAGCGCGGCACGCAACGTGATCTCGTCACCGCACGTCGGGTTCACGTGATGTACCTCGGCACCGAACGGATCCCGCAACCCGCGGCCGTGCGGGTGCTTGTAGTGGTCCAGGATCACTTCCTGGTACATCTGCTCGAGTCGCACGCTCAGTTCCCTCCGACCCCGAAGAAGGCCTGCGCCCGCCGGATCCCGGCGACCAGCGCATCCACCTCGTCGAGGGTGTTGTACAGCGCGAACGATGCCCGCGCGGTCGCGGCGATCCCGAACCGCTGATGCATCGGCCACGCACAGTGATGTCCGACGCGGACGGCGACACCGTCGTCGTCGAGGACCTGCCCCAGGTCGTGGGCGTGGATGCCGTCGACCAGGAACGCGACAGCCGACCCGCGGTCCACCCCGTCGGTGGGGCCGACGATCCGGACGCCGTCGATGCCGGCGAGGCCCGCGAGGGCCGCGGTGACCAGTTGGTGCTCGTGCGCGGCCACCGCGTCCATGCCGATCGCCGACAGATAGTTCACGGCCGCACCGAGACCGACGACCTGCGACGTCATCGGCACGCCCGCCTCGAACCTCTGCGGCGGCGGCGCGTACGTGCTGCCCTCCATCGTGACGGTCTCGATCATCGAGCCGCCCGTGAGGAACGGCGGCATCGACGCCAACAGCTCCCGGCGCCCGTACAGCACACCGACACCGGACGGGCCGAGCATCTTGTGGCCGGAGAACGCCGCGAAATCGACGCCGAGACCGCGGAAGTCGACCGCGAGGTGCGGCACCGACTGGCACGCGTCGAGCACGGTGATCGCGCCGACCGCCTTCGCGCGGCGGACCAGCTCGGCCACCGGCGAGATCGCGCCCGTCACGTTCGACTGGTGCGTGAACGCGACGACCTTCACCTTGTCGGTGAGCTCCAGCGACTCCAGGTCGATGCGGCCGTCGTCGGTGATGCCGTACCAGCGCAGGGTCGCGCCGGTACGCCGGGCCAGTTCCTGCCACGGCACCAGGTTCGCATGATGCTCGAGTTCGGTGACGACGATCTCGTCACCGGGCCCGACCGCATGCTCGAACCGGTCGTCACCGAACACGTACGCGACCAGATTGAGCGATTCGGTGGCGTTCTTGGTGAACACCAGCTCGTCGGAGTCGGCACCGACGAACGAGGCGATGGCCGCGCGGGCACCCTCGTACGCGTCGGTGGCCTCCTCGGCCAGCTGATGCGCACCCCGGTGCACCGCGGCGTTGCACGTGGTCAGGAAGTCCCGCTCGGCGTCGAGCACCTGCACCGGACGCTGCGATGTCGCGCCCGAATCCAGGTAGACGAGGGGTTTTCCGTCACGCACGGTGCGTCCCAGGATCGGGAAGTCCGCCCGGATCCGGGTGACGTCCAGTGCAGCCGCGGTGGTGGTCACGGCCCTACGCCCCTGCGGCCTGGGTGAACCGGACGTAGCCGTTGGCCTCGAGCTCGTCGGCGAGCTCCGGTCCACCGGACTCGACGATCTGACCGTTCGCGAACACGTGCACGAAGTCCGGCTCGATGTAGCGCAGGATGCGGGTGTAGTGCGTGATCAGCAGCACGCCGCCGTTCTCCCGCTCCTGGTAGCGGTTGACGCCCTCGGATACGATGCGCAGCGCGTCGACGTCGAGGCCCGAGTCGGTCTCGTCGAGGATCGCGATCCGCGGCGCCAGCAGACCCAGCTGCAGGATCTCGTGACGCTTCTTCTCGCCACCGGAGAACCCCTCGTTGACCGAGCGCTCACCGAACGCCGGATCGATCTCGAGTTCGCTCATCGCGCCCTTGACTTCCTTGACCCAGTGGCGCAGCTTCGGGGCCTCGCCACGGACCGCGGTGGCCGCGGTGCGCAGGAAGTTCGACATCGAGACGCCGGGCACCTCGACCGGGTACTGCATCGCGAGGAACAGGCCGGCACGGGCACGCTCGTCGACGCTCATCTCGAGCACGTTCTCGCCGTCGAGGGTGATCGACCCGGAGGTCACCTCGTACTTGGGGTGGCCGGCGATCGCATACGACAGGGTCGACTTGCCGGACCCGTTGGGGCCCATGATCGCGTGGGTCTCCCCCGAGCGGACCGTCAGGTTCACACCCTTGAGGATGTTGATCGGCTCGGCGTTCTCGTCGGTCTGCGCGACCCGCACATGCAGATCCTTGATGTCGAGCACGGAGGGGGATTCGCTGTTCGTCATTGATTGAGTCCTTGTGAGAAGAGTTGTGCCGGCGACTGTGTCGGTGAGCGTCAGACGCCGATGGCGGCGAGCTCGACCTCGACGGCCGCTTCGAGGCGCTCCCGCACCTCCGGGACCGAGATGCGCTCGATGATCTCGTGGAAGAAGCCGCGGACCACCAGTCGGCGGGCCTGCTCCTCCGGGATACCACGGGCACGCAGGTAGAACAGCTGCTCGTCGTCGAACCGGCCGGTGGCGCTGGCGTGGCCGGCGCCGACGATCTCGCCGGTCTCGATCTCGAGGTTCGGCACCGAATCGGCGCGCGCACCGTCGGTGAGCACCAGGTTGCGGTTCATCTCGTACGTGTCGGTGCCCTCGGCCGCGGCCCGGATCAGCACGTCGCCGACCCACACCGTGTGCGCGTCCGGCTTGCCCGACCCGGGGGCACCCTGCAGCGCACCCTTGTAGACGACGTTCGACTTGCAGTGCGGCTGCGCGTGATCGACGAGCAGACGGTGCTCGAAGAACTGGCCGGCGTCCGCGAAGTACAGGCCCAGCAGTTCGGCGTCACCGCCCGGCCCCGCGTAGCGGACCGTCGGGGTGACGCGCACGACGTCGCCACCGAGGGTGACGGTCGTGTAGCGCAGCGTCGCGTCCCGGCCGACCCGGATGTGGTGGGCGGCGGTGTGCACGGCGTCGTCGGCCCACTCCTGGACCGCGACGACGGTCAGCTTGGCGCTGTCACCGAGCACGAACTCGACGTTCTCCGCGTAGGTGCCGCTGCCCTTCTGGTCGAGGACGACGGTCGCGACGGCGAACGATTCGAGCCGGATCTGGATGTGCCCGAACGCCACCTGATCGACACCGGGACCGGTGACGACGACGGTGACCGGCTCGGCGACCTCACGCTCGGCGGCGACGGTCACCACGGTGGCCGACTCGAACGACGAGTACGCCTGCGCCGCCACCCGGTCGGCGGGCACGCCGCCCTGACCGAGGCGGGCGTCGTCGCGTCCGACGGTCTCGACGGTGACCCCGTCGCCCGCGGTCACGTCGACGGTCGCGTCCCCGGAGCGGACCGCGGTGCCGTCGTGCAGGCCGCGCAGCCGGCGCATCGGGGTGAACCGCCACGCCTCGTCACGTCCGGCCGGTACCTCGAACGCGTTCACGTCGAACGACGTGAACACCTCGCCCTTGTTCGTGGCGGGGACGACATTCTCACCGGCGACAGCGGCTTTCACGCCGGTCGCCTCATTCGCGCTGGCCACTAACCCACGGCCCCTTCCATCTGCAGTTCGATCAGGCGATTGAGTTCGAGCGCGTACTCCATCGGGAGTTCCTTCGCGATCGGCTCGACGAAGCCGCGCACGACCATCGCCATCGCTTCTTCCTCGGTGAGGCCGCGGCTCATCAGGTAGAACAACTGGTCGTCGCTCACCTTGGAGACCGTCGCCTCGTGACCCATCGACACGTCGTCCTCGCGGATGTCGACGTACGGGTAGGTGTCCGAGCGGGAGATCTGGTCGACGAGCAGCGCATCGCACTGCACGCTCGCCTTCGAGCCGTACGCGCCCTTGTTCATCTGGACCAGGCCGCGGTACGACGACCGGCCACCACCGCGCGCCACCGACTTCGACACGATCGTCGACGACGTGTGCGGCGCCAGGTGCAGCATCTTCGCGCCGGTGTCCTGGTGCTGGCCCTCGCCGGCGAACGCGACGGAGAGCACCTCGCCGCGGGCGTGCTCGCCCATCATCCACACGGCCGGGTACTTCATCGTCACCTTGGAGCCGATGTTGCCGTCGATCCACTCCATCGAGCCGCCCGCCTCGACCTTGGTGCGCTTGGTCACCAGGTTGTAGACGTTGTTCGACCAGTTCTGGATCGTCGTGTAGCGGCAGTGGCCGCCCTTCTTGACGATGATCTCGACGACCGCGGAGTGCAGCGAATCCGACTTGTAGATCGGCGCGGTGCAGCCCTCGACGTAGTGCACGGAGGCGTTCTCGTCGACGATGATCAGGGTCCGCTCGAACTGGCCCATGTTCTCGGTGTTGATCCGGAAGTAGGCCTGCAGCGGGATGTCGACGTGCACGCCCGGCGGCACGTAGATGAACGAGCCGCCCGACCAGACGGCGGTGTTCAGGGCGGAGAACTTGTTGTCACCGGCCGGGATGACCGAGCCGAAGTACTCCTGGAACAGCTCCGGGTGCTGCTTGAGCCCGGTGTCCGTGTCGAGGAAGATCACACCCTGGGCCTCGAGGTCCTCGCGGATCGAGTGGTAGACGACCTCCGACTCGTACTGCGCGGCGACACCCGCGACCAGGCGCTGCTTCTCCGCCTCGGGGATGCCCAGCTTGTCGTACGTGTTCTTGATGTCCTCGGGCAGGTCCTCCCAGGACTCGGCCTGCTTCTCGCTCGAGCGGACGAAGTACTTGATGTTGTCGAAGTCGATGCCGTCGAGGTTGGAGCCCCAGTGCGGCATCGGCTTCTTGTCGAAGGTGCGCAGCGCCTTGAGCCGGACGTCGAGCATCCAGTCGGGTTCGTTCTTCTTCCCGGAGATGTCCCGCACGACGTCCTCGGACAGACCACGCTGCGCGCTGGCACCGGCCGTGTCGGTATCCGACCAGCCGTACTCGTAGTGGCCCAGCGACGCGATCGTCTCTTCCTGCGAGAGTGGCGCCTCGGCTGTCACCTGGTCTGGTGTGACGGTCATGCGAGCTCCTTCCGGAGTCTTGTTGCGTACCGGTGCGAGCTGGTCACCGGAGGGAACATCTAGGGGGTCGTGCGCGGCGGCACGAGGGGGACGTGGGTGGTGCAGGCGCAGTCGCCGTTCGCGATCGTCGCCAACTGCTGGACGTGCCGGCCGAGCAGATCGGCGAACGCCTGCTGCTCCGCCTCGCACAGTTCGGGGAACTCCTCGGCGACGTGCGAGACCGGGCAGTGGTGCTGGCAGATCTGCACACCGTTGCCGACCGGACGGATCGACGCCGCGAACCCGGCGGAGGTGAACGCGTTCGCGATCTCCTCCGCGGTCGATTCCACGGCCGCCGGCTCGTCCCCGGTCACCGGTGTCACGTCGCCCACGATGGAATGCACCCGACGGCGGGCGAATTCCTCGATCGCGGCGTCGCCGCCGATCTCCCGCAGCTGCCGCATCGCGGCACCGGCGAGATCGTCGTACGTGTGTCCGAGCTTGCCGCGGCCGGCCGCGGTGATCTGGAACAGTTTCGCGGGACGTCCACGTCCGCGCTGACGCCAGCTCGCAGAGCTGGCCTCCTGCGCCTCGCCGGCCTCGATGAGGACGTCGAGGTGCCGTCGGACACCGGCCGCGCCGAGTCCGAGCCGGTCGCCGATGTCGGTGGCCGTGATCGGCCCCTCCTCGACGAGCAACTGCACGACGGCGGCCCGCGTCCGGCCTTCCTGACCGGCAGCGACGGGCAGCGACGAGCCGACGGAGTGGCCTGCAGGTCGCCGACCTGCACCTTCTCCGTTCACGCGTCGAGTCGCTGCCGATTTCACAACACCAGTGTGACGGAATTAGCTGCGCCGGTCCACGAAGGGCACCCTGGGTGATCCGCACCACAGACCTGCGCGAATGTGGCGTTCGGTCCCGAACAGGGCACACCGAACATCCCGCTACGCTGCACCGTGTGCCGCAGACCGAGATGGATCACGAGTCGGACGCCCCGACCCGGTCCCGGGCCGACCGGGTGAGGTCCGCCGCTGCGCGCGCACTCGGCATCGACCGGCCCGCATCCCGCCCCACCGTCGTCGACGCACTGCACGGCGACGAGACCGAGGCGCCGGGCCTGAACCCCCGCGAAACCCGGCAACTGCACCGGATCCGCCTGTTCGGCGCGACCGGTGCCGTCCTCATGGCGGTCGGGGCCCTCGGCGCCGGCGCCCAACCGGTACTGCAGAACCCGGTCCAGGGACTCCGGATCCTCGGGCTGCCCGCCCGCATGCCGAGCGCCACCCTGAGCATGGCGATGACCGGCACCGTCATGGTGGTCCTCGCGTGGCTGCTGCTCGGCCGGTTCGCGGTCGGCAGTGTGCGCGGCGGCCGCGCCCCCCGCCAGCTCAGCCGCTCCCAACTCGACCGCACCCTGCTGCTGTGGGTGATCCCGCTCACCGTCGCGCCGCCGATGTTCAGCCGGGACGTCTACTCGTATCTCGCGCAGAGCGAGATCACCGCCCGCGGACTCGACCCGTATGCGATCGGCCCGGCCGGGGCGCTCGGCGTCGACCACGTCCTCACCCGGACGGTCCCGACCATCTGGCGCGACACCCCCGCCCCGTACGGGCCGCTGTTCCTGTGGATGGGCCGCGGCATCACCTGGCTGACCGGCGAGAACATCGTCGCCGGCATCTTCCTGCACCGACTGCTCGCGCTCGTCGGCGTCGGCCTGATCGTGTGGGCGCTGCCCCGCCTCGCCCGCCGCTGCGGCGTCTCGGCCGTCAGCGCGCTGTGGCTCGGCGCCGCCAACCCGCTCGTCCTGTTCCACCTCGTCGCGGGCATCCACAACGAGGCCCTCATGCTCGGCCTCATGCTCGCCGGTGTCGAACTGGCGCTGCGGGCGATCGGGGACCGTGGACCGATCCGAGGCCGCACGCTGGCCCTGCTCCTCACCGGTGCCACCCTCGTCGCACTGTCGTCGACCATCAAGATTCCGTCGCTGCTCGCCCTCGGCTTCGTCGGCATGGCGCTGGCCCGACGCTGGGGCGGCGGCGTCAAGGCCCTCGCCGCGGCGGCCGCGCTGCTCGGTGTCGTCACCGTCGCCGTCACCGTGTTCGTCAGCGTCGCGAGCGGACTCGGCATGGGCTGGACCCAGACCCTCGGGACCGCGACCGAGGTCCGCAGCTGGATGTCGATCCCTACTCTCCTCGGCCTGGGCACCGGACTGGTCGGGGTGCTCCTGGGTCTCGGCGACCACACCACCGCGGTCCTGAGCCTGACCCGGCCGATCGCGTCCGTCGTCGCCGCGTTCGTGACGCTGCGAATGCTGATCGCGGTCCTGATCGGCCGCATCCACCCGGTCGGTGCACTCGGTGTCTCCCTCGGCGCGATCGTGCTGCTGTTCCCCGTCGTGCAGCCGTGGTATCTGCTGTGGGCCGTCATCCCCCTCGCGGCGTGGGCCACCCGTCCGGTGTTCCGCATCCCCGCCATCGTCTTCTCGTCCGTGGTGAGCAGTATCCTCATGCCCAACGGCGCCGAATACGAGCCGTTCATGATCGTGCAGGCCGCGATCGCGACCACCCTCACCGCCGTCGTCCTCATCGCCGCCACCCGCAACCACCTGCCGTGGCGGGTGCAGTCCCCGGCCACCGGACGACCCGAAGCCGCCAACGCCTAGGCTGGTTGCCCGTGAGTGTCAGAGCGTCGGACGCGACGTCGAGCAGTGGCCCGCCCGCCGTTTCCCTCCGCGGGGTCGTGAAGTCGTTCGGCGACGTCCGCGCCGTCGGCGGCCTCGACCTCACCGTCGAACGCGCCCAGGTCCTGGCCCTGCTCGGACCGAACGGTGCCGGGAAGACCACCACCGTCGAGATGTGCGAGGGCTTCGTCACCCCCGACGCCGGCACCGTCCGGGTCCTCGGACTCGACCCGATCGCCGACTCGGCGGCCCTGCGGCCCCGCATCGGCGTCATGCTGCAGGGCGGCGGCGCCTACCCCGGCTCCAAGGCCGGCGAGATGCTCGACCTGGTCGCGTCCTACTCGGCGGACCCCCTCGACCCCGACTGGCTGCTGTCCAGCCTCGGGCTGACCGATGCCCGCCGCACCCCCTACCGTCGCCTGTCCGGCGGCCAGCAGCAGCGGCTCGCGCTCGCGTGCGCGCTCGTCGGCCGCCCCGAACTGGTGTTCCTCGACGAGCCGACCGCCGGTCTCGACGCGCAGGCCCGGCTGCTGGTGTGGGAACTGATCGACGCGCTGCGCCGCGACGGCGTCTCCGTCCTGCTCACCACGCATCTCATGGACGAGGCCGAAGAACTCGCCGACGAACTCGTCATCGTCGACCACGGCCGGATCGTGGCGTCCGGGACGCCGTCGGAGGTCACCCGCACCGGTGCGGAGGGCCGGCTCAGCCTGGTCGCGCCCGCCGGTCTCGATCTCGCGCCGCTGCGGGCCGCGCTGCCCACCGACTTCCGGGTGCAGGAGTCCACCCCCGGCAACTACGTGGTCCACGGCGCCGTCGATCCGCACGTCGTCGCGGCGGTCACGTCGTGGTGCGCCGGACAGGATGCGCTGGCCACCGAGATCCGGGTCGACCAGCGCCGCCTCGAGGACGTCTTCCTCGAACTCACCGGACGGGATCTGAGGGGATGAGCGTGACGCACCACGACCGCCTGGCCGACAACCGCTTCGCCGACGGCACGTTCACGCCGCGCCCGCAGCCGGCACCGCCCGCGCAGATGCTGGCCGCCCAGACGCGGCTCGAGCTGACGCTACTGCTGCGCAACGGCGAACAGTTGCTGCTGACGATGCTCATCCCGATCACCCTGCTGATCGGACTGACGCTGCTCCCGATCGGCGACTTCGGGCCGGACCGCGTCGACACGATCGTGCCGGCCGTGATGATGGTGGCGATCATGTCGACGGCGTTCACCGGGCAGGCTATCGCCGTCGGCTTCGACCGCCGCTACGGCGCCCTCAAACGACTCGGCGCCACCCCGCTGCCGCGGTGGGGCATCATCGCCGGCAAGAGCGCCGCGGTGGTGATCGTCGTCGCCCTGCAGTCGCTCCTCATCGGCGGTATCGGCGTCGCGTTGGGCTGGCGTCCGGGCCTGCTCGGACTCGCCCTCGGCGCGCTGGTCATCGCGCTCGGCACCGTCACGTTCGCGTCCCTGGGCCTGCTGCTCGGCGGCAGCCTGCGCGCCGAGATCGTGCTCGCCCTCGCCAACGTGCTGTGGTTCGTGATGGCCGGTATCGGCAGCGTCGTCTTCGCCGACAACTTGCACGCCGGCGCCCGGATCGGTGCGCAACTCGTCCCGTCCGGGGCGCTCGCGCAGGCCCTCGAGGACGCGTCCGGCGGCAGCATCAACGTCGCCTGCGTCGCGATCCTCGCGGTGTGGGCGATCGCCGCGGGGACGCTGGCGACGAGGACGTTCAAGTTCGTCTGAGCCGGTTCCACGCCGTGTCGCGCGAAACGCCTCCGTGACCGACCGTCCGGTACCACAATGGGCGTCGTGTCTGCCTCATTGCTCACCGGAGTCCGTCGCGCCTCGATCGCCACGATCGGCGCGGTCGCCCTGGCCACCGCGCCCCTGACCGCGTCCGCCGCCCCCGTGTGGGGGCCGCTGGCCCCACCGAATCCGTATCTCGGGCCGGACGGCACGTCCACGATGCACGGCGACGCCGGCTCGTCGGACGCGACGCGGCTCGCCGGACCCGGTATCGGGGACGTGTCGATCGCGCAGTATCCGCTGCTGTCGGCGTGCCCGACACTGCTGCAGGGCTCGGACGGGCTGGTCGTCGCGCTGTGCACCACGATGATCGGGCAGAACCCGACCGTGCACCTGCTCGATCCGAACGCGCCGACCGTCCCGGTCGGCGGCACCCTCGCCCAGCTGCAGCTCACCAAGGGCAGCCTCCTCGGCGGCGTGTACGCGTACCTCGACTCCGACGACCGGCTCGTCGTCGTCGACGGCACCCGGCACCTGCTGCGGATCGGGCACACGCAGACGAACGGGAAGTGGGCGCTGACCGTCGACTCGAGCGTCGACCTGACCTCGGCCATCCCGGACGGCGACAACGTCACCGGCCTCGCCCCCGACTGGGACGGTCGGGTGTGGTTCGCGACCGGCGGCGGCATCGTCGGCACCGTCGACGCCTCCGGGGTGGCCCGAACCGTGCCGCTGCCGGCCGGCGAGCAGGTGCAGAACAGTATTTCGACGTCCGTGCTCGGCACGTCGGTCGCGTCGACCCACGCGACGTACCAGCTCAGTGCCGGTACGGACGGGCAGCCGCACATCGACTGGCGGCAGCCGTACGACCGCGGGTCGGCCCGCAAGCCCGGCCAGCTCAGCTGGGGCACCGGCTCCACCCCCACCTACTTCGGCCCGCAGACCGGCTCCGAGTACGTGACGATCGTCGACAACGCCGACGGCCAGGTGAACCTGCTGGTGTACCGGACCGCCGACGGCAGCGAAGTCTGCAAGGAGCCGGTGATCCCGGCCGTCGATGGGGGTGGCAGCTCGGGCAGCGACACCGGGTCGGCGGGCAGCCTGTCCGGCAGTGTCGGCGGGTCCGTCGGATCGGGCAGTGGCAGCGAGAACTCCCCCATCGCCGTCGGCCGGTCGGTGTTCGTGGCGAGCACGTACGGCTACCCGTATCCGACGGTCCCGGCCGGTGCCGGTGAGGCGGTCCCGGCGTCCGCCCCGTTCCACGGCGGCATGACCCGTGTGGACGTCGACTCGTCCGGTGCCGGCTGTGAGACGGTGTGGCAGAACCGGGTGCGCAGTTCCGCGGTCCCGCAGTTGTCGACCGCCGACGGGAACATCTACACGATGGTCCGGCAGGGCCTCGACTCCACCACCCCCTTGGATTCGTTCGCGTTCGCGGTGATCGACCCCGAGACCGGTGCGGTGAAAACGACGAAGACCGCGACCGGAACCCTGCTCGGAGACACCCTGCAGATGGCGGCGCTCATCACGGACGACGGCCGCTACCTGCAGGGCACCATCTCCGGGATCGCGGCCGTGAATCCGGGCGGATCGGGCTCCGGCGGGTCGTCCGGATCCGGTGGCTCGACGGGCTCGTAACCAGGGGCAACTACATCACGTAGTGGACGTACCTCTACCATCGTCGTGTGCTGTATCGCGGCTTTGTGAACCTCGTCAATCGTCTGCCGCTGCCGTCGCTCGCGGTCCAGAAGTGGATCGCGTTCGCGGTGATCGTCGCCCAGGGCGGCATCGCGGTCACCGGTTCGGTGGTCCGGGTGACGGCGTCCGGGCTGGGCTGCACCACGTGGCCGCAGTGCTATCCGGGCAGTTTCGTCCCGACCGGGTCGTCGACGGCACCGTGGTTCCATCAAGCCGTCGAGTTCGGTAACCGGCTGCTCACGTTCGTGGTGGTCGCCGTGTCCGCGGCGGTCGTCATCGCGGTCACCCGCGCCGCCCGCCGCAGCGAGGTCCGGTTCTACGCGTGGCTGATGCCGGCGTCGACGGTCGCGCAGGCGATCATCGGTGGCATCACCGTCCTGACCGGTCTGCTGTGGTGGACGGTCGCCGTCCATCTGCTGGTGTCGATGGGCATGGTGTGGCTGTCGGTGCTGCTCTACCACAAGATCGATCAGCCGGACGACGGTGTGGAGGTCACGACGCTGCCCAAGCAGCTGCGCTGGCTGACCGCGCTGTCCGGTGTCGTGCTCGCCGGGTCGCTGGTCGCGGGCACGATGGTCACCGGTGCCGGCCCGCACGCCGGTGACAAGAACCCCGAGCGCACCGTCGAACGCCTGAACCTGGACATCACCAATCTGGTGCATCTGCACGCGGAACTGGTGGTCGGCTACCTGGCGCTGCTCGTCGGTCTCGGGTTCGGCCTGTATGCCGTCGGGGCGCGCGCGGCGGTGAAGCTGCGACTCAAGGTCGTGATCGCGCTGGTCGTCGGGCAGGCGTGTGTGGGTCTGATCCAGTTCTGGACCGACATTCCGGCCGTCCTCGTCACGATCCACGTTGCGATGGCCGGGGCCTGCACCGCCGCGACCGCCGCCCTGTATGCCGCGGGTCGGGTCCGCGAGACCGCGCCCGCACCCGATCGGGAGACGGCAGTGGCCTGACCCGCACGAACCACGAAGGCCGGGACCCGTTCGGGTCCCGGCCTTCGGTCGTCGGTGGGTGTCAGCGCTCGTTGCGCGCCTTCGGGAACCGCTTCTGGTTCGCGACCCAGCCGGCCATCTTGGCCCAGTGACCCTGACGCGGGGTGACGACGCTGACCAACGCGCGCTCCCATTCGGAGACGGTGATCTCGTCGAACGACGCGACGACGGCGTTGGCGATCGCGAGGGTGTCGACGACCTGGTCGCCGAGGATGCCGTCGGCGCCGACGAGGGTGATGCGCACGCCCGCCCGGCCGACGGGCTGGACGACGGCGCTGGCGGTGCCTCCGTGCTCGGACAGGAACTTACGGATCGCGGCGACCGTGCCCGACGGCAGAACCGGGGCCGCGGCGGTGCTCTGGGTGTCGGTGCTCATGGGGCCAGACTACTGTGCGGGTCATGCGCGCAATCGTGGTGTCCCACACTGGTGGTCCCGACGTCCTCACCCCGTCGGAGGTCCCCGTCCCGCAGCCCGGTCCGCGGGATCTGCTGGTGGCGACCGAGGCGATCGGCGTCAACTTCATCGACACCTACTTCCGCACCGGCACCTACACCCAGGATCTGCCGTTCGTCCCCGGCCAGGAGGGCACCGGCCGGGTCACTGCGGTCGGCGCCGAGGTGACCGGGTTCGCGGTCGGTGACCGGGTGGCGTGGGCGACGGCGCCGGGCAGTTACGCCGAGCAGGTACTCGTCCCCACCGACGTCGCGGTGGCGGTGCCCGACGGGGTCGCGCCGGAGCAGGCGGCGTCGGCGCTGCTGCAGGGCATGACCGCGCACTATCTGATCGAGTCCGCATATCCGGCGCAGCCCGGTGACACGGTGCTCGTGCATGCCGGGGCGGGCGGTGTGGGGCTGCTGCTGACGCAGATGGCAGCCGCGAAGGGCGTCCAGGTGATCACGACGGTGTCGACGGACGAGAAGGAGCAGTTGTCCCGCGAGGCGGGCGCGTGGCGGGTGCTGCGGTACGGCGACGACCTGGCGGAGCGGGTGCGGGAGCTGACCGGCGGCGAGGGCGTCGCCGCGGTGTACGACGGCGTCGGCAAGGACACGGTCGATGCGAGTCTGGCGTCGCTGCGGATCCGCGGCACGCTGGTGCTGTTCGGTGGCGCGAGCGGCCCGGTGCCGCCGTTCGATCTGCAGCGTCTCAACGCGGGCGGCTCCCTGTTCGTCACCCGCCCCACCCTCGCCCACTACGTCCGGGACCGCGACGAACTCACGTGGCGGGCCGGTGCCGTCCTCGACGCGATCGCCGCCGGCACCCTGCGACTGCGGGTCGGCGGCAGCTACCGACTGGACGACGCCGCACAGGCGCACCGAGATCTCGAAGGACGCCGGACGACCGGGGCGATCGTGCTGGTGCCGTGACCGCTACATAGACGACGGAGGCCCCGGTCGTGGTCGACCGGGGCCTCCGTGATCCGCGCGTCAGAAGTAGCCGGCGATGGTGTTCCAGCCGAGGATCGAGTCGACGGCCAGGCCGCAGCAGACGACGGCGAGGTAGTTGTTGGACTGCAGGAACAGTTTCAGCGGTTTGATGGGGGTGCCGCCGCGGACGCTGCGGTACAGCTGGTGGGCGACGAACAGGAACCAGGCGCCGGCGAGGAGGGTGACGATCGCGTAGATCCAGCCGGCGGCGGGCACCAGTGCCAGGGACGCGAGGACGGTGGCCCACGTGTAGATGACGATCTGCTTGGTGACGTGTTCCTCGGAGGCGATCACGGGGAGCATCGGCACGCCCGCGGCCTTGTAGTCCTCCTTGTAGCGCATCGCGAGCGCCCACGTGTGCGGCGGCGTCCAGAAGAAGATGATCAGGAACAGGACGACCGGTTCCCAGCTGAGCGAGCCGGTGACGGCGGCCCAGCCGACCATGACGGGCATACACCCGGCGGCACCGCCCCAGATGACGTTCTGCCAGGTGCGGCGCTTGAGGACCATCGTGTAGACGAGCACGTAGAACGCGATCGTGACGACGACGAGGATGCCGGCGAGCAGGGTGGTGGCCCACCACAGCCACAGGAACGACGCCACCCCGAGGGTCATGCCGAACACGAACGCGTTCCGCGTCGGCACCGCCTGGCGGGCGAGGGGGCGCAGCGCCGTGCGCTTCATCACCTTGTCGATGTCGGCGTCGACGACACAGTTGAGGGAGTTGGCGCTCGCGGCACCCATCCAGCCACCGAACAGGGTGCTGAGGATGAGCGGCAGGTCGATGTGCCCGCGGTCCGCGAGGAGCATCGCCGGGATCGTCGCGACGAGCAGCAACTCGATGACGCGCGGCTTGGTCAGTGCGATGTACGCCAGAATGGTCGACGTCACACGACCCCACAGCGTCGAGGTGTCCCGCGCAGTGTTCGATCCGGAAGCGTCGCCCGGGCCGCCGAAGCCGTGTCCGCTCGGCCTATGCCCTGTACGCACGCTGTCTCCTTGCCCCACGCGACTACATCCTCATTTTTGCTGGTGCACTACTACAACCGATGGTAGACGGCACTCGGGCGCCAACCGAATCGACCCGAACTGGGTGGCCTATTAGGCTGGAGGCGCACCAGAGGCTCGGCGACGCCCACCGCATCATCGTGCTGTCCTCCGGCTCCACGTCCAACCATGTCAGGAGACATCTGCCCGTGTCGATCACAGACGAGATCCGCGTCCTCACCCAGCCGGTCCATCCCAGCGACTGGACCGACCTGGACACCAAGGCCGTCGACACCGCTCGCGTTCTCGCCGCGGACGCGGTCCAGAAGGTCGGCAACGGCCATCCGGGCACCGCGATGAGCCTGGCGCCGCTCGCCTACACACTGTTCCAGCGGGTGCTGCGGCACGACCCGAAGGACGCCGACTGGGTCGGACGTGACCGTTTCGTCCTGTCGTGCGGCCACTCCAGCCTGACGCTGTACCTGCAGCTGTACCTGTCGGGGTACGGCCTGGAGCTGTCCGACATCGAGGCGCTGCGCACGTGGGGCTCGCTCACCCCGGGCCACCCGGAGTTCGGTCACACCACCGGCGTCGAGATGACCACCGGTCCGCTGGGTCAGGGTCTGGCGTCGTCGGTGGGTATGGCGATGGCGGCCCGCCGTGAGCGCGGCCTGTTCGATCCGGACGCCGCGGCCGGCACCAGCCCGTTCGACCACCACGTGTACGTGATCGCGTCCGACGGCGACCTGCAGGAGGGTGTCACCTCCGAGGCGTCGTCCATCGCGGGCGTGCAGCAGCTGGGCAACCTGATCGTCTTCTACGACGACAACGAGATCTCCATCGAGCACGACACCGCGATCGCGTTCGGCGAGGACGTCGCGAAGCGGTACGAGGCGTACGGCTGGCACGTGCAGCGGGTCGAGGGCGGCGAGAACGTCTCCGCGCTCCTGGACGCCGTCGAGGCCGCGAAGGCGGTCACCGACAAGCCGTCGATCATCGTGATGCGCACCATCATCGGCTACCCGGCCCCGACCATGATGAACACCGGTGACGTGCACGGTGCCGCGCTCGGCGCCGACGAGGTCGCGGGCGTCAAGCGGGCCCTCGGTTTCGATCCGGAGAAGAGCTTCGACGTCGATCCGGCCGCCCTCGCGCACGCCCGCCAGGTCGCCGACCGGGGCGCGCAGGCGCACGCCGCGTGGCAGGCCGAGTTCGACGCGTGGGCCGCCCGCGAGCCCGAGCGCAAGGCCCTGTTCGACCGTCTGCACGCCGGCGAGTTCCCGGAGGGCTGGGCGGACGTCCTGCCGTCGTGGGACGCCGACGCGAAGGGTGTCGCGACCCGCAAGGCGTCCGGCAAGACCCTCAACGCGCTGGGCCCGATCCTGCCGGAGCTGTGGGGCGGCTCGGCCGACCTCGCCGGCTCCAACAACACCACGATCGACGGCTCCGACTCGTTCGGCCCGTCGTCGATCTCCACGAAGGACTGGAACGCCCAGCCGTACGGCCGGACCCTCCACTTCGGTATCCGTGAGCACGCGATGGGCTCGATCCTCAACGGCATCGCGCTGCACGGCCCGACCCGCCCGTACGGCGGCACGTTCATGGTGTTCAGCGACTACATGCGTCCCGCGGTGCGCCTGGCCGCGCTGATGGGCACCCCGTCGCTGTACGTGTGGACGCACGACTCCATCGGTCTCGGCGAGGACGGCCCGACGCACCAGCCGATCGAGCACCTCGCGGCGCTGCGCGCGATCCCGAACCTGTCGGTGATCCGCCCGGGTGACGCCAACGAGACCGCGCAGGCGTGGAAGGCCGCGCTCGAGCACAAGACCGGCCCGACCGCGCTGGCCCTGACCCGTCAGGACGTCCCCGTCCTCGAGGGCACCAAGAGCAAGGCCGCCGAGGGTGTTGCGCGCGGCGCATACGTGCTCGCCGAGGCGTCGACCGGCACCCCCGAGGTGATCCTGCTCGGCACCGGTTCGGAGCTGCAGCTGGCCGTCGCCGCCCGCGAGGCGCTCGAGGCGGACGGCATCGCCACCCGCGTCGTGTCGGTCCCGTGCCTCGACTGGTTCGAGCAGCAGGACCAGGGCTACCGCGACGAGGTCCTGCCGCCGTCGGTGCGGGCGCGGGTCTCGGTCGAGGCCGGTATCGCGATGCCGTGGTACAAGATCATCGGAAGTGACGGCGAGGCCGTGTCGCTCGAGCACTACGGTGCCTCGGCCGACTACAAGACGCTGTTCCGCGAGTTCGGTATCACCGCCGACGCGGTCACCGACGCCGCCCGCCGCACCCTGACTCGAGTGAAGGGCTGATCTCCATGACACAGAACCAGAACCTTGCGGCACTGTCCGCGGCCGGCGTGTCCGTGTGGCTCGACGACCTGTCCCGTTCGCGGCTGCAGACCGGCAACCTCGCCGATCTGGTCGCGACCCGCAGCGTCGTCGGCGTCACCACGAACCCGTCGATCTTCCAGGCCGCACTCAAGGGCCCCGAGTACCACGCGCAGCTGCACGAGCTGGCCGCGCGCGGTGCCGGCGTCGACGAAACGGTCCGGGCGCTGACCACCGACGACGTGCGCGACGCGTGCGACGTGCTCGCCCCGACGGCGGCCGCGACCGGCGGCGTCGACGGACGCGTGTCGATCGAGGTCGATCCGCGGCTCGCCCACGACACCGACGGCACCGTCGCGCAGGCGATCGAACTGTGGAAGGCCGTCGACCGGGACAACCTGTTCATCAAGATCCCGGCCACGAAGGCGGGCCTGCCCGCGATCACCCGGGTGATCGCGGAGGGCATCAGCGTCAACGTGACCCTGATCTTCTCGGTGGAACGCTACGAGGCCGTCATCGACGCCTACCTGTCCGGCCTCGAGGCCGCCCACGCCGCCGGGCACGACCTGTCGAAGATCCATTCGGTGGCGTCGTTCTTCGTCTCCCGGGTGGACACCGAGATCGACGCACAGCTCGACAAGATCGGCTCCGAGGAGGCGCTCGCGCTGCGCGGCCAGGCCGGTCTGGCCAATGCGCGGCTCGCGTACGCGTCGTACCAGCGGGTGTTCGAGGGCGGCGACCGCTGGGCGCCGCTCGCGGCCGCCGGGGCGCGCGTGCAGCGCGCGCTGTGGGCGTCGACGGGTGTGAAGAACCCCGCCTACCCGGACACGCTGTACGTGACCGAGCTCGTCGCCCCGCACACCGTCAACACGATCCCGGAGAAGACCCTCGAGGCGGTTGCCGATCACGGCACCGTCACCGGGGACACCATCTCCGGGACGGCGGCGGCGTCGCAGCAGGTGTTCGACGCGCTCACCGCGGTCGGCATCGACATCCCCGCGGTGTTCGAGACGCTCGAGACCGAGGGGGTCGACAAGTTCGAGGTGGCGTGGAACGAGCTGCTCGACGCGATCACGGAGCAGCTCGCGGCTGCTCGCGAGAGCTGATCCGTGAGCGGACCCGCGGCGGACCGGTGGAGTAATCCACTCCGGGACAGCAGGGACCGGCGACTGCCTCGCATCGCCGGCCCCTGCGGCCTGGTGATCTTCGGCGTCACCGGTGATCTGGCACGCAAGAAGCTGATGCCGGCGGTGTACGACCTCGCCAACAGGGGGCTGTTGCCGCCCGGGTTCGCTCTCGTCGGGTTCGCCCGGCGGGACTGGGCGAACGAGGATTTCGGAAAGATCGTCCACGACGCGGTGCGTGAACATGCGCGCACCGAGTTCCGTGAGGACGTGTGGGAGCAGTTGTCGCAGGGCATCCGCTTCGTGCAGGGCAGCTTCGACGACGAGGCCGCGTTCACCGAGCTGGCCGACACCCTGGCCGCGCTCGACCGGGAACGCGGCACCCGCGGCAATCATGCGTTCTACCTGTCGGTGCCGCCGGCGCAGTTCCCGACGGTGTGCGAGCAGCTCTCCACGTCGGGGCTCGCGCAGTCGACGGACGGGCAGTGGCGCCGCGTCGTCATCGAGAAGCCGTTCGGCCACGACCTCGAGTCGGCGAAGGAACTGAACGCGGTGGTGAACACCGTCTTCCCCGAGGACGCGGTGTTCCGCATCGACCACTACCTGGGCAAGGAGACGGTCCAGAACATTCTGGCGTTGCGCTTCGCGAACCAGTTGTTCGACCCGATCTGGAACGCCCACTACGTCGACCACGTGCAGATCACGATGGCCGAGGACATCGGTCTCGGTGGCCGGGCCGGCTACTACGACGGTATCGGCGCCGCCCGCGACGTCATCCAGAACCATCTGCTGCAGCTCCTCGCGTTCACCGCGATGGAGGAGCCGGTGAGCTTCGATCCGTCGGAGTTGCAGGCCGAGAAGATCAAGGTGCTGTCGGCGACCCGGCTCGCGCAGCCGCTCGACGAGACCACCGCCCGCGGCCAGTACTCGGGCGGCTGGCAGGGCGGCCAGAAGGTCGTCGGACTGCACGAGGAGGACGGGTTCGCGCAGGACTCGACCACCGAGACGTACGCCGCGATCACCCTCGAGGTGGACACCCGCCGCTGGGCGGGGGTGCCGTTCTATCTGCGGACCGGCAAGCGGCTGGGCCGGCGGGTCACCGAGATCGCGGTCGTGTTCAAACGGGCCCCGCACCTGCCGTTCGACGCCACCATGACCGAGGAACTCGGCCAGAACGCGCTCGTCATCCGGGTGCAGCCCGACGAGGGTGTCACCATGCGGTTCGGGTCGAAGGTGCCGGGTTCGAGCATGGAGGTCCGGGACGTCAACATGGACTTCAGCTACGGGCAGGCGTTCACCGAGTCGTCGCCGGAAGCCTACGAGCGGCTGATCCTCGACGTCCTCCTCGGCGAGCCGTCCCTGTTCCCGGTGAACGCCGAGGTGGAGTTGTCCTGGAAGATCCTCGACCCGGTGCTCGAGCACTGGGCGACGCAGGGCAGGCCCGAGCCGTACGAGGCCGGGACGTGGGGTCCGCCGTCGGCGCAGGAGATGCTGCGCCGGTCCGGTCGTGAATGGAGAAGACCGTGATCATCGAGTTGCCGTCGACCACGACCGGCGCCGTCAACAAGAAACTCGTCGAACTGCGGGAGACGGGTGGCGCGGTCACCCTCGGCCGGGTGCTGACGCTGGTGGTGTCCACCCGCGAGTCCAAGAACTCCGAGGACGTCATCGACGCCGCGAACGACGCCAGCCGCGAGCATCCGTGCCGTGTCATCGTCGTCGCCCGCGGCTCCCGGTCGGAGGAGACGCGGCTGGACGCGGAGATCCGGGTCGGTGGTGACGCCGGCGCGTCCGAGGTGGTGATCCTGCGGCTGCACGGTGAGCTCGCCGACCACGAGTCCAGTGTCGTGGTGCCGTTCCTGCTGCCCGACACCCCGGTGGTGGCATGGTGGCCGGACGACGCCCCGACGTTCCCGTCGCTGGATCCGGTGGGGCGTTTGGCGATCCGGCGGATCACCGACGCCACCCGCGCCGACGAGCCGACGGCGACGATCAAGAGTCGGCTCGGCTCGTACGCGCCCGGCGACACCGATCTGGCGTGGAGCCGGGTCACGTACTGGCGGGCGCTGCTCACGTCCGCACTCGACCAGCCGCCGCACGGGAAGATCCTGTCGGCGACCGTGTCCGGTCTGGCGACCGAACCGGCGCTCGACATCCTCGCCGGCTGGCTGGCCGACCGGATCGACGGCCCGGTCCGCCGGCAGACCGGTGACCTGTTCGTCGAACTGCAGTTGACCGGCGACGACCGGATCTCGATCAGCCGTCCGCAGGGTGAGACGACCGCGACCCTGGCCCGCACCGGGCAGCCGGACGCTCTCGTCGCCCTCGCTCGCCGGGAGACGCGGGACTGTCTCGCGGAAGAGTTGCGCCGGCTCGACCACGACGAGATCTACGAAGCCGCCCTGACCGGACTGTCGAAGGTGAACTATGTCTGACTCCAACGAGATTCGCCGTTACCCCGACACCGACGCCCTGGTGCGGGCTGCCGCGGAACGGTTCGTCGATGCGGTCGTCGCGGCGCAGCGGGCCCGCGGCTCGGCGGCGGTCGTCCTCACCGGCGGCGGCACCGGCATCGCACTGCTCGAGCATGTCCGCGAGAACCCGGGGGCGATCGACTGGTCGGCGCTGGACGTGTTCTTCGGTGACGAACGGTTCCTGCCGGCCGGGGATCCCGAACGCAACGAGGTGCAAGCGCATACCGCGCTGCTCGACCACGTGCCGGTCGATCCGGCGCGGGTGCACGTCGTGGCCGCCTCCGACGGTGCGTACGGTAGCGATCCGGTGACCGCGGCCGCCGCGTACGCCGAGGTGCTCGACGCGTTCGCCGCCGACCGGACCGGCCCCCTGTTCGACGTCCACCTGCTCGGCATGGGCGGGGAGGGACACGTCAATTCGCTGTTCCCGCACACCGACGCGGTTCGTGAAGCCGAGAAGCTGGTGGTCGCGGTGACCGATTCGCCGAAGCCGCCGGCGGTGCGGGTGACACTGACCCTGCCCGCGCTGCGTTCCGCCCGCGAGGTGTGGCTGATCACCTCCGGCGGAGCCAAGGCCGACGCGGTCGCCGCCGCGGTCGACGGCGCGTCCCCCGAGGAGATCCCGGCCGCCGGTGCGGTCGGCATCGAGAAGACGGTGTGGCTGCTCGACGAGACCGCGGCGGCCGGACTGCCCCGCGCCTGAGTTCACTCGGCGGGGTCGTCGCCCCGGTCCCCACCCGGGACCGGGTGCGGCGCACCGTCGTCCACCGGAACCGTCGGGCACCTCGCCCACAGCCCCTGGCTGCGCGGCCCGCTGCCCGCCCGCGTGATCCCCCGCCGATACGCCCGTCCCGCACCGTGCTGCCCCATCGACGCACCCCTCCCCTGCCGGTCCCGGTGGTCCGGCCCGTGTGACTGCTTGGACGCGGGCGGACGCCGATCGGTTCCCGCCGACGGCCGGGGTGCTCCGTCGACTGTCGGTGGCATCGGCGATGATGGCCGGACAATTCTGGGTCAGGGGACGACGGAGGTAGGGAATGACGAGCGCGGGGGTCGACGAGGCCGGGACCCGAGGCCTACCGAAGGGCCGTAAGTGGGTAGTGGTCGACACCGAGACGTCCGGCATGCGGGCGGCGTCGCATCGGATCCTGAGTGTGGCGGCACTGGTGTTGCGGGAGGACGGGTCCGTCGAACGCGAGTTCTCGACGCTGCTGAATCCGGGATGCGATCCGGGGCCCGTCCACGTGCACGGTCTCACCCCGGACCGGTTGGCGGGGGCACCGCGGTTCGGTGACATCGCCGACGAGTTCGCCGCACTCCTGACCGGCCGGACGATGGTCGCGCACAATGCGTCGTTCGACTACGGCTTCCTGGACGCGGAGTTCCAGCGCGCCGGGGCGAACACCCCGATCGAGAATCGGCTGTGCACGCTGGCGTTGTCGCGGCGGCTCGAACTCGACGTCCCCAACCATCAGCTGGCCACTCTCGCCGACTACTGGCACGTCCCGCAGTTCCATGCGCACGACGCCGGCGACGACGCCCGGGTCCTCACCGAGATCTTCACCCGCAGCGTGTCGCTGGCGGAGACGCTGCAGTTGCCGCTGCCCGTCGTCGACTGCGCGGGCCGGCGCACCGCAGTGTATCCGGATCAGGTGCAGCGGGTGCCGTCCGACTACCGGAATCCGGGCCGGCTCGATCCGGCGGTCGGTCTCGTGCAGGGCATGAAAGTGGTCGTCAGCGGCGCGACACGTACCCCGCGGCTCGCGCTCGCCGCCACCCTGTCCGCCGCCGGATTCGACGTCATGAATTCGGTGAGCCGCCATACCAGTGTCGTCGTCTGCAACGACCCGGGCTCGTCGAACGCCAAGGTGCGGCGGGCGGCCGCGGAGGGGATCCCGATCGTCTCCGAGACACAGTTGGACGCCCTGCTGACGCGGGTCGTCCCCGGTGTCCCGAAGGCGTCGCAGCCCACCGTGCTCCCGAACGTCGCGATCCCGAGTGTCGCGGTGCTCGAGGTGGTGGCTCCGGCGACGGTGCCGACCCCCGTTCCGGCCCCGGCTCCCGTGCCGGCCGCCACGGGTAGGGGTGCGGCGTGGCGGGGACGCCGTGTGCTGCTGATGGGTGGGACACACCTGGAATGCGTGATGATGCGGTCCCGCATCATCCAGCTCGGTGCCCGCCCCTCGCTCAACCTCACCGCTGCGGTCACGGATGTGCTCGTGTTGTCGGGCGGCGACACCGACCGGCGCATGCCGCGGGTCGAGGCACGCGGGCTGCCGGTGATCCGGGAGTCCGACGTGAACGACGGGGTCACCTCCGGGTTCGTCCCGCCGCACATGCGTCACGAATCGCGGGTGTCCGCCCCGGTCCTGCTGCGTGGGCAGACGGTCGATCTACCCGCGGCACCGACGGTGTGGTCCGTCAACGTGTCGTGGCGGGCCGAGAATGTCGGCGACGAGTTCGACGTCGATGTCGTCGCCTTCCTGCTCGGGGAGGACCGGCGGGTGGATTCGGATCAGGACTTCGTGTTCTACAACAATCCCGCCGACGGGGACGACGCGGTCGCACTCTCCATCGACGGCAGCAGCGAGCAGTGCATCCGGGTCGACCTCGCGGCACTGCCCGACGAATGCCACCGCATCGTGATCGCCGCGGCGATCGAGGGCGGCCGCACCTTCGGTGACCTCGGTGCGGTCGCGGTCGGCGTCGACGGCCCGGATCACACCTTCGCGACGTTCGTGCTGGACGCCGGCACCGTCGAACGGACCATGATCCTCACCGAGATCTACCGGCGGCACGGCGTCTGGCGAATTCGCGCCGTCGGCCAGGGCCACGACGACGATCTGGCGGCGATGGCCACCGGATACGGCCTCGAGGTCGAGGACGACTGAGCGCGCACGCCTCGGACCGGCCTACCGCCTCGTGGCGTGTGTGAGGACGTCGACGACGCGGCCGATGTCGGCGGGGGCCCGGTCGGGGGTGAACGTCCACGGGTTCGAGGTCCAGGGGTCGCGCCAGTCGTCGTTGCCGGCGACGGGCAGGGCGTAGCTGCGGTGCGGCAGGTCGGGGTGGATCTGTTCGACCGCGGCGGGGTCGTCGGAGACGAGGACGGTGGAGACACCGAGTGCCGGGCCGTGTTCGGTGAGGAACGCGATGGCCGGTAGCTGCCTCGGGTCGTAACCGTAGGGGAAGTGGTCGAGCACGATCAGCCGCGGCGCCGGCGGAACGCTGTGCGGGGTCCCGCGGTCGAGGAGCGCGAGTTCGGCGGCCGCCGCGGTGGTGTCGAGGTAGGGGCCGATGTCGTCGGCTCGGGTGATCGTGACTCCCCCACGGTGGGCGAATCCGTCGGCGAGCGGGCGGAGGCCACCGGACAGGTCGACGACGTCGAGGACGACGTCCGGGTCGGCGGCCAGGATCCGGAGGACGGCGGCGGCGGTGACGGACGCGGTCGCCGGGGTGTCGGCGCCCAGGATGTGCAGCGGTTGCCTCAGCGGGAACGGCAGGCAGACCGGGACGCGGAGGGGCCCGCACCCGGGGGCGGACAGGTCACCGATCCGGATCCCGTCGGCCGTACCGGATTCCGGGGTGCCGGCGGTCCAGGCGGGGGCGTTCCAGTCGGCGAACAACCGCGGCAACAGCGGGCCGATGGTGCGCAGTTCGGTGTCGAGGTGGGCGGCGTCCCGACGGTAGCGGGTGTCGGCGTCGGCGACGACGGTGTCGTGCCGACGGCGGGCCTGGTCGCGGATGCCGGCGGTGTGGGCGCTGTTGCGGGTGGCCGGGTCGGCGACGGCGGCGGTCAGTTCCCGGTCGAGACGGTTCTCGGCGAAGCTGCGGGCAGCGATCAGGGCGCCGGCGGAGCGGGCCGCATCTTCCATGATCATGGTGAATCGTTCGACGATGTGGTTCGGGTCGAGGGGTTCGATCGGCCCGTAGGTTCCGGCGTCCGGGATCGGTTCCGAGGTGGATCCGGGGTCGGTGTCACCGGGGTCGACGTCGACGCCGTGGTGGGTGATCAGGCCGGCGAGTCCGTCGGCGTAGCCCTGGCCGACGGCCCGGACCTTCCACTGCCCGGACCGCCGGTACAGCTCCCAGCAGATCACCGCGGTTTCGGCGGACCGGCAGTCGACGTCCACTGCGGCGACCGGTGTCCCCGCCGGGTCGGTCAGGGCCGCGGTGACGGTGGTGACGACGGACCCGGCGGCGAGGGGGTCGACGCTGGCGATGCACAGCACCGCGTGGGCGTCGGGGCGGACAGCGTCGAGGTCGATCTCGACGCTGCCCTCCCCCATCCGGACGCCACGCGTGTGCGGCTGGTTGTAGAACACGAAATCCTCGGACGACAGTGCCCGCAGGGCGGTGTCGGTGACCAACGCGGACACGTCGAGTGCGGTGTCACCGGTGGCGGTGAACCGCAGTGTCGTGGTCGGCAGCACGATGTTCTGCCCGCAGGTCAGCTGCACTGTCGCTCCTCCTTCGTTCGGGTGTGCTCAGTTCCGGGCGAACGGCGCCAGTTGCGGTGCGGCCTCGCCGGGGTGCTTGGCTTGGATGCCGTCACCGATCGCCTGGAGCTTCCAGCCGTCGGGGCCGCGGAACACCTTGGCCATCACCATGCCGGTGAACGGCATGCCGCCGTGGAGGGTGTAGCGGGCGAGTTCGCTGTCGGTGGTGGCGTCGACGAGCCGGCAGAACGCGTTCTGGACCTGCGCGAACGTCTGTCCCTTGTAGGAGGTGACGATGAACAGGACGGTGGTGACGTACGGGGGGATGCGGGTGAGGTCGACGTTGATCACCTCGTCGTCGCCGTCACCGGCGCCGGTGAGGTTGTCGCCCTGGTGGTGGATGGAGCCGTCCTTCGAGCGGAGCTGCCCGTAGTAGCAGACGTCGACGATCTGGTCGTCGGCGAACAGGACTGCGGAGGCGTCGAGGTCGATGTCGACGGCGCGGCTGCCGAACATGCCGCGCTTCTCCACCGGATCCCAGCCGAGACCCATCTTCACCATCGTCAGTGCGACACCACCGTCCTTACGCAGGCTCACCTTCTGTCCCTTGGCGAGGCTGACGGGACGCCCCCTGGTGAGATTGACCTCGGCGGGCGCCGCCGGGGGCGCGGGGGCGGGCGGCGGCGTGTACGAGGGCTGCGGTGCGGGCGCCGGGGGCGGTGTCGGTGCAGGTGCAGGCGCGGGTGCGTCGTCGACGGTGATGCCGTGGTCGGTGACCAGGGCCGCGAACCCACCGGCGTATCCCTGCCCGACGGCGCGCACCTTCCAGGTGTCCTGGCGGCGGTAGATCTCGAGGGCGATGACGACGGACTCGCTGGACAGTCCGTCGATGCTGTACTCGTACAGCGGGTTCCCGGACGCGTCGGCGACGTGCGCGGTCGGAGCCGGGAACTGCCCGAACGCGGCACCCGGATCGTCCAGGGTGATGATCGCGCGGACCTTGTCGATGTCGGCGGGGATCCCGCCGGTGGTGATCCGCAGGTTCGTCCCGGCGGCGCCGGTCACCAGTTGCACACCGGGGCCGGTGGGCTGGTTGTAGAAGACGAAGTCCGCGTCGGTGCGCACCTTCCCCGATTCGGTGAGCAACAGTGCGGACACGTCGGCCGGCGCCGACAGGGCGACGGAGACGACGATCGTGTCGGAGTGCAGGGGCGCGTTCTGGCCTTTGGTCAGCTGGTGGGTCACATCGACTTCCTTTGCGGGAGAAGTGCTTCGGTGGGGGCGGTGTGGTGGTGGAACCAGGTGAGGATCTCCTCGCCGGCGGTGATACCGCGGGCCGCGGTGACGGCGACGTCCGGGTGCTGCCAGCCGGTGTCCTCGAGTTCGCCGTGGCGGGGGCGGATCGCGGCGTCGGCGTGTTCGAGGAGGTCGATGTCGAGGACACCGTCACCGGCGGCGAGGACCCGGCTGCCGGGGTCCAGGGTGCCGTCGGCGACGAGACGGTCGTGGACGTCGCGCAGGGCGGCGCTCTTGGTGACCGCGTTCGGCATCGTGTAGATCTTGCGGCCCTGCTGGGAGACGTTCCAGCCGCGCGGCTCGCACCACGCCCGCCAGGCGGCGACGAAGCCGTCGGGTTGGGCGGCGGTGTCGACGACGAGGTAGCAGAACAGGTCGTCGGCGGTCCGCAGGCTGCGCACCCAGCCGTCGTCGATGCGGGTGCCCAGTGCATCGACGACCGCGGTGACCGGCGGGCCGGCGGCAGCGACGGCCCGGTCGATCCGCTGCCGCCACACCGGATCCGGCCGGCCGTCGACGAGGACGGCGCCGCCGTTGCTGGTGACCGCGTACCGATACGGGCCGCCCGGCAGGGTGATCCGCCGGTACTGGGCGGGGGTGCGGGTGGTGGTGGGCACGACCACCGTGCGCGCGGTCAGGTCGGCGAGGAGGGTGTGGGCGGTGGCGGTCATGTACGACAGCGGGGCGTCGTCGTAGATCTCCACGCACACCGGCGCGGTGGCCGCGAACTGCTCCTCGCCGGCGGCGGTTCGGGAGTAGATCATGGTGCGGTCGAGGTCGGTGGCCACCAGCACCGAACGTGCGGTCACGGCTGTTCCTTGATCAGGCCCATGCACGAGTACGCGAGGTCGGGCACGACCTCGACGGGGACGTCGCGGGCGGCGGCGAGCATGCGGATGTGGGCGTGTTCGGGGGCGTCGGCGTCGCGGACGAGGACCTTCCACGGGATGCGTCGCAGTAGGACGCGGGTGGTTTCCCCGACACCGGGTTTGACGAAGTTCACCGAGCCGATGCCGTACTCGACGCGGACCGCGTCCACCGACGCCCATCCCGTCCACGACGGTGTCCGGTCCCCCGCGGCGATCGCGCCGGCGGCCACGGCGGCCGCCGGGTGGGCGGCGTCGAACTCGGCGGTGACGGTGTCCAGCAGGCGGTTCGACACGTCCTGGCCGGTGAGGTCGCGGTAGAACTTGGCGCCGTGGAATTCGCCGGGCCCGATGTGCCGGTCGCTCAGGACGGTGCGCGACACCAGCCCGGAGACGGTGGAGTTCAGGCAGGCGGACGCGATGAGGAAGTCGTCGCGGGTGCCGTAGGTGCGGACGCAGTGGCCGGGGTCGGCGAGGACCGCGAGATCGTCCGACAGGCGCGGGCCACCGGCGGCGGCGTAGGCGTCCAGTGCAGCGGTGAGTTCGCGGGTGATGGCGCCCTTGCCGGTCCAGCCGTCGACGAACACCACCGAGCCGGGGTCGTGGCGGCCGGTGATGTGGTCGAGGGCGACGGTGTCGATTCCGCGGCCGCGGACGATCGAGACCGCGTAGTGCGGCCACGACACCTGATGGAATCGCCTGGCCCAGCGGCGGATCAGGATGCCGACGGGAGTACCGGCCCGCGCCAGCGACACCAGGGTCAGGTTCGGGCCGCGTTCGGCGACGAGGAGTTCGGTGACGGTGCCGACCGCGTGCGCGAGACGCGCCGCGGAGTCGGCCAGGGCGGTGTCGAAGAGTTCCCGGTAGGCGGCGTCGGGCTGGTATTCGACGGGCAGGGATTCGGCGTAGTGCGCGGTCCCCGCCTGGATGGCCTTCTCGCGGTCGGCGAGGTCGGCCTCGAGGTCGAGGTCGGAGAGGTCCTTGAGCAGCCAGGTGACCTCGTCGGCGTCGTAGGAGCCGAAGCCGGGGCCGGTCAACGGCGGTGTCGCGACAGGGATGGTGGTCATGGGTGGTTCCTCGCGGCGGTGAGGGCCTGGTGGTCGGTGGTCGGGACGACAGCGACGACGACGTCGTGGCCGGCGGCCGTGAGAACGTCGAGAAGCCCACCGGGAGAACGCAGTTCGACGGTGTCGGCGGGGCTGTCGATCACCACCAGCAGCTGCGCATCCGGTCCCGGATCGGGCCGGACGGCGTTGTACAGGTAGCGGCGAGCATAGGGATCCGGCTCCGGGGCACAGAACTCGAAGCCGCGGCGCAGCGGGTAGCCGGGATGATCGTGGACGTACGCCGGGGACCGGGTGGTGGTCTGGTAGCGGACCGCGAACCCTCGGTGCGCGAGATGTTCGGCGATGCACAGCGGCAGGTACATCAACTCCTCGTGCCCGATCACGATCACCGGGCGTGCCGGATCCAGGTGCGGGACGACGGTGTCCGCGGCCGCCGCGGTGGCGGCGGTGAACGCGCCGGCGTCGGCGGCGAGGATGCCGTAGCGGCCGCCGTCGGGCACGTGCGCGGGCCATGCGATCCGAACGTCTGCCACCTCCCCGACCCGGTCGGCGACCGGGTTCAGGGTCGGCGCTTCCAGCGCGGTGACCTGTGCGGTGAGCCCGTCCGGGAGGTGGGTGCGGCCGGCGGCGAGCGCGACGTGGTCGATCCGGGTTCCCATTTCGGCGGCGGCCACATCGATCGCCGCCCGGTGGTGGGGTTCGCTCATGTCGACCAGCGACGCGATCACGTACCGGTCGCGGGCCGTGATCCGGTGCAGGGCCCGGATCGCGTCGACGGCGGTGGCGCCGGTGGAGATCTCGTCGTCGACGAGAACCAGCGGCGCATCACCGGTGAACAGGTCCGGGGAGGTCGGCTGCAGCAGATGCGAGGTGGCGTGCGAATGCCCCTCCTCGAACCCGCCCAGGACCGGGACACCCGGGGTGCGGCGGCGGGTCGAGTGCAGATAGCAGGCGGCACCCATCCGGGCGGCGACCGCATGCCCGAGACCGGTTGCGGTTTCCGCGAATCCGAGGACGATCGCGTCGGCGGCGACATCGGCGCCGAGGACCGCGGTCACCTTCTCGGCGAGGTCGTCCGCGGCCGCGCGCACCCGCACCGGGTCGGTCGGCACATGCTTGCCGAGGACGGTGGACACCAGCAGGTGTGCGCGCCGCGGGTTGCGGCGCAGGCCGGGCTGCACGAGATCGGTGACCCGCCACCGACTGTCGCTGTCGCTGTCGCTGTCGTGGAGGGTGAGGCCGAATCGTGCGGTCGCCCACGCCGGCGCGGCAGAGGCGGCGGTGGTGGTCATCGGGCCGCCAGGGCGGTCAGCAGGTCCACGAAGGTCACTCCCGGGTTGGTCACACCGAACACCGAGGCGCGCAGCACGACCCGCTGCGCCCACTGCCGGTGTGGTTTGAGTTCGTTCATCTTGTTGCCGTACCCCGACGCGAGGACCCCGCCGGTGTCGCCGCCGAGGATGTCGACCGCGTCGTGGTACTCCTCCGCGGTGACCGCGGCCAGCGCGTGCACCGGCGCGACATGCGAGGGATGGATGACGGTCTTGCCCTGGATGCCGTTGGCGTGGTCGAGGGCGATCTCCCGCAGCAGTCCGTCGAGGTCGCGGCTGACGAGTTGCTGTCGGAACCGCACCGCGTCCTGTTCCGCGAACGGGGTTTCCCGTAGTTGCGGCCGGAACATGCGTTCGTGGTCGGCGAAGTATTCCCACACCGGGCCGGTGATCACGAACCCGGTGCCGTCCGCGCGGCCCAGATAGTTGACGATGCCGGCGATCACGTCGGAGACGACGCGCACGT
This sequence comes from Prescottella subtropica, assembly GCF_005434945.1. Lineage (GTDB taxonomy): Bacteria > Actinomycetota > Actinomycetes > Mycobacteriales > Mycobacteriaceae > Prescottella > Prescottella subtropica. The sequence continues at coordinate 139,562 of NZ_SKCH01000007.1, read as the reverse complement.
CGTAGATCGTCAGGTCGCGGTCGCGGCGGATCCCGAACAGCCCGCACATGTCGGTGGCCCCGATCCGCACCGCGAGTACCCGGTCCCGATGCTCGGCGAGCAGGGCCGCGATCGCCTGCAGTTCGGTGTCGCGGGCCTCCCGATACGCCAGGACCGGGGATTCGAGGACCGGCATCACGTACAGGTGCTTGCCCGACGTCTCCGACGCCTCCCGCACCGCGGTCAGGGTGTCGCCGCCGGTGGCGGCGGTGAACTTCGGGACCACGAACCCGGTCAGTGCCTCGACTCCGGCGCCGAGTGCCGCGGTGACGGCACGGATCTCGGTGGCGGTGCGGACCCGCACGAACAGCAGCATCCCGGCGGCCGGAGTGCCGGCGAGCGTGTCGAGGGCGTCGACCGCACCGGCGAGGGCGGCGTCGACCTGGTCGTCGGCGACCGCGTCCTCGAGGTCGATCACCATCGACATCACCCCCTCGGTGCAGCGTCGGGCGATGGTGTCGGCCAGATCCGGCCGGTTCCCCGGCACGTACAGGGTGGCGCCGAGCGCGAGTGCCAGGCGTTCCCGGGTGTCGGTGTCGGTGACCGGGGTCGGCCGGTGCAGGAACAGCCGGTCCCGGGTCTGCGGATCGAGCTGGTGGAAATGTGTCAGGGCCTGCCCGATCCGGGGTTCGGGGTCGGCAAGGTGACGGGTCATCCGCGTCCTCTCATGCGGTCGACGACCCCGCTGACGAAGCGGTCGATCGCCTCGAGGTCGGTCGTGTAGGTCCAATAGTCGGGATGCACCCCGTCGAGTGCGACACACGCACGGTCGATGCGGTCGACCTGGGCGTCGAGGACCGACCCCCACTCACCGACGAGGTCGCGTTGCATCGCCAACTGTTGTGCGTCCCGCAACCGGAACCGCACCTTGTCCGCCGTCCGGGCGGGGTTCGCGCGTACGTCGTGCAGGGACCGCAGTCGGTCGGTGACCGCGTCCACGGCGGCGTCGGCCTCCCGCAACTGGTCGCGGGCCGACGCGCAGTGCGCCAGGGCGGCCTCGGGCCGGCCGGCGGTGATCTCGCCGCGGGCGGCCTGCACCTCCTGCTCGGCGGCGGCCGCCGCCGCGGCGGCGATCCGGTCGTTGTCGACCAGGTCGTTCGAGCAGGCGGCACTGAATTCCCGTAGCAACGCCGAGCGGACCGGCCCCAACTGGTCGGCACGGGTGGCGACCGCACTGATCCGGGTCGCGATCGACCGGACCGCGTTCTGCGCTTCCGTCCCCCGTCCGGGGGCGGCCGACAGTGCGGTGTGCACGGAGGCGGCCGCCGTGGTGACCGCGGCCGCGGCCTCCTGCTGATCGGCGCTGTCGGCGACCGTGTCGAGTGTGCGGATCTGCGCGGCGAGGACGTCGACGGCGGCGATCACCGACGGGTACTGCAGGAACGGCAGACTCTCCGGCCGGTCGAGGGCGGCGACGGCCCGGTTCGCGGCGACCCGTGCCTGCTGCACCGCCCCGGCCGCGATCTGCCGGGCCGCCCGCGCGCGGGACAGGTTCTCCCCGAACCGGTCCCGGAACGCGGTCATGTCCGCCGACACCTGCTCGAGCGCCCGGGTGCAGTCCTGGTAGACGGCGGCCGCCGCGTACGGGGAGTCGGGTTCGGGGCGCTGCAACTGCAGGTACGTCGACGTCGCCTGCGCGTGACTCTCCCGCACCGGAGCCCACCGGGACACGACATCACGGGTCGGGTCGGTGTCGCGGGACGCCGCGACACCGTCCTCGATGTCGGCGAGGAGCCGGTCGGTCTGCAGGAACGCGGTCGTCATCGCGTTGTAGGCGCTGATCGCCGCAGGATCATCGTCCGGTCCCCCAGGAAACCAGCGGCGCATGAAGGTTCTGGCCACCCGTCGATGGTATCGACGTGCCCCGACAGCGCCACGACTCCCCACTCCGGTGCCGCCTGCGGCCGTCGTACGATGCGCTGCGAAACGCCGGTACCGCAACCTTTTCCGTCGTCGACCGGTTCCCTCCCGAAAGGACCCTGCTTCCCGTGACCGTCCTGACCCGAGGCGCGAACACCGCCGTCTCGGATGCCCCCGCCACCGTCGCCGTCACCGGAACCACTCCCGGCAGCGTCGACCTGTTCGTGTTCCTGCTCGACGCCACCCGCACCGTCCGCAGCGACGACGACCTGGTGTTCTTCAACAATCCGGCCTCCCCCGACGGCTCGGTCACCCTCGATGCGGCCGGGCAGGTACGCCTCGACCTTCCCGCGATCCCCGCCGACATCGGCATGATCGCCGTCGCCGTGTCGGTGGACGAGACGGTGCCCGGCCCGCTCTCGGCGGTCCCGACACTGGCGGTCACCCTCACCCAGCCCGGCGGGGAGACCCTCACCGCCGCCGTCGACGGGCTCACCACGGAACGGTCGGCGGTGCTGCTCGAGGTGTACCGCCGGAACGGAATCTGGAAGGCCCGCAACGTGTCCGCCGGTTGGGAGGGCGGTCTGGTCGCGTTGGTCACCGAGCACGGTGTCGCCGTCGACGACGCCCCCGGCGAGCACCCGGCACCTGCCGCACCGACACCGGCACCCGTACCGGCGGCACCGTCGGGTGTGGCGACGGTCGATGCGTCCGGGGTGCGGACGGTGCCCGCGGAGGCGAGGCTGTCGCTCGAGAAGCGGCAGAAACTCGATCTGCGGAAGAAGGAAGTCGCCAAGGTTCTCCTGACCAAGGGGGCGCGGGACTACGTCGGGCGGGTGATCCTGGTGATCGACAAGACCGGGTCGATGAGCCGCCGCTACTCCGGCGGCGAAGTCGCCGAGACCGTCCGACGTATGGTGCCGGTCGCCACCCAGCTCGACTCGGACGGGCAGCTCGAGGCGTACCTGTACGGCGTGAAGTTCGCGAAGCTGCCCGACGTGACCGTCGACCGGGCCGACGAGTGGATCGACGAGTACATCCACCTGCACGGCCGGCACGGCGGCATCGACTACGACAAGCAGATCGGCGGCATCAACGACGAGATCCCGATCATGTCCGAGATCATCGCGAGCCTCGACCGTGACGCCACGGTTCCGACGCTGGTGCTGTTCTTCACCGACGGCGGCTTCAACAAGCGCGGCGCCATCCAGAAGCTGATGCGTCAGGCGTCGTCCCGGCCGGCGTTCTGGCAGTTCATCGGGATCGGCCGCAGCGGCTTCGGTGTCCTGGAGAAGCTCGACACCCTATCCGGCCGGACCGTCGACAACGCCGGATTCTTCTCCGTCGACAACGTCGACTCGGTGCCGGACAGCCGCCTCTACGAGCTGCTGCTGTCGGAGTACCCGGACTGGTTGCGGGCCGCCCGCGCCGCGAACATCCTGCGGTGACCCGGACACCGGTGGACCCACGCCGGGTGGGGCCACCGGCCGGCTGCTACTTGCGGCCGGGTGTCCAGTTCATGCCGAATCCGTACGTGTTGTCGATGTCCTGCTGGGAGCCGCGGATGTAGCGGACCTCGCGGGTGACGGTCAGTTCCCGCCCGTTGCTCTCGAGCATCGCGATCGCACACGAGACGGCCTGGTTGTCGGCCGAGTCGAGACGGACCTCGACCTGGGGGCCGGACGACGGGAACAGGGTGACGACACCGTCGGCCTGCGACCAGTTCGGGACACCCTCGTAGATGTAGGCGAAGATCAGGATCCGCCGGAACTTGGTGATGTCGGCGAGGTTGATGTGCAGGTTCTCCCCGGCGGTGTTGCTGCCGCTGCGGTCGTCGCCGTCGAGGTGGATGAACGGCGGCTGGTTCAGGGAACCGAACGAGTTGCCGAGGGCCTGCACGACGCCACGGCTGCCGTCGGCCAGTTCGTACATCGCACCGAGGTCGAGGTCGACGGACGGGGCGGCGGCCGCCTTGAGCTTCGCGAAGAGGCCCTTGCCGGCAGGGGCGGCGCCGGCAGTCCAGTTCAGGTTGACGCGCATGGTGCCCTGCCCGTCCCCCGACTTGGCGAGCGAGACGGTGGGGTTGGCCTTGTCGAGGGTGACCTTGTTCAGGTTGATCGCCATGGTCGGCTCCTTGGGTCGATACGGGGTCAGGCGTTGGCGGGTATGTCGGCCGAGGTGTCGGCGTCGTCGCCGGCCTCCGGGTTGCGCTTGTTGCGGATGATGCTGGTGATCAGGGCCGCGGCGATCAGGACGACACCGACGAGGCCGGTGACGACCTCCGGAACGTGGGTGCCGATGGAGTACATCAGGATCAGGGCGAGTGCGCCGATCGCCCAGTGCGCGCCGTGCTCGAGGTACACGTACTCCGACAGGGTGCCCTGACGGACCAGGTACACGGTCAGCGAGCGGACGAACATGGCGCCGATGAAGCCGAGGCCGAGGGCGATGATGATCGGGTCGGCGGTGATCGCGAACGCGCCGATCACACCGTCGAACGAGAACGACGCGTCGAGCACCTCGAGGTACAGGAACAGGAAGAAGCCGGCCTTACCGGTGGCCTTCGCGAGATCGCTGGGGCCGCTGCTCTTCTCGTCGCTGTCCTCGTCGACGTTGAACATCTCGCCGAGACCGTTGACGATCATGTAGGTGATCATGCCGAGTGCGCCGGCGATCATCACGGTGGCGGTCTTGTCCTCCGGGGCGATGAACACCGCGGTCACCACCAGCAGGGCGGTGGCGATGACGACCTCGAGCTGGGCGAGCTTGCCGATCTTCTCGAGGGGCCGCTCGATCCAGGAGAGCCAGGTGATCTCCTTCTCCTCGAGCACGAAGCCGAGGAACAGCATCAGCAGGAACATGCCGCCGAACGCCGCGATCTGCGGGTGAGCGTCGGTGATCAGCGTTTCGTAGCTGGCCGAGCCGTCGGGGAAGTACGCGGCACCGTCCGCCGGCGGATTCAGGGCGAGGTCGATCGCGTCGATCGGGCCGAGACCGGAAGCGATCCACACGATCGCCAGCGGGAACACCAGGCGCATACCGAAGACGGCGATCAGGATGCCGACGGTGAGGAAGATCTTCTGCCAGAACTCGCTCATCCGTCGCAGGACGGTGGCGTTGATGACGGCGTTGTCGAACGACAGGGACACCTCGAGGATGCCGAGGATGGTGACGAGGAGCAGTGCTTGCGGGCCACCGTAGAGGAACGCCACCACGAGGGAGACGACGGTGACGGCAAACGAGACTCCGAAAATGCGGAGAACCACGGGGTGGTGGCCCTTTCTCGTGTGAGGGGGTGGTGCGGCCGCGATCGAGGTTCGCGGCCGCACTCACCGATCAGATGATGGGGCGGCGGTCAGATGTTGACGCCGTAGTCGCGGGCGATGCCCGCCAGTCCGGAGGCGTAGCCCTGGCCGATCGCCCGGAACTTCCACTCGGCGCCGTTGCGGTAGACCTCGCCGAAGATCATGGCGGTCTCGGTGGACGCGTCCTCCGACAGGTCGTAGCGGGCCAGCTCGACACCGGTGTTGCGGTCGACGACACGGATGAACGCGTTGATGACCTGACCGAACGACTGGCCGCGCTCGACAGCCTCGTGGATCGAGACCGGGAAGAAGATGTTCGTGACCTTCGGGTCCAGGGCCGTGAGGTCGATGTTGATCGACTCGTCGTCGCCCTCGCCCTCGCCGGTGAGGTTGTCGCCGGTGTGCTCGACCGCACCGTCCGGGGACTTGAGGTTGTTGTAGAACACGAAGTGGCTGTCGGAGAGCACCTTGCGCTCCGGTCCGGTCAGCAGCACGGAGGCGTCGAGATCGTAGGCGGCGCCGGTGGTGGTGCGCTGATCCCATCCGAGACCGACGGTGATCGACGTCAGGTTCGCCGACTGCTTCGACAGGGAGACGTTGCCGCCCTTGGCCAGTGACACGCTCATGGAAACTCCATCCGAAAGTAGTGGGAAGGAGGGGACGATCGCACGACTACGCCACCCCCTGCTGATGATGATGTGAACGGTGCGGCAGCTCCCCCGGAACTTCGCTGCCGACGCCGCTCGGAAACGGTGGCGGCGCAACCGTTCTCATCGGAGCGCCGCCACCGGGTGTTACGTATTAGACGTTGACGCCGTAGTCGCGGGCGATGCCCGACAGACCCGACGCGTAGCCCTGGCCGACGGCCCGGAACTTCCAGTCCGCACCGTTGCGGTACAGCTCACCGAAGACCATCGCGGTCTCGGTGGACGCATCCTCCGACAGGTCGTAGCGGGCCAGCTCCGAGTTGTCGGCCTGGTTGGCGACACGGATGTAGGCGTTGCGGACCTGGCCGAACGACTGGCTGCGGTTGTCGGCATCGTAGATCGAGACCGGGAACACGATCGAGTCGATGTTCGCCGGCACCGCCGCGAGATCGACCTTGATGACCTCGTCGTCGCCCTCGCCCTCACCGGTGGTGTTGTCACCGGTGTGCTCGATCGAGCCGTCCGGGGACTTGAGGTTGTTGAAGAACACGAAGTGCTGGTCGGAGACCACCTTCTTGTCCGCGCCCAGGCCGATCGCGGACGCGTCGAGGTCGAAGTCCTGCCCGGTCGTGGTACGCACGTCCCAGCCGAGACCGACGGCGACCGCGGTCAGTCCGGGAGCCTCCTTGGTCAGCGAGACATTGCCACCCTTGGTCAGGCTCACGCCCATGTTCGTCCTCCTGGACTCGTTGTGCTGAAACGATTCCCGGCATCTCCCGGGAATCGGGGTCTGTGTGCGGGGTCACCCACCGAACATAGTCGGGGCCACCGACAATGCTCGAGGACAAGCGGCGATCAGAGGTCGAACTCGGCCGGATCGATGCCCACGGCGAAGCACGCTTCCTTGACCGCGGTCTTCTCGTACTGGTCGAAGTTGCCGTCCGCACCACCGATGATGATGCCGATCTGGATCACCGCACGCGCCTGTTCCGGCTTGGCCTTGAGCTTGCCGATCGTGGCGGTGGCCTCGACCTTGCCGAAGTCGAAGTCGCCCTGCAGCTTGTCGCAGTACCAGTCGAACTTCTGACGCAGTTCGTCCGGGGTGAACACCTTGAGCGACTCGTTCGACATGATCAGTGCCGCGGTCTTCTGCCGCTCCGACGGGTCGATGCTGCCGTCCGCGGCGGCGATCAGTGCGCACATCGCCATCGCACCGTTCGCGAACTCCTTGTTCTTGAACTGCGCCGTCCGCACCTGCAGCTGCCCGTTCAGCTCCTGCGTCTTGGCCTTGAGCTGGTCCCAGAATCCCATTCGTCCTCCTGTGTCGGTGGTGTAGGTCATTGATACCGGGTTCATCTCGGGTCGGGACACCGCCCGGTGTACGTCGTGAGCCCGATTCCGCGATGAGCCTTCTTGCTGCGGCCCACCGGACCGTCCGCAGATTCCTGCACCCAGCCGCCGGTCCTGTCCAGGACCGGCATCCGTTCGCTGCCGGGCAGGCTGTAGCGCGTTTCCCCGTCGACGGTGAGGACACCGTCGCGGACGTCGATGTGCGCGACCGTCGCCCAGTAGGAATCACGGCCGTTGCCGACGTAGACGAGGATCTCGTCGGCGTCGGGTCCGGGGAGACCGTCGAATCCGGCGCGGCCGTACCGGATCGCGACGCGGGGCCGGCCGAACGTGTCGATCGCGCCGCCGCCGTTGTCCACGCTCTGGTAGACGTTCACCAGCAGATCCCCGTTCTCCTGGGGAAGAACCCGCACCTGCTCGGTGGCCGGCCTGTTGCCGCGGCCGGGCCCCGCGCTGTCACCGTAGTGGTGCATGTACGGCCAGGTGTCGAGGCTGCCGCGGTGCCCGTTCTCGCCGCTGACGACGACGAACCCGTCGGTGTCCTCGTTCCGGCAGAAGAAGTAGACGTCGAGATCGCCGTCCCCGTACCGCTTCACATTGCCGTTGCGGTCGTACTTGACGCCGCGGCCGTCCCACTCGAGTCCGACGGTCAGCACCCAGTTCGGGTCGCCCTGACTCTTCCGCAGGTCGATGCGGGCGGTCTTGTCGGCCGAGTCCTTCGTCAGGGACACCTGCACCTTGGCGAAGCTGATCGGCGCGGCAGCCGGGACCGGTGCGGCCACAGCCGGACTCTCGGTGGTACCGGGGTCGTCGACGGTGATGCCGTGCTCGGTGGCGAATGCCGCCAGGCCCTCGCTGTAGCCCTGCCCGATCGCGTCGAGCCGCCACCCGGCCCCGCGGCGGTAGAACGCGACCACCTGCAGCACCGTCTCGACGCTCAGCCCCGGCGGGACGAACGTCGACTGCTGCCCGGGCGCGGTGAGGTCGACGGACAGCCCCGGCACCGCCTGGAACGTCGTGCCCTGCGCTTCGGTGCTCGCAGTGACCAGCACCCGGTGCACGTCCGCCGGAACGGATCCCAGGTCGACGGTGATCGCCGCATCCGAGGCCAGCGTGACCCCGTCGGCTTTCGGGTTGTTGAAGAACACGAAGTCGTCGTCGCTACGGACCCGGCCGTCAGCGCCGAGGAGTACTGCGGCGATATCGACGGCGTTCGCCGCGGCCGTCGCGGTGATCGCGACGGTGTACCGGTCACCGGTCAGGTCGGTCTTCGACCCCTTCACCAGCTCCACCCGTCCCCCTTTACCGATTGCATCGGTTTCCCCGATCCCGGCCGGACACACCCGCACCGACGATCATTTTCGGACAATATGGACTATCGTATCCGGCCCTCGGGATCGAGTACCCCGAATCCCCTATCCGCCCCTAATCGTCCCCTAATCCGCGGCCGATCGGTACATCGACGGCCCCGCCGCGCGATCGAATGGCTCCTGACACCGTCCGGTGTCGACCGGTTCGAGTCACCACAGGAGCACCCATGTCCCTTTCGGCTCTCTTCTCGTCCATGCTCAACGCGATGTTCGGCGGCCAGTTCAACGTCGGTTCCGGGGACAGCGGATTCGGATCCACCGGCAACGCCGGTGGTGGCGGTAACGGTGGCGGCGGGTTCGACTTCGGGTCCTGACCCGCACCCGGTTCCGGCCGGACACCGCCCGTGGGACCACACGTCCCACGGGCGGTTCCGTGTGTCAGCCACTGTTGCGCAGCGCGGTCGCGAGCCCGTTCATCGTCAGTTGGATGCCGCGCCGGACGGTGTCGGAGTCGTTGCCGGCACGGTAACGGCGCAGCAACTCCACCTGCAGATGGTTGAGCGGCTCGAGGTACGGGAACCGGTTGTGCACGGACCGGTCGAGGGCCGGGTTGTCCCACAGCAGCTCGTCGTGCCCGGTGATCGCCCGGACCATCGCGATCGTGCGGGCATGCTCGGCAGCGATCTTCCCGAACACCTCGTCCCGGAGCGCGACGTCCGGGACGAGTTCGGAATAGCGGGCCGCCAATCCCATGTCCGACTTCGACATCACCTGCGCCAGGTTCGACAGCACCGTCCGGAAGAACGGCCACCGCTCGTACAGGTCGGTGAGCACGGCCAGGCGGTCCCGGTCCCCGCCCACCCACGTCTCGAACGCCGAGCCGGTGCCGTACCAGCCGGGCAGCATCACCCGCGACTGACTCCACGACAGCACCCACGGGATCGCCCGCAGATCCGCGATCGACTGCGTCGGTTTCCGCGTCACCGGACGGCTGCCGATGTTGAGTGCCCCGATCTCGGCGACCGGCGTCGACGCCGTGAAGTAGTCGACGAATCCGGGGGTGTCGTGCACGAGGTCCGCGTAGGCGGCGCGGGCCAGTTCCGCGAGCTCGTCGAGGATCTCGTACACGGCGGACGCGTCGTCACCGAGCCCCTCGACGTCGAGCAGCGTCGATTCCAGAGTGGCCGACACCAGTGCCTCGAGGTTGCGTCGGGCCAGCCGCGGCTCGGCGTACTTGGCGGCGATGATCTCCCCCTGCTCGGTGAGCCGCAGCGCCCCCTGCACCGCACCGGGCGGCTGCGCGAGGATCGCGTCGTAGCTGGGCCCTCCCCCGCGTCCGACGGTGCCGCCACGACCGTGGAAGAGCCGCAACCGGATTCCCGCCGTCCGGGCGACCGCGACGAGATCGAGTTCGGCCCGGTACAGCGCCCAGTTCGCCGCGAGATAGCCACCGTCCTTGTTGGAGTCGGAGTAGCCGAGCATCACTTCCTGACGCTCACCCCGGTTCGTGACCAGCGTCCGGTAGATCGGCACGTCCAGGGTCGCGGTGAGGGTGGCGGCACCACCCCGCAGATCGTCGATGGTCTCGAACAGCGGCACGATCCCCACCGGACAGGTCGGGCCGGCACCGCCGTCCGGGGTGCCGGGGTCGAACAGCCCGACCTCGGCGAGCAGCACCGCCACCTCGAGCATATCGCTCACCGAATCGCACATGCTGATCACATAGTTCGGGATCGCGGCCGGGCCGATCCGGTCCACCGCGTCGGCCGCGGCCCGCAGGATGCCGAGTTCCTTCGCGGTGAGTTCGCTGAACTCGGTGTGCGGGCCGGCCAGGGGTCGGCGGGTGGCCAGTTCGGCGGCGAGCAGCCGGACCCGCTGCTCCTCGGGCAACGACCGGTAGTCGGGGTGCACCCCCGCCCACGCGAACAACTCCGCGATCACCGTCTCGTGGATCTCCGAGTTCTGCCGCAGATCCAGCCCGCACAGATGGAACCCGAAGACCGCCACCGCGTTCCGCAGCCGGGCAAGCCGGTCGTCGGCCACCGTCGCATCGCCGTGCGACCGCAGCGACACGTCGATCACGTCCAGGTCGGCCAGCAGATCACCCGGGTCGTCGTAGCCCGGCCGGTCCCCGGCGACACCGGCTCCTGCGGGGTGCCCGAGAATCCGTGCGGCTGTGACGGACAGGCGCATCCGCAGACCGCGGACGGCGCGCCGGTAGGGTTCGTCGGCGCGGAACGCGGATTCGTCACCCGACACGTCCGCGAGCCGGGTCAGATCGTCGGTGACGGTCACCAGCCGCGCCGACATCGACAGGTCCCGTTCCAGCAGTTCGAGTTCCGACAGATGGTGGTCGAGTGCGGTTTCCGCGGCCCGGTGCGTCGCCCGCGTGACCACGTCGGCGGTGACGAACGGGTTGCCGTCCCGATCGCCGCCGATCCACGATCCGGGCCGCAGCATCGGCGTGTCGAGCACACGCGAACCGGGCCAGCGGGCCTGCAGCGCGTCCCGCAGGTCCGCGTTGATCTGCGGGATCACCTCGAAGAAGGACGCGTCGTAGTAGCGCAGGCCGACCTCGATCTCGTCCTGGATCCGCAAGCGGGACAACCGGATCAGCGCGGTCTGCCACAGCGTGAGAATCTGCCGGCGCAGCTGCCGGTCCACGTCCGCGGTCTCCCCGGGATCCGACGACACCCAGGCCCGCCGGCGCATCAGTTCGATGATCCGATGCTGCGTCTCGAACACCGTCCGGCGCCGGGTCTCGGTGGGATGCGCGGTGATCACCGGCGCCACCAGCGCCCCCGTCAACGCCCGCGCCGCGGTGGCCGAATCCACGTTCGCGGCATCGAGTTTCGTGTAGGTAGCGGCGAGACTGCTGTCCTGCGGTGGTTCCCCCGCCCGGACGTGGATCGCGCGACGCCGCTCCCGGTGCAGGTCCTCGGCGACGTTCGCGAGCAACGCGAAATGGCTGAACGCGCGGATCACCGGGATCGCATCACCGGTGTCGATCTGCGCGAACATCTCCGCGAGCTGCGTCCGGTCGATCTCCGAACGGCGCAGCCGGAACGATTCGACCCGCGCCCGTTCGACGAGCGCGAACACGTCGGCGCCGGCCTGCTCCCGCACGATGTCACCGAGCAGGCCACCGAGGAGACGGATGTCCTCCCGCAACGGCTCGGTGGCAGACGGTACGGACGACGACTCAGGGTTCCCGGTCATCACCCGATTATCGGCCGTGGACCGGTCCCCCGCACGACGACGAGGGGGCCGCTCAGCCCTTGACGACCACCTTCGACGGCGTCAATCGGACGATCACCCGAGGGGTGTCCGGGGTGTCCTGCTCCCAGCGTTCGGCGCCGGTGTACTTGCGCGCCAGGGTGTGGATCAGGGAACCACCCGGATCGTCGGTGACCGTCACGGTGCCACGGATCTCGACGTAGCTGTACGGGCCGGACGCCGGATACACCAGCACCGTGGCCCGCGGATCACGCAACAGATTGTCGGTCTTACGCCGGCCCCGGACGGTGGAGACGAGGATGTCGTCGCCGTCCCGGTCCAGCCACACCACCGACAACTGCGGATGCCCGTCCGGTTCGACAGTCGCCAGCGTCGCGAACTCGGGGGCGTCGATCAGGGCCGCAGTGGCCTCGGGAAGCGACGTGAAGGATTCGTGTCCCGCCACGATCAGCTGAACTTGATCTCGAGCCCGATACCGAGGATCGCGATCAGCCACACCAGCGCCGTGAACACGGTGATGCGGTCGAGGTTCTTCTCCACCACCGTCGAACCGGACAGGCTGGACTGGACACCACCACCGAAGAGGCTGGACAGACCGCCGCCCTTCGCCCGGTGCAGCAGCACCAGCAGGATGAGCAGCAGACTGGTGATCACCAGCAGAATCTCCAGGAACAGTGCCATTTCGGTATTCGCTGCCCTTCACACACGTCGGATGTCGGCCACTAGCGCGCTCAGCTTACCTGCTGCCCGCCGGGCCGTCCGCACTCCCGTCGCGCCGGTCCTGCCGCATCGGGTCCGTCGCCGATAGGCTCGATCCGTGACCGACAATTCGACCGTCGCCCTTCGTCCCCTCGAGCGAGCGGACCTGCCGTTCGTGCATGCACTGTTCATCGATGCGCAGGTGATGCGGTACTGGTTCGAGGAACCGTACACGTCGCTCGCCGCACTCACCGAACTGTACGACCGGCACGTTCACGACGAGCGGCAGCGGCGTTTCGTCATCGAGGTCGACGGCAATGCGGTGGGCCTCGTCGAACTCGTGGAGATCGACCACATCCACCGCAATTGCGAGTTCCAGATCATCGTCGCCCCCGGACATCAGGGCCGCGGATACGCCGGCGTCGCGACCCGCAAGGTGCTCGCGCACGCGTTCGCGACCCTCAACCTGCACAAGGTGTATCTACTCGTCGACACCGAGAATCATGCCGCCGTCCACATCTACGAGAAGGTCGGCTTCGCCGTCGAGGGAGTGCTACGCGAGGAATACTTCGCGGCGGGCCGCTACCGGGACGCCACCCGCATGGGCATCTTCCAACGCGACTTCCTCGCCACACGGGACTAGGACCGCAACGGCGGCGATCTCGACGCCGAAACGGCGGTCACATCGACGCCGAAACGGCGGTGGGCGCGTGGACCTCGAAAGGTCCACGCGCCCACCGCGTCTCGTACTGCGATCGATCAGATCACCGCAGTGGCGTCCGCCGCGTCAGAGCAGCGGACCGCCGGCGGCGATCGCCGACAGCTGCGCGAACTCGTCCGCCTTGAGCGACGCGCCACCGACCAGGCCGCCGTCGACGTCGGGCTGAGCGATGAGCTCACCGACGTTCTTGGCGTTGACGGATCCGCCGTAGAGGACCCGCACCTGCTCGGCGATCTCCGGGCCGGCCAGCTCGGCGAGCGTGTCCCGCACCGCCTTGCAGACCTCCTGGGCGTCGGCGGCCGAGGCCACCTTGCCGGTGCCGATGGCCCACACGGGCTCGTACGCGACGACGGTCTTCGCGATGTCGTCGGCCGACAGGCCCGCGAGTGAACCCTTCAGCTGTGCGACGTTGTACGCGACGTGGTCGCCGGCCTCGCGGACGTCCAGGCCCTCACCGATGCACACGATCGGGGTGATGCCGTGACGCAGCGCGGCCTGAGCCTTGGCGAGCACGATCTCGTCGGTTTCGCCGTGGTACTGGCGACGCTCCGAATGCCCGACCACCACGAACGTGCAGCCCAGCTTGGCCAGCATCGAACCGCTGACCTCGCCGGTGTAGGCGCCGGAGTCGTGCGCCGAGACGTCCTGGGCGCCGTAGCTGACGTGCAGCTTGTCGCCCTCGACCAGCGTCTGCACGCTGCGGATGTCGGTGAACGGCGGGATCACCGTCACGTCGACCTTCTCGGTGTACTTCTCCGGCAGCGCGAACGCCAGCTTCTGCACCAGTGCGATGGCCTCGAGATGGTTGAGGTTCATCTTCCAGTTGCCGGCGATCAGAGGCTTACGAGCCATGCGTCAGTCCTCCAGTGCCGAAATGCCGGGAAGCGTCTTGCCCTCGAGGTATTCGAGGGACGCACCGCCGCCGGTCGAGATGTGCGAGAAGCCGTCCTCGGGCAGACCGAGCTGACGCACGGCCGCCGCGGAATCGCCGCCGCCGACGACGCTGAACGCGCCCTTGCCGGTGGCCTCGACGATCGCCTCGGCGACACCCTTGGTGCCGGCCGCGAACTTCGGGAACTCGAACACGCCCATCGGGCCGTTCCAGAACACCGTCTTGGCACCCGAGAGGATCGCCGCGAAGCGCTCCACCGACTCCGGTCCGATGTCCAGGCCCATCCAGCCGTCCTCGATCTCGAGGACGGAGACCGTCTTCGACTCGGCATCCGCCGAGAACGAGTCCGCGATCACCACGTCCTGCGGGATGTGGATGACGTCCGCGAACCGCTCGAGCAGGTCCTTGCAGGTGCCGATCATCTCTTCCTGGCACAGCGAGTTGCCCACCGAGATGCCCTGTGCGGCAAGGAAGGTGTAGTACATGCCGCCACCGATGACGAGGGTGTCGACCTTGGGGGCCAACGCCTCGATCACGGCGAGCTTGTCCGATACCTTCGAGCCGCCGAGCACGACCGCGTACGGGCGCTCGGAGTCCTGCGTCAGCTTCTGCAGGACCTCGATCTCGGCCGCGACCAGCGTGCCCGCGTAGTGCGGCAGCAGTGCCGCGACGTCGTAGACCGACGCCTGCTTGCGGTGCACGACACCGAAACCGTCGGAGACGAACGCGCCGTCACCGTCGACCAGCTCGACGAGTGCCTTCGCGAGCGCGGCCCGCTCTGCGTCGTCCTTGCTGGTCTCACGCGGATCGAAGCGGACGTTCTCCAGCAGGAGCACGTCCCCGTCGGTGAGGCCCTCGGAACGCGCGAGCGCGTCCTGGCCGACGACGTCACCGGCGAGCTGGACGTTGCGGCCCAGCACCTCGCCGAGCTTCGCGGCGACCGGGGCCAGCGACAGCGCCGGATCGACCGCACCCTTCGGGCGGCCGAGGTGTGCCATCACGATGACCTTGGCGCCGGCCTCGGCCAGTGCCGCGATGGTCGGCGCGGACGCCACGATGCGGCCCGGATCGGTGATCGTGCCGTTGTCCAGCGGGACGTTGAGGTCGGAGCGCACCAGCACAGTGCGGCCCTCGACCCCCTCGTCCAGCAGATCCTTCAGAGTCTTGACAGCCATGATGGTCGTCGAACTCCGATCAGAGGGACTTGGCGACGAGGCCGATGAGGTCCGCGAGGCGGTTCGAGTAGCCCCACTCGTTGTCGTACCAGGAGACGATCTTGACCTGGTCGTCGATGACCTTGGTCAGGCCGGCGTCGAAGATCGAGGAGTGCGGATCCGTCACGATGTCCGAAGACACGATGGGGGCCTCGGTGTACTTGAGGATGCCCTTCAGCGGACCCTCGGCGGCAGCCTTCATCGCGGCGTTGATCTCTTCGGCGGTGGCCGGCTTGCGCAGGTTCGCCGTGAGGTCGGTGACCGAGCCCGTGGGGATCGGCACGCGCAGGGCGTAGCCGTCGAGCTTGCCCAGCAGCTGCGGGAGGACCAGGCCGATGGCCTTGGCCGCACCGGTGCCGGTCGGGACGATGTTCAGGGCCGCGGCACGCGCGCGACGCAGGTCGCTGTGCGGGGCGTCCTGCAGGTTCTGATCCTGCGTGTACGCGTGGATCGTGGTCATCAGACCCTTGACGATGCCGAACTCGTCGTCGAGGACCTTGGCGATCGGGCCGAGGCAGTTGGTGGTGCACGAGGCGTTGGAGATGATGTTCTGGCTGCCGTCGTACTGGTCGTCGTTGACGCCCATCACCACGGTCAGATCCTCGCCCTTGGCGGGCGCGGAGATGATGACCTTCTTGGCGCCGGCCTCGAGGTGCCCCTTGGCCTTGGCGGCGTCGGTGAAGATGCCCGTGGACTCGACGACGACGTCGACGCCCAGCTCGCCCCAGGGGAGCTCGTTCAGCGGACCGCGGTGCGCCAGCGCCTTGATCTTGGTGTCGCCCACGACGATGGTGTCTTCGCCCTCGAGCGAGACGTCGTACGGCAGACGACCCAGGATCGAGTCGTACTTGAGCAGGTGAGCCAGCGTCGCATTGTCCGTGAGGTCGTTGACCGCCACGATCTCGATGTCGGTGGTGCCGAGCGCCTTCTGCGCATCGACCGCCCTGAAGAAGTTACGTCCGATACGACCGAAGCCGTTGATGCCTACCCGGACCGTCACAGTTAGCTCCTTTGCCCATCACTCTGGAATGCCAGTGTTCGGCCCCCACCATAATGTGCCCGCGCTTCCGGACGCGCATCTGCCCCGCTCACCAGGACCGGGGCGAGACGGTCACGCGTCCTCGAGCAGCTCCGCGGTGACCGCCGACTCGGTGTCCGGGATGCCCGTCTCCTTGGCGCGTCGATCCGCCATCGACAGCAGCCGCCGGATCCGTCCGGCGACCGCGTCCTTGGTCATCGGCGGATCCGCGAACTGCCCGAGCTCCTCGAGCGACGCCTGCCGGTGCTCGACGCGCAGCGCACCGGCCGCCGCGAGATGGTCCGGGACGTCCTCGCCGAGAATGTCGAGGGCCCGCTCCACCCGGGCCGCCGCGGCGACCGCAGCCCGCGCCGACCGGCGCAGATTCGCGTCGTCGAAGTTCGCGAGCCGGTTCGCCGTCGCCCGCACCTCCCGCCGCATCCGGCGCTCCTCCCACGTCAACCGCGTGTCCTGCGCCCCCATCCGGGTGAGCAGCGCGCCGATCGTCTCACCGTCACGCACCACGACCCGGTCGGTGCCGCGCACCTCGCGGGCCTTCGCGGTGATCCCGAGCCGGCGGGCCGCACCGACCAGCGCCAGCGCCGCCTCCGGGCCCGGACAACTGATCTCGAGCGCCGACGACCGGCCGGGCTCGGTGAGCGAACCGTGCGCCAGGAACGCACCCCGCCACGCCGCCTCCGCATCGCCGATACCGCCGCCGACCACCTGCGTGGGCAGACCGCGCACCGGGCGGCCGCGCATGTCGAGCAGGCCGGTGCGGCGGGCCAGGGCCTCACCGTCCTTCGCGACCCGCACCACGTACCGGGAACTCTTGCGCAACCCGCCGGGGCTCAGCACGTGGATGTCCGCGTGGTAGCCGTACAGGTCGAGGATCTCGCTGCGGAGCCGCCGGGCGATCGAACCGAGATCCACCTCGGCCTCCACGACGACCCGGCCGCCGACGATGTGCAGGCCACCCGCGAACCGCAGCAGCGACGACACCTCCGCCTTGCGGCAGCTGACCTGCGTCACCGCGAGCCGGCTCAGTTCGTCCTTGACCTCGGCTGTCATCGCCACGAGGCGCTCTCCCTTCCCCCGACTCGCCGTCCGGCGGTGTCGTCGTTCTCGTCACGGTCGGCCCGCGCGCCGAGCCTGTCCAGCACCGCCGCGAGTTTGCCCGCATGATGCGTGTGCGTGCCGTGTTCGGCGACGTCCGCGTAGACGACGTCGGCCCCGAGCAGACCGGCCGCCCGGCACAGATGGTCGCGTTCCCGGCCCGGCGGCACGGACGCCGAATCGACGATCACGTGATCGACCCGGAATTCGGGTGCGTGCTGGGAGAGTACGTGCAGATGCCGTTCGGCGGAGAATCCCGCGGTCTCCCC
The DNA here is from genome assembly GCF_005434945.1 of Prescottella subtropica. Classification (GTDB taxonomy): domain Bacteria; phylum Actinomycetota; class Actinomycetes; order Mycobacteriales; family Mycobacteriaceae; genus Prescottella; species Prescottella subtropica. The sequence continues at coordinate 121,885 of NZ_SKCH01000007.1, read as the reverse complement.
CGGCTGCGGTGCCAGGTTCAGGACGAGCACCTTACGGGCCGTCGACCGCATGATCGCGGCGAGCAACTCCGGCACCAGAACGTGCGGGATGACACTCGAGAACCACGATCCCGGACCGAGGACGACGACGTCGGCGGCAGCGACCGCGGCGAGCGCGTCGGGGCACGCCGGCGGGTTCGGCGGGCACAACCGCACCCGTCGCACCTTGCCCGGTGTGGTCGCGACCGCGACCTGACCGCGAATGCAGCGGCTGACCCGCGGATCGGTTTCCAGCCCCACCACGTCCGCCTCGATCTCGAGGGCGACCGTCGACATCGGCAGCACCCGCCCCTCCACCTCGAGGAGCCGTCCGACGGTGTCGAGGGCGGCGACCGGATCGCCGAGGACCTCCGTGAGCCCGGCCAGGATGAGGTTGCCGACCGAGTGCCCGGCGAGCGCGCCGGTACCGCCGAACCGGTGCTGGACGGTGTCGGTCCACGACCGGACGTGGGCGCCGTCACCGGCGAGCGCCGCCAACGCCATCCGCAGGTCACCGGGCGGGATCATGCCGAGTTCGCTGCGCAGCCGGCCCGACGAGCCGCCGTCGTCGGCGACCGTCACGACCGCGGTGACGTCGGGGCTGAGCCGGCGGACGGCGCGCAGCGTCGCATACAGGCCGTGCCCGCCACCGAACGCGACGATCCGCTGCTGTGGCATCCCGCTCATTCGCGTCCCACGTCGCGGTGGACGACGCGGACGGCGAGCCCGTCCGTCTCCCGCAGTCGGGCCGCGAGGGCCTCGGACACGGCCACACTGCGATGCTTGCCGCCGGTGCATCCGACCGCGATCGTCATGTAGCGCTTCCCCTCTCGACGGTAACCCGCCGTCGTCAACTCCAGTAACCGCAGATACGTGTCGAGGAACTCGTCGGCCCCGTCCCGGGACAGGACGTAGTCGCGCACCGCCTCCTCGAGACCGGTGTGCGGGCGCAGCTCCGGGATCCAGTGCGGATTGGGCAGGAACCGGACGTCGCACACCAGGTCGGCGTCCATCGGCAGTCCGTGTTTGAACCCGAAGGACTGCACGGTCACCTGGATGTCACCGCTGCCCTCACCGCCGAACGCGGTCTCGATCTTCTCCCGCAGTTCCCGCACCGCGAGCTGCGACGTGTCCACGACCAGGTCGGCGACGGACTTCGCGTGCGCGAGTTTCGTCCGTTCCGCGGCGATGCCCTCGGACAGGGTGCCGTCCTTGCCGTCGGACTGCAGCGGGTGGCTGCGCCGCACGTGCTCGAACCGGCGGATCAGCACCGCATCGGTGGCCTCCAGGTAGAGCACCCGCATCTGCACGGGCATCTCCTCGAGGTCGGTGATCACCCGGCCCAGATCCCCCGAGAACGGGCGGCTGCGCACGTCGATGACGACCGCGAGCCGACGGATCGGCGGATCGGATTCGAGTCCGAGGTCCACCATGCGGGTGATCAGTTCCGGCGGCAGGTTGTCGACGACATACCAGCCGAGGTCCTCGAGGACGTTCGCAGCCGTACTCAGCCCGGCACCCGACAGTCCCGTGACGAGCGCGACCTCCATGGTGTGCCCCACGGCGGAGTCGTCCCGTTTCTCGTGGTCGTTCACTCGGTGTCGTGTCCTGTTCGTTCCGATTGGTCGATGCCTGTCACATCATCCCCCACCGGCACGGTCACCGCAGTGACATCGGGTCCACCGGTGGCATCGGGTCCACCCGTGACGCCGGGTTCACCCGTGAGTGCCGCCCGGACCGCCCGTGCCGTGGTGACCCCGATCCCCGGGACCGCGGTGATCTCCTCGACACTCGCCTCCCGCAACCGGGCCACCGACCCGAAGTGCCGGACCAGGGCGGTACGCCGCGTCTCCCCCAGCCCGCGGACCGCATCCAGCGCCGACGCCGTCATCCGCTTGGACCGCTTGCTGCGGTGGAATGTGATCGCGAACCGGTGCGCCTCGTCGCGAACACGTTGCAGCAGATACAGCGATTCGCTGGTCCGCGGCAGGATCACCGGATCCTCCTCGCCGGGCACCCACACCTCCTCGAGGCGTTTGGCCAGACCGATCACCGCGACATCGGTGACCCCGAGTTCGTCGAGGACCGCGGCTGCGGCCGCGACCTGCGGGGCGCCACCGTCGACGACGAACAGGTTGGGCGGGTACGCGAACCGGCGTGGACGCCCGGTCTGCGGGTCCAGGGCGGCCTCCGGGGACAGGTCACCGCCGGTGGTGTCCGAGCCGGTGGTGTCCAGGGCGGCGGTGTCCCGGTGGTGCCGCAGGAACCGGCGCCGGGTGACCTCCGCGATCGACGCGACGTCGTCGGACCGGCCGTCGCCGGCGGCCTCCTTGATCGCGTAGTGCCGGTAGTCGGACTTGCGGGGCAGCCCGTCCTCGAACACGACGAGCGACGCGACGACATCGGTGCCCTGCACGTGGCTGATGTCGACGCATTCGATGCGCAGCGGCGCGGTGTCGAGGTCGAGGGCCTCCTGGATGCCCTGCAGCGCCTCCGACCGGGACGTCAGATCCCCGGCCCGCTTCAGCTTGTGTTGCGCCAGCACCTCTTTCGCGTTCCGTTCCACCGTCTCGGCGAGCGCCTTCTTGTCGCCGCGCTGCGGCACCCGCAGCCGCACCGCCGACCCGCGCAGCCCCGACAGCCACGCCTCGATCTCGTCGGCGCCGTCCGGCAGCACCGGCACCAGCACCTCCCGTGGCACCGCGGTGCCACGGTCGCCCTGCGGGCCCGGCTGGTCGGTGAGCGCGGCCTGCTCGCCGTAGAACTGGGTGAGGAACTGCTCCACCAGCGCGACCGAGGCGTCGGGGTTGTCGCCGCGTTCGGATGTCTCGACCACCCAGCCGCGTTGCCCGCGGACCCGTCCGCCCCGCACGTGGAACACCTGCACGGCTGCCTCGAGATCGTCCGACGCGAACGCCACCAGGTCGGCGTCGGTGCCGTCACCGAGCACCACCGCCTGCTTCTCGAGCGCCTTCCTCAGGGCTCCCACGTCGTCGCGCAGCCGGGCCGCGGTCTCGAAGTCGAGGTCCTCGGCGGCCGCCTGCATGCGGGCCTCGAGCTGCCGAACCAGCCGGTCGGTGCGGCCGGCCAGGAAATCGCAGAAGTTCTCGACGATCTCCCGGTGCTCGTCGGCGGTGACCCGGCCGACGCACGGCGCACTGCACTTGTCGATGTAGCCGAGCAGACACGGCCGGCCGATCCCCTGGTGCCGCTTGAACACCCCCGCCGAGCACGTGCGGGCCGGGAACACCCGCAGCAGCAGATCCAGGGTTTCCCGGATGGCCCACGCATGCGGGTAGGGGCCGAAGTAGCGCACCCCCTTACGACGCGGACCGCGGTAGAGGAACAGCCGCGGGAACTCCTCGTTCAACGTGACCGCGAGGACCGGGTACGTCTTGTCGTCGCGGTAGCGGACGTTGAACCGCGGATCGAACTCCTTGATCCAGTTGTACTCGAGCTGCAGCGCCTCGACCTCGGTGCCGACGACCGTCCACTCGACACTCGTGGCAGTGGTGACCATCTGCCGGGTCCGTGGATGCAGCGACGCCACATCCGCGAAATACGAGTTCAGCCGCGACCGCAGACTCTTCGCCTTGCCGACGTAGATCACCCGCCCGTGCGGGTCCCGGAACTTGTAGACACCCGGCGCCACCGGGATGGTTCCGGGGGCGGGACGGTACGTCGAGGGATCGGGCACGTGTCCAGGCTAGTCGGCGGGACCGACAGTGCTCATTCGGTGCGGGAGCCCGTGTACTTCGCCTCGAGCTCCCGGAACCGGCGCACCGCGGCCACGGCGTGGTCGCCGTCGTTGGCCTGGATCGCCATCACCGGCACGTACTCGTCGTCGGGCAGTTCGATCCGCGCCCACGACGCGCCGTCGGGGAACGACAGGCCCCGGTCGAGATCCCACTCGACGATCCGCTCACCGAGCACGTTCCGGACGGCGATCCCCCGCGGGCCGACCCGCAGCCGCGGCCGGGTGAGCATGAGGATGCCGCCCGCGAGCAGCATCCCGATCCCGGCGAGCGCGAACTGGTCGACGAGCCGGAAGTAGACGCCGGTCGACGACACCCGCAGCAGCACCGCGAGCGTGACGTGGACGGCCACCAGCACACCGGCCACGATCATCGCGTACCGGGACGACTTCCTCGACCGGACCTCGAAATCCCAGTCGCCCTGCCGTTCGGTCATCGTGGCGGTCACCCCGCCCGCTTCCGGCGCAGCTGCGCGAGCGTGACGGCGGTGTCGATGGCCGCCGCGCACGCCTCGCCGCCCTTGTCCTCCACGGACCCGGGCAGCCCGGACCGGTCGAGGGCCTGCTTCTCGGTGTCACACGTGAGCACACCGTTGCCGACCGGGGTGGCCTCGTCCAGCGAGACCCGGGTCAGACCGGCGGTCACCGCGTCGCACACGTACTCGAAATGCGGTGTGCCGCCGCGGATCACGACACCGAGCGCGACGACGGCGTCGTGCGACTTGGCGAGTTCCTGCACGACGACGGGCAGTTCGATCGCACCGGCGACCCGGATCAGGGTGGGCTCCTCGATCTGCGCCTGCTTCGCGACCCGCTTGGCACCGGCGATCAGCGCCTCACTGATCTCCGGATGCCACTGTCCGGCGACGATCGCCAGCTTCAGGCTCTTCGCCATCCCCAACTGCAGGTCGGGGCGCCCGACACCGCTCACAGCGCGTCACCGGCCTCGAACTCGTCGAGACCGACCAGGTCGTGGCCCATCCGGTCCCGCTTGGTGCGCAGGTAGGTGAGGTTCTCGGCGTTGGCACGCAACGGCATCGGCACCCGATCGGTGATCTGCAGGCCGTAGCCGTCGAGTCCCACCCGCTTGGCCGGGTTGTTGGTGAGCAACCGCATCGACGTGATCCCCAGGTCGACGAGGATCTGTGCGCCGATGCCGTAGTCGCGGGCGTCCGCGGGCAGCCCGAGCTGCAGGTTGGCGTCGACGGTGTCGGAACCGGCGTCCTGCAGCTGGTAGGCCTGCAGCTTGTGGATCAGACCGATGCCACGGCCCTCGTGACCGCGCATGTACAGAACCACACCGCGGCCCTCCTCCGCGACCATCTCGAGGGCGGCGTCGAGCTGCGGACCGCAGTCGCAGCGCAGCGAACCGAACACGTCACCGGTGAGGCATTCGGAGTGCACGCGGACCAGCACGTCGTTGCCGTCGTCGGTGGTGACGTCGCCCTTGACGAGGGCGACGTGCTCGACGTCGTCGTAGATGCTGCGGTAGCCGACGGCGGTGAAGTCGCCGTGACGGGTGGGGATGCGGGCCGCGGCGACCCGTTCGACGTGCTTCTCGTGCTTACGACGCCACGCGATGAGGTCGGCGATGGAGATCAGCGCGAGGTCGTGGTCGTCGGCGAAGACCCGCAACTCGTCGGTCTGGGCCATGTGGCCCTCGTCCTTCTGGCTGACGATCTCGCAGATCACGCCGGCCGGACGCAGACCCGCCATCCGGGACAGGTCGACGGCCGCCTCCGTGTGGCCGGGGCGACGCAGCACGCCACCCTCCTTGGCGCGCAGCGGGACGACGTGGCCCGGACGGGTGAAGTCGGCGGCACCCGAGGCCGGATCTGCCAGCAGACGCATCGTCGCGGCCCGGTCCGACGCGGAGATACCGGTGCCGATGCCGTCCTTCGCATCGACGGTGACCGTGTACGCGGTGCCGTGCTTGTCCTGGTTGGTGGCGTACATCGGGGGCAGCCCGAGCCGGTCACAATCGTCGCCGTCGAGCGGAACACACAGGTAACCGGACGTGTAGCGCACCATGAACGCCACGAGTTCGGGGGTCGCCTTCTCGGCCGCGAAGATGAGGTCGCCCTCGTTCTCACGGTCCTCGTCGTCGACGACCACGACCGCTTTACCTGCAGCGATATCGGCGATTGCGCGCTCGATGCTGTCGAACCTGGTCACGTTCTCGGTCTCCAACTTCTTGAACTGGTGTGCTCGAGTAAGTCCCGGTGCATCGGCTCGGATGCACCTCAACAGTACGACCTGTCGATATCCGGTCGTTATCCCGGCTGGTGGGTGGCGGTGTGCAGACGCTCGACGTACTTGGCGATGACGTCGACCTCGAGGTTGACCGGGGTACCCGGCTCCGCGGCCCCGAGGGTGGTGAGCGCGAGCGTCGTCGGGATCAGGGAGATCTCGAAGTACTCGTCGCCGGGCTGCCCGCCGAGCGCCGACACGGTCAGGGAGACGCCGTCGACGGTGATCGACCCCTTCTCCACGACGTAGCGGGAAATGGTGGCCGGCAGCGCGATTCGCACCACCGTCCAGTGCTCGGACGGGCTTCTGGAGATGACCGTGCCGGTGCCATCGACGTGCCCCTGCACGATGTGGCCACCGAGACGGCTGTTCACCGCGGCGGCCCGTTCGAGGTTGACGCGGCTGCCCGGCGCGAGGGCCCCGAGGCTCGACCGCACCAGGGTCTCGCGCATCACGTCGGCGGTGAACGCGTTCCCGTCGACCACGTCGACCACAGTCAGGCAGACGCCGTTGACGGCGATGGAGTCGCCGTGACCGGCGTCGGAAGTGACGACGGGGCCGCGGACGGTGAAGCGGGCGGCGTCCGCCAGGTCTTCCTTGGCGACGATCTCGCCGAGCTCCTCGACGATTCCGGTGAACATCTCGTCACTCACTCCTTGTCGGATCATTCGGGATCAGGGTCAACAACACGTCGTCGCCGACGGTCTCGACGCTCTCTCGCCGAAACCGTAGCGCCTCGGTGATGGTGGACACCCCGGCCCCTTCCACTGCGTGGGACCCCGCCCCCAGCACGACCGGCGCCAGGTACGCCTGGACCCGGTCGATGCACCCCGCCTTCAGGAAGGCTCCCGCAAGCTTCGGCCCACCCTCGATCAGCACGTCGTCGCGGTCGGCGAGGGCGGCGAGCACGTCGGCCACGTCGTGGGTGCGCAGCACCAGGGTGGGGGCGGCGTCGTCGAGGACCTTCGCGCCGGCCGGGATGTCGCGGGTGCCGACGACGACCCGCAGCGGCTGGTGCGGCGCGAGGGAGCCGTCGGGCAGCCGGGCGGTCAGCCACGGATCGTCGGCGAGGACGGTGCCGGTGCCGACGACGATCGCGTCGAGCCGGGCCCGGTCGGCGTGCACCCGGGCCCGGGCCTCGGGTCCGGTGATCCACTGGCTGGTGCCGTCGGCGGCGGCGGTACGGCCGTCGAGGGTGGCCGCGAACTTCCAGGTGATGTGGGGTCGTCCGGTGCGCTGCCGGTGCAGCCACTCCCGCAGCGGGCCGCGGGCGACGTCGTCGGCGAGCAGGCCCCCGCTGACCGTGAGGCCGGCGGCGCGGAGGGCGTCGGCGCCGCCGGACGCGGCCGGGTTCGGGTCGGCGACCGCGTAGTGCACGGCGGTGATCCCGGCATCGATCAGGGCCTGCGCGCACGGTCCGGTGCGGCCCCAGTGGTTGCACGGTTCGAGGGTGACGACGGCGGCGGCGCCGCGGGCCCGCTCCCCCGCCTCGTCGAGGGCGACGACCTCGGCGTGCGGCCCGCCCGGCGGCCGGGTCGCGCCGATACCGACGACCTCACCGGCGGCGTCGACGATCACCGCGCCCACCGGCGGGTTGGGGCTGGTGGTGCCCCGCGCGCCGTTCGCGGCGTCGATCGCGAGCCGCATCGCGTCCCTGACCGCACGCTCCGACATGTCAGATCGCGAGCGTCAGGTGCCCGGACGCCTTCGCCGCCTGCGCGCGCAGCCCACGCACCGCCGCCGCGGGATCCGCCGCGCCGTAGACGGCCGAGCCGGCGACGAAGCAGTCGATGCCCGCCTCGGCGGCCTGCTCGATGGTGTCGACGTTGATGCCGCCGTCGATCTCGACGAGCAGCCGCAGCTCACCGGCGTCGACGAGCCTGCGGACCGCGCGCGCCTTGTCGAGGACCGACGGGATGAACGACTGGCCACCGAAACCGGGTTCGACGCTCATCACCAGCAGCGTGTCGAAGTTCTTCAGGATCTCGAGGTACGGCTCGATGGGGGTGTTCGGCTTGACACTCAGACCGGCCTTCGCGCCCGCCGCCCGGATGTCACGGGCCACCGAGACCGGGTCGTCGGTGGCCTCCGCGTGGAACGTGACGTTGTGGGCACCGGCCTCCGCGTACGGCGGCGCCCACCGGCCCGGATCCTCGATCATCAGATGGCAGTCCAACGGAATGTCGGTGGCCTTGAGCAGCGACTGCACCACCGGCAGCCCCAACGTCAGATTCGGCACGAAATGGGCGTCCATGACGTCCACATGCAGCCAGTCGGCGCCGGCGACCGCATCGGCCTCCTCGGCGAGACGCGCGAAATCGGCGGACAGAATGGACGGAGCGATCATCGGGGTTGCCACGGCCGCGAGTTTAGTGGCTGCCGGACGGGGTGGGTGTGCGCGGTTCGGGAGGATGCAGGTGGAGCGCCGCGCCGTCGCAGGGGTTGTGGCACTGCCGCAGGGGTTCCTAGCCTGGAAAACCCCTGCGACAGTGGGAATCGGCCTGCGACAGGCGTCGAACGGCCGGGGTTACCGGTCCGGACAGCGCCGCGCCGGCGCCCGTCCGGGCGGTTGGGTGACGGCCGGGCCGGGTGGCGGGTGGACGGTGGGCAGGATGCGGACTTCGCCGGCGCGGACGGTGACGTCGGTGCCGTCGTGGGTCAGGGTCAGGTCGGTGCCGGCGACGAGTCGATAGTGGGTGTGTTCGGGGTCGACGTCGACGCGGAGGCGGCAGCCGCCGGCGGCGATGCCGAAGGAGAGGCGGTCGATGCCGTCGGGCAGGACGGGGCGCAGGCGCAGACCGTCGCGGGCGCGTCGGACACCCCCGAAGCCTTGGACGAGGGCGATCCACACCCCGGCGAGCGATGCGAGGTGCAGGCCGTCGCTGGTGTTGTGTTCGAGGTCGGCCAGGTCGATCTGTGCGGTCTCGCCGAGGTAGTCGTAGGCGAGGTCGAGTGCCCCGACCTCGGCGGCGACGACGGCCTGGCTGCACGCGGACAGTGACGAGTCGCGCACCGTCAGCCGCTCGTAGTACGCGAAGTTCCGCACCTTCTGTTCGGCGGTGAACGCGTCGGGCATCCACTGCATCGCCAGGACCACGTCGGCCTGTTTGACGACCTGCTTGCGATACAGGTGGAAGTACGGATAGTGCAGCAGCAGTGGATAATTCGACGGCGGGGTGCCCGCGAAGTCCCATTCCTGCCGGTCGGTGAACCCGGACGCCTGCTGGTGGACGCCGCGCACCTCGTCGTACGGGACGAGCATGCGGTCGGCGGCGTCGCGCCAGCCGGCGATCTCGTCGCCGGTCACCGACAGTTCCGCCGCGCGGTCCTGGAATCGTTCCGACAGCACTGCCGCGGCCCGCAGATTCGTCCGCGCCATGAGGTTGGTGTACAGGTTGTTCGACACCAGCGCGCTGTACTCGTCGGGACCGGTGACCCCGTCGATCCGGAAGGTGCCGTCGTCGGCGACGTAGCCGAGCGAGCGCCACAGCCGGGCCGTCTCCACCAGTAGATCCAGTCCGACGGTGCGCGCGAATTCGGTGTCGCCGCCGGAGCGCACGTAGCCGATGGTGGCCCGCGCGACCGCCGCGTCGACGTGGAACGCGGCCGCCCCCGCCGGCCAGTAGCCGCTGCATTCGGTGCCGGTGACGGTGCGCCACGGGAACATCGCGCCGCGCAGCCCGAACTGGGCGGCGCGTTCCCGGACGATCGGCAACGTCGAGTGCCGCCACCGCAGCGCGTCGGCCACCGCGTGCGGCAGCACCGACGTGAGCACCGGCAGCACGAACATCTCGGTGTCCCAGAACGCGTGCCCGTCGTAGCCGCGTCCGGTCAGCCCCTTCGACGCGATCGCCACCCCCTCGGCCCGCGCCGACGCCTGCAGCAGGTGGAACAGCGCGAACCGCACCGCCTGCTGCACCTGCGGGTCCCCGTCGACGACGACGTCCGCGCGTTCCCAGAACCCGTCCAGGAATTCGCGCTGCTCGGCGACCAGTCCGTCCCAGCCGCTCGCCCGCGCCAGTGCCAGCTCGCCGACCACCTGGTCGCGCATCGCCGGTGTCGACCGCCGCGACGTCCATCCGTGGGCGACGTACTTGACCATCGACATCCGCTGCCCGGCCGGCAGGTCGGCGGTGATCGTGACCCGCCCCTGGTCCGGGTAGCTCTCCGCGGCGACGTGCACGCCGGGCCCGGTGACGTCGTGGTCCATCGCCACGGCCACCCGAAGGCCGCTCGCACCGGTGCGGTGGATCATCTGGACGCGGGTGCCGTGCACCAGGCTCTCCTCCGCAGCCAACGGGGACGTCAGGACGGCGGCGGCCCGCGGGTCGGCCTCCGGCTGCGGCATCGGCTCGTTGGCGACGAGTTCGGACTGGACGACGATCCGGGCGGCTCCGTCGAGCGGGGTGACCTCGTAGTGGACGGCCCCGATCGCGCGCTGCGTGAACGACACCAGCCGGGTGGTGACGACCCGCACGGTGCGCCCGGCCGGGGACTGCCAGTCGACGGTCCGGCGCAGCACCCCGGCCCGCAGGTCCAGTTCCTGCTCGTGGTGCAGGAGCCGGCCACGTCGGACGTCGAACGGTTCGTCGTCGACGAGCAGGCGCACGATCTTGCCGTCGGTGATGTTGATGATCGTCTCCCCGGACGGCGGGTAGCCGTAGCCGGGTTCCGCGTACGGCATCGGCCGCACCTCGTGGACGCCGGCGAGATAGCTGCCGGGCAGCCCGTGCGGGTCACCCTCGTCGAGGTTGCCGCGCCACCCCAGATGCCCGTTCGCGACGGTGAACAGCGACTCGGTCTGTGCGAGCACCGTCAGGTCCAGGCTGGTCGCCCGCAGACTCCACGGCTCGACCGGGAACGCAGGATGGGTGATCACGGGACCAGGACGGCGGCACCGCCGAACGCGCCGCCGGCCAGGTCGGCGAGCGCGATGTCCGCCGCGTCGAGGGGATACCGGTGGGCGGTCACCCGCAGCCGGTGCTTCTGTGCGACGGCCAGGAACTCGCGGGCATCCTGCCGGGTGTTGGCGGTGACGCTGCGGATCTGCCGTTCCCGGAACAGGTGCTGCTGATAGTTCAGGGCCGGGATGTCGCTGACGTGGATACCGGCCAACGCCAGCGTCCCACCCGCGTCGAGGGCTGCCAGCGCGGGCGGCACCAGATCCCCGACGGGTGCGAACAGGATCGCCGCGTCCAACGGTTCCGGTGGCGGGTCGGCTGCCCCCTGCACCGACGACGCCCCCAGGCTGAACGCGAGCCGGCGGGCCTCGTCGCCGCGGGTCATCACGTGCACGCGGGCGCCGCGGGCGAGGGCGACCTGCGCGGTCAGGTGCGCGCTGCCGCCGAACCCGTAGATGCCGAGCCGGCCGCCGTCGGGCAGTTCGGCCCGCGACAGCGCCCGATAGCCGATGATGCCGGCGCACAGCAGCGGCGCCAGCTCCACCACCGGATAGCCGGTGGGCAGGTCGAGCGCGAAGTCGGCGGGCACCGTCGCGTACTCGCCGTAGCCGCCGTCCGCGTCCCACCCGGTGTACGTCGAATACGGGCACAGGTTCTCGTCGCCGCGCACGCAGTACCGGCAGTGCCCGCACGTGCCGCGCAGCCACGCGATCCCCACCCGCTGCCCGATCGTGAACCGGGACGCGGCGACGTCGTCGCCCATCGCGACGATCTCCCCGACGATCTCGTGGCCGGGGATCACCTCCAGCCGGTGCGGCGCCAGTTCACCGGACACCACGTGCAGGTCGGTCCGGCACACCCCGCACGCCAGTACCCGCACCAGCAGGTCCCGGCGGGTGGGCCGCGGCAGCAACTCCCGGCTCATCCGCAGCGGCCGGCTCGTGAGCGGCCCGGGTCTGGTCACCCGCCACGCCTGCATCGTGGTGGTCGGTGTCGACGGTCGTGTGGTTTCGGTCCGCATGCCAGGCCGCGATTCGTGTTCGGGTGCCGTTCGATGGCCCGGCGCCGACGAGCGGCGCCGGGGTCTCCACCTCCAGGATGCGCGCCGACCGCGGTCGACGGCAGGGGTTCGGCGCGGACCGAACCACGTTCGTGACCGACGGTCAGCGTCCGGTGTCGTACGAGTCGCGTTGCTGTGTCAGTTCCCCGAGTTGGGCGTCTGATTCGATCCAGTCCCCCGCCCGGTCCACCGTCTCGAAGACCTGGTCGAACGCGTCGACGAGCCAGTCCCGGCGGGACTCGGCCAGCACCCGGGTCCCGGACTCCCCACCCTCACAGAACCGGACGATCCACCCGTCGGCGACATCCGGGTCGTCGCACAGGCCGACATCGGTGTTGGTGGCGATCAGGAACCGGTTGAACGCGAAGTCGACCCGGATCGCGAAATCATCGCCGTACTCGACGATGCTCGTCGGCCGGTGCGTGGCCGCCGACAACGCCGCGAGCGCATCGGCGTAGCGGTCCGCGTGGTCGCGCATGCGTGGCACGGTCGCCCCCTCCTCCGTCACCCGTCCGAGGGCCGCTGCAACGCCGCCATGAACATCGCATCGGTACCGTGCCGGTGCGGCCACAACTGCACACCCGGGCCGTCCCCGAGACCGGGCACCCCCGGCAGCAGTTCCCGCGTGTCCAGCGGGATCACCCCGTGCCGGCGCACCGCGTCGGTGACGACGCCGACGGTCTCCGCGACGTGCGGCGAACACGTCGAGTACAGCACCACCCCGCCCGGACGGACCAGTTGCAGCGCCGACGCCAACAACTCCCGCTGCAGCTTCACCAGGGCGGCCACGTCCGACGGCTGCCGCCGCCAGCGGGCCTCCGGGCGACGCCGCAGCGCCCCCAGCCCGGTGCACGGTGCGTCGACGAGGATCCGGTCGTAGCCGCCGGTCAGGCCCGGATCGCGGCCGTCCGCGACGTGCACGTCGACGGGCAGCTCGCGGGTGGTCTTGCGGACCAGGTCGGCGCGATGCTCGGCCGGTTCGACGGCGTCCAACCGGCCGCCCTCGATGTCGGCGAGCGCACCCAGGAGGGCCGCCTTACCGCCCGGACCGGCACACAGGTCGAGCCAGCGACCGCCGTCCGGTCCGTCGAGCGGGGCGAGGGTGAGCGCACGGGCCACCAGCTGGCTGCCCTCGTCCTGCACCCCGGCCAGCCCCTGCCGGACCGCGTCGAGCAGACCCGGATCGCCGCCGTCGAGATGCACCGCGTACGGCGAGTACGGGCCCACCTCGCCGCCGGTGATCAACGCCAGTTCCTCCGCCGAGATCTCCCCCGGGCGGGCCACCAGGTGCACGTTCGGGCGGGCGTCATCGGCGATCAGCACGTCCTCGAGCTCACCGGCGGCGGTGCCGAGGGAATCGGCGAACGCCTGCGCGATCCACACCGGATGTGCATGCTCGAACGCCAGATGCCCGACGGGGTCGCGGCCGGCGTCGGGAGCCAGCGCGGCCACCCACTCGGCCTCGGTCTTCTCCGACACCCGGCGCAGCACCGCGTTGACGAACCCGGCCTTGCCCGCACCGGCCTCGGCCCGCACCAGGTCCACGGACGTGGCGACCGCGGCGTGCGGCGCGATCCGGGTACGCAGCAGCTGGTAGGTGCCGAGTTGCAGCACGTCCAGCAGCGGGCCGTCGATCTCGTCGATCGGCCGTCCCGCACAGGACGCGATGACCGCGTCCAGCAGGCCGCGGGCGCGGGCCGTGCCGTACGCCAGTTCGGTGGCCAGCGCCGCGTCCCGGCCGTCGAGGCGACGGTCCCGGAGCAGACCGGGCAGCACGAGATTCGCGTACGCGTCCCGCTCCCGGACGGCCCGGATCACGTCGCGGGCGGCGAGCCGCGGCTGATCGAGCGACGCGTGCGCCGGATCGGGTCGCCGCGCCTGCCGCGGCCGGCTGTTGCCGCCGCCCCGGTTACCCCGGCTGCCGCGGCTTCCGGAGTTCCCCTGACCGGCGGGCCGTCCGCCCTGCCCGCCCTGTCCGCCGGACCGGCGCTGCGGCCGGTTCGATTCGCTTCTGTTGGACTCGCTCACTGTGCCCGCACCTCTCCACCCAGACGCGCGCCCCGCGCCCAGTCCACTGCTGCCATCTGCTTCTTGCCCTGCGGCTGGACCTGCCCGAGCCGGACCGCCGTCGTCGTCGTACCGATGTACATGCCGTCCTTGCGGACCTCGATCCGTCCCGGCGGCAGCGTCTCCTCCACCAGATCCACCGGCCCGACCTTGACCCGCAGGTCACCGATCATCGTCCATGCGCCCGGCGCCGGCGTCACCGACCGGATGTGCCGGTGCACCGCCAGTGCCGGCTGATCCCACCGGATGTGCGCGGACTCCACCGACACCTTAGGGGCGTGCGAGATACCGTCCCGCGGCTGCGGAATCGCCTGCACCGCCCCGTCTTCCACACCGTCGAGCACACTCTCGAGCAGGATCGCCCCGCTGTCGGCGAGCCGGCCGAGCAGCACCCCGGCGGTGTCGGTGGTGCGGATCGTCTCGGTCACCACCCCGTACACCGGTCCGGTGTCCATGCCCTCGTCGAGCGCGAACACCGTCGCGCCGGTCACCTCGTCGCCCGCGTTGATCGCGGCCTGCACGGGGGCGGCACCGCGCCACGCCGGCAGCAGCGAGAAGTGCAGGTTCATCCAGCCGTGCACCGGGATGTCGAGGACCGGGCGCGGCAGCAGGTTGCCGTACGCGACGACCGGGCACGCGTCCGGCGCGAGCTCGGTCAGCCGGGCCGCGAACTCCGGATCCGACGCCGACGCCGGGGTGAGCACCTCGATGCCGTGCTCGTCGGCGAGCTGCCCGATCGGTGAACGCACCAGCTTGCGGCCGCGCCCGGCGACCGCGTCGGGACGGGTGACCACGGCGACCACCTCGTGCCGCCCGGACTCGATGAGCCGCCGCAGCGACGGCACCGCCGGCTCCGGTGTGCCCGCGAAGACGATCCGCATCAGTGCCACACCCCCGCACGAACGGACGGCAACGCCTGGTGGGTGGTCACAGAGTGCACGAGGGCGGCTCCCGGAGCATCGAATCCCGGCGGCGCCGGAAGTGGGTTCACCCCCAGGAGTCTACGGAGCCTTCCCCGGAACCTCGTCCCCGGTCAGCGCCGCCTGCACGCGGGCGGTGTCGGCCTCGCTCCAGCCCTGCGGCTGCAGGATCCGCGCCCACATGCCGGCCGCGTCCGCGCCGTACGCGTGCCCGTGCCCGGCCGGAACGTCCGCCGAGAACACCATGTCCAGGGTCACCTGCCAGAACGTCACCAGCGGCATCCACGTCATGTTGGGGTCGACGTCCCGGCCGCGCGGCTCGCTCAGCCAGTCCGGCTTGTTCAGCAGCAGCGACGACGACCACCACACGATCGGGTCGGACGCGTGCTGCCAGTACACGATCCGGCGCGGACCCCACTCGGCGGCGAGGTCGAGGTCCTCCGGGTCGGAGGCGAAGCGCACCGCGGCGCCGTCGCCCACGATCGGCAGGATCTCCGGGGTGCCCGGCTCCCGGTCCTCGGTGACCTCCTGCCACTGCGGGGTGAAGTTCGGGGTGCCGACCCACAGTCCGCCGTCGACGCGGGTCGCCATGTCCTGGTAGCCGGCGAACGCGTTCTGCCCGCCGTACGCGCCGAGACTCTCCCCGAACACCACCAGCTTCGGGCGGGTGTCGACGTCCATGTCGATCCAGCGGGCGAAGACCGCGTTGAACAGGGCCCGGCCGGCGACCTGCGGGGTCTCCCGGTCGGCGATGAACGCGAGCGGGCTCGGCAGGAACGAATACTGCATCGACGCGATCGCGGTGTCGCCGCCCTCGATGTACTCGAGCGACGACGCCACGTTCTGGTTCACCCAGCCGCGGCCGGTGGTCGTGTTGACGGCCAGCACCTTCCGCTCCCACGCCTTCGTGCGGTCGAGTTCGGCGACGACGAGGTTCGCGACCGACGCCACCGAGTCGGCGGATTCGCGGCCCGCGTACACCCGGATCGGTTCGAGGGCGGGCCGTCCGGTGACCGCGGTGATGTCGGCGGCGTCGGGGCCGCGGCCGACGAACGTGCGCCCCTCCTGCCCGAGGGTGTCCCACGCCTGCGCCGACGCGGGCGATCCGCTGCGTTCGGGGACGGTGGGCTGCTCGACGCCCTCCGCGGTGGCGGTGTCGGCCCCGGAGAAGCTCCAGTTCGCGAACGCGATCAGACCCCGGTACAGGGCGCCGTTGACGATCAGGACCGCGACGACGGCGGCGATCACCAGTCCGGCGACGTTCGCGGCGGGCCACGGCACCACCCGGCGCGCCAGATCGGATGCCTTACGGGTGCCCACCCGGATGCCGCGGGCCCCCTCGAGCAGCACGAACCACACCGCGAGCGCGATCAGTGCCACCAGCAGCGTGTTCGCCTCGTTGCTGCGTTCGACGCCGACGAGGTCGCGGACGTAGTTCTGCCACACCGCCCCGAGCACCAGGTACACCGGGATCAGGACGACGGCGGCGGCACCGAGCAGCCACCGGCCGATGCGGCGGGTCCGCGGCGACCAGTCCGGCCGTACCCCGCACCCGCGCACGATCCACGCCACCAGACAGCCGATGCCGTAGCCGAACGCCACCGACAGGCCGGTCGCGACACCCTGCAGGTACCAGGCGCGGGGCAGCAGCGACGGGCTGATCGACCACGTGAAGAAGACGAGCGCGAACGTCAACCCCACCGGGTGCAGGCGGCGACAGTATCGGCGCACGGGGGCGGTCGCTCGCGCGAAAGCGTTCATGAACCGGAACGATAAACGGCGAACCGGACGATCTCAGGAATGACTCGCCGCAACCATCTCCGGAATTCCCGCACCGAGCGGCACCGGCATGCACTCGGGTGGCGGCGCCGACGGATCCAGTACCGCCGTCGTCAAGGCGAGCGTGAACGGGTCGTACACCATCGCGAAGTGCCCGCCCAGGTTCTGCGGGCACAGATCCTGCACCACCAGATTCGTCGCACCGGCGTCACGCAGCGCGATGTTCGACGCCGGCTGGATCATCTCGTCGACGCGGGATCCGATGGTGGTGTAGTCGACGCCGGGCACTGTGTCGCCGCCCGCGTTGAGGTCCGCGAGCAACCGCGAGCCCTGCATCTGCTGGGCGATCGCCTCCGACGTCAGCCACGCCGCGATCCGCTCGGACCCCGGCAGCAATCGCAGCAGCGGCACCAACCCGTACATGGTGCCCCCGTAGGTGGGTGACGCGATGCCCACCCACCGGTCGACGACGTCGGCGCCGCCGAGTCGGTTGACGAAGTACCGGGCCACCGTCGCGCCCTGCGAGTACCCGACCAGATCCACGGCCGCGGCCCCCGTCGACTCACGGACCGCCCGCACCATGTCGGCGATCTCGTGGGCGCTACGGATCATGTCGCCGCGCGCGTACGTGCCGGGGGTGCCGTCGGCGCCGTAGTTCGGGGCGAACACACAGAAGCCGCGGGCGGTGAGCCTCGGGGCCAGCGCCGCCCAGTCGGTGTAGGCGTCCGAATCGCTGCCGTGCACGAGGACCACCGGGTTCGGATGCTCCGGTGCCGGCCGGCACCCGAAGTCGTTGACCCCGGCCGGCGCCGCATCCGGATGGGCCGTCGCATAGCGCAGCGCGTCGGCGTGGCCGGCCTGGACGGGTCCCGGAACCGACGGGACGACGTACGTCCCGGCTGCGGGCACTGCACTCGCCGCCCCACCGACGACCCCGAATCCGCACAGCAGGGCGGCAACGGTCCCGATCACTGCCGTCCGTGCCGTGCCCGTCACCCTCGCACCTCCCGCACCCGTTCCGGTCACGGTAGTCCGCTCCACGTATTTCCGGCGTGTCGACGCCCGGGAACTCCATCGATGCCGTATTCGTCGTATTTTCGAGACCAGTTCCATCGTCGACACAGAAAGAGGGCCATGAGACGCGCGCCGCGCCCACCTCGAAGACCCGTCCCTGCTCGTAACATCACCACCGCTGCTCCCACTCCGGAGGTGACCTCGTGCTGACCGTCCTCGGCATCGTCGCCGGTATCGCCGTCGTGCTGGCGATCACCGCGCTGACCGGCTACTTCGTCGCCCAGGAGTTCGCCTACATGGCGGTGAGCCGGTCCCGGCTCGAGGCCCGCGCCCAGTCCGGTGACAGCGCCGCTGCCCGCGCCCTGGCCGTCACCCGCCGGACGTCGTTCATGCTCTCCGGCGCTCAACTGGGTATCACCGTCACCGGCCTGCTCGTCGGCTACGTCGCCGAACCACTCATCGGCCGCGGGCTGAGCGAACTGCTCGGCGGGGTCGGTGTGCCCAGCGGCATCGGACTCGCCGTCGGCGCGATCCTCGCCATCCTGTTCTCCACCGTCGTGCAGATGGTGTTCGGCGAACTGTTCCCGAAGAACCTCGCCATCGCCCGCCCCGAGCCCGTCGCCCGCCGGCTCGCACTGTCCACGACGCTGTACCTGACACTGTTCGGCTGGCTGATCCGGCTGTTCGACCACTCGTCGAACCTGCTGCTGCGCGCCCTGAAGATCGAACCCGTCCACGACGTCGAACACTCGGCGACCCCCCGCGACCTCGAGCACATCGTCGCCGAATCGCGGGATGCGGGTGAGCTTCCGCGGGAGTTGTCGACACTCCTCGACCGGATCCTCGACTTCCCCACCCGCACCGCGGAGCACGCGATGATCCCGCGCGCCCACGTCGACGTGGTCCGCGGCGACGACCCGATCCGCGACGTGCTGTCCCGGATGGGCTCCGGCCACACCCGCTACCCCGTCGTCGGCGCCACCAGCGACGACCTGCGCGGCGTCGTCCACCTGCACGACCTCCTCGGCAGCGACCCCACCGGCACCGCCGCCGACCACGCCCGGCCGCCGGTGATCGTGCCCACCACGCTCCCGCTGCCGGACGTGCTCGACCGGATCACCGCGGCAAAGGACGAGATGGCGCTGGTCATCGACGAGTACGGCGGGTTCGCCGGCGTCGTCACCGTCGAGGACATGGCCGAGGAACTCGTCGGTGAGATCGCCGACGAACACGATCCCGACCACGACGCCACCGCCACGGTCGCCGTCGACGGCGGCTGGCTGATCCCCGGCAGCATGCACATCGACGAGGTCTCCCGGGTCCTCGACGAGGACCTCCCCGAGGACGACGACTACGAGACGTTCGCCGGTCTGGTGATCACCGAGTTCGGTGGGCTCCCCCAGGTCGGGGACACGGTCACCGTCCCGCTGCCCGTCGACCCGGCCGACCTGGTCGCCGACGAACCGGTGCCCGCCCGGGAACTGCACGTGGAGGTGCGGGCCGTCGCCAAGCATGTGCCGGCGCTGCTGTTCGTCACCGTCCACGCCCACCGAGAGGATGCCGTCGATGAGTAACCCGTGGATCGTCCTCGCCGTCACCGCCCTGCTCATCGCGGCGAGCGCCTTCTTCGTGGCGATCGAGTTCGCGCTCATCGCCGCCCGCCGGCACCGGCTCGAGGACGCCGCCGCGACCAGCCGGTCCGCCCGGGCCGCGCTGCGCAGCGCGTCCGAACTGTCGGTCCTGCTCGCCGGCTCCCAGCTCGGCATCACCGTGTGCACCCTCGCGCTCGGCGCGGTGACGAAACCGGCCGTGCACCACTGGCTCACCCCCGCCTTCGCGGACTGGGGTGCACCGCTGTGGCTGGCCGACGTCGCCGGTTTCGTGCTCGCCCTGATCATCGTGACGTTCCTGCACCTCGTGGTCGGTGAGATGGCACCCAAGTCGTGGGCCATCGCGCACCCGGAGAAGTCCGCGACCCTCCTCGCGATCCCGATGCGCGGATTCATGTGGCTCACCCGCCCGCTCATCGTCACCCTGAACCGGCTCGCGAACCGCTGCCTGGCCGCGGTCGGGGTACAGCCGGTCGACCAGGTCGCGTCCGGGCAGGACCCGCAGGCGCTGCGGCACCTCGTCGAGCACTCCGCGACCGCCGGCACCCTCGACCAGCGGTACCACGGGCATCTCACCAGCGCCCTCGAACTCGAGGCGCTCACCGTCGGCGACATCGCCCGCACCGACGGGAACCCGAGCAGCGTCGACGCCGACGCCGGCCCCGACACGATCCGGGCGGCCTCCGACCGGGCCGGGCACCTGCGGCTGCTGGTGCGCAGCGGCGACCGGGTCGACGGCGTCGTACACGTCCGGGACAGCCTCGGTGCCCCCGCCGGGACGCGGGCCCGCGACCTGATGCGGGACGTGCTCACCGTCGACGCCGCCACCCCCGTCTACGAAGCCCTCGCCACGATGCGCGGCACCCGCAGCCACATCGCCGTCGTCCGCGACGACGGCGGGCAACTGACCGGGCTGATCACCCTCGCCGACGTCCTGGCCCGACTGATGCGGACCGCACCACCCGCCGGATCGTGATCCAATAACCCCTGTGCGCCTTTTTGGTAGTAGCCACTACCAAAAAGGCGCACAGGGCGCGGAGCGCCTTCGACGAGGGGGTGGGCGGGTGAGCATCGTGGACAGCGCCGTGTACGTGGACGGGGTGCGGGTCGACACCCCGGCCACTCCCGAGGGCACGTTCGCGACGATGAACCGGCGCGACGGCATGGCCTGGATCGGGTTGTACCGTCCCGATACGGTCGAGATCGAGTCGCTGGCAGAGGAATTCGGGCTGCACCATCTGGCGGTCGAGGACACGATCGTCGCGCATCAGCGTCCGAAACTCGAACGGTACGACGACATCCTGTTCGTGGTGCTGCGGCCCGCCCGCTACCTCGACGCCGTCGAGAAGGTCGAGTTCGGTGAGGTGCACGTGTTCGTGGGCCCGGATTTCGTCGTCACCGTCCGGCATGCGGAATCCCCCGATCTCGCGCAGGTGCGTCGCCGGCTCGAGGGCAACCCGGACCTGCTGCGGCGGGGTCCCGAATCGGTGCTGTACGCGATCCTCGATCAGGTCGTCGACGAATACTTCCCGGTCACGGCGGGCCTCGAGAACGACATCGACGAGATCGAGAACCAGATGTTCACCGGCGATCCGGCGGTCGCCAAACGCATCTACGACCTGTCCGGGGAGGTCATCGACTTCCAGCGGGCGACGCATCCGCTGGTCGCGATGATCGAGGCCCTCGAACGGGGATCCGACAAGTACCACGTCGATCTCGAACTGCAACGCCACCTGCGCGACGCCCTCGATCACACGCTGCGGATCATCGAACGCGTCGACTCGTCGCGGGACCATCTGCAGACGGCACTGTCGGTGCACGCGACGCTGGTCGCGCAGCGGCAGAACGAGGAGATGCGCCGACTCACCCTCACCAGCCTCGACCAGAGCGAGGAGGTCAAGAAGATCTCGTCGTGGGCGGCGATCCTGTTCGCGCCCACCCTCGTCGGCGGCATCTACGGCATGAACTTCGACGCCATGCCGGAGTTGGCGTGGCAGTTCGGATATCCGGTCGCGATCGGGCTCATGATCGTCACGTCGGTGACCCTGTACATCGTCTTCAAACGCCAGCACTGGCTGTGACGGGTCGCCCCACCCGGCCCGATTGACAGTGCCGGGGGCCGCTGGCAACCTCGACGGATGTCCGACATCCGTTCCCGTGTGTCCACGTGGGCCGGCCGCCCCCTGTGGTCCCTGCACCTCGTGCTCGGGTTCACCACCCTGCTCACCATGTTCGGCCTGGCGATGGTGCTGTCGGCGTCGGCCGTCGAATCCTATGTCGGCGGCGGGTCCGCGTACACGTTCTTCGTCCAGCAGTTGACCGGGGTCGCACTCGGTCTGGTCGCGTTCTATCTGGCGGTGCGTCTACCGGTGCGGGCGTTGCGGATGCTGGCGTTCCCGGCGTATCTGGTGGCCGTGGTCCTGCTGGTGCTGGTCCTGATCCCGGGGGTCGGCACGTCCATCCAGGGGTCCCGCCGGTGGATCGACATCGCCGGGATCTCGTTCCAGCCGTCGGAGTTCGCGAAGGTCGCGCTCGTCCTGTGGGGTGCGCACATTCTCACGTTGCGGCCCGTCTCCGCCCGGTCCACCCGGAATCTGCTGCTGCCGTTGGCTCCCGGCGGCCTGCTCATGTGCGCGCTGGTGGTGCTGCAACCCAACCTGAGCACCGCGATCACGCTGGCGATCATCCTCATGGCGCTGCTGTGGTACGTCGGTTTCGACCTGCGGATCCTCGGCGGGTTCGTCGCCGCCGGAATCGCGGCAGCGGTGGTGCTCACGTTCACCGCCGGCTACCGGATGAACCGGGTGCGGGTGCTGTTCGATCCGGGCGACGACCCGCAGGGCCTGGGCTACCAGTCCCGGCAGGCGAAGTACGCGCTCGCGAGTGGCGGCTGGTTCGGGGAGGGCATCGGGCAGTCCACCGCCAAGTGGAGTTATCTGCCCAACGCGTACAACGATTTCATCTTCGCCGTCGTCGGCGACGAGCTCGGCATCGTCGGCGCGGTCACCGTGATCGCCCTGTTCGCGGCCGTCGTCCTGCTCGGTCTGCGGATCGCCCGCCGCTGCGCGGACCCGTTCCTCGGACTCGTCGCGGCGGTCGCCACCACCTGGATCGGTGCGCAGGCCTCCATCAACATCGGCTATGTCGTCGGTCTGCTGCCGGTGACCGGGCTGCAGCTGCCGCTGATCTCGTACGGCGGCACGTCGACCGCACTGATGCTGTTCGTGTTCGGTCTCCTCGCGAACGCCGCCCGGCACGACCCTCTCGCGATCGCGGCCTCCCGGAAGTCCGGGGGCGGACGCATCTCCCGGATGCTGCGTCTCCCCGTCCCGGAGATGCCGGTGGCCGGCCCACCGCGGGTCAGCCGATCCGCAACGGGTCGATCTGCACCCGCACAGGGCCCGGCGTCCGCTTCGCGCTCCGCACGGTCTGCGCATCCACGAGAGCCGTCGCCAGCACGCGACCGGCGCCGCGCGGGACGCGGATGAGCATGCGCTGCACCTCGTCCGGTTCCGGTTCGTCGCTCGCGAACGGCAGCCGCTCCCCCGGCGGCAACGGCACCGGGCCGAGCACCTCCGCACCGTCGGGCAGCACGGTGGCACCCAGCAGGTCGGTGATCGCGGCGGTAGTGCCGTCGACGGCAGCCAGGTGCACGGCGGGCGGGAAACCGACCTCGGCCCGGTCGGCGAGTTGCGCGCGGGCGTGCCACACCGGATCCCAGCGCACCAGCGCCTGCACCGTGGGGATCCCGGAGTCGGCGACCACCACCACCTGACCGCCGTCGGTGTGCGCCCGCACCAGCGTCGACGCCGTCATCCACCGTCGCAGGGTCTCCTCCGCGGCCCGCAGGTCGGCGCGCCCGAGCAGCGCCCACCCGTCGAGCAGCAACGCCGCCCCGTAGCCGCCGGGCATCACCGGTTCGGCGCCGACCGTGGCCACCACCAGTTTCGGGCCGGCCGCGATCTCGGCCTTCACGTCGGAGCCGCCGGAGGTGTGCACGGCGACACCGGTGAATGCGCGCCCCAACTCCTCGGCGGTGCGCCCGGCGCCGACGACGACGGCCCGCAGTGCCCGCGCCCCGCACGCCTGGCAGCGGTGGTTCGTGTCGGCGACACCGCACCATTTGCAGGTCGGGGACCCGGCGCCGTCCGGTCCGGCCGCGGACGGCAGCGCGAGCGGGCCGTTGCAGCGGCGGCAGCGGGCCGGGGTCCGGCATTTCGCGCACGCCAGCGACGGCACGTAGCCGCGACGCGGAACCTGCACCAGCACACCGGTTCCCGCGGCGAGGGCCTGCCGGGCAGCGGCGAACGCAATCGCGGGCAGCCGGGCCGCGCGGGCCCCGGGATCGCGGGCGAGGGCGTGGTCGCTGTCGGCGAGCGCGGTGATCTTCGGGGCGTGGGCGCGGACGACGTCGCGGGCCGCGACCAGGTCGTGCGCCCACCCGGATTCGACGAGGGCCTGCGCCTCCGCGGTCCGTGCGTGCCCGGCGACGACGACGGCGCACCCGGTGGAGTGGGCGCGCAGCAGCGCCACCTCGCGGGCGTGCGGGTACGGCGAGCGCGGTTCGGACAGGCTGGAGTCGCCGTCGTCCCACACCACGATCAGCCCGAGGTCGGGGGTCGGCGCGAACACCGACGCGCGGGTGCCGACGACGACGCGGGCGGTGCCGCGCAGCGCGGCGAGCCAGCGCCGGTACCGGGCGGACGGTCCCAGCCCGGCGGCCAGTCCCACGACGTGCGCTGCACCGAGCAGGTTCTCGCAGGCGGCAACCAGCCGGTCCAGGTCCCGCTGGTCGGGGACGACCAGCACGACACCGCGACCCGCGGACGCCACCGTCCCGGCGAGTTCCGCGAGCCGCGCACACCAGTCCTCGCCGGGCAGCGCCTGCCACATCGCGCGCGGACCGCGGCCGCCGCCCAGCGCCTCGACGAAGTTGGTGCCGTGCACGTACGACGCCCACGCGGCCGCGTCCACCGTCGGGGTGGCGGGCGGTGGAACCGGTTCGGAGGCCTGCGCCTCGGTCTTGGCGTGCCGCGGCGGGATCGCCAGCCGCAGCACGTCCGCGCGGGTGCCCGCGTACCGGGCGGCGACGGCGTCGACCAGTCGGTGCACCTCACCGGTGAGGACCGGTTCGGCCGAGACGACCCGGTCGAGCCACGCCAGCCGTCCCCCGTGGTCGCTGGTGTCGCGACGCTCGAGGAGGAACCCGTCGACGAGCCGACCGGAGAACCGCACCCGCACCCGCACCCCCGGTCGGGCCTGCTCGTCCAGGTCCGCCGGGATCAGATAGTCGAATTCGCGGTCGAGGTGCGCAACCGGAAGCAGCGGCAGCACGCGCGCCACGGGCGCATGTGCTGCCGCTGCCTTCTCGCCGGCGGTCAGAGACCTGCAGCCGCGCGGAGCTTCTCCGCGCGGTCGGTGCGCTCCCAGGGCAGGTCCACGTCGGTGCGACCGAAGTGGCCGTATGCGGCGGTGGCCGCGTAGATCGGGTGCAGCAGGTCCAGGTCGCGGATGATCGCGCCCGGACGCAGGTCGAAGACCTCGCTGATCGCGCGCTGGATCGTGGCGACGTCGACCTTCTCGGTACCGAACGCCTCGACGAACAACCCGACCGGTGCCGCCTTACCGATCGCGTACGCGACCTGCACCTCGATGCGGTCCGCCAGACCGGCCGCGACGGCGTTCTTGGCGACCCAGCGCATCGCGTAGGCCGCGCTGCGGTCCACCTTCGACGGATCCTTGCCGGAGAACGCGCCGCCACCGTGGCGGGCCATACCGCCGTACGTGTCGACGATGATCTTGCGGCCGGTCAGGCCGGCGTCGCCCATCGGACCACCGAGGACGAACTTTCCGGTCGGGTTGACCAGCAGGCGCACGTCGGAGGTGTCGAGTTCGATGTCGAGCCCGGCGAGCACGTGCCCGAGCACCTTCTCCCGCAGATCCGGGGTCAGCAGGTTGTCGAGATCGATGTCCGCGGCGTGCTGCGTGGAGATGACGACCGTGTCGAGGCGGACCGGGCGGTCACCGTCGTACTCGATGGTGACCTGGGTCTTGCCGTCCGGACGCAGGTACGGCAGCACCCCGGTCTTGCGGACCTCGGTGAGCCGGCGCGACAGCCGGTGCGCGAGCGCGATCGGCAGCGGCATCAGCTCGGGGGTGTCGGTGCACGCGTACCCGAACATCAGGCCCTGGTCGCCGGCACCCTGACGGTCGAGCTCGTCGTCGGTGACACCGTCGACCCGCGCCTCGTGCGAGTGGTCGACACCCTGCGCGATCTCCGGCGACTGCGCACCGATCGCGATGTTGACGCCGCACGAGTTGCCGTCGAAACCCTTGGCCGACGAGTCGTAGCCGATCTCGAGGACCTTGTCGCGGACGATCTTCGGGATGTCGACGTACGCGGACGTCGTCACCTCACCGGCGACGTGCACCTGACCGGTGGTCACGAGCGTCTCGACCGCCACGCGGCTGTGCGGATCCGCCTCGAGCATCGCGTCGAGGATGGAGTCGCTGATGGCATCACAGATCTTGTCCGGGTGCCCCTCGGTCACGGACTCACTGGTGAATAGCCGCTTGCCGGACGTGCTCACAGATCTCCCTCTCGACACTGACGCCATTTCGTTTCTACTTCTATTCAATACCGCAGTCGACGCTCGTGCCAGGAACACATCCCACGACGTGACATCGCTGCGCGGGTACTACACCGGTGACGACGTCGCACGCAGTTCCGCGACCGCGTCGAGGACCCGGCTGGCCATCAACGACTTCGAGCCGTGCTCGATCGCCGTCTCGCTGCCGTCCGCGGCGAGCAGCCAGCCGTCGTTGTGGTCCACCTCGAACGCCTTGCCGTCCCCGACCGCGTTGACCACGAGCAGATCGCAGCCCTTGCGTGCCAGTTTCGTGCGGGCATGGTCGAGGACACTGCCCGACGCGTCCCCCGTCTCGGCCGCGAATCCGACGATCGTGGTTCCGGGTGCGAGAGTGCCGTCCCGACGAGACTGCACGAGATCGGCCAGAATGTCATCGTTTTTGATCAACGGAATCGAGTCCGGTTCGCCGGACCCCTTCTTGATCTTGTCGGCGGCGACCGTCGCGGGCCGGAAATCGGCGACGGCAGCCGACATGATCACCGCGTCGGCGTCGCCGGCGTGCTTCATGACGGCCTCGTGCATCTGCTGCGCGGTACGCACGTGTACGACGTCCACGGCCGCCGGATCAGCCAACTCGGCGGTGGCACCGGCGATCAGGGTGACATCGGCGCCGCGCTGCGCGGCCAGCCGGGCGATCGCATAGCCCTGTTTGCCGGAGCTGCGGTTACCGAGGTAACGGACCGGGTCGAGGGGCTCGCGGGTGCCGCCCGCCGACACGACGACACGCTGCCCGACGAGGTCGCGCGGCAGTGCCGATGCACGTTCGAGCAGCAGGGCCGCCAGACCGAAGATCTCGTCCGGTTCGGGCAGCCGACCCGCACCGGTGTCCTTGCCGGTCAGCCGGCCGGACGCGGGTTCGATCACGATGTTGCCGCGGGCGCGCAGCGTCGCGACGTTCGACACCGTCGCGGGATGCTCCCACATCTCGGTGTGCATCGCGGGCGCGAAGACGACCGGACAGCGGGCCGTGAGCAGCGTCGCGGTGAGCAGATCGTCGGCCCGCCCGGCCACCGCACGCGCCATGAGGTCGGCGGTGGCGGGGGCGATGACGACGAGGTCCGCCTCCTGTCCGAGGCGCACGTGGGCGACCTCCGGCACGTCCGCGAATACCCCGGTCTGCACCGGGTTGCCGGACAGCGCCTCGAACGTGGCGCGGCCGACGAACTGCAGTGCCGACTCGGTGGGAATCACCCGTACCCGGTGGCCACCCTCGGTGAAGCTACGGATCAGTGCGCAACTCTTGTAGGCGGCGATTCCGCCACCCACCCCGACGACGATCCGCTTGGGCACCCGATCGGACACGGGCGTTCCTCCGCTCACTCGCCTTCGGTGTGCTCGAGCAGATCGGCGTGGATCTCACGCAGCGCGATCGACAGCGGCTTCTCCTGCAGACCCGGCTCGACGAGCGGGCCCACGTACTCGAGGATGCCGTCACCGAGCTGGTTGTAGTAGTCGTTGATCTGCCGGGCACGCTTGGCCGAGTAGATCACCAGCGCGTACTTCGACGAGGCCCGCTCGAGCAGCTCGTCGATCGGCGGGTTGGTGATGCCGAGCGGGGTGTCGTAGGCGGGCAGGGCGCCACGGACGTCGGATGCAACTGTTTCGGTGCTGCTCACTCGGTTACTCCTGAACTGGGCTCGAAAGCGCCACATTGAATGCCGAAATAGGAGACGACGCCGCTCAGGGCTGCCGTCCGACCAACAAGGATACCAACTCGTCGCAGGCCCGGCCGACATCCTCGTTCACGATGACGGTGTCGAACTCGTCCTGCGCCGCGAGTTCCACCTTCGCGGTCTGCAACCGCCGCTCGACCACGTCGGCCGGCTCGGTTCCCCGGCCGGTCAACCGGGACACCAGCACCTCCCAGCTGGGGGGCGCCATGAACGTCAGCACCGCCTCGGGCATCGCGGCCCGCACGGACCGGGCGCCGACGAGGTCGACCTCGAGCAGGACCGGCCGGCCCTCGGCGAGGGCGCGGCGCACCGGCTCGGCCGGCGTGCCGGACCGCTGCAGTCCGCCGTGGATGTCCGCCCACTCGAGCAGGTCACCGGCGTCGATCATGCGGTCGAACTCGGGGCGCGTCACGAAGTGGTAGTCCTGGCCGTCCACCTCGCCCGGTCGCGGGTCGCGGGTGGTGGCCGAGACGCTGAAGACGACCTCGGGCATGCGCTCGCGCAGCAACCGGACGACGCTGGACTTGCCGACGGCCGAGGGGCCGGCCAGGACTACCAGCCGACCCCTCCGCACTGCGTCGCCACTCACGGTCGTTCCCGGAGCGGCCGCACCGCCTGACACCTGTTGTGCGTCAGCAGTCACGTACTGCTCAGGCCTCGAAATCGAAGCGGGCGAGCAGAGCCTTGCGCTGCCGATCGCCGAGGCCACGCAGGCGACGGGTCGGAGCGATCTCCAGCTCGGTCATGATCTCCTGCGCCTTGACCTTGCCGACCTTCGGCAGGGCCTCGAGCAGAGCCGACACCTTCATCTTGCCGAGGATCTCGTTCTCTTCGGCGTCCTTGAGGACCTGCTTGAGGTCGGTGCCGCCGCGCTTGAGGCGTTCCTTGAGCTCAGCCCGGGCCTTGCGGGCGGCAGCCGCCTTCTCCAGAGCAGCAGCGCGCTGCTCGTCGGTCAACTGGGGAAGGGCCACGGTTCCTCCGTCTCGTCGTGTGCAATTCCAACACCACCGGGGTCACCCCGGGGTGTCACATCCCCCGGATAACCAGGGGCGATAGCGACCGTACTCACGCGGGGCGACGATTGCTAACCCACCCCCCGACGCAGACGCCGGATTCGGGTGGGTTATGCGGACGTTCGCAGGTGCGTTCGAATCCGGTCACCGCGTCGCCCACCGGCATCCCGGCAGGGGTGGACCGGCCCGCATCGCAACCGTATCGCCGCAGGTAGAGCATCATTTTCCGAGCCTGTGACCGATTCGGCGAACGGGCGGCACGTGGCATAGCCCACAGTCGACGCCGCCGCACCGGCCCGATACGAAAAAATCTCACGGAATCCGGGCGATCCCGCATTCCCGTGCCGCACGCAGGGACGACGAAGGCCGGATCCGGGGGCACCCGGATCCGGCCTCGGGCCGCACGAGACGGCCTCACATCGCGTCTAGGCCTGCAGGAACGCGAACGACTCCACAGACCGCGACACGGCCTCCTGCAGTGCCGTAACCGACGGTCCCGCCCGCAGCACCTCGCGCGAGACGGCGGGCACGACCGACCGCAGGCAGTCCCCTGCCAGCCGGCGCACGTCGTCGGCGGTACCGCCCTGGGCCCCGACTCCCGGCATGAGGATCGGGCCGTGCAGCCCGCCCAGATCCGGGGCGTCGGTGAGGGTCGCCCCGACCACGACACCGACCGAGCCGAGCACGTCGGCGCCGGCGTTGCGGGCCGCGGCCTCGTCGACCATCACCTGGGCGACGGACCGACCGTCGGCGACCGTCGAGCGCTGCACCTGCGCACCCTCCGGGTTGGACGTCGCGGCGAGCGCGAACACACCGCCGTGATTGCGCTGCGCCAGCTCCAGCACCGGGTTCAGCGAACCGAACCCGAGATACGGCGACACCGTCACCGCATCGGACTCCAGCGGCGACCCGGCACCGAGCCACGCGCGGGCGTACGCGTTCATCGTGGAGCCGATGTCGCCGCGCTTGGCGTCCGCCAGGACGAGCGTGCCGGCCTCCCGCAGCACCGTGACGGTCCGTTCGAGGACCGCCAGGCCGGCCGACCCGTACGCCTCGAAGAACGCGACCTGCGGCTTGACCAGCGCGACCCGGCCGACGTACGCCTCGACGCAGATCTCGCTGAACTTCTCGAGTCCGTCGACGTCGTCACCGAGTCCCCACGCCTGCAACAGCTCCGGGTGCGGGTCCACACCGACGCACAGCGGGCCGTACTGCCCCATCGCCGCGGTGAGCCGCGCCCCGAAACCAGCCTTCTCGACCGTCACTGCTGCGCTTCTCCCGCTGCCCCGGACTCACGCAGCCGCGCGTGCAGTTCCTGCAGCGACTGGACGCCGATACCGCCGCGCAGCGCCGCCTCGATGCCCTGCACGGCCGCCGACGCGCCCTGCACGGTGGTGATGCACGGGACGGACTTGCCGACCGCCGCGGCACGGATCTCGTAGCCGTCGACACGCGGGCCGGAGTTGCCGAACGGGGTGTTGATCACCATGTCGACCTCGCCGGCCTCGATCCGGTCGACGATGGTGCGCGCACCCTCGGGCAGGACCTCCCCGGACTGCTTGTGCACCCGCTCCACCGCGATGCCGTTGCGGCGCAACACGTCCGCGGTGCCCTCGGTGGCCAGGATCGTGAAGCCCAGGTCGGCGAGTCGCTTGACCGGGAAGATCAGCGATCGCTTGTCGCTGTTCGCGACCGAGACGAACACCGTGCCGGAGGTCGGGAGCGACCCGTACGACGCGGTCTGGCTCTTGGCGAACGCGGTACCGAAGTCCGCGTCGATGCCCATGACCTCGCCGGTGGACTTCATCTCGGGGCTGAGCAGCGTGTCGACGCGGGTGCCGTCGGCGCGACGGAACCGGTTGAACGGCAGCACCGCCTCCTTGACGGCGACGGGGGCGTCGACCGGCGTGGTGCCGCCGTCGCCCTCCGCCGGCAGGATGCCCTGCGTGCGCAGGTCGGCGATCGACTCGCCCAGCATCACACGGGCACACGCCTTCGCGAGCTGCACGGCCGTGGCCTTCGAGACGAACGGCACCGTCCGCGACGCGCGCGGGTTGGCCTCGAGGACGTAGAGGATGTCGTCCTTGAGCGCGTACTGCACGTTGAGCAGACCCTTGACGCCGATACCCTTCGCGAGCGCCTCGGTGGAACGGCGCACGTTCTCGATGTCGGCGCGTCCCAGGGTGATCGGGGGCAGCGCGCACGCCGAGTCACCGGAGTGGATACCGGCCTCCTCGATGTGCTCCATGATGCCGCCGAGGTACACCTCGGTGCCGTCGCACAGGGCGTCGACGTCGATCTCGACCGCGTCCTCGAGGAAACGGTCGACCAGGACCGGACGGTCGTCGGAGATCTCGGTGGCCCGGGAGATGTAGTTCTCCAGCGACTTCTCGTCGTACACGATCTCCATGCCGCGGCCGCCGAGGACGTACGACGGACGCACCAGCACCGGGTAGCCGATGCCCGACGCGATGTCGCGGGCACCCTCGAACGTGGTGGCGGTGCCGAACTTCGGGGCGGGCAGCCCGGCCTCGGTGAGGACGCGGCCGAACTCGCCACGATCCTCGGCCAGGTCGATGGCCTCCGGGCTGGTGCCGACGATCGGCACCCCGGCCGCCTTCAGGCGCTTGGCCAGACCCAGCGGCGTCTGGCCGCCGAGCTGGACGATGACGCCGGCGACGGTGCCGGAGATCGTCTCGGCGCGGTACACCTCGAGCACGTCCTCGAACGTCAGCGGCTCGAAGTACAGGCGGTCGGCGGTGTCGTAGTCGGTGGAGACGGTCTCGGGGTTGCAGTTGACCATGACGGTCTCGTAGCCCGCCTCCGACAGCGTCTGCGCGGCGTGCACACACGAGTAGTCGAACTCGATGCCCTGACCGATCCGGTTCGGACCCGAGCCGAGGATGAGGACCTTGGGACGCTCGGTCTGCGGCGCGACCTCGGTCTCCGCCTCCGGGTCCAGCTCGTACGTCGAGTAGTGGTACGGGGTCTTGGCCTCGAACTCGGCGGCGCACGTGTCGACGGTCTTGTAGACCGGGTGCACGTCCAGTTCGGTGCGCAGGGCCCGCACCGCGTCCTCGGCTGCCTGTCCTGCACCGCCGAACTGCTGCGGGCGCAGGGCCGCGATCTGCCGGTCGGAGAAGCCGTGGTGCTTGGCGAAGCGCAGCTCCCGCTCCCCGAAGCTGTCGGCGGAACGGACCTCACGGCCCAGCTCGACGATCTGCTGCATCTGGTCGAGGAACCACGGATCGATCGCGGTGGCGTCGAACAGCTGCTCGAGCGTCGCACCCAGCTCGAAGGCCTGTGCGATCTGGTACATGCGGCCGTCGGTCGGAACCTTGATCGCCTCGAGCAGTTCGTCCAGCGAACCCTCGACCTCCGGGCCCGTCCAGTAGCCGGCCCGCTTCGTCTCGAGCGAGCGCAGCACCTTACCGAACGCCTCGGTGAAGTTGCGGCCGATGGACATGGCCTCACCGACGGACTTCATCGTGGTGGTCAGGGTGCCGTCGGCGCCCGGGAACTTCTCGAACGCGAACCGCGGGGCCTTGACGACGACGTAGTCGAGCGTCGGCTCGAAGCAGGCCGGCGTCTCCTTGGTGATGTCGTTGATGATCTCGTCGAGCGTGTAGCCGATGGCCAGCTTCGCGGCCATCTTCGCGATCGGGTAGCCCGTCGCCTTCGACGCCAGCGCCGACGACCGCGACACGCGCGGGTTCATCTCGATGACGACCAGGCGGCCGTCCTTCGGGTCCATCGCGAACTGGATGTTGCAGCCGCCGGTGTCGACGCCGACCTCGCGCAGGATCTCGATCGACAGGTCGCGCATCTCCTGGTACTCGCGGTCGGTGAGGGTCATCGCGGGGGCGACGGTCACCGAGTCGCCGGTGTGCACACCGACCGGGTCGACGTTCTCGATCGAACAGATGATGACGACGTTGTCGTTGCCGTCGCGCATCAGCTCGAGCTCGTACTCCTTCCAGCCGAGGATCGACTCCTCGATCAGGACGTTCGCCGTCGGCGACGCGGCCAGTCCGCCGCCGGCGATCCGCTCGAGGTCCGTCTCGTCGTAGGCCATGCCGGAGCCGAGTCCGCCCATCGTGAACGACGGCCGCACGACCACCGGGTAGCCGAGTTCGGCGACGGTGTCCTTGCACTCGTCCATCGTGAAACACACCCGCGAGCGGGCGGACTCGCCGCCGCACTTGGTGACGATGTCCTTGAACTTCTGCCGGTCCTCACCGCGCTGGATGGCGTCGAAGTCGGCGCCGATCAGCTCGACGCCGTGCTTCTCGAGCATGCCCTGCTCGTGCAGCGCGACCGCCGTGTTCAGCGCGGTCTGACCGCCGAGGGTCGCCAGAACCGCATCGATCTTGTGGCCCTTCGCGGCCTCCGCGATGATGACCTTCTCGACGTACTCGGCCGTGATCGGCTCGACGTACGTGGCGTCCGCGAACTCCGGGTCGGTCATGATCGTCGCCGGGTTCGAGTTGACCAGCGAAACCCGCAGGCCCTCCTCCTGGAGGACGCGGCACGCCTGGGTACCCGAGTAGTCGAACTCGCATGCCTGGCCGATGACGATCGGGCCGGAGCCGATGACGAGGATGTGCTCGAGATCTGTACGACGTGGCATTACTTCTTGACTCCCTCGAGCATGGTGGTGAAACGATCGAACAGGTAGGCGGCGTCGTGCGGGCCGGCCGCGGCCTCGGGGTGGTACTGCACCGAGAACGCCGAGCCGTCGAGCAGGCGGACGCCCTCGACGGCGCCGTCGTTGGCGCACGTGTGGCTGACGACGGCGCGACCGAACGCGGTGTCGAATTCCTGACCGGCCTCACCCTCGAGCGCGAAGCCGTGGTTCTGCGCGGTGATCGCGACGCGGCCGGTCTCGTGCTCGATGACCGGGATGTTGATGCCGCGGTGGCCGAACTTCATCTTGTAGGTGTTCATGCCCAGCGCGCGGCCCAGGATCTGGTTGCCGAAGCAGATACCGAACAGCGGCAGACCCTGGCCGAGCACCTCCTTGGTGAGGTGGACGGCCCCGTCCGCGGTGGCCGGATCGCCCGGGCCGTTGGACAGGAACACGCCGTCGGCCTTCAGGTCGAGGATGTCGTGCAGCGTCGCGGTCGACGGCAGCACGTGCACCCGGATGCCGCGCTCGGCGAACATGCGCGGGGTGTTGGTCTTGATGCCGAGGTCGATGGCGGCGACGGTGAAGCGGGCCTCACCGCCGGCAGGCTCGACGACGTAGCCGTTCGGGGTGGACACCTCGCCGGCCAGGTCGGCGCCGAGCATCGACGGCTGGTTCTTCACCCGCTCGATCAGGACGTCCGTGTCGGCGAGCGCCTCGCCGGAGAAGATGCCGGCACGCATCGAGCCGCGGGTGCGCAGGTGCCGGACGAGGGCGCGGGTGTCGATGCCGGCGATGCCGACGATCCCCTGGCGCTCGAGCTCGTCGGTCAGCGACCCGGTCGCCCGCCAGCTCGAGGTGCGGCGCGACGGGTCGCGCACGACGTAGCCGGCGACCCAGATCTTCGACTCGGCCGACTTGCCGGTCGGGCCGACCGACTCGTTGTCCTCGGCGTTCCAGCCGGTGTTGCCGATCTGCGGTGCCGTCGACACCACGATCTGCCGGTGGTAGCTGGGATCGGTGAGGGTCTCCTGGTAGCCGGTCATGCCGGTGCTGAAGACCGCTTCTCCGAGGGTCTGCCCGACGGCACCGAAGCTGGTGCCGCGGAAGACCCGGCCGTCCTCGAGAACCAGGACCGCCGTATTGCTGTCAAAGGCGCTCATGCGTCTTCTCCGTTCTGCTCGACCTCACCAGAGCCCGCCGCATTCGCTGTGTCATCACTACTTGTCTCACGTACCCATACCGGGTACACCGTCTTGTCGTCGCCACGGAATCCCGTGTCGACCTCGGTGCCGGTGGGCAACTCCCACCGGATCACCAGGACCCCGTCCTTCGTCATCACCTTGCCGGCGAGACCCCGCTCGGTCCGGATCGCCCGGATCGACTCGTTCGGGATCCAGATGGCCGACGCGCCGTCCCGCTCGAGCAGGACACCGCGCGTCCAGCGGCTCAGCTCACCGGTCGCCCGGTGGCCGATGTCGCCGACCGCGATCCGGTCCTGCCAGCTCGGGGCGAGCGTGCTGCCCACGTACAGGCCGGTGCTCGGGGCGATCAGCTGCTCACCGAGATCCGCCGGAACCTGTGGCAGCGTGCCGACCGTCTCGGCCTGGCGCCTGGCCCGGTTCTTCCAGCCGCGGTACATCAGCAGCACCATCAGCAGCCAGACCAGGATGCAGCCGACGACCCACAGGATCCGTTCCGTACTCACTGCTGTGCTCCCTTCGGGTACACCCGGCCGTCGAGGGCGGTGACCCGGCCCCGCAGGATCGTCGCCGTCACGGTCGCCGGCAGGGTCATCGCCTCGTACGGGGTGTTGTTCGCGACCGACGCCAGCGCCGGGCCGTGCACCGTCCACTCGGCGTCCGGGTCGATCAGCACCAGGTTCGCCGGCTCCCCCACCGCGATCGGGCGGCCCTGGTCGTCGAGACCGGTGATCTCGGCGGGCCGCTCGCTCATGACGCGGGCGACGCCGCGCCAGTCCAGCAGACCCGGCCGCACCATGGTCTCCACCACGATCGACAGTGCCGTCTCGAGGCCGAGCATGCCCGGGCGGGCCTGCGCGAACTCGCAGCACTTGTCCTGCTCGGCGTGCGGCGCGTGATCGGTGGCGACGCAGTCGATGACGCCCTCGGCCAGACCCGCGCGCAGAGCCGCGACATCCGACGCCTCCCGCAGCGGCGGGTTGACCTTGTTGACCGCGTCGTACGTCTCGAGCCGGGAGTCGTCGAGCAGCAGATGGTGCGGGGTGACCTCGGCGGTGATCGAAATGCCCTGGCCGCGTGCCCACTTCACCAGTTCGACGGATCCGGCCGTCGACGCGTGGCAGATGTGGACGCGGGCACCGGCGTCCCGCGCGAGCAGCGCGTCACGCGCGACGATCGACTCCTCCGCGGCGCGCGGCCAGCCGGCCAGGCCGAGCCGGGCCGCGGTCGGACCCTCGTGTGCGACCGCGCCGACCGTGAGCCGCGGCTCCTCCGCGTGCTGCGCGACGAGCACACCGAGCGACGCCGAGTACTCCAGCGCGCGGCGCATGATGAGCGGATCGTCCACGCAGTGGCCGTCGTCGGAGAACATCTTGACCCGCCCGACACCGGCGGCCATCGTCGCCATCTCGGCGAGCTGCTTGCCCGCGAGCCCGACGGTGACGGCACCGACCGGGTGCACGTCGACGAGGCCGACCTCCTGGCCGCGGCGCCACACATGGTCGGTGATCACCGCGGTGTCGGCGACCGGGCTGGTGTTGGCCATCGCGAACACCGCGGTGTAACCGCCGAGCGCGGCCGCCGCCGACCCGGAGTCGATGGTCTCGGTGTCCTCGCGGCCGGGCTCGCGCAGATGCGTGTGCATGTCGACGAACCCGGGCAGCAGGATCTTGCCGCCGCCGTCGACGACCTCGGCGCCGTCGGGGGCCTCGAGTCCGGCACCGATCGCGAGGATCTGCCCGTCCCCGAGCAGCAGATCGGTCGGCTCCCCCTCCCCGTACACCAGAACGTTCTCGATCAACACGTTCCCGCTCGCGGACATGTGCGGCGCCACCTTCTCGTTACTCGTCGTAGTCGTATTCGTAGTCGTATTCGGGTCGCTCACGCGACCTCGTCCGTCCCCACCAGCAACCGGAACAGGACCGCCATCCGCACGTGGACGCCGTTCGTGACCTGCTGCAGGACAGCAGCCTTCGGTGAATCCGCGACCGCCGACGCGATCTCCATGCCGCGCAGCATCGGACCCGGGTGCAGGACGACGGCGTGCTCGGACAGCAGCCCCAGGCGCTTCTCGGACAGCCCGTAGGTGATGGAGTACTCGCGCGGCGACGGGAAGAACCCGCCGTTCATCCGCTCCGCCTGCACGCGCAGCATCATCACCGCGTCCGCGCCGGGCAGTTCCGCGTCCAGCGAGTGCGACACCCGCACCGGCCACGTCTCGACCCCGGTCGGCAGCAACGTGCGCGGCGCGACGAAGACCACCTCGGCGCCGAGCAGCGACAGCAGCAACGCATTCGAGCGCGCCACCCGGCTGTGCAGGATGTCGCCGACCAGCACGATGCGCCGGCCCTCGAGGCCACCGAGGCGCTGGCGCAGCGTCAACGCGTCGAGCAGGGCCTGCGTCGGATGCTCGTGGGTGCCGTCACCGGCGTTGATGACGGAGGGACCGTCGCCTGTGCCGCTCGAGTCCCCGGTCCAGGCGGCGATCTGGTGCGCCGCACCGGACGCCGGATGCCGCACGATCAGCGCGTCCGCACCGGCCGCCCGCAGCGTCATCGCGGTGTCCCGCAACGACTCGCCCTTCTTCGCCGACGAACTCGAGGCGCTGACGTTGATGACGTCCGCGCTCATCCACTTGCCGGCCACCTCGAACGAGACGCGGGTGCGGGTGGAGTTCTCGTAGAACACCGTCATCACGGTGCGCCCCCGCAGTGTCGGGAGCTTCTTGACCTCGCGTCCGAGCAGTGCCTGCTCGAAACGTTCCGCGTCGTCGAGCAGCGCGGTGGCCGAATCCCGGTTCAGATCCGCGATCGAGAGCAGGTGCTTCACTTGTCGTTCTCCTCCGCGTGACCACTCGAGAGCACGACACCGTCGCGGCCGTCGTGCTCGGCGAGCAGCACGTCCACGTCCTCGGTGCGGGCGGTGGGCACGTTCTTTCCTACGTAGTCGGCACGCAACGGCAACTCCCGATGACCCCGGTCGACGAGGACCGCGAGCTGGACGGCGCGAGGGCGGCCCAGGTCGCGCAGCGCGTCGAGCGCCGAGCGGACCGTACGGCCGGAGAAGAGGACGTCGTCGACGAGCACCACGAGGGCGTTGTCGACACCGCCCTCGGGGACGGACGTCCGCTCGAGCGGACGGTGCGGCTTGGTCCGCAGATCGTCGCGGTACAGCGTGATGTCGAGCGACCCGACCGGCGGGCGCACACCCGTGAACTCTTCGATCTTGTCGGCGAGCCGGACGGCGAGCGTGGTGCCGCGGGTCGGGATGCCGAGGAGGACGACACGCGTCGACTCGTCGAGAGCGGTCTTCTCGATGATCTGATGGGCGATACGTGCGACGGTCCGGCCGACGTCGGCCGGGGACAACAGTTCGCGAGCGTTCGCGGGAAGACCGGACGACGGTCCTTCGGGCATACGCATACAGCGACCTCCTTCTCCGCCTCTCTGGACGGATCGTTAAAGGATGCCTGACGCGGATCAGCCTAGCAGCGGGCCGGTCCGCGCCGGACTCCGGGTGGATGGAGCCGGACGCGAGAGAGCACACTGCCGCCCACCCCGGTGCGGGATGGGCGGCAGTGGCGTCATGTCAGGACTCGGCGTCGGCGGTGCCGGCAGATCCGGCACTGTCGGCGGTGCCGGCAGATCCGGCACTGTCGGCGGTGCCGGCAGATCCGGCACTGTCGGTGCTGTCGGCGTCGGTCGCCTGGGCCCGCTGCGAGGTCGCGGCGGCGGCGGCCCGCACCTGCGGGGCGACCAGGACGATCTGGCCGAGGATGCCGTTGACGAATCCGGGGGAATCGTCGGTGGACAGTTCCTTCGCGAGTTCGACGGCCTCGTCGACGGCGACGACCGGCGGCACGTCGGTGGCGTGGAACAGTTCCCACGCCGCGATCCGCAGGATCGCGCGATCCACCGCGGGCAGCCGTTCGAGGGTCCAGTCCTGCAGGTGCGACGCGATCACCTGATCCAGACGGTCCAGGTTCTCGGCCACCCCCTCGACGATCGTGATCGTGTACGGGGCGACCGGCGCGACGGATTCGTCGCGCGCAGCCAGACGCACCCGGTCCTCGGCGAGTTCGACAGGATCGACGTCCCGCGCCTCCGCCTCGAACAGGAAGTCGACGGCGCGCTTGCGCGCCTTGTGACGTGCTCCGAGTTTCTTATGCGTGCCCGACACTCAGGAATTCACACGCCCGAGGTAGTTGCCGTCCCGCGAGTCGACCTTGAGCTTGTCGCCGGTGTTGATGAACAG
Organism: Prescottella subtropica; assembly: GCF_005434945.1. GTDB lineage: Bacteria > Actinomycetota > Actinomycetes > Mycobacteriales > Mycobacteriaceae > Prescottella > Prescottella subtropica. The sequence continues at coordinate 83,093 of NZ_SKCH01000007.1, read as the reverse complement.
CGGGACCTGGATCTCGGCGCCGGTCTCGAGCGTCGCCGGCTTGGTGCCGCCGGTGGAGCGGTCGCCCTGCAGACCCGGATCGGTGTGCTGGACCAGCAGCTCGACGGTGACGGGCAGCTCGACGAACAGCGGGGCTTCCTCGTGGGTGGCGACCTGGACCTGCATGTTCTCGAGCAGGAAACGGGCGCCGTCACCGACGGTGTCCTCCGGGATCGAGAGCTGGTCGTAGGTCTCGCCGTCCATGAAGATGTAGTCGCTACCGTCGTGGTACAGGTAGGTCATGTCACGACGGTCGACCGTGGCGGTCTCGACCTTGACGCCGGCGTTCCAGGTCTTGTCGACGGTCTTGCCGGAGAGCACGTTCTTGATCTTCGTGCGAACGAAGGCCGGACCCTTACCGGGCTTGACGTGCTGGAATTCGAGGATCTGCCACAGCTGGCCCTCGATCTTCAGCACAAGTCCGTTCTTGAAATCACTGGTATCTGCCACTTGGGTTCGCGTCTCCTTCAGACGATCGTGAGGTCCTTGCCGGTGAGGGTGAGGAGTTCGGGCCCCTGATCGCGGACGACGAGCGTGTCCTCGATCCGGACGCCACCGCGTCCGGAGAAGTACACGCCCGGCTCGACGGTCACCACCGCACCGGCTAGCAGTGTACCGGTGCCGAGCGCACCGATCCCCGGTGCTTCGTGGATCTCGAGGCCGACACCGTGCCCGAGTCCGTGCAGGAACAGTTCACCGTGACCGGCGTCGTCGATCACCGTCCGCGCCGCGGCGTCCACCGACGCGACCTCCGCACCGGGAGTGAGTGCGGCCCGCCCGGCGGCCTGCGCCCGCGCGACAAGGTCGTACACGTCACGCTGCCAGTCCGCGGCCGTCCCGAGCACGTAGGTGCGGGTCATGTCCGAGTGGTAGCCGCCGACCTGCGCCCCGAAATCGATTTTGACGAAATCCCCGGAGCGCAGCACGGCGGCCGTCGGACGATGATGCGGGACCGCCGAGTTCGGACCGGCGGCCACGATCGTCTCGAACGAGATGCCGTCGGCGCCACGTTCGAACATGAGCCACTCGAGGTCGCGGCCCACCTCCGTCTCGGTGCGCCCGGGCCGCAGCCCGCCCCGGGCGATCAGATCGGCCAGCGCGGCGTCGGCGACCGCGCACGCACGCCGCAGCAGGTCGATCTCGCTCTCGTCCTTGACCTCCCGCAATCCCTCCACCAGCCGCGGCGCCCGCACCAGAGCGGGTGCCACACCCGTCCACGTCGCATGCTGGTCGACGGTCACGGCGTGGCTCTCGAACCCGATCGCACCCGCACCCGACTGTTCGAGCAGCACCGGCGCGCACGCGCGGGTGATCTCCGCCCGCAGATCCGGCACCTGCTCGGCGACCTGCACGAGATACCGGCCGTCTGTGGCGATCACGGTGCGGTCCTCGGTGCCGGGCGTGTCGGCCGCGGACACCAGCAGCGCCGCGTTCGAACCGGTGAACCCGGTCAGGTAGCGGACGTTGAGGAGGTCGGTCACCAGCAGGGCGTCGAGGCCGCGTTCTCGGAGGAGCACCCGGAGGCGCTCGCGGCGGGTGGCGGTCGGGGCGGTCGGACGGGTCACCGGATCGATCGACATGCCCCGAAACTACCGCTGACCGGCGCTCGGCACCGCACGGCACTCGACGTGTCCCACACCTCCCGGAGGCGTTTGTGTGGGTTAGGACACAGATACCGAATCGTGCTGGTTACGCTGTGTCACATGAATGGGTGGGTCGTACGAGGCCTCGGTCTCGCAGTGGTATACGTCGTGGTGCGCACGTTCCTGGGAGCAGCGGTGACGCAGTGGCCCGAACAGGGTTCCGTCATGCGGTGGTTCTCGCTGGTCCTGGTGATCCTCGCGGCATTCCTGTGGGGTGCGTTCGACGGCATCCGGGACCGGCGCGCCGACCCCGATCCCGACCACGGCGCGGACCTGACGATGCCGTGGCTGAAGGCGGCCTTCGTGGCCGGCATCCTCGGCGGCGTGGCGGCATGGCTCGTCGGGATGCTGTTCGACATCGCGGTCACCAGCAACGGCCTGCTGTTCGAGGTGACCTCGGGCGCCGCGTTCACGGTGCTGCTGGTGTTCGTGCCCGCCATGATCGGTGTCGCACTCGGCCGGCTCGTCGCCGGCCGCGACACCGGCAAGACGGGTACCGGTGTGCCGGTCGCCGCGGATGCGGATCTCGAGGACACGACCGCCGCGAACTACGCGGACAGCGAATGGTCCTACGAGCACGACGCCGACGACACCGACACCGAGGTGTTCGCGCCGGTCGACCCGAACGGCACGACGGGCGGATCGCACCGCGCCGACCGGTAGTCGGTACAGAAAAGGGGCCGAGGCGGTGAATCCGCCTCGGCCCCTTCGTCGTCCGCGAAAGGTATCAGCCGCGTTCGGCCAGGAACCTCAGTGCGAGGGGGTAGCCGGCGACCCCGAGGCCGACGATGCAGCCCGTCGCGATCGGGCTCAGGTACGAGTGGTGCCGGAACTCCTCCCGCGCGTGCACGTTCGAGATGTGCAACTCCACGAGTCCGGCGGTCAGCTCGGCGCACGCGTCACGCAGCACCACCGACGTGTGGGTGAGCCCGCCCGCGTTGAGGATCACCGGCTCCCCCGCGTCGGCGGCGTCGTGGATCCAGCCGAGCAGATCGGCCTCGCTGTCGGACTGCCGGACGACGACCTCGATACCCAGGTCGGCCGCGGCCCGCTCGCACAGCGCGACCAGGTCGTCGTGGGTGGTCGACCCGTACACCTCGGGCTGGCGTCTGCCGAGCCGCCCCAGGTTCGGGCCGTTGATCACCTGGACCCTCACAGCAGGATCGCCCCGCCGCTCGGGCGCTCGTCGCGGGCGATCGCCGAGTAGGCGGCCGCGAGCAGCGTCGGATCCGGGCCCTCGAGCCGGCCCGGCTTCGCGAGACCGTCGAGCACCACGAACCGGAGCATCCCGTTGCGGTTCTTCTTGTCGGTCTGCATGCCCTTCAACAGATCCGCGAACGCGTCCCCGTCGTAGCTGGTGGGCAGGCCGACCGACTCGAGGATCGCCTTGTGCCGGTCGGCGGTGGCGTCGTCGAGGCGTCCGGCGAGCCGGCCCAGTTCGGCTGCGAACACCAGGCCCACGGACACCGCGGCGCCGTGACGCCAGCGGTAGCGTTCGCGGCGCTCGACGGCATGGCCGAGGGTGTGGCCGTAGTTGAGGATCTCCCGCAGGCTCGACTCCTTGAGGTCGGCGGCCACGACGGACGCCTTGACCTCGACGGAGCGGCGGATCAACTCGGGCAGGACGGTGCCGGTCGGGTCGAGTGCCGCCTCCGGGTCGGCCTCGATCAGGTCGAGGATCACCGGGTCGGCGATGAAACCGGTCTTGATGACCTCGGCCATGCCGGCGACGATCTCGTTGCGCGGCACCGTCTCGAGGGTCGCCAGGTCGACGAGGACCGCGGACGGCTCGTGGAACGCGCCGACGAGGTTCTTGCCGGCCTCGGTGTTGATGCCGGTCTTGCCGCCGACCGCGGCGTCGACCATCGCCAGCAGCGTCGTCGGCACGTGCACGATCCGCACGCCGCGCATCCACGTGGCGGCGACGAACCCGGCCAGGTCGGTGGCGGCGCCGCCACCGAGGCTGACGATCGCGTCGCTGCGGGTCAGGCCGATCCGGCCGAGCACCTCCCAGCAGAAACCGGCGACCGCGAGGTCCTTGCCGTCCTCGGCGTCCGGAATCTCGATGCGGTGCGCGTCGATCCCCTTCTCCGCCAACGCGGCCCGCACCGCTTCCGCGGTCTCCGCGAGCGGCGGCTGATGGAAGATCGCCACCGTGCGGGTGCCCTCGAGTTCCTCGACGAGTTCGCCGAGCAGACCCCGCCCGATGATCACCGGGTAGGGATCGGCGGTGTCCACCTGGACGCGTACCGGTTCGGTCACTGCTCTACTGCTCCGCTTCTGTGTGCTCTTCCGGGACGCCCGGGTCGGGCTCGCCGGTCAACTTCGTCACCAACTGCTGGACGACCCGGCTCGGGCTCCGGCTGTCGGTGCGTATCCGGATGGTCGCCACCTGCCGGTACAGCGGCCGACGTCGACGCATCAACGCGTGGTACTTGCCCGCCGGGTCGTCCCCGGCCAGCAGCGGTCGGCCCGTCGTGGCACCGGTCCGCTTCAGACCCTCGGCGACGCTGATCTCCAGATACACCACGGTATGCCCGGACAGTCGTTCCCGGGTGGCCGGCGACAGGATCGCGCCGCCGCCGAGGGACACGATCCCATCCTGGGACTCGAGGGCGTCGGCAACCACCTGTTCCTCGACCTGCCGGAAGTACGGTTCCCCGTCGGCCGCGAAGATCTCCGGGATGGTGCGGGCCTCGCGGCGTTCGATCTCGACGTCGGTGTCGAGCAAGTCCAGGTCGAACGCCTGGGCGAGCCGTCGGCCGATGGTCGACTTGCCCGCCCCCGGCGGCCCGATCAGCACCGCGCGCGGCGTCATCCGATCACCGCGGCGGACGGGCCGCGATGCCGCCGACGTACCGCTGGAAGTTCGAGCGGGTCTCGGCGATCGAGTCGCCCCCGAACTTCTCGAGCGCGGCCTGCGCGACGACCAGCGCCACCATCGCCTCGGCGACGACACCGGCGGCCGGGACCGCACACACGTCGGAGCGCTGATGGATGGCGACGGCTTCCTCGCCGGTGGACATGTCGATCGTGGACAGGGCACGCGGCACGGTGGAGATCGGCTTCATCGCCGCCCGCACCCGCAGCGCCTCACCGTTGGTCATGCCGCCCTCGAGGCCACCGGCACGGTTGGTCGACCGCTGGACACCGTCCGGGCCGGGATGCATCTCGTCGTGGGCGGCGCTGCCACGGCGGCGGGCGGTCTCGAAGCCGTCACCGACCTCGACACCCTTGATGGCCTGGATGCCCATGAGGGCGGCTGCGAGCTTGGCGTCGAGGCGGTCGGCGCCGCTGATGAACGAGCCGAGTCCGACGGGCAGACCGTGGACGACGACCTCGACGATGCCGCCGAGGGTGTCGCCGTCCTTCTTGGCGGCCTCGATCTCCGCGATCATCGAGGCCTCGGCGGCCTCGTCGAACGCGCGGACCGGGCTGGCGTCGATCGCGTCGAGGTCCCCGGGCTGCGGCACCGGGCCGGTGTACGGCTCGGACGCGCCGATCGAGACGACGTGCGAGAGCACCTCGACACCGAACAACTGCTGCAGGAACTGGCGGGCAACGGTACCGGCGGCGACCCGGGCCGCGGTCTCACGGGCGCTGGCGCGCTCGAGGACGGGGCGGGCGTCGTCGAAGCCGTACTTGAGCATGCCCGAGTAGTCGGCGTGGCCGGGACGCGGACGGGTCAGCGGAGCGTTGCGGGCCTGACCGGCGAGCTCCTCGGCATCCACCGGGTCGGGCGACATGATGGTCTCCCACTTGGGCCATTCGGTGTTGCCGACCTCGACGGCGATGGGGCCGCCGAGCGTGCGGCCGTGCCGGACGCCGCCGATGATCGTGACCTTGTCGGCCTCGAACTTCATGCGGGCGCCGCGGCCGTAGCCGAGACGGCGGCGCGCGAGCTGCGCCGCGATGTCGTCGGACGTCACGTCGACACCGGCGACCATCCCCTCGAGCATGGCGACGAGGGCGGGACCATGGGACTCTCCAGCAGTTATCCAGCGCAACACGATCAGCATCTTTCCACGTCTCGTGTCACACCCACCACAGGGATACCGCGGTGGCCGCGCACATCGACGGCCCGTGCGCGATCACGGCCCCACGGTTGCGCCACGCGAGTCCGACGACGGCGGTGACCACGGGGGCGAGTGCCGCCGCCGTCAGCCAGGTGGACGCCCCCGCCACCCCGGTCACCGCACCGAGCCCGAGCGCGAGTTTGACGTCCCCGGCACCCATCGAGCCGGGCGCGATCAGGTGCAGGACCAGATAGGTGCCGGCGAGCAGGAGGGCGCCCACGACCGCGGCCCGGCCGTGACCGGCCACCGTGGCCACGGCGACCGCGCAGGCCGCGCCGGGCAGGGTGAGGGTGTTCGGCAGGCGTCGCACCCGCAGATCGACGACACTCACCGCGATCATCCACCACACCAGTGCACATGCCGGCACCAGCAGGAGCGCGACGCCGGTCCGGTAGGCGGCGGCCGCGAACCCTGCCGCGCAGGCCGTTTCGCACCACCACGTCGGGATCGGCGCGCCGGCCGTCCAGCGGGCCGCCAGCCGACGCGTCCCGAACCCCACCACCGCACCGAATGCTGCGGCCACCACGATCCCTGTCATGGGCCGAGCGTGTACGGTCGGACACCCACGGCCCGGCCGCCGACCTGGGCCGACGGAAAGTCTGTGGATGAACGCGGTGCTGTGGATGAACGGTTTCCGCGCCGCCGCGGGCGGTTGCTGCGGCATCGGCCGGGAGGCTCGCGCAGCAACCGCCCGCGGCACGACCCCGGCTACCGGATCGCGGCGGCCATCGCGTCACGGGGGGCGGGCATGCCGGTGAACTGTTCGACCTGTCCGTACGCCTGGTTGAGGAGCATCGCCAGGCCGCCGACGACGGTGCCGCCGGCGCACTCGACGGCAGCGGCCAGGGGTGTGGGCCACGGGTCGTAGATGGCGTCGAGGACGAACGGGGCGCGGCCGATCACATCCGCGTACGGGGCCGCCCCGGACGCGGGCACCGTGCTGACCAGAACGGCGGCGTCCGCACACGTATTGCCGAGGCGGTCGTCGTCGAAGGTACTGTGCCGCACCGTCAGTCCCACCGCCTCCGCGCAGTCCAGGGTGGCGCGGGCCCGTCCGGCGTCGCGGGCCACGACCGTCACCGACGTGATGCCCAGATCAGCGAGGGCGACCAGTGCGGGACGGGCGGTGCCACCGGCGCCGACCACGACGGCCGACGCCCCGGCCACGTTCCCGAGTCCGCCGCCGGTGAGGGCGCCGCGCACCCCGTCGACGTCGGTGCAGTCGGCCCGCCAACCGGTCTCGGTGCGCACGAGGGTGTTCGCGGAGCCGATGGTGACGGCCCGCGCGGTGCGCTCGTCCGCGAAGGCGAGGGCCGCGACCTTGCCGGGCATCGTCACCGACAGGCCCACCCACTCCGGGCCGAGACCGGCGACGAGACCCGGCAGCTGCTCGCCGGTGCATTCGATGCGCTCGTACGTCCAATCCCCCAGCCCCAGCGCGCGGTACGCGGCCAGGTGCAGCAGGGGGGACTTCGAATGCGCGATGGGGCTACCCAGCACGGCCGCCTTACGGGCTGACACGTCGATCACCGTCCACTGTCGAGGATGCCACTGTGCTGCGCCAACTCGATGTTCGCGAGGTGTTCGTCGTAGCTGCGGGTGAAGAGCGTGGTGCCCTTCTTGTCGATCGTCACGAAGTACAGGAAGTCGCCGGGGGCCGGATTCTCCACTGCGCGCAGCGCCGTGATGCTCGGTGACGCGATCGGCGTCGCGGGCAGGCCCGGCATCGCGTACGTGTTCCACGGAGTGACCCGGGCCCGGTCCGCGTCGGTGGTGGCGACCTCGGTCTCGTCGAGCGCGTAGTTGACGGTCGAGTCGAACTGCAGCGGCTGGTCGACCGCGAGCCGGTTCAGCACCACCCTCGACACCTTGTCGAAATCCGAGGGCAGCGCTTCACGTTCGACGAGCGACGCGACGACGAGCATCTGGTACGGGTCCAGTCCGACGTTCACGCCCGCCGACTCGAGACCCGTCGCCTCGTAGCTGTCGGCACTCGCGCTCACCAACTGCCGCAGGATCTCCGTGGCGGACTGCGTGGGATCGAAGTTCCAGCTACCGGCCGCGATCAGACCCTCGAGCTGCCGGTTCCGGTCCGGCACGTGCGCCACCCGGTCACGCGCCCACTCCGGTACCCCCAACGCCACCAGATCCGTTCCGGCACCGGCCCGTTCGAGATCGTCGTAGCCGACGCACACCGGCGCGGCGTCCGGGCCGACGCAGCTGGCCTCGGCGACGAGCGTGTAGATGCCCTTCTTCACCGCGCCGGTCTGCACGTCCCGGGTGTCGTGGAGCTGACGGCCCTCGGCGATCACCAGCGCACCGACCCGCGACGTCGGGGCGACGAGCGCCGACACCGCATCGGCACCGGAGATCTGCGTCGACACGGAGTAGAAACCGGGCTGCACCGAGCTGATCGCGTCGTTGCGCAGCGCGGCCCGATAGAACGCGGCCGAACTCTTGACCACGTCCTTGTCGGCCATCGCGGTCGCGATCTGGTTCGCGGTGTCACCGGCGTGCACCTGGACGACGACCTCCGGGCCGCCCGGCCCGGCGTAGTCGGCGATGTCGCCGCCGGTGAGCTTGTCGTAGGCGGCGAACCCGGCGGCACCCACACCGCCGAGGAGGACGGCACCGGCGAGGACGCCGATGACACGGCCACGTCGTCTGCGACGGGCCGCCGCCTGCATGCGCCGGGCCTCGGCGCGGGTGACCGCGCCGACCTCGGTCGGCAGGGCGCGACGGTCGCTGTCCGGGTACCGGTAGTCGTCGTACTCCGGTTCGTACCCGTACTCCGACCGGTAGTCGGGGGGCGTCTCGTAGTCGGGGTACCCCGTCGGCTGCCGGTGATCGGTCACAGGCCGCCCTCCGTGGGTCGGCCGCTACCGTCCGGATCCGTCACGTTCACCGTCGCACTCCGCTCGTCCAACCATCCCTGCAAGATCGCCACGGCGGCGGCCTGGTCGATCATCGACCGCTGCCCCTTGGCCCGGACGCCGCTCTCGCGCAGTGCGCGGGACGCGGTGACCGTCGAGAACCGCTCGTCGGCCATCCGTACCGGGATCGGGTCGACGGCGCGCCGGAGCCGCCGGGCGAACGCGGATGCGATGTCCGCGGCCTTGCCCGGCTCACCGCGCAACGTCTGCGGCAGTCCGACGATAACCTCGACGGCCTCGTATTCCTCGACGATCGCGACAATCCGCCGGATGTCCGGCGCGTCGGGTCCGCGGTCCTTGGACCGGGCGACGGTCTCCACCGGGGTCGCGAGGATGCAGTCGGGGTCACACGAGGCGACCCCGATCCGCACACTGCCGACGTCGACGCCGATGCGGCGTCCCCGGCCCGGGTCGTCGACACCGGGATGATCCGGGCCGGGACAGCCGGGGCCCGACCGGTCGATACGGTCGGGGCCCGGCGCTTCCGGCGGCACTGCTAGGAGTTCCCGGCCAGTTCGGCGACCCGGGCCCGCACACCCTCGAGGGCGGCGGGGATCCCGGCGGTGTCGGAGCCGGAGCCCTGCGCCATGTCGGCCTTGCCGCCGCCACGGCCACCGATCTGCGGGCCGAAGCTCGACACCAGCTTTCCGGCCTCGATACCGAGTTCCTGGGCGGCCTTGGTGGTCGCGACCACGAACGGGACCTTGCCGTCGGCGTCGCCGAGCAGCACCACGACCGCCGGCCGGCTGCCGAGACGACCGCGGATGTCGGTGACGAGGCCGCGCAGGTCGTTGCCGGAGACGCCGTCGGGCGCCTGTTCGGCGACGAGCAGCACGTCACCGATGCGGTGCGCCTTGTCGACGAACGTGCCCGCGGACGCGAGGACCGCGGCGGCCTTGGTGGCCTCGAGTTCCTTCTCGGCGACCTTGAGGCGTTCGACGAGCGCCTCGATACGGGCCGGAACCTCCTCCGACGGCACCTTCAGCGACGACGCGACACCGGCGAGCAGCGCCCGCTCCTTCGCCAGGTAGCGGTAGGAGTCGAGGCCGACGTACGCCTCGACGCGGCGGGCGCCGGAGCCGACGGACGACTCACCGAGCAGCGTGATCTGACCGATCTGCGCGGACGTCTGTACGTGGGTGCCACCGCACAGTTCCATCGAGAACGGTCCACCGATCTCGACGACCCGCACCTCGTCGCCGTAGTTCTCGCCGAACAGGGCCATCGCACCCATCTGCTTGGCCTTGTCCAGGTCGGTGACGAAGGTGTTGACGCTGTGGTCGGCGGCGACGGCCTCGTTGGCGACGGCCTCGATCTCGGCGAGTTGCTGCGCCGACAGCTGGTTCTGCCACGCGAAGTCGAACCGCAGGTAGCCGGGCTTGTTCAGCGAGCCCTTCTGGGTGGCGTTCGGGCCGAGGAGCTGACGCAGCGCCGCGTGCACCATGTGGGTGCCGGAGTGGCCCTGCGTGGCGCCCTTGCGCCAGTCGGCGTCGACCTGCACGAGGACGACGTCGCCCTCGGTGATCTGGCCCTCCTCGACGGTGGCCTTGTGCACCCACACCTTCTTGGCGATCTTCTGGACGTCGCCGACCTTGACGCGCAGTCCGGCGGCGGTGATGGCACCGATGTCGGCGATCTGGCCGCCGGCCTCCGCGTACAGCGGGCTGCGGTCGAGAATGATCTCGATCTCCTGGCCGGCGGTGGCGGTGGGCACCCGGACCCCGTTCGAGACGAGTGCGAGGACGTGCGCCTCGGACACCAGCTCGTCGAAGCCGGTGAACTCGGTGGCGCCGCGGTCGACGAACTCCTTGTAGACGGTCAGGTCGGCGTGCGCGTGCTTGCGGGACTGCGCGTCCTGCTTCGCGCGGGTGCGCTGCTCGGCCATGAGGGTGCGGAACCCGGCCTCGTCGACGGACAGGCCGGCCTCCGCGGCCATCTCGAGGGTGAGGTCGATCGGGAAGCCGTAGGTGTCGTGCAGCACGAACGCCTCGTTGCCGCCGAACACCTTCCTACCGGCGGACCTGACCTCGTCGGCCTCGGCCTCGAACCGCTTGGAGCCGGAGTCGAGGGTGCGCAGGAACGCGGTCTCCTCACCGACGGCGACCCCGAGGATCCGGTCGAAGTCGGTGGTCAGCACCGGGTACGACTCCGACATGGTGTCGCGGACGACGGTGACGAACTCGGCCATGGCCGGCTTCTCGGCACCGAGCAGCTTCGCGGAGCGGATGATGCGGCGCAGCAGACGGCGCAGCACGTAGCCGCGGCCCTCGTTGCCGGGAGTGACGCCGTCGGCGATGAGCATGACGGCGGTGCGGGCGTGGTCGGCGATGACCCGGAACCGGGTGTCGGCGGCGGACGCGTCCGGTCCGTCGGCGCCGTATGTGCGGCCGGACAGTTCCTCGGCCTTGGTGATCACCGGGCGCACCAGGTCGGTCTCGTACACGTTGTCGACGCCCTGCAGCAGGAACGCGACCCGCTCGACGCCCATGCCGGTGTCGATGTTCTGCTTCGGCAGCGGGCCGAGGATCTCGAAGTTGTCCTTGCCGGTGCCGTCGCCGCGCTCGTTCTGCATGAACACGAGGTTCCAGATCTCGAGGTAGCGGTCCTCGTCGGCCTCCGGGCCGCCGTCGACGCCGAACTCGGGGCCGCGGTCGTAGTAGATCTCCGAGCACGGACCGCACGGGCCGGGGACACCCATCGACCAGTAGTTGTCGGCCATGCCGCGGCGCTGGATGCGCTCGTCGGGGATCCCGGCCTCGTCCTTCCAGATGTCGCGGGCCTCGTCGTCGTCGAGGTAGACGGTGACCCACAGCCGCTCGGGGTCGAAGCCGTAGCCGCCGTCGTCGACGCTGTTCGTCAGCAGCGCCCACGCGTGCCGGATCGCCTCACGCTTGAAGTAGTCGCCGAAGCTGAAGTTGCCGGCCATCTGGAAGAACGTGTTGTGCCGGGTGGTGACGCCGACGTTCTCGATGTCGCCGGTGCGCACACACTTCTGCACGCTGGTCGCGGTGTCGTACGGCGGGGTCTGCTGACCGAGGAAGAACGGCTTGAACTGCACCATGCCGGCGTTGACGAACAGCAGGTTGGGATCGTCGAAGATCAGCGAGGCGCTGGGCACCTCGGTGTGGCCCGCCTTGACGAAATGGTCGAGGAAGCGCCTACGGATCTCGTGGGTCTGCACCTGGGTTCGTCCTTACCTGTGTTCCATCGGATGACTCTGAAATAGCTCGGTGTTCGTCCGCCGATGCCGCCGCCCGGTCACCCGGGCAGCGCGAATCGGCCTTCGGCAAGCTTAACGCTCACCCGCGAGGCAATTGTTTCCCGTCTGTGACCCGCGGGGAGGGTCAGCGTCCGCGCACGATCCGGCGCAGCTTCCCGACGCGGGCGGCGATCTCCCGTTCGGCGCCGTGCGCGGTGGGGACGTAGTAGTCGACGCCGACGATCGCGTCGGGCGGATACTGCTGCCGCAGCACCCCGTCGGGGTGGTCGTGCGGGTACTTGTAGCCGATGCCGTTGCCGAGACCGGCGGCCCCCGCATAGTGGCCGTCCCGCAGGTGCGGGGGTACGAGCCCGGACTTGCCGGCGGCGACGTCGGCCATCGCCGCCCCGAGCGCGGCGATGACGGCCCCCGACTTGGGTGCGGTCGCCAGGTGGATGGTGGCCTGCGCGAGCGCGAGCCGCGCCTCCGGCATCCCGATCAGTTGCACGGCCTGCGCGGCGGCGGTCGCGGTCTGCAGTGCCGTCGGGTCGGCCATGCCGATGTCCTCGCTGGCGTGCACGACGAGGCGGCGGGCGATGAACCGCGGATCCTCCCCCGCCGTGATCATCCGGGCCAGGTAGTGCAGGGCGGCGTCGACGTCGGAGCCGCGGATGGATTTGATGAACGCGCTGATGACGTCGTAGTGCTGGTCGCCGTCCCGGTCGTAGCGGACGGCGGTCTTGTCGACGCTGGCCTCGACGGTGTCGAGGTCGAGCAGAGCGGGCCGGGTGTCGGTGCGGTCGAGGGCGGTACCGGCGGCCGCCTCGAGCGCGGTCAGGGCGCGTCGCGCGTCCCCGGCGGCGAGCCGCACCAGGTGTTCGAGGGCGTCGTCGGCGATCTCGACGGTGCCGCCGAGGCCGCGCTCGTCGGTGCGGGCGCGTTCGATGACGGTGCGGATGTCGTCGGCGGTGAGGGACTGCAGGTTCAGTACCAGCGACCGGGACAGCAGCGGCGAGACCACCGAGAACGACGGGTTCTCGGTGGTGGCCGCGACGAGGAGCACGATCCGGTTCTCGACCGCGGCGAGCAGCGCGTCCTGCTGGGTCTTGGAGAAGCGGTGCACCTCGTCGATGAACAGCACCGTCTGCTCGCCCTGCAGCAGTCGTCGGCGCGCCAGTTCGATGACGCCGCGCACCTCCTTCACCCCGGCCGACAGCGCCGACAGCGCCTCGAACGTGCGGCCGGTGGCCCCGGAGATCAGGGACGCGAGCGTCGTCTTGCCGGTACCGGGCGGCCCGTACAGCAGCACCGACGACGCCCCCGACCCCTCGACGAGCCGGCGCAGCGGCGTCCCCGGACCGAGCAGATGCTGCTGGCCGACCACCTCGGACAGCGTCGCCGGACGCATCCGGACGGCGAGCGGTGCTCCGGGTGCGGCAGCCGGCAGCGGCCGCGACGCGCGCGGCGGCAGCGGTTCGGGCTCCGGGTCCGGCGCGGGGTCCGGGGTCTCGAACAGTCCGGCGTCGCCGTCGGCGTCGGGGGCGCCGAAGAAATCAGTCACGCCCCGACGCTACTAGTTCTCACCGACCGAACAGCGCCGCGAGGAAGCCTCGCCTGGCGGGCCGCTCGCACGTGCACTGCCGCGCCTTCGGCACCGACCGCATCACGTCGTCGACGTGCCGGCCGCAGCCGCTCCACGTGGTCTTGGAACAGGTGGTGCAGGTGACGGCGCGGCACACAGGGTCTCCTCGGGGTGCGGGGTACGAGAACAGCGACGACTATACCCCACGGGGTATATGCGTCAGTCGACATTCCCCTCCCACCAGCGCCGTTTACGCCGTAAAGTACATTTCCTTACAACGTAAGGAGCACGGTGGCCGCACCCCCGGACCGGTTGACGCTGGACGCGATCGTGGATGCCGCGACGGCACTGGCCGACGAGCGCGGCACCGCTGCGGTGCCACTGCGCGCCGTCGGGGACCGACTCGGCTGCACCGCGATGGCGCTGTACACGTACGTCACAGGCAAGGACGACCTGCTCGCGGTCATGTTCGACGCCGCCCACGACGGGCTGGCGGCACCGCCGCCGATGTCGGTGACGGAGTGGGCCGGCCGACTGCTCGACCGCTACGTCGCCCACCCGTGGATGCTCGATCTGGTGCACGGGCGGCCCGGCGTCGGACCGCATCAGCAGGCGGTGCTCGACGCCCTGCTGGCGATCCTGCTGCCGGGCGGTCTCGACCGCCGCGACGTGGCGGCGATCGCGTCGGCGGTGTTCACGCTGACCGCGGCGGCTGCCCGGACGACCGTCGACTCCCCCGGACTGGCCGACGCGGCCCGCGACAACCTGTACCGCGCCGTCGACCTGCTGCTGCGCGGTGCGGCGCCCACCGCGGAGAACTAGCGATCAGACGAGGGTGTCGCGCAGTCGCGCCGCGACGGTGGTCGCGTGCTCGGTGAGACCGGTGTGCCCGGACCGGTCGGCGAACTCGGCGAAGCTGTCCCAGCGGGCGATGAGCGCGTCGGCCCGCGGCGCGGACAACTGATGGTCCCGGACCGCGGCGATCCGCGCATAGTCCTCGGGCAGGAACAGATACGTGGACAGCCACACCCACACCAGTTGCGCGTCGAGGACCCGTTCGGTGAGCAGGGCGTCGTCCGCGAGAGCCGGCCACATGCCGACCACCTCGGCCCGCCACGCCTCGGTCATGGCCCGGGCCCGGTCGTACGACAGGTCGATGCTGCACAGGCACGCCGGGAACGACACCAGCGCATACGCGAGGTCGAGGGTGGCGTCCCGGAAGCCGCCCCACTCGTAGTCGAGGAACCGGACACCGGCGTCGTTGACGATGATGTTGTCGGGGCACAGGTCCGACGGGCTGAACGCCCGGAACCGGCCGCCCCCGAACAGTTTCGCGGCCCGGTCCGCGACCGCGAGGACATCGTCGGACACGGCGACACCGAGATCGTCGGTGAGCAGTGCCGGGACCGTGGCGAGCGCGGCCGCAGCCTGCTCGGCGACGACGTCACCGCAGTGCGCGACCTCGGCGCGACGCAGCAGCGCGGTGAAGTCCTCTTCGCGGCCGACGGTGGCCGCGTGCATGCGGCCCAGCGCCTGCGCCATCGCCATCAGCGAGTTGGTGACGGTGTCCGGGTCGGTGCTGTCGAGCAGCGACGCGAACGGCGTGGAATCCCCCAGGTCGCCGAGCACGAGGAGGCGTTCGTCGAAGTCGTACGCGAGCAGTTCGGCGCCGGGCCGGCTCTCCGTCGCGAGGGCGGTCGCGAACTGGTAGGAGACGGCCTCGCGCAGGAAGGCCACATCCACCGAGTCGGCCGTGTCCACCGACTCGGCGCCGGGTGTCCGGTCGACGAGTACCTGCTTGAGTACGAGCGTCCGCGGCAGCGAGAACGGGTTCTCGGCGACCCGGACCCGGAGCACGATCGTCCGTCCACTCCCCCCGAGGTCGACCGGGTCGACGAGCCGGACGGTGGCACCGGTCCGGCGGGTGAGCAACTTCTCTGCTGCGGCTACCACCTCGGAGAGGGGGTCCGCCAATATCGCGGTCATCGCTCCTCAACCTACCCGTCGGAACGGTTTCCGGCCCGGCAATCACGACCGGCCCGACCCGTCGAACGCCCCTGACCTGCACGAATTCAGGGTCACAGATCGATCACGGCCCCGCACCACGGTGTGTCGTGGGCGGGGCCGTGATCGGGAACCAGGGTCCGGACGTGCCCTATTCGGCTGCGGCGGCCGGCTCCGGCTTCGCGTCGATACCCGACTCCTTGCGCTGCAGCTCCGTGATCGGGGCGGGCGCATCGGTCAGCGGGTCGACACCGCCACCGGACTTCGGGAACGCGATGACCTCACGGATCGAGTCGAGGCCCGCGAGCAGCGCGGTGATCCGGTCCCAGCCGAACGCGAGACCGCCGTGCGGCGGGGCACCGAACGCGAAGGCGTCGAGCAGGAAGCCGAACTTCTCCTGCGCCTCCTCCTCGGAGATGCCCATCACCGCGAAGACGCGTTCCTGGACGTCCTTGCGGTGGATACGGATGGAGCCGCCGCCGATCTCGTTGCCGTTGCAGACGATGTCGTAGGCGTAGGCGAGCGCCGAACCGGGATCGGTGTCGAACGTGTCGATCGACTCCGGCTTGGGCGACGTGAACGCGTGGTGCACGGCGGTCCAGGCGCTGTAGCCGAGGGCGACGTCACCGGCCGCGGTGGCCTCGTCGGCCGGCTCGAACAGCGGCGCGTCGACGACCCACACGAACGCCCACGCGTCGGGATCGATGAGGTCCTGCTTGCGGGCGATCTCGCCGCGCGCGGCACCGAGCAGGGCCCGCGACGACTTGACGCCGCCGGCCGCGAAGAAGATGCAGTCGCCGGGCTGTGCGCCGACGTGCGCGGCCAGGCCGTCCCGCTCGGTGTCGGTGAGGTTCTTGGCGACGGGACCGCCGAGGGTGCCGTCCTCGCCGACCAGCACGTACGCGAGACCCTTGGCGCCGCGCTGCTTGGCCCATTCCTGCCACGCGTCGAGCTGCTTGCGCGGCTGGCTCGCGCCGCCCGGCATGACGACGGCGCCGACGTACGGGGCCTGGAACACGCGGAACGTGGTGTCGGAGAAGAACTCGGTGCACTCGACGAGTTCGACACCGAACCGCAGGTCGGGCTTGTCGGAGCCGAAGCGGCGCATCGCCTCGGCGTACGTCATCCGCGGGATCGGGGTGACGATCTCGTGGCCGATGAGCTTCCACACCGCGTGCAGGATCTCCTCGGCCAGCAGGATCACGTCCTCCTGCTCGACGAAGCTCATCTCGAGGTCGAGCTGCGTGAACTCGGGCTGCCGGTCGGCGCGGAAGTCCTCGTCGCGGTAGCAGCGGGCGATCTGGAAGTAGCGTTCGATGCCGCCGACCATGAGCAGCTGCTTGAACAGCTGCGGCGACTGCGGCAGCGCGTAGAAGCTGCCCGGCTGCAGGCGGGCCGGCACCAGGAAGTCGCGGGCGCCTTCCGGGGTGGACCGGGTCAGGGTCGGGGTCTCGACCTCGACGAACTCGTGGTGCGCGAGCACCGCCCGCGCGGCGGCGTTGACCTTCGAGCGCAGCCGGATGGCCCGGCCCGGACCCTCGCGGCGCAGATCGAGGTAGCGGTGCTTGAGGCGGGCTTCCTCACCGGGCTGGTCGTCGAGCTGGAACGGCAGCGGCGCGCTCTCGTTGAGGACCTCGAGCGCGGTGGCGTTCACCTCGATGGCACCGGTCGGGATCTCGAAGTTCTGGTTGCCCTCGGGACGCACCTCGACCGTGCCGGTGACCTTGACGCAGTACTCGGCGCGCAGCCGGTGCGCCTGCTCGAGCACGTCACCCGCACGGAACACGACCTGGGACACGCCGGACGCGTCACGGAGATCGATGAAGATCACCCCGCCGTGATCGCGCCGCCGGGCCACCCAACCGGTGAGGGTGACGGTCTGCTCGGCGTGCTCGGGTCGTAGCGAGCCGGCCAGGTGAGTGCGCAGCACGGGATTCCTTTCACAAACGTTCGGCACAGCGATCGATCCGCACCTCGGGCACGGACTTTCTGTTGCTGCGATCCTACGGAGGGGCCGCGGGTTATCGGAAACGCACGCCCGGATTACTGGAATGCTGTTACGACCGGCACAGCGGTTTCGGACAGGGAGCGGACAGAGATGACCTTCAACGACAACGCGCACGTCGATGTGGGGCGGGTGTCCACGAGCGGCGGTGGCGGCGGCCGCGGCGGCAAGATCGCGCTCGGTGGCGGCGCCGGCGGCCTGATCGTGCTGGTGCTGGCCCTGCTCCTCGGCGGTGATCCGGGATCGCTGCTCGGCGGCCTGTCCGGGTCGACGACGCAGACGCTCGACGCGGGAACCAGTTCCGTGGCCGGTGCTCTCGCCGAGAAGTGCCGCAGCGGCGCCGACGCCAACGCCGACGTCGACTGCCGTGTCGTCTACACCGTCGGCAGCCTCGACCACGTGTGGGACGCCGAGCTGCCCGCACAGACCGGGGTGGCGTACGAGGCGCCGTCGGTGCGGCTGTTCTCGGGTGCGGTGAACACCGGCTGCGGCAACGCCACGTCCGACGTCGGCCCGTTCTACTGCCCCGCCGATTCGACCGCCTACTTCGACACCAGCTTCTTCCAGTTGCTCACCGACCGGTTCGGCGCCAACGACGGCGCACTCGCGCAGGAGTACGTCGTCGCGCACGAGTTCGGGCACCACATCCAGAACCAGCTCGGGGACATCGGCCGGGCGCAGCGGGATCCGCAGGGGGCGACGTCGCAGGCGGTGCGGACCGAACTGCAGGCCGACTGCTACGCCGGGATCTGGGCGAACCATGCGGCGACCCAGCCCGCCCCGGGCGGTGGTGTCCCGATCCTGAAGCCGCTCACCGACACCGACATCCGGGACGCGCTGTCGGCGGCGTCCGCGGTCGGCGACGACCGGATCCAGCGGTCCGCCGGTGCCCGGGTGAACCCGGAGGGCTGGACGCACGGGTCGTCGGAGCAGCGGCAGAAGTGGTTCCTCGCCGGGTACACGACCGGGCAGGTGCGCGCATGCGACACGTACTCGGCGCGCACCCTCGACGCTCCCCCTGCGCTGCGCTGACCGGCGCCACCTAACCTGGTCCGGAACAGATTCGCTCGACGAGTTCCGGAGGCCCCGTGGCGATCGTGCACCGTGAACGTGCCCTCGACGCACCCGGCGAGGTCGCGTTGCGCGACAGCCGCGTCGCACTGTCCTGGACCGACGTGGGCGACGCCGTGAACCGGGTCGCGAACGCGCTGCGGGCCACCGACGTCGGCCCGGACCGCCGGGTCGCGGTGTTCGCCCGCAACGCCGCCGAGACGGTCCTCGCGCACGCCGGGATCATCCACGCCGGCTGTTCCCCCGTTCCCGCGAGCTTCCACCTGACCGCCCCCGAACTGGCGTACCTCCTCGAGGACTCGCGGGCGCGGGTGCTGCTGGTCGGCCCGGAGAACGCCGCCGTCGGCGCCGAGGCGGCCCGGCTGGCGGGGGTGTCACTCGTCGTCGGCTGGCGCGGCGGGCGCGACGACGTCACCGGATGGGATGCGTGGCTCGCCGGGGCATCGGCCGACGATCCGCCGGGTGGCGCTGCGGCGCAACCGTTCCTGTCGTACACGTCCGGGACGACGGGCACCCCGAAGGGTGTGCACGCGCTCGCCGGCAGCCCCGTGCCGGGGACGAGCGTCGAGCAGTACGTGCGCTCGATGCAGGAGTTGCCCCTGGCCCACGGTGGCGGGCATCTGGTGGTGGGCCCGCTGCACCACACCGGCCCGCTCGCGGGGGTGCGGCTGATCGCGTGCGGGCGGCCCGTCACCGTCCTCGAGAAGTTCGACGCCGAGACCGTCCTGGCGACGATCGAGCGGCACCGCATCTCCACGACCCTGATGGTGCCGACGCATTTCCGCCGGCTGCTGGCCCTGCCGGAGGCCGCCCGCTCCCGCTACGACGTCGGCTCGCTCGAGTGGGTGACGCACACCGGCGCCGCCTGCCCGCCGGACGTGAAGCGGGCGATGATCGACTGGTTCGGTCCGATCCTGTACGACTCGTACGGCGGCAGCGAATCCGGTCCGCTGTGCGGCATCACCAGCGCGGAATGGCTGGACCGTCCGGGCAGTGTGGGCCGGGTGCGGCCCCCGTACGTGCGGGCGGTCGCGGTCGACGCGTCCGGCACCGAACTGCCGCCCGGAGCGGAGGGCCGGCTCGCGTTCGAGGAGCGTGACGGCCGCTGCGTCGCGTATCTCGGTGCGGCGCAGAAGACGTCGGACGCGTTGATCCGGCCGGGCCTGTTCACGCTCGGCGACGTCGGCTACGTCGACGACGACGGGTTCGTGTTCATCACCGACCGGGAGACCGACCTGATCATCTCGGGCGGCGTCAACATCTATCCCGCCGAGATCGAACACGTCCTCGCCGCGCACCCGCACGTCGTGGACGTCGCGGTGATCGGGGTGCCGGACACCGACATGGGCGAGTCGGTGCACGCGCTCGTCGTGCCCGCCGATCCCGGGGCCCTCCCCGACGCCGGTGAGCTGATCGCGCACTGCCGCACCGTGCTGGCCGGATACAAGGTGCCGCGGACCGTGGAGTTCCGGGAGTCGTTGGGGCGCAGCACGATGGGCAAGATCAGCAAGCGGTTGCTGCGCGGACCGTACTGGGAGACGCCCCGATCCCGACCGGGACCGTCTCGGCCGCCTGCCGGAGCAGCGGCAGATCCCGCTGCAGCAGTGCGCTTTTCGTCAGGATCGTGAACGGGGTGCGCGACTCGGTGAGGGCGCCGATGATCGCCGGCATCAACCGGTAGTGGCCCTCGGCCCGCTGGTACGGGTCGGTGTCGGCGCCCAGCACGACGTGCTCCCGATTCCACGACCGGCGGGCCAGCTCCCGCTGCAGGACCGCGGCCACGTTCGCTGCGACCACGAGCTGACCGGCGGCATCGCCCGGGCAGTCGCGAAACGTGGTGACGCCGAAGCGGAACGGCAGCGCCGACCCCTCCGGCACCCGCTCGAGAGCACTCGTGCACAGCACCTCGTGGAACGTGACGCCGACGAACTCCGGCATCCGGACACTGCGCATGAGCCCGGCCCGCGCCGGCTCCGGGAGCGTGCCGTCGTCGACCCCGAGTGCCTGCCCCTGCCACCTCATGCCCACAGTCGAACACGTGTGCGAATCCGTGTCAACAGGTGTCCCACCACCGACCGCCGCCGAAGCCGTTCCCCGTGCGCCTGAGACAATCTCGCCCATGACTCGACAGAACATCTCGTCCGGCTCCGAGTGGGAGCCGAAGATCGGCTATTCGCGCGCGGTGCGGATCGGCAACCAGGTCGCGGTGTCCGGCACCACCTCTCCCGGCGCGACGCTCGAGGAGCAGACCCGCGGGGCGCTCGCCACGATCGCCGCGTCCCTCACCGAGGCGGGGGCGTCGCTGACCGACGTCATCCGCACCCGGATGTACCTGCGGGACATGTCCACATGGGAGGAGGCGGCCCGCGCGCACGGTGAGGTGTTCGGCGAGATCCGCCCGGCCACCACGATTCTCGAGGTGAGCGCGCTCATCGACGCCGACCTGCTGATCGAGATCGAGGCCGACGCCGTGCTCTCCGACTGAGCCTCCGACTCCCCCGCATCCGGACCTGCCCGGTCAGAACATCAGCACCCCGTGCGTCACGAGCCACGCGATGGGGTCGGTCTTGATGCCGCCGGGCAGGTCCACCTCGAAGTGCAGGTGCGGGCCGGTCGAGTTGCCGCGGCTGCCGACGTCGGCGATACGCTGGCCGGCGGTCACCCGCTGCCCGACCGAGACGAGGTTCCGGTCGTTGTGGCCGTACGTGGTGACGGTGCCGTCGTCGTGCCGGATGCGGATCCACAGCCCGAAGCCGGACGCGGGCCCGGAGTTGATGACGGTGCCGTTACCGGCGGCGAGGATCGGCGCGCCCATCGGGGCCGCGATGTCGATGCCCATGTGGCCGCCCCCGAAGTACGTGGTGATCGGTCCCGACGCGGGCCGGACGACGCCGCCGAGGCCGAGGCTGCCCAGGCTTCCGAGGCCGCCGAACGGCAGGCCCGAACTCGAGCCGGCCCCCAGGTTCTGCAGGGAATCCAGTGCCCCGCCGACGGTGGTGAGCACCCCCGACACCTGGTCGAGTGCGCCGGCGATCTCGGCGGATCCGATCGGTGGCAGTGGTGGCAGCGCGGGCGCCGCAGCGGCGGTCGAACCGGTTCCGATCACGAGGCCGGCGGTCATGCCCGCCGCTGCTACTGCACTCGCGATCACACGCTGAACACTCGACCGCAGCTTCGCGTTACCCATTCGTGCACCCTTCTCGACGGTGTATCGATCCGGATCGGACGGTAGCAACGTCGGGACGTTCCGGCGACTCGTTCGCACCGATTGGTCTGTACGACGACGGAAATGTCCACTGAGTGGAACCTGTTCAGCGCGCGCCGATTCCGTCGACGATGGACTGCACGACGGCGCCGTAGCGGCGGACGAGGTCGTCGGCGTCGAGGTCGTCCGGTGTCAGGAGTCCGACCGTGCGCAGGCCGCCGGCCAGGCCGAGGAGCACCGAGACGACCATCTGCGTCGGCAGTTTCCTCTCCGTCTCGTCGCCGATCTTGGCGGCGATCCCCCGCACGTATCGCTCGCGCGCGTCGGCCGAGGCCGCATCCCGGTCCGGCGCCTCGTGGATGAGGAGCGGCATCATCACCCACGGTTCCGATTCGCCGGAGTCGCGGCGTTCGACGATGTTGCGCACCAGGCGGTAGCCGACGGTTTCGTCCTCGCACACGTGCGAATCGTCCGCCGCGGACGGCAACGTGGGCGCCGCGGCCGCGTACAGTTCGGCTTTGCTGCCGGTCGTCTTCATCACCATCGCCGGCGAATATCCGGCGAGTTCGGCGACGTCCTTGATGGTCGTGGCCGTGTAGCCACGTTCTGCGAACAGTGTCCGGGCGGCGTCGACGATCGCGTCCCGGGTGGATCGGCGCGGGCTCACGCCACCGTCTCCGCGCGTGCCTCGGCGGCCGCCTCGACGACCGCCGACTCGGACACCGGTCGGGCGGTACGGGGAATGAACCAGGCGACGGCGGCCGCGAGCAGTGCCATCGCGCACGCGATCGCGAACACGGTGCGGAACGCGTCCAGTGTCGGGAAGTGCTGCCCGGCGATCTCGACGGTCATCGCGGTGAGCAGTGCGGTCACCACGGCACTCGACGTGGACGTGCCGATCGAGCGGACCAGTGAGTTCAGGCCGTTGGAGGCGGCGGTCTCGGCGACCGGCACCGACTGCATGATGAGGATCGGCATCGCCGAATAGGTGATGGCGGTGCCGACGTTGACGGCCATCGCGCCGAGGATGATCGGCACGAGCGCGTCGTTGAAGCTGACCCGGACGACGTATGCGGCCGCGAGCACGAGTGCACCGGTGATCAGGGTGACCCGAGCCCCGAACCGGGTGGTGATCTTCGCGGACAGCGGCGAGAACACCACCATCGCCAGGCTCGACGGCACCATGCACAGGCCTGCGACCATCGCACTGAGCCCGAGTCCGTAGCCGGTGATCTCCGGCATCTGCAACTGCTGGGTGGTGGCGAGCAGATTCGCGAACATCGCGAAGCCGACGATCATCGACGCGATGTTGGTGAGCAGCACCGGCCGTCGCACCGACGTCCGCAGGTTCACCATCGGGTCGGTGACCCGCAACTGGTAGGGAATCCAGATCGCGATCACGACGGCGGCCAGCGCGAACGAGCCGAGGGTGCGGCCGCTCCCCCACCCCCACATGCCACCCTTGGAGATGCCCAGCAGCAGCGCGGTGAGCGCGATCGACAGGACGACGGCGCCGACGATGTCGAAACGTCCCGGCGCACGGACGTCGGATTCCGGAACGACCACCACGAGTGCCACGAGCAGGAGCAGCCCGGCACCCGCCGACGTCCAGAAGATCGCGTGCCAGCCCAGATGGTCGTAGACGACTCCGGCGAGCGGCAACCCGGTCGCGCTGCCCAGGCCGAGGGTCGCGCTCATCAGTGCGGTGGCGGCGGGCACCTTCTCCCGCGGCAACTGGTCGCGCAGGATGCCGATCCCGACGGCGATGAGGGACGACGCGAAACCCTGCAGGCCGCGTCCGATCAGGACCGTGAGGAACGAGCCGCCGATCGCGGCGAGCAGCGAGCCGCTGACCATCACCGACATCGCCACGATCATCATGCGTTTCTTGCCGACCATGTCGGCGAGCCGGGACACGATCGGGGTCGCGACGGCCGCGGTGAGCAGTGTGATGGTGACCAGCCAGAACGCATTGTCGGTGCCGACGCCGAGGATCGGCCCCAGCTCGGGCAGCAACGGCACCACCAGGGTCTGCTGCAGCGAGACGAGCGTGCCGCACAGGCACAGGACGGCGGTGACGAGGGCACTGGAGCGGCGGGGGCGGGCGGGCGGCCTGGAAGCCAAGCGATCATCTCCGAACCTGGGGACGCGGTCGGTGATCGCACGCTGCCATCACCGGAACACCGCGAGTGAACGGGCGTTCACCACCGAGTGAACACGTATTCACCCCGTCGGAGCAACTCGCGTTCCCATCGCGTGGACGGAAATCGACCGCACGGTGCCGTAGCGTCGTTGCCCGTGCACACGACTTCTCCATCCGTCGAACAGGGCCGGACGATCGCCACGTCGGCACTCGTCGCGGCGGGGGTGATGGCGGTCTGCGTCGTCGTGTGGCACGTCTACGCCCTGCCGATCGGCGACCCGTTCTACGGTTTGTTCGAGAATTTCGCGGACCTGGCGATCTACCGGGCCGGCGGCGACGCGGTCGTGCACCGCACCGGCCTGTACGACGACGCGATCCTGTTCGGGATGCAGTTCACCTACACCCCGTTCGCGGCGATCGTGTTCGCGCCGTTCGCGCTGGTGTCGCAGACGGTGACGAACCTGATGTGGTGGTCGGCGACGTTCGCGGCGCTGATCGCGCTGGTCGCGGTGTCCTTCCGCAGCCTCGGCTACCGATCCGGCCCGCGCCTGTGGCTGCTGAGCACGCTGCTCGCGGTCGCGACGACGGCCCTCGAACCGGTCCGCTCCACCATCTGGTTCGGGCAGATCAACGTGTTCCTGGTGCTGCTGGTGGTGTGGGATCTCACCCGTCCGGCCGGGTCCCGGCTGCGCGGCGTCGGCACCGGCATCGCCGCCGGTATCAAGCTCACCCCCCTGTTCTTCCTCGCCTATCTGGCGGCGGTCCGGCAGTGGCGCACCGCCGTCACCACCGGGTGCACGTTCGCCGCGACCGTCGCGCTCGGGTTCGCGGTCGTGCCGTCGGACGCGTGGTCGTACTGGACCGACCGGGTCGTGCATGCCGGCCGGGTCGGGCCCGTCGACGCGGTGGGCAACCAGTCCGCGAACGGGATGCTCGCCCAACTCCTGCGTTTCTACGGCGCCACCGACTACCAGGATCCGGTGACCGGCGTGTTCGCGCCGCCGACGTGGATGTGGATCCTCGTCGCCGGTGTCCTGGCCGCGCTCGGCCTGGCCGCGGCGGCCCTCGCCCACCGCCGCGGGCACGTGCTGCTCGCCGTCGTCCTGACCGGCATGAATTCCGCTGTCGTGTCCCCGTTCTCGTGGGGACACCACTGGGTGTGGTTCGTGCCGCTGCTCGTGCTCGCCCTGCACCACGCGGCCACGTCCGACACCCGCATCGGACGGCTCGCACCGGCGGTGGTCGCGGTGCCCGCATTCTCGTGGTGGTGGCACTACTCCGACGGTGCTCCCCTGCACGGCACCGCCCACCCCATCGGGATCGGCCTGTTCACGTTCCCCCGCCACTACCAGCACTGGTCGACGCAGTTGCTCGTCCCGGTCTACTCGAGCTGCTATCTGCTGGTGTTCGCCGCGGCCGTCGCCGTCACCTTCCGGTTGCTGTGTACCCGGAAGCTGGACGCCGCACCTACACCTGCACGAGTTTCGCCAGATCGCTGCGGTGGCTGAGCGACAGCTTCTCGCACGCCCGGTAGACGTGCCCCTCGACGGTGCGCACCGACAGCACCAGCCGCCGGGCGATGTCCTTGTTGGACAGGCCGCGCCCGACGAGCACCGCGATCTCGCGTTCCCGGTCGGTGAGCGGGAGCGGCCGGGCCGCCTTCGCGAGTGCCGGGGTGCGGGCGTCGTCGCACTGCGACGCCAGCCAGTGCGCCTTGGCCGCGGCCGCGAGCTCGCCGCGCCGGTCGTGGGACCGCGCGTACGCGGTGGCGGCCTGCGCGTACGTGTCGGCGGCGAGCAGCAGGACACCGGCCCGTTCGAATCCTGCCGCGATCCGGTCCAGGGCGGGCCCGTCCGAGCGGGCCAGGGCCCGGCCGCGGGCCGCGGCGGCCGCCGGGAACGGGCCGTCGACGAGGACCGCGAGTTCCTCGAGCCGCGGCACCGCCCCGTAGTCGCCGAACGTAGTGGCCACGTCGAGCGCCAGTACCTCGAGCATGAACTGCCCGGCCGACGCCGCCCGCTCGGCGCCGCGGCGCGCGGCCCGCACCGCCGCGGACACCTCCCCCGCCGCGCCGGCCGCCCAGGCCCGCGCGACGTCGACGAGCGGGTCGAAGAACGCCAGTTCCGGCCCCGAATGCCGTTCGGCGACAGCGACGGCGGCCGCGGCGTCGTCGGCGCGCCCCTGCGCGGCCCGCACCTGGCACAGGCTCACCGCGGCCAGCAGCATCCACTCCGAACGCGTGTCCCGGTCCAGGACCGCCAGCGCCTCCGTGAGATGGGCGGCCGCCTCGTTCAGTCGTCCACCCATCTGTTTGACCACCCCGGACGCGACGTCGGCGAGGGCCGCACTGTTCGGCTGGCCGGCCGCCAGCGCCCGGTAGCGGGCGGCGGTGTCGCCGGCGGCACCCAGCCGTCCGACGAACGTCGACGCCAGCACCTCGAAGTAGCCGATGTGGAAGCGCAGCAGGCCGTCGCCGTGTTCGATGGCCTCCCACGCGGACGCGGCGAGCGCACCCACCTCGAACCCGCGACCGGCGGTGGTGAGTGCGGCGGTGCCGGCGAACACTCCGCTCGCCCGCGCCCACGGGTGCGCCTCCTCGGCGGCCTGCACCTGCCACGCCAGGGTGATCGCGTCGGCAAGTTTCCGGTCGTACAGGTGCAGCACCGCGTCCAGCGCGACGACCGACACCCGCAGCATCGGGTCGGTGATGCGTCCGCGTTCCCGCTCGAACAGGTCGACGGCCTCGCGGGGCCGGCCCGCCTCGAGGTACAGGCTGGCGACGCGGGTCAGCAGCCAGCGGGCCACGTCGTACTCGCACAACTCGTCCGGGTCGACGGCCGCGAACACGTCCTCGGCGGCGTCGCCCCGCCCCTGCCACATCAGGGCCCGCCCCAGCGCGAACGACGCACCGAACCCGGCGCCGCGGCGCACCGCCGCCGTCGCGAGCCGCGCCCCCAGATCGAGGCTGCACATCGCGATCGCATCCTCGGCACCGCGCACCAGCAGTTCCGGATCCGGTTCGACACCCGACTCGATCGCCAGTTCCGCTATCCGCATCGACGTCACCACCCCCGGGTCGGGGGCCTCCCGCAGCACCTCCACCAGCCGCCGTTTGATGCGCTGCGCGGCCAGGGTGCCCGCCCGATCGCGCACCACCTCACCGAACAGCGGGTGGGCGAGCCGCACCACCGGCGCGTCACCGACGTCCCGCACCCGCACCAGGTCGAGACGTTCGGCGTCCTCGATGGGCCGACGGCCGACGAGTTCGTCGAGCACCTCGAGTTCGAGCGGTTCGCAGAACGCCAGGTATTCGACGACACCGAGAACATCCTTCGGGATGCGGGCGAACCGGGATTCGAGCAGCGACGCGAGCGCCGGTGACACGCCCGGCCGGCCCCGCAACTGCCACACACCACCGGACCGGCGGAGGGTGCCGCCGTCGAGGGCGCTCTCGACCAGGTGCCGCAGGAACAGCGGGTTGCCCTCGGATTCCGCCCACAGCGCGTCGGCGCTGAACCGTTCGACCGGCGCCCCCAGCACCGTCACCAGTTCCCGATCCATCTCGGCCCGGGTGAACGGCTGCACCACCAGCGGGGTGAGCAGGCCGTCCTTCCACAGCGCCTCGATCGCCGCCGGCACCGGGGCGCCGCTGCGCACGGTCACCACCAGTCGGGCGTCACGGCCCACCGCCAACTGGTGCACCAGTCCCGCGGAGAAGTCGTCGAGCAGGTGGGCGTCGTCGACCCCGACGATCCCGACACCACCGTCGGCGGCGAGTCCGTCCTCGGCGAGCACGTCCCGCACCGCCCGCAACGCGACCACCGGATCACGGGACGTGGTGCGCGCCAGGTGCGGCGCGAACGCACCCAACGGGATGTTCTGGGTGGATTCGGTGCCGGCGATCCAGCGGGCGTCGCCGGAGAGCGCACCGACCAACTCCCGCGCCATCGTCGTCTTGCCGACCCCGGCGGTGCCGACCAATACCACCCCGCACGACGTGCCGTCGCGGAGCAACTCCTCTGCGTCGCGGAACGCCTCCCGACGATCCAGGACGGGCCAGAGACCGACCATGACTGAACGATAATCCTCGCCGGCGACGACGCGCAGCGAACAGCCGAAGCCGCAACCGGGGAGTTACCGTCCGGTCGGTCCGTCTCGTCCGGGCGGGGTCAATCGGCGAGTGCCGCGACCTCCCCGTCGGTGAGCGTGGTCTGCGGCACCCGTCCGGCATCGCGCACCAGCACGACGGCCCGGTACAGGGGGCGCTCCTCGAGACCGGCGCCGCGCGCCTCGGCCCGCAACTGCCCGATCAGCACCGACGCCGCCGCCACGGCCGGCACCAACTCGCTCGACGACAGGGCGTCGGCGAGCTTGCGAAGCCCGAGGACCTCGAGTTCCCGGCCACCGTCCGCGGTGTACAGCGCGAGCGGCACCGACTGCACCACCCGGCCGTCCCCGACCCGGAGCACCACCTGGTTGACCCGCGCCGACCGCACCGTGAACTCCACCGTCACCGCCTGCGCGACATCCAGGCGGCGGCGCCGGAGACCGTTCGACGCGTGCAGTACGGTGCCGTCCAACCAGATTCGACGTCGTGTCGCGAGCAACGCGGACACCGCGGTCGGGGCGCCGACGACGACACCGACCGCGACCGCCACCGGCAGCGACGCGAACAGCGCCACCACCCCGGCGGCGACCACACCGATCAGCACCGACACCAGCGCCACCCGGCGCATCCGCGGCGCCAGCAGCTCGGCCGGAATCAGGTCGAGCGCGAACTCGTCGCGGCCGGCCCCGTCAGGCGTCGGCAAGAAGCGCACCCGTCCGCGCGACGATCTCCCCGAGCGGCACCGACACCTGCTCGCCGTCGGTCAGGTTCTTTACACCGATCGTGCCGGCCTCGAGATCCTGGTCGCCGAGCACCAGCGCGAACCGGGCACCGGAACGGTCCGCGGCCTTCATCGACCCCTTGATGCCGCGGTCGCCGTACACCATGTCGACGCGGATCCCGGCCGTCCGCAGCTCGTGCGCGAGCACCACCATGCGGGCCTTCGCGGCGTCGCCGAGCGGCACCCCGAACACGTCGCACCGCCCCGGCACCGCCGCCGTCTTGCCCTCCGCGGCGAGCGCCAGGATGGTGCGGTCCACACCGAGACCGAACCCGATCCCGGACAGCGGCTGACCACCGAGCTGCGCCATCAGGCCGTCGTAGCGTCCACCGCCGCCGATACCGGACTGTGCGCCCAGACCGTCGTGCACGAACTCGAACGTGGTCTTGGTGTAGTAGTCCAGGCCGCGGACCATGCGCGGGTTGACCACGTACGGGACGCCGAGCGCGTCGAGGTGTGCGAGCACCTGATCGAAGTGCGCCTTCGCGCTCTCCGACAGGTGATCGAGCATGAGCGGGGCGTCCGCCGTCATCTCCTTGACGTGCGGGCGCTTGTCGTCGAGGACGCGCAGCGGGTTGATCTCCGCGCGCTTCCTGGTGTCCTCGTCCAGATCGAGCCCGAACAGGAACTCCTGCAACCGTTCCCGGTACTGCGGGCGGCACGTGTCGTCGCCGAGCGAGGTGATCTCGAGCCGGAAACCGTCGAGGCCCAGGCCGCGGAACCCGGCGTCGGCGATCGCGATGACCTCGGCGTCGAGGGCCGGATCGTCGACGCCGATCGCCTCGACACCGACCTGCTGCAACTGCCGGTAGCGGCCCGCCTGCGGACGCTCGTACCGGAAGAACGGGCCCGCGTAACTCAACTTCACCGGCAGCTGGCCGCGGTCGAGGCCGTGCTCGATGACCGCACGCATCACCCCGGCCGTGCCCTCGGGGCGCAACGTCACCGACCGGTCGCCGCGGTCCGCGAACGTGTACATCTCCTTGGAGACGACGTCGGTGGATTCACCGACCCCGCGCGCGAACAGACCGGTGTCCTCGAAGACGGGCAACTCGATGTGCCCGTAGCCGGCCAGCCGGGCCGCGCGGGTCAGCCCGTCGCGCACGGCGACGAACTCCGCGGACTGCGGCGGGACGTAGTCGGGAATGCCCTTGGGGGCCGAGAAGGTGCTGGCGCCTGACTTGCTCACTGTGTCTACTTTTCCTTACCGGGACGCGGACAGTCCAACGAGGAACGGATTGGTGGCACGTTCCTGACCGATCGAGCTGGTGCCACCGTGCCCGGGCAGGATCGCGGTGTCGTCGCCCAGGACGAGGAGCTTGGCCGCGATCGACGCCAGCAACTGCTCGTGGTCACCGCCGGGCAGGTCGGATCGGCCGATCGACCCCTGGAACAGGGTGTCGCCGGTGAACGCGATCTGCAGCGGGCCGTCGTCGGTGCCGATCTCGGTGCGCAACACCACCGACCCCTGCGTGTGACCGGGCGTGTGGTCGACGACGAAGTCGATACCGGCGAGCGTGATCTCGTCGCCGTCGGCGAGGTCGATCACCTCGGACGGCTCCCGGAATACGGTGTCGCCGACGATCTGCTTCATGCCCGGCCCCATCCCGCGGCCCGGATCGGACAGCATGTAGCGGTCGTCGGGGTGGATGTACGCGGGAATGCCGTACCGCTCGCACACCGGCGCCACCGACCACGTGTGGTCGAGGTGCCCGTGGGTGAGCAGCACGGCCCGCGGCGTCAGCGACTGCTGGTCGAGGAACTGCGCCAACGGCTCCGCCGCGTCCTGACCGGGATCGACGACGACACACTCGGTGGCGTCGTCGTGCGCGAGGATGTAGCAGTTGGTCTGGAACATCCCGGCCGGGAATCCGGTGACGAGCACGATTGTCAGCTCCTAGAGTGCGGGTCGGTGACGGACCGAGAACGAATCGCCTACAGCCTAGGCGCTCGCCCTTCCGGCATCTTCTCAGGTTGGAATGGGAGACTCTGTGCGGCCCACAGACGCTGGTCGACTGAGCGGCCGGACACATACCGAACGAAACGTACGGGAGGACGACTGCAGTGCCGAGCAATCAGCAGCGCCGGGATGCGGCGAAACGGAAGCTGGACCGCCAGCTCGAACGACGCGCCGAACGCGCCCGCAAGCGCAAGCAGATGACGATCGCCGGATCGATCGTCGGGGCGGTCGTCGTCGTGGCCGTCGGCGCCGTCGTCGTCACCCTGTCGAGCCGCGACGACGGCGGGACGGAGAACACGGCCTCCGAGAACACCACCACCGAGAACACGGCCGCCGCCCTGCCCACGGCCCGCGCCGCGGCGCTGCCGAATCTCGTCAACTGCAGCTACACCCCCGCCGGGGAGGCCGCCAAGCCGAACACGCCGCCGCGCAGCGAGGGCATCGACACCACCGTGGCAACGGTCAGCGCCTCCATGGAGACCAGCCGGGGCAACATCGGCCTCACCCTGGACAACGCCGAATCCCCCTGCACCGTCAACTCTTTCGTCAGCCTCGCACAGCAGGGCTACTTCGACGGCACCGCCTGCCACCGCCTCACCACCAGCGATTCGCTGAAGGTGCTGCAGTGCGGCGACCCGTCCGGCACCGGCGCCGGCGGACCCGGCTACCAGTTCGCCAACGAATTCCCCACCGACCAGTTCGCGGCCGGTGACATCACCGCCCAGATGCCCGCCACCTACCCGCGCGGCACCCTGGCGATGGCCAACGCCGGCCCCGACACCAACGGCAGCCAGTTCTTCCTCGTCTACGGGGACTCCACCCTGCCGCCGCAGTACACGGTCTTCGGCAGCATCGACGAGACCGGACTCGCGACCCTCGACACCATCGCCGCCGCCGGCGTCGAAGGCGCCGCGGCCGACGGCAAACCCGCCGAGGCCGTCGACATCACGAGTGTGAGGCTGGACTGATGAACAAGCGCACCACGATCGCCGCAGCCGGACTCGGCCTGGCACTGGCCCTGACCGCATGCTCGAACGACGACTCCGGCAGCGACACCGCCGCCTCGACGACAGCGTCGAGCATGTGGTCCACCCCGGCCGCCCCGCAACTCGACCTGTCCCGCTACGGCACCCTGCCGGGCGTCCCGGCCGGCACCCCGACCGTCGACTGCAGCTACCCGGAGTCCGGGCCCGCCGCCAAATCCGTCCAGGCCCCGAACGCCACCGGCGTTCCCGCCGAGGGCACCGTCACCGTCACCCTCACCACCAACGTCGGCCCCGTCGGCATGGACCTGAACCGGGCCGCCGCCCCCTGCACGGTCAACAGCGTCGTCAGCCTCGCCGAGCAGGGCTACTTCGACGGCACCCCCTGTCATCGCCTGTCCACGAACCCCGGCCTGCAGATGCTGCAGTGCGGCGACCCCACCGGCCGCGGCTCCGGCGGACCCGGCTACGACTTCGCCAACGAATACCCCACCACCGCCTACGCCGCCGGCGACCCCGCCGCCCAGAAACCCGTCGTCTACCCGCGCGGCACCATCGCCATGGCCAACGCCGGCCCCGACACCAACGGCAGCCAGTTCTTCCTCGTCTACGCCGACTCCGTCCTGCCCCCGCAGTACACCGTCTTCGGCACCATGACCGACGAGGGCATCGCCACCGTCGAGAAGATCGCCGCAGCCGGCGACGACGGCTCCAGCCCCGCCGGCGGCGGCGCCCCCAACACCGCCGTCACCATCCAGACCGCGAAGGTGGGCTGACGGGGCCGGTTGCCCCCACCCACACACAGCTGAAGGGACCCTTTGTACGCCTGGAGCGAACAAAGGGTCCCTTCAGCTGATAGGCCAGGCCGGCCCCGGGAGTCTCGGGCAGGTGTACGCCTACGCCGCGGAGGTGACGCGGTAGACGTCGTAGACGCCCTCGACGTTGCGGACCACGTTGAGGACGTGGCCGAGGTGTTTCGGGTCGCCCATCTCGAAGGTGAACTTGCTGATCGCGACGCGGTCGCCGGAGGTGGTGACGGACGCGGACAGGATGTTGACCTTCTCGTCGGCGAGGGCCTTGGTGACGTCGGACAGCAGCCGGTGCCGGTCGAGGGCTTCGATCTGGATGGCGACGAGGAACACCGACGACGGGGACGGCGCCCACTGCACGTCGATGATGCGTTCGGACTGTTCACGCAGTGAGGTCGCGTTGGTGCAGTCGGTGCGGTGCACGCTGACGGCGCCGCCGCGGGTGACGAAACCCATGATCTCGTCGCCGGGTACCGGGGTGCAGCATTTGGCGAGTTTGGCGACGGTGCCGGGGGCGCCGGGCACCAGGACGCCGACATCACCGCTGCGGGGACGCGACAGCGGGATGTTCGACGGTGTGGACCGCTCCGCGAGCTCTTCCTCGACGGCGCCGACACCGCCGAGGTGGGCGACGAGCCGCTGCACGACGTGCTGCGCGGACACGTTGTGTTCGCCGACGGCCGTGTACAGCGCGGACACGTCCGGGTACCGCAACTCGTGGGCGAGCGCCGTCATGGATTCGGCGTTCATCAAGCGCTGCAACGGAAGTCCGCCGCGGCGCACTTCCTTGGCGATGGCGTCCTTGCCGGCCTCGAGGGCTTCCTCGCGGCGTTCCTTCGCGAACCACTGCCGGATCTTCGCCTTGGCGCGCGGCGACACCACGAACGACTGCCAGTCCCGGCTGGGGCCGGCGGTGGCAGCCTTCGAGGTGAACACCTCGACGACCTCACCGTTCTCGAGTTGACGTTCGAGGGCGACGAGGCGGCCGTTGACGCGGGCGCCGATGCACCGGTGCCCGACCTCGGTGTGCACCGCGTACGCGAAGTCGACGGGGGTCGACCCGGACGGCAGCGTGATCACGTCCCCCTTCGGGGTGAACACGAAGATCTCCTTGACCGCCAGGTCGTAGCGCAGCGATTCGAGGAACTCGCCCGGGTCGGCAGCCTCCCGCTGCCAGTCGAGGAGCTGACGCATCCACGCCATGTCGTCGACCTCGGTCGAGTCGTGTTTCGCTGTGTTCTTCCCCCGGAGCTCCTTGTACCGCCAGTGCGCGGCGATACCGAACTCGGCGGTGCGGTGCATGTCGCGGGTGCGGATCTGCACCTCGAGCGGCTTGCCCTCCGGCCCGATGACGGTGGTGTGCAGCGACTGATACACCCCGTACCGGGGCTGGGCGATGTAGTCCTTGAACCGTCCGGCCATCGGCTGCCACAGCGAGTGCACGACACCGACCGCGGCGTAGCAGTCGCGGATCTCGTCGCACAGGATCCGCACGCCCACCAGGTCGTGGATGTCGTCGAAGTCGCGACCCTTGACGATCATCTTCTGGTAGATCGACCAGTAGTGTTTGGGCCGGCCCTCGACGGTCGCGCTGATCCGCGACGCCGACAGGGTCGCGTTGATCTCGGCGCGCACCTTCGCCAGGTAGGTGTCGCGGGACGGCGCCCGGTCCGCGACCAGACGCACGATCTCGTCGTACTTCTTGGGGTGCAGGATCGCGAATGCGAGGTCCTCGAGTTCCCATTTGACGGTGGCCATGCCGAGCCGGTGGGCCAGCGGCGCAATCACTTCGAGGGTTTCGCGGGCCTTGCGGGCCTGCTTCTCCGGCGGCAGGAACCG
This sequence comes from Prescottella subtropica, assembly GCF_005434945.1. Classification (GTDB taxonomy): domain Bacteria; phylum Actinomycetota; class Actinomycetes; order Mycobacteriales; family Mycobacteriaceae; genus Prescottella; species Prescottella subtropica. The sequence goes on along the minus strand of NZ_SKCH01000007.1, from coordinate 48,713 downwards.
CATCGTACGCATGTTGTGCAGCCGGTCGGCGACCTTGATGACCAGCACCCGCGGGTCGCGGGCCATCGCGATGATCATCTTGCGGATCGTCTCGCCCTCGGCGGCCGAGCCGAGCACCACCTTGTCGAGTTTGGTGACACCGTCGACGAGGTGCGCGACCTCCTCACCGAACTCGGCGGTCAACTCCTCGAGCGAGTAACCGGTGTCCTCGACGGTGTCGTGCAGCAGCGCCGCGACCAGCGTCGTGGTGTCCATGCCGAGTTCGGCGAGGATGTTCGCGACGGCGAGGGGATGCGTGATGTACGGGTCGCCGGACTTGCGGAACTGGGTGGCGTGCCGCTGCTCGGCGACGTCGTAGGCGCGCTGCAGCAGCGACACGTCCGCCTTCGGGTACACCTCGCGGTGCAGGGCGACGAGCGGTTCGAGCACCGGGCGCACCGGGGCGTTGCGGGCGCCGGTGATCCGCCGGGCCAGGCGGGCCCGGACGCGGCGGGACGCCGACGTGGGCACCGGGGCAGGTTTGTCGCCTGCCGGTGTGCCGCCCGAACCTGTGTTCTGGGACCGGTCAAGATGCTGGGTCATGCCGTCACCTCCTGCCACCGCGCTGCGGGCGGTCCCTCGGGCCGGGTGGTGCTGCTACACCACCAGGCACAACTGTAGTCCTCTGTACGTCTCAGACCCGGACGAGCGATGTCAGCGGATACCGCTCGAATCGGGCGCGTCCCCCGAGTTCCTCGATCTCGAGGACCACAGCGACACCGACGACGTCGGCGCCCGCCCGCGACAACAGTTCCGCGGCCGCCAGCAGGGTGCCGCCGGTGGCAAGGACGTCGTCGACGACGAACACCCGGCGACCGGTCAGGTCGGGAGTGTCGTACGGGATCTCCAGCGTCGCCTCACCGTACTCGAGCGCATAGCTCTGCGCGTGCACCGGCGGCGGCAGCTTGCCGGCCTTGCGGACCGCGAGCACCCCGCAGCCGAGTTCCAGGGCGGCACCGCCACCGAGCAGGAAGCCGCGCGCGTCGACACCGGCGACCAGGTCGGCTCCGGCGCCCGCCGCGGCGAGTCCCTCGATCACTGCGCGGTAGCCGGGGCCGTCCGCGAACACCGGCGTCAGATCCGCGAACCGGACACCCGCCGTGGGGAAGTCGTCGCACCAGCGGGTCAGCCGGGACACGGCCGAGCCGGCCCGGTCGAGGGCGGCGGCACGGGGACCGGTGTCACGGTCACGAGAAGGCATGGCAGGCGTCACCTGAGCAGTATCCACCGGTCCATGTTCCAGCCCGCACCGGACCTCGTCGGGTTCGGTACGACGGCGTGCATGCCCGCCGTGTGCGCGGTGGTGCGCGGCTGGTCGAACAGCGGGATCGTCGGCATCTCGTCCCACAGGATCGCCTCCGCCTCCCCCGACAGCGTCATCCGGGACGACAGGGAACCGTCGACCGCGAGTTTGTCGACGACCTCGTCGTAGCGGCGGTTCGCGAAGCTGCCGGCGTTGTCGCCGTTGCCGGTGCGCAGCGCGAACGCTGCGTCGCTGGGCACGCTGGAACCGGCCGCGCCGGCCACGGATCCGGTGCCCGCGAGCACCGCATCGACCTCGCCGGCGCCGAGGGCGATCGGCCGGAACCCCGGTGATCCGGCATCGACGACGGTGATGCCCGCGCCCGCGCACGATTCGGCGATCGTGCGGACCGTCTGTGCGCGACGCTCGTCGGGGCCGAGGTATCCGACCCGGACCGTCATCTCGGACAGGCCGGCCGTCTCCCGTGCCGCCTTCGCCCCGGGCATGTCCGGGTCGGTGTAGATGCCGCCCTCGGCGTCCACCGCGGACCGGTAGAACAGCGAGTCGGCGGCGGTGATCCGGGAATCGACGACGCCGGACCCGAGTCCCTGCGCCCGCTCGAACCCGGGGTGGCCGAGCGTGTCGAACAGGTGCCTGCGCGGCAGGCACAGCGCGAACGCCCGACGCGCCTCGGCGTCCGCGAACACGCCGCCGTGGGAGAACACCAGCTGTTCGACGCTGCGCGACGGCTCGTCGACGGCCTCGAAGCCACCGAGGTCGAGACCGGCGATCGACCCCGCACCGACGTCGACCACCTCGACGTCACCGGCGTCCACGTGCGACTGGACGTCGGACCCCTTGGGCCACACCACGATCCGCGACGTGGCCGGCTTGTTGCCCCACCAGCGCTCGTTCTCGACGAGCACGAGACCGCCGTCGACGGTGTACGAGTCGATCCGGTACGGACCCGACGACGGCAGCGCCGTGAGGTCGAGTTCCCCGGGCACCAGCTGCCAGCCGTTGTTCCAGAAGTCGGCGATCCGGCCGACCGCGTCGGTGTCGTTCGACCGGATCGGACCGACGACGTCCGGCACCCCCGCGGCCCGCGCCGCGACGTGCGCGGGCATCAGCTCCGTCGCCCCGAACAGCGACCGCCAGCCCAGGTAGGAGCGGCCGGGTGTGAACACGACCGTCACGTCCTTCGAACCGGGCTCGCAGTCCACCCGGTCGATGTCCGCGTAGCCGGCGCGGCTCGCGGCGTCGAACATCGGGACCGGGCCGGGCTCGCCCGGCCGGGTGAACCGGCCGCTGCCGGCCGCCCACGCGAGCACGAAGTCGTCGCACGACAGGGGGACACCGTCGGAGTACACCGCCGCCGGGTTCACCCGGTACTGCACGGTGAGCGTGTCCCCCGGCAGCATGCTGGCGGTGGCGACGTCGGTGTCGGCGACCGGCGCACCGGACGGCCCGAGGTAGTTGGCTCCGACCAGCACCCGGCCGAGGGCCGCCGTCGTCCCGGTGGCCGCCCCCTCCACCGTGTTGGCGTTGTAGGTGGTCACGACGTCGTCGATCGCGTACCCGAGGGACGGGACCTGGTCGGCGGGTTCGCTGCACGCGGCAGCCCCCGCCCCGACCGCCGTGGCGGCGGTCAGGGCGCCCAGCGCCCGCAGGACGCGGCGGCCGGATCGGCGTGGGCTGGTCATCGTCTCAGTGCCTCTTCTTGTTGCGCTTCCCGGTCGGTGTCGCACCCACCTGCGGGGTGACCGGTGCGGCTGCCCGCACCGCCGGTGCGACACCCGGGGCGGTCACCGTGCCGGCGGCGGCCCGCTTACCGAGCACCTTCTCGGTGTGCGCGGCCACCGGACCCCACCGTTCCTTGATCGACACCAGCAGCGGGGTCGCCGTGAAGATCGACGAGTAGGCGCCGACGAGGATGCCGACGAGCTGCACCAGCGCCAGGTCCTTGAGGGTGCCCACCCCGAGCAGCCACACCGCGACCACCATGAGGCCGATGACCGGCAGCACCGAGATGACGGTGGTGTTGATGGACCGCATGAGGGTCTGGTTCACGGCGAGGTTGGCCTGCTCGGCGTAGGTGCGCCGGTTCAGGTGCAGCACGCCGCGGGTGTTCTCCTCGACCTTGTCGAACACGACGACCGTGTCGTACAGCGAGAAGCCGAGGATGGTGAGCAGACCGATCACGGTGGCGGGGGTGACCTCGAAACCGATCAGCGAGTAGATGCCGGCGGTGACGATCATGTCGAAGAACAGCGAGATGATCGCCGCGATCGCCATGTCCCGTTCGAAGCGGATCGCGATGTAGATACTGACGATCACCAGGAACACGATGAGCGCGATGAGCGCCTTCTTCGTGATCTGGCCGCCCCACGTCTCACTGACGTCGGCGACGCTGATCGCGCTCTTCGAGGCGTCACCGTTCTTGTCCGTGGGGTGGAAGGCGTCGAACAGCGCGTTCTGCAGCGTGTTCACCTGCCCCGCGTCGAGGGCCTCGGACCGGATCTCCACCGACGAACTCGCGCCCGATCCGACGGTCTGCACCGACACCGGGTCGGTGCCGAGCGCGTCGGCGTACACGGTCTCGACCTGCGAGGTACTCACCCCGTCGGGGGCCGGGAACTGGATGCGGGTGCCGCCCTCGAACTCGATGCCGAGGGTGAAGCCGCGCACCACGATGCTCAGCAGCGACAGGCCGACGATGACGCCGGTCAGCCAGTAGTAGAACTTGCGGCGTCCGATGACCTCGAAGCCGCCGGTACCGGTGTACAGCCGCTGCAGCCAACTGTGGTGCGGCAGCACAGCACCGGAGGTGTTCGACTCGGTCATGCTCATGCCTCCGTCTCGGGCGAGGTGGTGGCCGACGCCGCGACCTGCTTGCGTTCCCGCGCGACCTGCGCGACGGCACCGAGACCGTTGACACCCGGCTTGGACCAGAACTTGGACTTCGACGCCATGTACACCAGCGGCCACGTCACCAGGAACACCACGACCACGTCGAGGATCGTCGTCAGGCCGAGGGTGAACGCGAAGCCGCGCACCTGGCCGACCGCCAGCACGTACAGCACGGCGGCGGCGATGAAGCTGACGGCGTTGCCGGACAGGACGGTGCGGCGGGCCCGCGCCCAGCCGCGCGGGACGGCGGAGCGGAAGCTGCGGCCCTCACGCATCTCGTCCTTGATGCGTTCGAAGAACACCACGAACGAGTCGGCGGTCATGCCGATACCGATGATGAGGCCGGCGATGCCCGCGAGGTCGAGGGTGAACCCGATGTAGCGGCCGAGGAGCACCATCACCGCGTACACCATCACCCCGGACAGGATCAGCGACAGCGCGGTCAGCAGGCCGAGCATGCGGTAGTAGATCAGACAGTACACCAGCACCAGCACCAGGCCGACGGCGCCGGCGATCAGACCGGCCTCGAGCGACGCCAGACCCAGGGTCGCGGACACCGTCTCGGCCTCGGACGCCGAGAACGACAGCGGCAGCGAGCCGTACTTGAGGGTGTTCGCCAGTTCCTGCGCCTGCGTCTGCGTGAACTGGCCGGTGATCGACGTCGAACTGCCGGCCGGGGTGGCGCCCTGCACGACGGGCGCGCTGACGACCTTCGAGTCGAGCGTGAACGCGGCCTGCTTGCCGATGTTGTCGGCCGTGAACTGCGCCCACGTGGAGCTGCCACCGGACTTGAAGCTCAGGCTCACCTCGTAGCGCGACTGCTGGGTGTTGAACCCGGACGTGGCGTCCGAGATCTCCTGGCCGTCGATGATGCTCGGGGCGAGCAGGTAGACGGCGGTGCCGTCGGTGGAGCACGCGACGAGCGGCAGCGCCGGATCGTCGTTGCCCTGCAGCGGATCCGGCGCCGAGCAGTCCAGCGCGGCCATCGCCTGCTGCTGCACGGTCGGATCCTGGCTCTGCCGGGTCTCCTTGGCCTTGGCGATCTCCGCGGCCGCGGCCTCCGGCGACCCCTGTTCGGGTGCCCCCTCGGCGGGCGCCTCCGGTGCGGGCACGCTGCCCGGCGCGGGCGCCTGCTGCGAGCCGAGGGCCGGCCGGATGTACAGCCGGGCCGTCTGCCCCAGCGACTTGGCTTGCGAGCTGTCGTCGCCGGGGACGGTGATCACCAGGTTGTCGCCGTCGACGACGACCTCCGAGCCGGACACACCGAGACCGTTGACGCGGGTCTCGATGATCTGCTGCGCCTGCCGCAGGCTGTCCTGGCCGGGGGTACTGCCGTCCGGGGTCCGGGCGGTGAGGGTGACGCGTGTCCCACCTTGCAGGTCGATCCCCAGTTCCGGGGTCGGGGACTTGTCTCCGGTGAAGAAGACCAGGGCATACAGTGCCGCGACGATCACCGCGAAAACGGTGAGCGCGCGCACTGGGTGCACCGATCCTGTCGAAGGTGCCACGGTCTGTCTGTCTCCTCGATGCGTTCTTCGTGATTGACGCAATAGCTAGCAGATGGTCGTGTCCACGCGCACAGGACCCCACGCGGACACGCCCCCTCCGGCAGGTCTGCAGAACCTGCCGGAGGGGGCGGGTGACGCCTATTCGCCGTCGAGACGACGCTGCGTGTCGTCCGGGGTCTCCTCGCTGTGGCCGAGCTGCGAGCCTTCGGCCGCATCCTCGGTGAGGCGCTCGCGGATGACCATGCGCGACCACGTGGTGACGACGCCGGGGGCGATCTCGAGGTCGACGGTGCCGTCGGCGAGACCGGCGACGGTGGCGTGCAGGCCGGCCGTCGTCATCACCCGGTCACCGATCGCCAGCGAATCCTGGAGTTCGACGGTCTTCTTCATCTCCTTCTTCTGACGCCGGATGCCGAGGAACATCGGCACCAGCAGAACGAGAATCAGAAGGGGAAAAAGCATTTCCATCAGGAAGTCAGTCCTCGGTTTTCGTCACACGGGTGTGGTCACGGAGCTACGTCACGGAGCCGGGTCGGCGACCGTGCGCTTCCAGTGTGCCATTGCGCACCCCGTCAAATGGGGACATCACCGTCGAACGCGCCCAACTGCGGCTCCCGCGCCCGCACCTCGATCCCGCCGATCGCGGCGTCCGGCGGCGGTGTCAGCCCGAGTTGCGCCCACGCCGCGGCCGTCGCGACCCGACCCCGCGGGGTCCGGGCGATCATCCCGGCGCGCACCAGGAACGGCTCGCACACCTCCTCGACGGTGCTCGGCTCCTCCCCGACCGCGACCGCGAGCGTCGACACGCCCACCGGCCCACCACCGAAACTGCGGACCAGTGCACCGAGCACCGCCCGGTCCAGCCGGTCCAGCCCGAGCACGTCGACGTCGTACACCGCGAGCGCGGCCCTGGCGATGTCACGGGTGACGACGCCGTCGGCACGGACCTCCGCGTAGTCGCGGACCCGGCGCAGCAGCCGGTTGGCGATGCGCGGCGTGCCGCGGGACCGGCCGGCGATCTCGGCGCTCGCCTCCTCCCCCAACTCGACGCCGAGGATGCCGGCCGAGCGCAGCAGGATCCGCTGCAACTCGTCGGGCTCGTAGAAGTCCATGTGGGCGGTGAACCCGAACCGGTCGCGCAGCGGGCCGGTGAGCGCACCCGAACGGGTGGTCGCGCCGACGAGCGTGAACGGCGCGATGTCCAGGGGAATCGACGTGGCCCCCGGACCCTTGCCGACGACGACGTCGACCCGGAAGTCCTCCATCGCCAGGTACAGCATCTCCTCGGCGGGCCGGGCCATGCGGTGGATCTCGTCGATGAACAGCACGTCGCCCTCGACGAGGTTGCTCAGCATCGCCGCCAGATCCCCGGCGCGTTCCAGGGCCGGCCCGGACGTCAGCCGCAGCGACGTCCCCAACTCGGCGGCGATGATCATCGCCATGCTGGTCTTGCCGAGGCCGGGCGGCCCGGACAGCAGGACGTGGTCGGGGGTGCCGCCGCGCAGTTTGGCACCGGTGAGGACGAGCTGCAACTGTTCGAGGACGCGGGGTTGACCGATGAAGTCGGACAGCGACTTCGGGCGCAGGCTCGCCTCGATCTCACCGTCGGACCGGACGAACTCGGCGGTCACCGCGGATTCGTCGTCGAACTCTCCGGTCATCGGGTCTTCCCCAGCAGGGCGAGCGCGGACCGCAGCACCGCCGCGGTGGCCGCCTCCGGATCCGCGGCGACGACGGTGTCGGTGGCCTTCTCCGCCTGGTCGGCCCGGAACCCGAGTCCGACGAGCGCCTCGACGACCTGGTCGCGCAGGCCACCGGCCGCACCGCCGGGCGCACCGGGCAGCCCGGTCTCGGTGACCACCGACTCGACCTTGTCGCGCAGTTCGACGATCATCCGTTCGGCGCCGCGCTTACCGATCCCGGGTACCCGGGTGAGGGCGGTGATGTTGCCGTCGACGAGCGCCGTCCGCAGCGCGTCCGGTTCGAGGACGGCCAGCACGGCCATCGCGAGCCGCGGCCCCACCCCGGTCACGGTCTGCAGCAGCCCGAACAGGTCGCGGGACTCGGCGTCGGCGAACCCGTACAGCGTCATCGAGTCCTCGCGGACGATCATCGTCGTCAGCAGCCGGGACTCCTCTCCGCGGCGCAGCGTCGCCAGTGTCGCGGGGGTGGTGTTGAGCCGGTAGCCGACGCCGGCCGCCTCGATGACCGCGTGGTCGAGGCCGATGTCGAGGACCTCACCCCGTACCGAAGCAATCACTGTGTTCCCGCCTTCACCGTGGTCCCGTCTTCCCGGCCGGCGTGCGCACGGCCGCCAGCCGCATTTCGTAGCGTCGTTTCTGTTCGGCGGCCGCGGCTTCGGCGGCTGCCATCCGGTCGAGCATCGGCGCGCGCCAACAGTGGCAGATCGCGAGCGCGAGGGCGTCGGCCGCGTCGGCGGGCCTGGGTGCGGTGTCGAGTCCGAGGATGCGGGTGACCATCGCGGTGACCTGCTTCTTGTCGGCGGTACCGCTGCCGGTGACCGCCGCCTTGACCTGGCTCGGCGTGTGGAAACACACCGGGATGCCACGTTTGGCCGCGGCCAGGGCCACCACGCCGCCGGCCTGCGCGGTGCCCATAGCGGTGCGCACGTTGTGCTGCGAGAACACCCGTTCGACGGCGACGACCGTCGGCCGGTAGCGGTCGAGCCACTCCTCGGCCGCGTTCGAGATCCCGAGCAGCCGGGACGCCAGCTCCATGTCGGGTGGCGTCCGGATCACGTCGACCGCGACCGGTGTCACCTCACGTCCCCGGCCGGTGTCGACGACCCCGAACCCGCAGCGCGTCAGACCCGGATCGACCCCGAAAACACGCACGCGCCCACCTCTCGCACATTTCTCCGAACAGTTGTTCGATCATAGCGGGAGGTGGGCGCGGGCGGCGAGCGCCGTGGGTCAGACGGCGCGCCGTGCGGCGTCGTGGGCGGCGATGTAGCCGTACACGAGTCCCTGCCCGATCGTCGCTCCCGCACCGGGATACTTGTCGCCGAACACGTTGGCCGCCGTGTTGCCGATCGCGTAGAGCCCCGGGACGGTGCTGCCGTCCTCGCGGACGACGCGCCCCCGTTCGTCGGCCCGGACCCCGCCGCACGTGCCGAGGTCGCTGAGTGTCATCCGGACCGCGTAGTACGGCCCCTTGGTCAACGGCCGCAGGTTCGGGTTCGGGGTGACCGTCGGATCGCCGTAGTAGCGGTCGTAGGCACTGGCGCCACGACGGAAGTCCGAGTCGACACCGGCCGCCGCGGCCTCGTTGAACCGCCGGAACGTCTCCGTGAACGCGCCCTCCGGCAGACCCGCCGAGCGGGCGAGTTCCCCGGGGTCGGACGACAGGTGGGCGATGCCGGCGTCGTACCAGGACGGGGGCAGCGGCTGTCGGGGGAAGAGTCCCGCCGCGAAGATGTAGCTGTTGCGGTACGCCTGGTCGAAGACGATCCACATCGACTCGACGGGGTCGCCGGCACGTTCCCGCTCGAGGATCCGCTGGCCGAACGACATGTAGTCCGTGGACTCGTTGACGAACCGGCGGCCGGTGTGATCGACGATGAACGACCCGGGCAGCGACCGTTCCGCCAGCATGACCAGGGGATCCTTGCCGGGCAGTGCCGCAACGGCGGGGAACCACCACGCCTGGTCCATCAGTCCGGTGCCGGCACCCACCTGCTGGGCGATGCGGATCCCGTCGCCGGTGTTGCCCTCCGCGCCGAAACTCTCGTGGTCCACGAGATTCTCCGACTGGAACTTGTGGCGCATGGCCATGTCGTGGTCGAAGCCGCCGGTGGCGAGGACGACGCCGCGGCGGGCCGTCACGGTCACCTCCTGCCCGCCCCGGACGACGACCGCACCGGTCACCGCGTCCCCCTCGGTGACCAGGCGGGTCAGGGACGTCTCGGTCCAGACCGGGATCCCGGCGTCGAGCACGCCGGCGAACAGGCCGGCGGCGAGGGCCTGACCGCCTGCCATGTATTCGCGTTTCAGTGCGAGCCCGCCGATGCCCTGGGCGGCGCGCTTGACGATGCGCGGCAGGCCCTTGGACGGCACCCGCGCGACGAGGTTCATCCACTTGTAGTCGGCGCCCGTCGTCGGCATCGGAATCGGAGCCTCCATCACTCCGGGACGGAGTCGCGACCGCTCGGCACCGAGGACGGAGGCGTCGAAGGGCAGGCACTCACAGGTCCGGCCCCGCGCGGATCCGCCGGGCAGTTCCGGGTGGTAGTCGGAGTACTCCTCGGCCCAGAAGAACCGCATCGGGGTGGTCCGTCGCAGCATCTCGACGGTGGCGGCGCCGTGGTCGAGGAACGCGCTCCCCCGCTCCTCCGGCGCGGATCCGTCGACCACCGAGCGGACGTACGTGCGGGCACGCTCGAGGGTGTCCCCGGCACCGGCGTCCTGCAGCACCGGGTTCGCCGGGATCCAGAACGCGCCACCGGACCGCGCGGTCGACCCGCCGACGTACTTCGTCTTCTCGACGATCAGCGTGGACAGGCCCAGTTCGTGCGCGGCCAGGGCCGCGGCCATGCCCGTCCCCGCCCCGACGACGAGCAGGTCGACGGTGACGTCACGCACGGGGGTCGGAGCCGATTCTCGGCGGTTGCTCGCACTGGTGTCGCTCACGGCACTCTCCTGTTCCTCGGGATAGTGCGCTGAACGCTAGGTACGGGGACCCGGCCGCGGCCATCGTGCTTCCCGCCGGGCGGGAGGATTCCCGATCCCGGGCCGGATGCAGAACTCCCGCCCGCGGAACGGGTGACCGTTCCGGGGGCGGGAGTTCGCTGACCGTCGTGCTGCTACGCGTCGAGTTCGGCGAGCACCTCGTCGGAGAGGTCGACGTTGGTGTAGACGTTCTGCACGTCGTCGGAGTCCTCGAGGGCGTCGACGAGCTTGAACACCTTGCGGGCGCCCTCGGCGTCGACCGGGACCTCGACGGATGCCCGGAAGTCCGGGTCGGCCGACTCGTACTCGACGCCGGCGTCGACGAGCGCGGTCCGGACCGCGATGAAATCGGCGGCCTCGCACACGATCTCGAACTGCTCACCGAGATCGTTGATCTCCTCGGCGCCCGCCTCGAGCACGATCTCGAGCAGATCGTCCTCGGTGCGGCCGTTCTTCTCCAGCACGATGACACCCTTGCGGGTGAACAGGTACGACACCGAACCCGGGTCGGCCATGTTGCCGCCGTTGCGCGTCATCGCGGTGCGCACCTCGCCGGCCGCGCGGTTGCGGTTGTCGGTGAGGCACTCGATCAGGACGGCGACACCGTTGGGGCCGTAGCCCTCGTACATGATGGTCTGCCAGTCGGCGCCGCCGGCTTCCTCGCCGCCGCCACGCTTGCGGGCCCGCTCGATGTTGTCGTTCGGGACCGAGCTCTTCTTGGCCTTCTGGATGGCGTCGAACAGCGTGGGGTTACCCGACGGATCGCCACCACCCGTACGAGCTGCCACCTCGATGTTCTTGATCAGCTTCGCGAACATCTTGCCGCGCTTGGCGTCGATCACGGCCTTCTTGTGCTTGGTGGTAGCCCATTTGGAGTGGCCGCTCATTCGTGGGAGCCCCTTTCTGCAGCGTGCCGTGACAGAAACGACGACTCCCACGGCGGTACGACTGCACACTTGTCGGAGGTTCGATCCTACCCGCCCACACGCCCGATCCGAATCCGCGACTCCCCCGAAAGGTCACGATCGGGTAGAACTTGTTGTGTTCTCCGGACGCTCGCCGTCCCGGAGGGCACCCTTCCAGAGACGAAACTGACGAGACATCGAGATCGACGGGGCCGGGTCGTCCGCCGCGCGGGGGCGTGAGACGACGAGGACGACGGCATCGTTGGGGGAAAGGCGAACGAATGCGTACGCACAGACCGAGATTCACCGACCGGTGGAAGAAACGGCTGGCCGGACTCGGAGCGGCCGCGCTGCTGGCGCCCGCGCTCGCGGTGGCAGTCACCCCGGCGACCGCCCAGGCGGCGCCGTGGGGTGGCTACGAGGAGGTACAGGTCCCGTCGAGCATGGGGCCGATCAAGGTTCAGATCCAGTGGGCGGAGCGGGGCGGTAACGCCGCGCTGTACCTGCTCGACGGTATGCGGGCCCGCGACGACCGCAACGCGTGGTCGTTCGAGACCAACGCGTTCGATCAGTTCCGCCGGGACAATCTCACGCTCGTGCTGCCGGTCGGCGGCGAGTCGAGTTTCTACTCGGACTGGTACGGCCCCAGCAATTTCAACAGCCAGCCGTACACCTACAAGTGGGAGACGTTCCTGACCCAGGAACTGCCCGCCTACCTCGAGACTCGCGGCGTCTCCCGCACCAACAACGCGGTCGCCGGCCTGTCGATGGGCGGCTCCGCCGCGCTGACCCTCGCCGCGTGGCACCGTGACCAGTTCAAGTTCGCGGCCTCGTATTCCGGCTACCTCAACCTGTCCGCGCCCGGTATGCGGGAGATGATCCGGATCGCGATGCTCGACGCCGGCCGCTACAACGTCGACGCCATGTGGGGCCCGCCGTGGGATCCGGCGTGGATGCGCAACGACCCGTTCGTGAACGCGGAGAAGTTGCGCGGGCTGTCGATGTACATCTCGTCCGGCAGCGGCCTGCCCGGCCAGTACGACACGCCCGGCTGGTTCCTCGGATCGCTCGGCTCGTCCGACACCGGGTCGATGGGTTCGGCCGGCTCCGCGGGCCTGACGACGTCGTTCAACACGTCCACCGCGATGGGCCTCGAGACCATCTCGCTGGCCAACACCCGGGCGTTCGAGATGCGGCTGAACAGCCTGGGCATCCCGGCCACCTACGATTTCACGCCACGCGGCACGCACGCGTGGGGCTACTGGTCGGATCAGCTGTGGCACTCCCGCGGCCAGATCCTGAACACGCTCAACGCGTGGTGAGCCCGGTTCACGAACGCTGACGGTGCGGGGGAACCTCGGTTCCCCCGCACCGCCGGTGTGTGCGCAGTCAGTTCCCGCGCACCGTCAGTTTCCGCGGACCATGTCCACGAACAGTCCGTGGACGCGACGGTCGCCGGTGACCTCCGGATGGAACGACGTCGCCAGGACCGGACCCTGCCGCACCGCCACCACGGCGCCTGCGGCGGGGCCTTCCGGCACCCGGGCCAGGACGTCGACGCCCGGGCCGACCCGCTCGACCCACGGCGCGCGGATGAACACCGCACGCACCGGGTCGCCGTCGATGCCCGTGAAGTCGAGGTCGGCCTCGAACGAGTCGACCTGACGGCCGAACGCGTTGCGGCGCACCGTGATGTCGAGTCCGTCGAGGTGTTCGGCGTCGGGGCGGGTGTCGAGGACCTCGCTCGCGAGCAGGATCATGCCCGCGCACGACCCGTAGGCGGGCATGCCGTCCTTGAGCCGGGCGCGCAGCGGCTCGAGCAGGTCGAACACCGTGAGCAGCCGGCTCATCGTCGTCGACTCGCCACCGGGAATCACCAGTCCGTCGACGGATTCGAGTTCCGCGAGCCGGCGTACACCGATCGCCTGGGCCCCACACGATTCGAGGGCCGCGAGATGCTCACGCACGTCGCCCTGCAGAGCGAGCACGCCGATGGTCGGTTGATTCGTCACGAGAGAAATTCCTGCACTGTTCGACGCCGTTGACAGACGGAAACGCTATCAGCCGCGGCCGTCAGTCCCGACGCAGCAACCGCGTCAGCCCTTCCTGCACGACGGATGCGACGAGGTTGCCGTGGCGGTCGAAGATCCGGCCCTCGGTCAGGGCCCGACCGTGGCCTGCGGACGGCGACGTCTGGTCGTAGAGCAGCCAGTCGTCGGCCCGGAACGGGCGCAGGAACCACAGCGCGTGGTCGAGGGACGCGCTCTGGATCGGGGTGTCCGGGTCGAGGATGCTCGCCGACGCCAGCAGCGTCATGTCGCTCATGTAGGCGAGAGTGCAGATGTGGAAGACCGGATCGTCGGGCAGCCGGTCGCGGGACCGGAACCACACCTGCTGCTGCACCGGCACACCGGGTTTGCGGGCGATCCGGTCGGCCGGCACGTACCGCAGATCCCAGTCCGCCCACTCCCGGAACTCCCAGTGCACGTCGTCGCCGACCAGGCTCGCCGCGTCCGGCAGATCCTCCGGTGCCGGCACGTCCGGCATCGCGTCCATGTGCTCCATGCCCTCGTCGAGGACGTGGAACGACACCGACATCGTGAAGATCGCCTGACCGTCCTGCACCGCGGTGACCCGCCGGGTCGCGAACGAGCGGCCGTCCCGGATCCGGTCCACCAGGTACACGATCGGCAGCACCGGGTTGCCCGGCCGCAGGAAGTAGCCGTGCAGCGAGTGGACGTGGAAGTGCTCGTCGACGGTGCGGACCGCGGACACCAGCGCCTGCCCGGCGACCTGACCGCCGAACGTGCGGGGCAGCATCGTCTCCGTCGCGATACCGCGGTAGATGTCCTTCTCGAGCCGCTCCAGCTCCAGAATCTGCTCGATCTTCGTCATCACACGAATCCCCTTCCGCAGCATGTGCGCTCAGGCTAGCAACGGAGAAACACGAACGCGGTGAGGACCCCATCGGGTCCTCACCGCGTTCGTCTGTGTCAGTGCGTCAGCAACGTCCGACGCGCCGGATCACCAGCCGCGCTCGGCCAGGCGGTGCGGCTGCGGGATCTCGTCGACGTTGATGCCGACCATCGCCTCGCCGAGACCACGGGAGACCTTCGCGAGAACATCCGGGTCGTCGTGGAACGTGGTGGCCTTGACGATCGCGGCGGCCCGCTCGGCCGGGTTGCCGGACTTGAAGATGCCGGAGCCGACGAACACGCCCTCGGCGCCGAGCTGCATCATCATCGCGGCGTCGGCCGGGGTGGCGATGCCACCGGCGGTGAACAGGGTGACGGGCAGCTTGCCGGCCTTGGCGACCTCGACGACCAGGTCGTACGGTGCCTGCAGTTCCTTGGCGGCGACGTACAGTTCGTCCTCGGGCAGCGATGTCAGGCGACGGATCTCCTGACGGATCTTGCGCATGTGGGTGGTGGCGTTGGAGACGTCGCCGGTGCCGGCCTCGCCCTTGGAGCGGATCATCGCGGCACCCTCGTTGATGCGGCGCAGGGCCTCACCGAGGTTGGTGGCGCCACACACGAACGGCACCGTGAACGCGAACTTGTCGATGTGGTTCTCGAAGTCGGCCGGGGTGAGGACCTCGGACTCGTCGATGTAGTCGACACCGAGGGACTGCAGGATCTGCGCCTCGACGAAGTGGCCGATGCGGGCCTTCGCCATGACCGGGATCGAGACGGCCTCGATGATGCCGTCGATCATGTCCGGGTCGGACATGCGCGAGACGCCGCCCTGGGCGCGGATGTCGGCCGGGACCCGCTCGAGGGCCATGACGGCGACGGCGCCGGCATCCTCGGCGATCTTGGCCTGCTCTGCGTTGACCACGTCCATGATGACGCCGCCCTTGAGCATCTCGGCCATGCCCCGCTTCACGCGTGCCGTGCCGGTAGTGGGGGTGGTGTCGGGGGTGCTCACAGCAATCTCCTGGGTTCTCGCCGGCTGGGAATGATCTTGCGCGCGCGGATCCGCTCGGTCCCGAGGCGCATGCGTAATTCTAGGACGACACCGCCGCGGCGCCGATAGCCAGTGTCGGATAGCCGGACCGCAATGGCGTCGGTCACATCAGCGGATCGCACGGACCTCGGGGTCGTCGGCCCGGACGACCACGAGGTTCGCCTCACCGAGCAACTCCGCCAGATCCTGCGGGTACACCGGCTCCCCGGACTGCTGGATCGCCCGGATGTCCGATACCGCGCACCAACGCTGCTCGGTGATCGTGCGCTGCTCGAGGTCCGTGAAACCGCCGCCGGACGGGGCGAACTCGCCGGTCCGGGCCGCGAAGAACAGTTCCTCGGAGCGGATCAGGTCACCGGCGAACGGGAAGATCGCCACCCGGCGCCACAGCGGGCCGCGCAACGCGTCCGGTGTGAGCGTAAGCCCCGTCTCCTCGTGGACCTCG
Source organism: Prescottella subtropica (assembly GCF_005434945.1). Lineage (GTDB taxonomy): Bacteria > Actinomycetota > Actinomycetes > Mycobacteriales > Mycobacteriaceae > Prescottella > Prescottella subtropica. The sequence continues at coordinate 33,009 of NZ_SKCH01000007.1, read as the reverse complement.
CGGACCGCGGCCGCCCGCAGGGTCTCCCCCGACTCGACGCCGCCGCCGACCGTGAACCAGAACGCCGCCTCCGGCGCGTCCGGGTCGTGCCCGCGCAGCAGCAGCACCCGGCCGTCCGGGTCGAGCAGGACGACGCGGGCCGACGTGCGGACCTCGTCGAGTTGCAGGCCCGACGGCTCGGTGCGTTCGGCGATCTCGAAGTACGTCGGCAGCGGCGCGGTGCCGCCGAGGTGCAGCCACCGGACCGGGCGCCGGGTCCGCAGCGCGAGGGTGTCGCGGACCGCGTCGTTGTGGAAGCGGCGGGCGATCAGCACCCGGGCCTCCGCGTCGGCCAGTTCCGCGACCAATTGCGGTGGCAGCGTGTGGGTGTCGACGTTCACCAGCGCCGCCGACAGCGCGTTCTCCGCGGCCTCCCGATGCGTGCGGTCGGCGCGTTCGGCATGCCCGGCCAGCGAGGTGAGCCGCTTGCTCTCGACCGGGCCGTTCATCGCCGACGCGATCGCCCGCACCACCACCGATCGGCGGGCGAGGGCCGCGTCGAGCGCCTGCCACGACAGGTCCGAGCGCACGTGCAGCCGGTCGAGCCGGTTCGCGGTCGCGTACGCCCACGCCCCGATCACCACGACGACGGCGGCGATCAGCGCGACGACGAGAATCGTCGTGGCCGAGAACGTCACGACCGCACCTCACGCACACCGGCGGCACCGACCGTCACCGTCTCGTACACCCGCAGGATCTGCTCGGCGACGACCGGCCAGTCGTATTCGCCGACCACGACACTCGCGACGTCGGTCAGGGCGCGGCGACGGTCCGCGTCCCCGAGGACGGTGCCGAGCGCGGACGCCAGCGCCGCTGCGTCCCCGACCGGGACGAGCAGGCCGGCGGTGCCGTCGCGCAGCACCCGGCGGAACGCGTCGAGCTCGCTGGCCACGACGGGCGCACCTGCTGCCATCGCCTCCACCAGCACGATGCCGAAGCTCTCGCCGCCGAGGTTGGGGGCGCAGTACACGTCGGCACTGCGCAGGGCCGACGCCTTCTCCGCGTCACTGACCTGACCGAGCAGTCGCAGATGCTTCGCGTGACGTCCCGCGTCCTTGCGCAGCTTGTCCTCGTCGCCGCGGCCGACGACGAGCACCTCGAGATCCGGGTACTTCTCGGCGAGCGCCGGAAGCGCGCCGAGGAGGACGGCCATGCCCTTGCGGGGTTCGTCGTAGCGGCCGAGGAACAGCACCGTCTTCCCGGCCCGAGGATAGCCGGGCAGCGGCTGCGCGTGCGCGAACGCGGGCACGTCGACGCCGTTGGGGATCTCCACGGCGTCCGAGCCGAGCGATTCCACCTGCCAGCGCCGCGCCAGCTCGGACACCGCGATCCGGCCGCTGATCTTCTCCAGGTACGGCTGCAGCACCCCCTGGAACGTGCTGAGCACCAACGACTTCGTCGTCGACGTGTGGAACGTGGCGACGATCGGCCCCTCCGCGATCTTCATCGCGAGCATCGACAGGCTCGGCGCGTTCGGCTCGTGGATGTGCAGGACGTCGAAGTCGCCGTCGGCGATCCAGCGCCGGGTCCGCGCATACGAGACGGGCCCGAACGTCAGCCGCGCCACCGACCCGTTGTAGGGGATCGCGACGGCGCGGCCCGCGGACACCACGAAGTCGGGCAGCTCGGTGCCCTCCGACGCCGGCGCCAGGACACTGACCTTGTGCCCGCGTTCGATGAACACCTGCGCGAGTTCGACGACGTGCGCCTGCACCCCGCCCGGCACGTCGAACGAGTACGGGCAGACCATGCCGATCCTCACGGCGCCTCCGTCCCGGGCGTCTCCATGCGGGCACGACGGGCGTCGGACAGGTCGTCCAGCCACAGCGGCTGCAGCATGTGCCAGTCCGCGGGATGGGCGGCGATGTTCGACGCGAACGCGTCCGCAAGAGCCTGGGTGGCCGCCTCGAGTCCGTCGGACACGTCGATCGGCGGGGCGATCGAGAAGCCCCAGCCGTCGTCGGTGAACCAGCAGTGCACGGGCAGCAGCGCCGCCCCGGTCTCGATCGCGAGCTTCGCCGGGCCGGCGGGCATCCGGGTGGGTTCACCGAAGAACGTGACCGGCACCCCCTTCGCGGCCAGGTCCCGCTCCCCGAGCAGGCACACCACCTTGTTCTGACGCAGCCGTGTCGTCAACTCCCGGAACGGCGGCTGCTCGCCGCCGCTGAGCGGGAAGATCTCGAATCCGAGGCTCTCCCGGTAGTCGACGAACCGGCGGTACAGCGATTCGGGCTTCAACCGTTCCGCGACGGTGGACAGTCCACCCCACGTCCGGGTACACCACACCCCGGCCATGTCCCAGTTGCCGCTGTGCGGCAACGCCAGGACTGCGCCCTTGCCGTCGGCCATCGCCGCCTCGAGGTACTCGGTGCCGACGATCACATCGTCGAGCATCGTCCGGACCGCCGCCAGATCCATCGACGGCAGCCGGAACGCCTCCCGCCAGTAGCGGGCATACGAGCGCAGCGACGCCCGGATCAGCTCGTCGGGCACCTGCTCCGGCGGGACCCCCAACACCCGGGCGAGGTTGCGGCGCAACTGTTGTGGGCCGCCACCGCGGCGAGCCGCGCCATATGCACCGCGCCGGGCCGCGAGATCGGCTCCGGCGTCGAACAGGGTCGCCGCGACCCGCTCGGGCAGGGCCCGCACGAGCCGCCAGCCGGCGGCGTAACCGAGGTCCGTGAGACGTTCGGAGAACGACACCGCGGACGTCACGACACGTCCTCGACGTCACTTGCCGGACGCGGCGGCGTCGTCGGCAGCAGTTCACGCGCCCCCGCCGAGTTACGGACCGCGAGGACCCGCTGGAACACGGTGACGACGCTCGCGGCCGCGAGGAACCACATCGCGACGTACACCGCCCAGTGCAGCCAGCCGATGCCGTAGTGCCCGGCGATACCGGTCAACCCGGCACCGACCAGCACGATGACCAGCCGGTCCGGGCGCTCGATCAGGCCACCGTCGGCGGACAGGCCACTGGCCTCCGCGCGGGCCTTCGCATACGAGATGACCTGCGAGGTCACCAGGCAGATCAGGGTCGCGGCCAGCAGCGGTTTGCTGTCCTCGTGGTAGACCGCCCACCACGCCAGACCCGCGAAGATCGCGCCGTCGGCGACCCGGTCGCACGTCGCGTCGAGCACGGCACCGTAGCGGGTGCCGCCGCCGCGGGCACGGGCCATCGCCCCGTCGAGCATGTCGAACATCACGAAGAACCAGATCAGCATGGTTCCCCAGAACAGATGCCCGGACGGGAACAGCGTGAGCGCACCCGCGACGCTCGCGACGGTGCCGACGATCGTCACCGTGTCGGGGGTGAGCCCGGTCTTCACCAGGGCCTGCCCCATCGGCGCCGTCACCTTGGACACAGAGGCGCGTCCGAAGAAACTCAGCACGCTGTTCCCCCCCTACCGCGCCGGCTGTGAATCACGCGTTCCAGGCTTCCGCGAGCAGCGCCCGCGTCTCGCGGAGCAACTGCGGCATCACCTTCACACCACCGAGGACGGTGATGAAGTTCGCGTCACCACCCCAGCGCGGCACGATGTGCTGGTGCAGGTGCTCGGCGAGCGAACCACCCGCCGCCGCACCGAGATTGAGGCCGACGTTGAACGCGTCCGGATTCGACACCCGCTTGATGACGCGGATCGCCTGCTGCGTGAACGCCATCAACTCGGCGCTCTCCTCCGGCGTCAGATCCTCGAGCGCCGCGACCTTGCGGTACGGCACCACCATCAGATGGCCCGGGTTGTACGGGTACAGGTTGAGCACCGCGTACACGTGCTCGCCGCGCGCGACGATCAACCCTTCCTCGTCGCTCATCTTCGGGATCGCCGTGAACGGACCCTCGTCGGACGCGGCGGTCTTCGGGGCCTCCGCGATGTACGACATGCGGTGCGGCGACCACAGCCGCTGCAACCGGTCCGGGTCACCGGGGCCGGTGTCGACGAGGGTGCCGTGGTCCGTGTCGCCGTTCGCCTGGTCCGTCACTACGCACCACCGAGCAGTTCCGCCGTGGGCGACGCGTTCTCGCGCCGCGCGATCCAATCGGCGATCGTGGCGACGGCCTGCGCGACGGGCACCCCGTTGACCTGGGTGCCGTCCCGGAACCGGAAGCTCACCGCGCCGGCCTCGACGTCCCGCTCTCCGGCGAGCAGCATGAACGGCACCTTCGCGGTGGTGTGGTTGCGGATCTTCTTCTGCATGCGGTCGTCGCTGACGTCGACCTCGGCGCGCACCCCGAGCTTCTTCAGCTGCTTCACGACGTCGAACAGGTGGTCCTCGAACGCCTCCGCTACCGGGATGCCGACCACCTGGACAGGCGCGAGCCACGCCGGGAACGCACCCGCGTAGTGCTCGGTGAGCACGCCGAAGAACCGTTCGATCGATCCGAACAGCGCACGGTGGATCATCACCGGACGGTGCTTGGCACCGTCGGTGCCGGTGTACTCGAGCTCGAACCGCTCCGGCAGGTTGAAGTCCAGCTGGATCGTCGACATCTGCCAGCTGCGGCCCAGCGCGTCCTGCACCTGCACCGAGATCTTCGGGCCGTAGAACGCGGCGCCACCCGGATCCGGCACCAGGTTCAGGCCGGACGCCTCACCGACCTCACGCAGCGTCTCGGTCGCGGTCTCCCACAGCTCGTCGCTGCCGACGAACTTGTCCGGATTCTTGGTCGACAGCTCGAGGTAGTAGTCGTCGAGGCCGTAGTCCTTGAGCACGTCCAGAATGAAGCGCAGAACGCTGGTGAGTTCGTCGCGCATCTGCTCGGGGGTGCAGAAGATGTGCGCGTCGTCCTGCGTCATGCCGCGCACGCGGGTCAGTCCGTGCACGACGCCCGACTTCTCGTAGCGGTAGACCGAACCGAACTCGAACATGCGCAGCGGCAGCTCCCGGTACGACCGGCCCCGCGAACGGAAGATCAGGTCGTGCATCGGGCAGTTCATCGGCTTGAGGTAGTAGTCCTGGCCCGGCTTGCGCACCGTGCCGTCCTCGTTGCGCTCCTCGTCGATGTGCATCGCCGGGAACATGCCGTCGCGGTACCAGTCGAGGTGACCGGACACCTCGTACAGATGCCCCTTGGTGATGTGCGGGGTGTTGACGAAGTCGTAGCCGGCCTCGACGTGCCGTTGCCGCGAGTAGTTCTCCATCTCCTGGCGGATGATGCCGCCCTTGGGGTGGAACACCGGCAGACCCGAGCCCAGCTCGTCCGGGAACGAGAACAGATCCAGTTCGGCGCCGAGCTTGCGGTGGTCGCGGCGCTCCGCCTCGGCGAGCAGCTCGAGATGCTTGTCGAGAGCCTCGGACGACTCCCACGCGGTGCCGTAGACGCGCTGCAGCTGCGCGTTCTCCTGATTGCCGCGCCAGTACGCCGCCGAACTGCGGGTGATCTTGAATGCCGGGATGAACTTGGTGGTCGGAATGTGCGGGCCGCGGCACAGGTCCTTCCAGATCACCTCGCCGGTGCGCGGATTGAGGTTGTCGTAGATCGTCAGCTCGTTGCCGCCGACCTCCATCACCTCGGGATCGTCGATCCCCGACTTGTCACTGATCAGCTCGATCTTGAACGGCTCGTTCGCCAGCTCGACGCGGGCGTCCTCGATGTCCTCGACGACACGGCGGGAGAACCGCTGCGCATCCTTGACGATCTTCTTCATCCGCTTCTCGAGACGCGCCAGATCCTCCGGGGTGAACGGCTCCGCGACCTGGAAGTCGTAGTAGAAGCCGTCCTTGATCGGCGGGCCGATGCCCAGCTTGGCGTCCGGGAACTCCTGCTGGACGGCCTGCGCCAGCACGTGCGCGCACGAGTGCCGGATGACACTGCGGCCGTCCTCGGTGTCGGCGGCGACGGCCTCCACCTCGGCATCGGTCTCCGGCGTCCACGACAGGTCCTTGAGGTTGCCGTCTACGTCACGGACGACGACGATCGTGTCGGGCCCCTTCGTCGGGAGGCCGGCTTCCCGGACTGCCGCGCCCGCGGTCGTCCCGGCGGGCACCCGGACGCGTGCGGCTGGGGTAACGGATGCGGGCGTGGTCACGGCGATGCGCTCCTAGGTATGAGGATGTGCCCCGGTTCCGGGGCGATCCCATGCTATCGGCACCGTGCCGCGTGGAGTGGAGGCGTACCGCCGCCGCGGATGTCGGGGCCGATCCGCCGGCGGCGTCGCAGAGGTTGTCGCAGGGGTTGTCGAACCGTCGCAGACCGATTCCCTGCGCACACGGTCTGGGCAGTCACAGAACCCCTGCGACGACAACCTCGGCAGAGGAACGAGACAACCCCCGACCGGCGAACCGATCGGGGGTTGTCGTGTGTGGTCCCGGCTGGGATCGAACCAGCGACCTTCCGCGTGTGAAGCGGACGCTCTCCCACTGAGCCACGGGACCGAACCGCGCCGAATGCTCGCGGTCGAACGAGACGAAACACTAACACCTACCATCGCTGAACACGAATCCCCAGGTCACGACCGTTGCAGCACTGTCGGGCGCATACCGGCCGGCCGTCTCGCGCGCGTACACACACGCGAGCACGGGCGCACTTCAGCTCTCCGACGCCGCGCCGGCCTCGCACTGCCGACTGAAGGGTCCCTTCAGCTCCCAGGGGCGTACGAGGGGTCCCTTCAGCCGTCGCGGCGCGGAATGTTCACCGTTCACCGGTTGAGCCCGTCCGACTACCTGCCGCAATGGCACTTCTACACGCTCTTTTCTGCCGTTGACCTGCTGATTTGTGCCTTTCTCGAATGGTCCGCTAATGTTCTCACCGCACCGGGGAAGCGGAAACGCCCCGCCGGAGCAAATGCGGATGTAGCGCAGCTGGTAGCGCATCACCTTGCCAAGGTGAGGGTCGCGGGTTCGAATCCCGTCATCCGCTCGAGAGGTTGGACTCGACCTTTTATGGTGGAGTGGCCGAGTGGTGAGGCAACGGCCTGCAAAGCCGTGCACACGGGTTCGATTCCCGTCTCCACCTCGCGCGATTAGCTCAGCGGGAGAGCGCTTCCCTGACACGGAAGAGGTCACTGGTTCAATCCCAGTATCGCGCACCAAGTTTCTCGGCAGTACGCTGTCGAGGGACTTGAATGTTAGACATGCGGATGTAGCGCAGCTGGTAGCGCATCACCTTGCCAAGGTGAGGGTCGCGGGTTCGAATCCCGTCATCCGCTCCACGATCGGCCCCTGTGGCCGGTCTGCACGACCCGCGCGATTAGCTCAGCGGGAGAGCGCTTCCCTGACACGGAAGAGGTCACTGGTTCAATCCCAGTATCGCGCACCACACACGAAAGGCACCTCCACTCGGAGGTGCCTTTCGTCGTTTCTCACCGGTTCCGGCGGGCGACCAGTTCGCGTTGCAGCCACCGGTAGGAGTCCTTCGGGGTGCGGGTGAGTGTGTCGTAGTCCACGTGGACGAGTCCGAAGCGTTCCCGGTAGCCGGCGGCCCATTCGAAGTTGTCGAGGATCGACCACACGAAGTAGCCGCGCACGTCGACGCCGGCGTCCATCGCGGCGCGGACCGCGGCGAGGTGTTCGGCGTGGTAGGCGATGCGACGGTCGTCACGGACCCGGCCGCCGGCGTCGGGTGCCGGGTCGTGGAACGAGCAACCGCTCTCGGTGATGTGGATCGGGGGCAGTGCGGCGCCGTAGCGGTCCCGGAAGATCTCGAGGATCTCGCGCAGGCCGTCGGGGACGATGGGCCAGCCGAAGTCGGTGCGCGGATATCCGTCGAGCGCCACGGGCGCGAACGGCATTCCGGGTGGCAGATCCACCTCGAGCACCCCGGACGTGCCCTCCCCGTCGCCGGGTGCGGCGATGCGCGTCGGCTCGTAGTAGTTGATGCCGAACCAGTCGAGAGGTTGCGCGATCACGGCCAGGTCGTCGTCGACGGGTCCGGTGAGGATCGCGGCGAGTTCGTCGGCCGGATACTTGCCGAGCAGGATCGGGTCGGCGAACGTCCAGTTCACGATGTGGTCGTAGATGTCGGCGGCCTCCACATCGGCGTCCGTGTCCGACGCCGGGTGCACGGGGGCGTGATTCGACGCGATCCCGATGTTGCTGCAGCCGGCGGCGCGTAGCGCCTGCACCGCCAGGCCGTGTCCGAGCAGTTGGTGGTGCGCGGCCTGCAGTGCCCCGAACCCGAGTTCGAGGCCGGGGGCGTGCACGCCGAGCGCGTGCCCGTAGAGGGTGTGGACGACGGGTTCGTTGAGCGGCATCCACATGCCGACGCGGTCGCCGAGTCGCTCCCCCACGATCGTCGCGTAGTCCGCGAGCCGGTGCGCCGTCTCCCGACTGCACCAGCCACCGGCGTCCTGCAGGGTTTGCGGCAGGTCCCAGTGGAACAGGGTGACCGCGGGTGTGATTCCGGCGGAACACAGTTCGTCGATCAGCCGGTCGTAGAAGTCGAGTCCCGCCGCGTTGACCGCGCCGGCGCCGTCGGGCTGGATCCGCGGCCACGCGATCGACAGCCGGTAGGCGTCGACGCCGAGGTCGCGGATGAGGGCGACGTCCTCGCGGTAGCGGTGGTAGTGGTCGGTTGCGATGTCCCCGGTCTCGCCGCCGGCGACCTTGCCGGGCCTGCGGCAGAACTCGTCCCAGATGGATCGGCCGCGGCCGCCCTCGTCGACCGCCCCCTCGATCTGATAGGCCGCTGCCGCGACACCGAACAGGAAATTGTCGGGAAACTCCGGTAGAGACTGTTGTGCCGCCATGATGTGCAGTGAAGCAGAGAACGCCACGAAACGGAGCACAATATTGGACACTCGTCCAGTGATACGAAACACGGATACCCCCGGCCGCGCCCGGATCTCGGCCTCGATCGCCTTCGGTCTGCAGGGATTCCTGCTGGCCGTGCTGCTCACGCAGCTCCCCCAGTTCAAGGAGAACCTCGGATTCGGTGACACCCTGGTCGCGGCGACCGTCGTCGGGATCTCCGTCGTCGCGGGTGTCGGCAGTGTCGTGGCCGAGCAACTCGCGAAGGCCACGTCGAGCCGGACGACACTGAGGACCGGGCTGGTCGTGATCGCAGCCGGTGGTGCCGTCATCGCGCTCGCCGGATCGACGCCGGCGTTCCTGGCGGCGTTCGCGCTGTACGGGATCGGGCTCGGCATCGTGGATGCGGCCGCGAACATGCAGGCCGTGTCGATCCAGCACGCCTACGGGCGGGTGATCCTGTCGTCGTTCCATGCGTCGTGGAGTGTCGGTGCGATCGTCGGCGCCGGATACGTCGCGGCCTGCTCGGCGCTGGATCTGTCGGTGGCGGTGTCGGTGATCGTCGCGGCCGTGGTGGTCGCCGGATGCTGCGCGTGGATCGGGCCGCACCTGTTGCGCACCGGGCACGAGCGGGCGGCCGCGGGGTCGGCGGCCGCACCGCTGTCGGTGCCGATGCGCCCGTTCCTGGCGCTCGGTGTCGCGATGCTGCTGTTCTATGCCATCGACTTCGGGATCGGCACCTACTCGCCGCTGTACCTCAAGGAGGTGCTGCTGTCCGATGCGGGCACCGCCGCCCTCGCGATGGGCGCCTACCAGGTGACGGCACTGATCTCGCGGCTCACCGGCGACCATTGGGTGCGCCGGTTCGGGGAGACCGCGGTGGTGCGGGCCGGTGCCGCGATCAGCGTCGTCGGCCTGCTGATCGCGGTCCTCGCCCCGAGCCCGGTCGTCGCGATCGTCGGATTCTTCGTCGTGGGTCTGGGTGCGCCGGTCATCGCGCCGCTCAGTTTCAGTGCGGCCGGACGGTTGGCCCCGCCGGAGCAGACGGACGCCGTCGTCGCCCGGATCAACCTGTTCAACTATGCGGGCACGATCGTCGCCGGCGGGGTGATCGGCGGTGTCGCGGCCGTCACCGACCTGCGGATCGGGTTCGTGGTGCCGCTGCTGTTCGCCGTCGTGCTGTTCGCGCTGGCCCCGGCGTTCGCGCCGCGCCGGACCGGTGCGTCACCGGAGGATGGTGTACTTACCGGGACCGACCCGACCCTGCCCGAGGCGACCCCGAGGTGACACCGTGACGATTTCCGTGGACCGCGCCGGACTGTGGGACGCGGAGGCGCTCGCCGACGTCGCCGCGGTGACCTTCCCGTTGGCGTGCCCGCCGCACGCGACGCAGGAGGACATCGAGGCGTTCATCGACGACGTGCTCTCGGCGGAGAAGTTCTCCGAATACCTCACCGATCCGGCGCGGACGGTCCTCGAGGCGACTGCGGGCGGCGAGATCGTCGGCTACGTGATGCTCGTGGAGGGCATGCCCGACGACCACGACATCCGGTCCGCGGTGTCGCTGCAGCCGACCATGGAGATCAGCAAGCTCTACGTGCTGCCGGACCGGCACGGGTCGGGGGTGGCGGCGGCGCTCATGGAGGCGGCGGTGAAATACGCCCGGGACGCGGACTGCACCGGGGTGTGGCTCGGCGTCAACCAGGAGAACGTGCGGGCGCAGAAGTTCTACATCAAACACGGGTTCGAGAAGGTCGGGACGAAAACCTTCCGGGTGGGTAGCCGGACCCACCACGACTTCGTGATGCAGCGCGGCCTGTAGCCGCGCCGCATCACGTGAGCCGGTGGTTCAGGCTGCGACCTCGAAACGCGAGAGCGCGAGCAGACGCGACATGGCGCGCAGGTACTTCTTGCGGTAGCCGCCGGCGACCATCTCGGGGGTGAAGATCTCGTCGAGCTTCGCGCCGGACACGGTGACCGGGATGCTGGCGTCGTACAGGCGGTCGGCGAGGACGACGAGACGCAGCGCGACGGACTGGTCGGCGGCCGGATGGACACCCTTGATGAACACTGCCGGGACGCCCTCGACGAGCTTGCCGTAGCGGGACGGGTGCAGCGTGCTCAGGTGCGCGCACAGCTCGTCGAAGTCGTCGAGGGTGGCACCGTCGATGGACTCCGCGCGGGCGATCAGGTCGGCGTCGTCGGTGGGTTCCGGGGCCGGCGGCAGGTCGCGGTGCCGGTAGTCGGGGCCGTCGACGCGGAGGGTTTCGAAGATCGAGCCGAGCTTCTTGATCTCACGCAGGAAGTCCTGTGCGGCGAACCGGCCCTCGCCGAGCTGGCCGGGCAGCGTGTTCGACGTCGCGACGATCGACACGCCGCGCGCCGACAGTTCGGTGAGCAGCCGGGACACGAGCATGGTGTCGCCCGGATCGTCGAGCTCGAACTCGTCGATGCACAGCACCGAATGCTGGGACAGTTCCTCGACGGCCCGGTTGAAGCCGAGCGCGCCGACGACGTGCGTCAGCTCGACGAACGTGCCGAACGCCTTGGGCGACGGGGAGCTGTGGAAGATCGACGCGAGCAGGTGGGTCTTGCCGACACCGAAGCCGCCGTCGAGGTACAGACCGGCACCGGACTGCTGTGTCTTGCGTCCGAACAGGCCACGCCGGCCGCCGCCGCGGATCTTGCCGACCTTCGCGGAGAACTCCTCGGCCTTGACGACCGCGGCCGCCTGGCTGGGTTCCTTGGGGTCGGGAATGTAGGACGCGAAGCTGACCTCGTCGAACATCGCCGGGGGCACCATCTGGGCAACCAATTGATCGGCCGGCACCACCGGATTGCGATCGACAAGACGTGCATGCATGCACCGAGCGTATCGACGTGCTGTGATCGATCACGTGCAGCGTCTGGATAATGCGACCTACTTCACAAGAAACGAGCCGCTCGGCGACGAGGATCTGCGTTCACTCTACGGGTATCCGTCCGGCCGGGGCAGGCCGTGGCTGCGGGTGAATTTCGTGTCCAGCATCGACGGGGCGGTGGCAGTCGACGGGGCGAGCGCGGGACTGGGCACACCCGCCGACCAACGGGTGTTCGGGATTCTGCGGGAGCTGGCCGACGCGGTCGTCGTCGGCGGCGGGACGGCCCGCGCCGAGGACTACGGCGGCGCCCGGATGTCGGCCGCCGAGGTGGAGCGGCGACGGTCGCGGGGACAGTCGGACGTGCCGCCGATCGTGGTGGTGACCGCGAGCGGACGCCTCGATCCGGGGTCGCGGCTGTTCACCGACACGGTCGTGGCGCCGATCGTGCTGACGTCCGCGCGAGCCGACGCCGGACAGTTGACGCGACTGCAGGACGCGGGCGCGGAGGTGGCGGTGATCGCCGACGCCGCGGTCGGTGGCCGGGAGCTGGTGGCGACCCTGCGCCGGCGCGGCCTGTACCGGGTGCTGTGCGAGGGCGGGCCGGGCCTGTTCGGGGCACTCCTCGCCGACGGTGTCGTCGACGAGGTGTGTCTGACGATGTCGCCGCAGCTGGTGGCCGGGGCCGCCGGGCGGATCGCGGTGTCCCCTGCCGCGTCCCCGACGCCGATGCGGCGCGCCCACGTCCTCGGTGACGACGACGGCACCCTGCTGACCCGGTGGGTCCGGGCCGACGATGCGTGATCGGGCTGGCAGGCTGTCCGGCATGCAGACGGGTGCGCGCAGGATCGGGGTGGCCGCGATCGCCGGGGTGGTGCTCGCGGTCGGGACCGGGTGCGGGGCGGGCCCGTCGTCCCGGCCGGACGTGGCGGTCGTCGAACACGGCGGCGGGTCGACGCCCCGGACGAGCGAGGCACCGCCGGCGCCGGACCTGCGGGCGCCGGTGCACGACCTCGCGTGGACGGACTGCACCACCGCGGCCCTGGCCCCGCTCGGGGTCGGTCCCGGCCCGGACGGTCTCGTCCTCGAGTGCGCCACGTTCACATCCCCGGTCGACACGCCGGCGGCGGGTCCGGCCCGGTCGATCCAGGTGGGTGCCACCCGGGCACGCCTGCCGCGGACACCCCTGGATGCGGCACCGCTCGTGCTCACGTCCGGCGCCGATGCGGCGTCGTCGACCACGCTGGCGGCGCTCGCGACGGGTCCGAGCGCGACGCTGCTCGAACGGCAGCCGATCGTCGCGGTCGACCGGCGCGGGTTCGGGGCGTCGACCCCGATCGACTGCGGGGACACCGTCGACCGTCGGGCACTCGCCGATCTGGGCCAGTTCACCGCGGGCGGCGGGTCGGCGGCCGATGCGGTGGCGGCGGCCGGCCGGGACGCGACAGTGGCGTGCACGGATGCGGCGGCGCCGTACGCGCTCGCGTTCGACACCGCGCATGCCGCCGACGATCTCGAGCAGCTGCGCCGGATGTGGCAGGTGGACACGATCGCTCTGCTCGGCACCGGGAACGGCGCCGCGGTGGCGTTGGCGTTCACCGCGAAGTATCCGGAGCGGGTGGGACGGCTGGTGCTCGACGCGCCGGCCGGGACGACCGTCGACGCGGCGACGGCCGCCGAGCACCGCGCGGCCGGGCAGGAGGCGGCGCTGGCCGCGTACGCCCGCCGCTGCGCCGCGCTCGCGTGTGCGCTCGGCGCGGATCCGGTCGCGGCGGTCACCGCGCTGCGGGATCGGGCGGCGGCCGGCGAGCTGGGGACGGTGTCGTCGAGTGCGCTGCTGGCCTCGGTGTCCGGGTTCCTGGGGTCGCCGCGCGGCGACCAGACTGCCCGGGTGCGGGAGCTGGCGGACGTGCTGGCGGCCGCCGACCGAGGTGACGTCGCACCGCTGCAGGGGTTGATCGCGGCGACCGATGCGGTCACCGGGTCCGACGGCCAGTTCGTCGCCCGCTGTTCGGACGGTCAGCAGTGGCCGGGCCCGGGACGCGTCGAGCAGTTGCGGCAGGAGTGGGCGACGACGTATCCGGTGTTCGGTGCGGACGCCGCGCTCGGGTTGCTGCGGTGCGCGGCGTGGCCGGCGACTCCCCCGCCGGCGCTGCCGACCGCCGTTCCGGTCCCGATCCTGGTGTTCGACGGCGCCGCCGACCCGGTCGTCGGCACCGGTGGGCTGTCCACGCTGACCGGCTCCCTCACACTCGCCGGGGCACCGTGGTCGGGGGTGCGGTGGGAGGGGTTCGGGCACCCGGCGACGACGCATTCGGAGTGCGCCCGCGGGCACCTGACCCGTTATCTCGAAGATGCGACGCTGCCGCCGAACGCGGGCGCCTGCCCGGCCTGATCTGGGCCGAGTCCGATTCGGGAGGGTATCCGGTGTACCGTGCCGTGGTGTTCCTTCGACGATTCGAGCCGCGTACCGGACGCACCACCGCCGAGGTCATCAACTTCGCCCTGTGGCCCCTCGCCGTGATGACGGTGATCCACCGGGTCGTCGTCCGGGCCGTCAACGGTGCCTACACCGACGACTACGCGCCGGTCTATCAGGCGGCGCTGCGGTTCCTCAATCGTGAGGACGTCTACACCGCGAACTTCAATTCGGTGGATCCGCACTACCTGTATCCGCCGTCCGGAACCCTGTTGATGGCGCCGATCGCGATCCTCGACCCGGAGAAGTCGCGGTGGCTGTTCATCCTGGTGAACGCGATCGCGGTGATCGCGGCCCTGTATCTGCTGCTCAAGATGTTCGGGCTGGCCCTGGATTCGGTGGCGGCGCCGATCCTGCTGCTGGCCGCGTTCTCCACCGAAACCGTCACGAACACGCTGGTCTTCTCGAACATCAACGGGCTCGTCCTGCTCGGCGAGATCGCGTTCCTGTTCCTGCTGATGCGCCGCAAGGATCTGTGGTCGGGTGCCGCGATCGGTCTGACGTTCGCGGTGAAACCGATCCTGGCGCCGCTGCTGCTGCTGCCGCTGGTGCGCGGCCAGTGGAAGGTGTTCGTCACCGCCGCCGGTATCCCGCTGATCCTGACGGCGGTGGCGTGGCCGCTGGCCGCGGATCCGTGGGCGTTCGTCGAGCACACGCTGCCGTACCTGCTGGAGTCGCGGGACTACTTCAACAGCGCGATCGTCGGCAACGGCACCTACTACGGTCTTCCGCTCGTGATGATCTGGGCGCTGCGCCTGGGCTTCGTCGCGATGGTCGCGGTGTCGCTGTGGCTGCTGTACCGCTACTACCGCCACGACGAACTGTTCTTCGTCACCACGGCGTCCGGTGTGCTCGTGGCCGCATCGTTCCTCATCGGATCGCTCGGCCAGCTGTACTATTCGATGCTGCTGTTCCCACTGGTCATGACGGTGGTGCTGCGGAACTCGGTGCTCCGGAACTGGCCGGCGTGGCTCGCGATCTACGGCGTGTTCGCCGCCGACTCGTGGATCTCGAACCGTTTCCTCGAGGAGGGGCGGGCCGCCGAATACCTCAAGGGCACGATGGGTTGGAGCCTGCTGCTGATCGTGGTGTTCGCGGTCCTGACCAACCGGTACCTCACCGCGAAACGGGAGGGACGCCTCGACCGCGGTATCGACCCGGACTTCCTCGTCGCCGAACGGTCGACCGGACGGGCTAGCGTCGAGGTATGACCGCCTCACATGATGCAGGATTGCCGGAGCCGACCGTCCGCCGGAACGACGGGGAATGGCGGGCGCAGCTGACGCCCGAGGAATACCACGTGCTGCGGCAGGCCGGAACCGAGCCGCCACACGTCGGCGAATACACCGACACCACCGCCGAGGGCGTGTACACGTGCCGCGGCTGCGGGGCCGAACTGTTCCGCAGCAGCGAAAAGTTCGCGTCGCACTGCGGGTGGCCGTCGTTCTTCGACCCCACCGACTCGGACGCCGTCCTGCTGCGCGCCGACAACACGCTCGGCATGCACCGCGTCGAAGTCCTGTGCCGTTCGTGTCACAGCCACCTCGGCCACGTCTTCGAGGGCGAGGGCTACCCCACCCCCACCGACCAGCGGTACTGCATCAACAGCATTTCCCTGACGCTCCAGCCTGCCGGGGACTGAACCGCTCGCTCCCGCTCGCGAGTCGACGCGCCGCGCGCACGATGGCGCGCGCGGGGTGTCATTCTGCGCGCAGCGGCCGTCGGATCGGCGGCTCGAACGCCCGGATCGGCGGCGGTTCCCCGTCGAACTTCTCGATCTGCACCAGGACGTGCTGGCCGGTGCAGCCGTGGGACAGCCGGGAGCTGCCGACGTCGGCGGTGAGCACGTTGGGGTTGCCGTGCACGCACATGCTGTCCGGGTCGGCGGGGTCGAGGGGGTCGTACCAGGCGCCGGTGGACAGTTGCACCACGTGGCGGCGGACGCCGTCGTCGAGGACGGCGCCGGCGAGGCACGCGCCGCGGTCGTTGAACACCCGCACCACGTCCCCGGCGGTGATGCCGCGGGCGGCGGCGTCGTCGGGGTGCATGCGGATCGGTTCGCGGCCACGGATCTTCGACGCCCGGCTGACCGGGCCGTGGTCGAGTTGCCCGTGCAGGCGGGTCTTCGGCTGGTTCGCGATCAGGTGCAGCGGGAACCGGGATGCGCGCTCGCTGCCGAGCCATTCGTCGGGCTCGTACCAGCGGGGGTGGCCGCGGCAGTCGTCGTAGCCGAAACTCTCGACGGTCGCGGAGAAGATCTCGATGCGCCCGCTCGGGGTGCGCAGCGGATTCGCGACCGGGTCGTCGCGGAAGTCGGAGAGCAGGGTGAGCCGGTCCTCGGTGCGCATCCGCACGTGCCCGCGCCGCCGGAACTCGGTGTACGTCGGCGCCTCGACATGCTGCGGGTCGGCGCGCACGAACCCGCGCCACTGCTCGTACAGGTGCTCGATCCACTGCCCGGCGGTGCGGCCCTCGGTGAACCGTTCCCCGAACCCGAGTCGGTGGGCGAGGGCGGCGAACGTGTCGTAGTCGTCGCGGGCCCCGGCGTACCGGGGCACCGCCCGGCTCATGGCGACGAGCAGCGGATCGTTGCGGCTGCACGCGAGGTCGTCGCGCTCGAGGCTCGTGGTGGACGGGACGACGATGTCGGCGTGCCGAGCCATCGGCGTCCAGTACGGGTCGTGCACGACGATCGTGTCCGGACGGCCCAGTGCCCGCCGCAGCCGCGGCAGATTCTGGTGGTGGTGGAACGGGTTACCGCCGGCCCAGTACACGAGCCGGATGTCGGGGTAGGTGTGGCGTCGGCCGTCGTGGTCGAACTCCTCCCCCGGCCGCAGCAGCAGCTCCGAGATCGCGGCGGCCGGGATGAAGTCGTCGACCGGGTTGCTGCCCTGGAACAGGGTGGGCAGCGGGTACGGCACCGGTCCGAGTCCGGGTTCGTTCATCGAGCCGTAGCCGTGCCCGAATCCGCCTCCGGGCACCCCTATCTGTCCGAGCATCGCTGCGAGGGTGATGCCCGCCCACGGCGCCTGTTCGCCGTGCCGGACGCGTTGCAGCGACCACGTGACGGTGACCATGGTGCGGCCGGCGGCCATCCGGCGGGCCAGGGCGGCGATCTGCTCGGCGGGGATCCCGGACAGCGTCGACGCCCACTCCGGGGTCTTCGCGACGCCGTCGCCGGCGCCGAACAGGTAGGTCTCGAAGCGGTCGTAGCCGGTGCAGTAGCGGTGCAGAAAGTCCTTGTCGTGCAACCCTTCCGACGCGAGGACGTATGCGAGGGCGAGCATGAGCGCGACGTCGGTGCCGGGGACGGGGGCGAGCCACTCGTACTCGCCGTGCAGGTCGTCGCGCAGCGGGCTGATCGACACCAGTCGCCCGCCGCGGGCGCGGAGCCGGTCGAGGGCGCCGCGGGTGGGGTGGGCGCTGGTGCCGCCGGATGCGACGGCGGTGTTCTTGACCGGGACCCCGCCGAAGCACACCATCAGGTCGGTGTGCTCGGCGATGACGGTCCAGTCGGTGGCGCGGGCGAACAGCTTCCAGTGGGCGCCGACGACGTGGGGCATGATGACGCCGGTCGCGCCGATCGAATAGTTCTGCACCGAGCGGGTGTAGCCGCCGAGCAGGTTGAGGAAGCGGTGGATCTGGCTCTGGGCATGGTGGAAGCGTCCGGCGCTCGACCATCCGTAGGAGCCGCCGAAGATCGCCCGGTTGCCGTGCTCGTCGACGACGCGTCGCAGCTCGCCCGCCAACAGGTCGTGCAGCTCGTCCCAGGTCACGGGCACGAACTCGTCGGCGCCGCGGACATCCGACGATCCGGGGCCGTGGTCGAGCCAGCCGCGGCGGACGGCGGGGCCGGTGACGCGGGTGCGGTCCCGCACCGATCCGGGCAGGTTCCCCAGGATCGGTGACGGGTCCGCATCGCCCGCGTACGGGTGCACCGCGGTGACGTCGCCGCCGGATGCCTCGACCTCGAACATGCCCCAGTGCGCCATGTGCTGGTGACGACTCCGGGACATCGAGGCAGCCTTACGGCAGTTCGGTGACCAGCTGCTCGACGCTCACGCGCGGGCCGGAGAAGAACGGGGTCTCCTCGCGGACGTGCATGCGGGCTTCGGTGGCGCGCAGGTCGCGCATGAGGTCGACGATGCGGTCCATCGCGGGGGCCTCGAATGCGAGGAGCCATTCGTAGTCGCCGAGCGCGAATGCGGGGACGGTGTTGGCGCGCACGTCCGGGTAGTCGCGGGCTTCCTTGCCGTGGTCGGCGAGCATCTTGCGGCGTTCGGCGTCGGGCAGCAGGTACCACTCGTAGGAGCGGACGAACGGGTAGACGCAGATGTAGTCGCCCGGCTCCTCGCCCGCGACGAACGCCGGCAGGTGGCTCTTGTTGAACTCGGCGGGACGGTGCAGGCACACGTTGGACCACACCGGGTCGCTGGCCTGGCCGAGGTCGGTGGTGCGGCGGAAGTCCTTGTACAGCTTCTGCAGGTCCTCGAGCCGTTCCGCGTGCGTCCAGATCATGTAGTCGGCGTCGGCGCGCAGGCCGGCGACGTCGTAGATGCCGCGCAGTTCGACGTCCGAGTCGGCGTAGGAGTCGAAGAAGTCCTGCGCGTTCTTCACCGCGGCGGCGCGGTCCTCGCCGAGGACACCGGGCTGGGCCTGGAACACGGAGAACATGCCGTAGCGGAGGGTGGAGTTGAGTTTGTCGTAATCGAGGCGTGCCATGGCCTCATCCTGCCACTCGCGCCGCGAGCCGGGTCGCCGCCGTCGTCGCCGACGCGACGCACGCCGGGACCCCCACTCCGTGCAGGTAGGCGCCCGCGACCTCGAGGCCTTCGACGTCCGCGGCGGTCGCCTCGGTCGCGGCGACCCGGCCGAGGTGGCCGGGCGCGTACTGCGGCAGCCCGCCGTGCCAGCGCTGGACGAACGCGTCGACGGGTGCGTCGTCGACGCCGGTGACGGTGGCGAGGTCGGCGCGGGCCCGCGCGATCAGGTCGGTGTCGGGCAGGTCGACGACGGCGGCGTCCCCGAATCGTCCGTACGACGCCCGCACCAGGGTGACGTTCCGTTCCGCGAGGTGCGGCCACTTGCGGCTCGACAGCGTGAACGCCTTGGCGCCCAACGCTTCTCCTGTGGCGACGAGGATGCCGGAGTTCTCCGGCAGTGCCGCGTGCGCCGGGAGGGCGAGCGCGACGACCGCCGACGACGCCAGTTCGATCCCGGAGACCGCGTCGGAGAGGGCGGGTGTGGCGTCGGCGACCAGCTCCGCCACCTGCGGCGCGGGCACGGCGAGAACCACCCCGTCGACCCGGCCGACGGGGTCGAGCCACCAGCCGTCGCCGTCCCGGCGCAGTCCGGTCGCGGCGGTGCCGGTGAGGATGCGGGGGCGGGCCGCGTCGCGCAGGGCCTCGAGCAGGGCGGCGTAGCCGCCGCGCAGCGCCCCGAACACCGGTCCGGGTGCGGGGGTGGGCAGGGCCGCGGCGACCGCCTCGGTGAGGCTCGTCGCCCCGCCGTCGAGGGCGGCGGCGAGCGTCGGTAGCGCGGCCCGGACCCCGATCGATTCGGCCAGGCCCGAGTACACGCCGCCGAGCAGCGGGTCGACGCTGCGGCGCACCACTTGCTCCCCGAACCGGGCGGCCACCAGCGCGGCCACCGACATGTCGGACGCGCGGTCCCACTCCAGCGGCACCGACGGTTCTGCGGTGATGCGGGCGCAGGTGGCGTCGTCGACGAGACCGGCGACGGATGCCGCGGTCGACGGGATACCCATCAGGGTGCGCGTCGGCAGCGGGTGCAGTGCGCCCTGCGACCAGATCAGCGGCTGCCGTCCGGCCGGATACACCAGCTGATCGCCGAGGCCGAGTTCGGCGATCAGATCGGACACCTCGGGCCGGCGGGCGAGGAACGCCTCGGCGCCCACGTCGACCGGCCCGCCCGCGAGCGGGATCGTCCGCAGTTTGCCGCCGAGCCGCATCGTGGCCTCGACGAGCACGATGTCGGCGTCGCCGCCGAGCTGCTGCCGCAGCCGGTAGGCGGCGACGAGACCCGTGACGCCGCCGCCGACGACCGCAACCCTGGTCACAGCGAGTGCACCAGCTCCACGACATCGGTGATCACGGCCGGATCGGTGTCCGGCAGCACCCCGTGCCCGAGGTTGAAGATGTGCCCGGTGGCGCCGGCGGCGAGTGCGGCGTCGGCCTCGCGGCAGATGCGGCGCACCTGCGTTTCGACAGCGTCCCGGCCGGCGAACAGCACCGCCGGATCGAGGTTGCCCTGCAGTCCCTTGCCCGGTCCGACGCGGCGGGCCGCGACGTCGAGGGGGATACGCCAGTCGACGCCGACGACGTCCGCGCCGGCCTCCCCCATCGCGCCGAGCAGCTCGCCGGTGCCGACCCCGAAGTGGATGCGCGGCACACCCGCGGACGCGACCTCCGCGAACACCCGCTCGGAGTGCGGGAACACGAACTGCCGGTACTCGGCGAGGGACAGCGCCCCGGCCCACGAGTCGAACAGCTGCACCGCGTCGACACCGGCGTGCAGCTGCGCCTGCAGGAACGCGATCGTGATGTCGGTGATGCGTCCCAGCAGCGTGTGCCACGTCTTCGGGTCGGCGTGCATGAGCGCCTTGGTGCGCTCGTGGTTACGGCTCGGGCCGCCCTCGACGAGGTACGACGCGAGCGTGAACGGGGCACCGGCGAACCCGATCAGTGGGGTGTCCCCGAGTTCGGTGGTCAGCAGCCGCACTGCGCGGGCGACGGCGCCGACCTCGTCGGGCACGAGCCGCGGCAGCGCGTCGACATCCGCGACCGTCCGCACCGGGTTCGCGACGACCGGGCCGACACCGGCGACGATGTCGAGGTCGATGCCGGCGGCCTTGAGGGGGACGACGATGTCGGAGAACAGGATCGCCGCGTCCACCTTGTGCCGGCGCACCGGCTGCATCGTGATCTCGCAGACCAGTTCCGGGTCGAAGCAGGATTCGAGCATGCCGACCCCGGCGCGGATCTCCCGGTACTCGGGCAGCGACCGTCCGGCCTGCCGCATGAACCACACCGGCCGATGCTTCGGGGCGCGGCCGGTGGCCGCCGCCAGCAACGGTGCGTCGTCGAGAACTCGTCGGGACGGGTAGTCGACGCGCCCCGCCATACCTGCGTTCGTATCTTCCAAGCCGCTCACGCGGTTCATGCTGCCATGACCGGGCGCGTCCGGAGAATCGGCGCGCCTCCCCCGCCCCACCAGGAGTGGCGTCTACCGTCCGCAGGTGTGACGACCCCGCGAGCAACCGACGAACCCGCCGAATTCCGCGCCGCCGTCGAAGCGATGAACACGGCTGTCGTTCATCCCGGCATCGAGGTCGGTCCGATCCGGCCGCCGCAGCGGCTCGCCCCCTACAGTTTCGCGCTCGGCGCCGAGGTGCGTCACCCCGGCGACGGCGCTGTCGATGCGGTTGCGGAACACTCCGACAGTGACGCGTTCGGGCGGCTGATCCTGCTGCACGACCCGGACGGCGACGACGCCTGGAACGGCACGATGCGTCTGGTCGCCTACATCCAGGCCGACATCGAATCGGCGCTGGCCGCCGATCCGCTGCTGCCGGAGGTCGCGTGGAGTTGGCTGGTCGACACCCTCGCCGCGCGGACCGGTGAGGTGGTCGCCCTGGGCGGGACGGTGACGGCGACCAGTTCGGTACGGTTCGGGGACATCGCCGGACCCCCGCACGCCCACCAGTTGGAGGTGCGGGCGTCGTGGACGCCGACACCGTCGGCGCTGGCCGCGCACGTCGAGGCGTTCTGCGACGTCCTCGCGTACGCGGCCGGGCTGCCGCCTGCGGGGGTCACCCGCCTCGACGGCCACTAGCCGACGTTCTCGGCCTCCACTACGTCCGCTGCATCCCTCATACCTGCCTGCTGCCGGGCCCGGGTCCAGTCCAGGAAGTCGGCGACGGCCTGCACGACGGCAGCGGACCGGATGGACGGGAAGATGTCGAACGCGTGCTGGGCGCCGCGCAGTTCCGCGTAGGCGACGGGGCTGTCGGAGACGTCCCGGAGTCGGCGGACGAACTCGCGGGCCTCGGCGACCGGGATGAACGAGTCGCTCGTGCCGTGGACGACGAAGAACGGGGGCGCGTCGGCGCGCAGGTGACACAGCGGGGACGCGGCCGCGTAGTCCTGCGGGAAGCGCGCCTTCTTGCCGAGAACCATCGGCATCAGCCCGGATTCGACGCGCTGTCGGGTGGCCTTGATCCCGGTCTCGCCGGTGAAGTCGTAGACCCCGTAGTGCGGGGCGCACGCCTGGATCGAGGTGTCGGCGTCCTCGAATCCGGGCTGCAGTCCGGGTTCGTCGGCGGTGAGGGCGAGCATCGCCGCAAGGTGTCCGCCCGCGGAGCCGCCGGTGACCGCCACGAACCGGGGGTCGCCGCCGTACGTGGCGGCGTTGTCCCGCAGCCAGGCGACGGCCTGCTTGATCGCGATCAGGTGCGCCGGCCACACCGCCTTCGGGGACAGCGGATAGTTGACCGCCGCACACACCCAACCGCGGGACGCCATCTCCATCATGAGCGGGATCCCCTGGTCGTCCTTGCTGCCGAACACCCAGCCGCCGCCGTGGATCTGCAGCAGGATCGGCGCGTTCGCCGGGGTGTCGCGGCGGTGGTAGACGTCGACGCGGAAGCGTCGCCCGCCCGGCGCGTACGCGAGATCACGGACGCGGACTACGTCGTCGCGGCGGACCCGGAACGGCATCGCGAGCTGCCGCCACGACGATCGGGCGTCGGCCCCGTCCCGGCCGGCGACGGTGCGGTAGTCGGCGCCGAGCGCTTCGGTGAGCGCGGACTCGGACTCGTGGCGGGCCCCGCGAGCTTCGCCGATCACCGCGGTGAGACCCGCGATCGACAGACCGGCCAGGGCGAGTCCCGCGGCGTCGCCGGGCGTGCGCACACCCCGGCGGACGACACGCTGCGCGGCATCGGCGACGGTCACGGCAAGCAACTGTGGAGCAAGTTCGGCGGTGAGCCAGCCGGACAGGAACGTCGGCACCGACAGCGGCATGCCCGGAATCGGACGAAGCGCATTTACCGTCGCCCCGAGGGTTGCTATTTGTCGGAACAAGAACGCGTTACCGATGGTCATAAACACATTCAAGCATGACCTTTGTCACAACGCATACGGGAAGTTAGAACAGGTTCTACCGTTAGCTGCATGGAGAGACTCAGTGGGATGGACGCCAGCTTCCTGTACCTCGAAACCCCGACGCAGATGCTGCACGTGTGCGGCCTGATCATCCTGGACGGCACCACCGTCCCGGGTGGTTACTCCTTCGCAAAACTACGCGACGAACTCGCGGCACGGGTGAAGGCCATGCCGAGCTTCAAGCGCCGGCTCGAGGACAGCCGGTTCAACCTGGACCATCCGGTGTGGGTCGACGACACCGATTTCGACATCGACCGGCACTTCCACCGCATCGCGGTGCCCGCACCGGGCGGCCGCGACGAGCTGTCCGAGCTGTGCAGCTCCATCGCCAGCCAGCCGATGGACCGCTCCCGCCCGCTGTGGGACATGTACGTCATCGAGGGTCTCGAGGACGGCTCGGTCGCGGTGATGTCGAAGATGCACCACGCCAACGTCGACGGGGTCACCGGCTCGAATCTGATGTCGCAGCTGTGCGGTCTCGAACCGGACGCCCCGCGTCCGGAGCTCGACGAACTGCCCGAGGGTGCGGGACGTGCGTCGTCGCTCGACATCGCGCTCGGCGGCCTGCTGTCGTTCGCGTCGCGGCCGCTGAAGATGGCCAAGCTGCTGCCCGAGAGTGTCACGCTGCCGTTCCGCTGGATCGGCCGGGCCCGCGAGGGCAAGGCGATGCCGACGCCGTTCACGGCGCCGCGCACATCGTTCAACGGCGCGATCACCGGCCGACGGATCCTCGCCTACAAGGAACTGAGCCTCGACGACGTCAAGCTGGTCAAGAACGCGTTCGGGGTGAAGGTGAACGACGTCGTGCTGACGCTGTGCGCCGGCGCCCTGCGCAAGTACCTCGAGGACCGCAACGAGCTGCCCGACAGCTCACTGGTCGCGACGGTTCCGGTGTCGGTGCACGACAAGTCGGATCGGCCGGGTACCAACCAGATCTCGGTGATGTTCACGCAGCTCGGCACCGACATCGCCGATCCGGTGGAGCGGTTGCACTTCATCGCCGAGCACAACGCGATCAACAAGAACCATCACGCCGAGTCGCTGGGGGCGACGCTGCTGCAGGACTGGGCGCAGTTCGCCGCCCCGGCCACGTTCGGCAGCGCGATGCGCGTGTACTCCAAGCTCAAGCTCGCCGAGCGTCACCCGGTGGTGCACAACCTGGTGGTCTCGAACGTGCCGGGTCCGCCGATGCCGCTGTACTTCCTCGGCGCGCGGATCAAGCAGATGTATCCGCTCGGACCGGTGTTCCACGGGGCCGGCCTCAACGTGACGGTGATGTCGCTCGAGGGCCGCCTGGACGTCGGCCTGGTGTCGTGCAAGGAACTGGCCCCGCACCTGTGGGATCTGGCGGACGCGTTCCCCGAGGCGCTGGCCGAGCTGGTCACGGCAGCACGCGCGCAAGCACGGACGCAGAAGCAGCCTGTAGCCCCTCGGTGAACGGGCCCGCGTCCATGACGCAGGCGGAGTGACCGCAGTTCACCTCGTACGTTGCGGCGCCGGCGATCTGGCGGGCGAGCCAGCGCTGGCGCCGCGGCGGGATGATGAGGTCCCTGGTGGGGACCACGACCGCGGTGGGGACGTCGATGTCGCCGACCCACGCGGTGGAGTCGAATTTGCCGATCTCGGCGGTGGCGCGGCCGATCGCGCCGTAGCTGGTCTCCCGGAACTGGGCGTACGCCCACACCCGGTCGCCGCCGAGTCGCGGCCCGCCCACCGGGACCGGGCCGGGCCGGGGCTTGAGCGCGCCGAGGCCGGCGCTGAGCGATTCGAGCGCGATCCGCTCACGCGAGTTCCGCTTGAAGTGCGCGGCACCCGCGCACAGCACCAGGCCGGCGGTCCGGTCCCGGTGCCGCTTCCAGACCAGCTGGGAGACCAGCGATCCCATCGAGTAGCCGACCGGGACGACCCGCTCGATACCCAGGACGTCGGCGAGCGCGACGACGTCGTCGGCGCAGTCCTCGAGGGTGAACCGCTCGGAGCGGATGCCCCGGCCGTGCCAGCGCTGGTCGAGGACGACGACCCGCGCCTTCTCGGCGAGCTTGTCGATCACCGGATACCAGGTGAGGGTGCCGGTGCAGGCGAGGGCGTGCAGCAGCACGAGCGTGGGCCGGTCGTCGTGTCCGGCACGGGCTCCGGTGTCGAGCACGTATGTGCTGCCCCGACCGGGAAGTTCCACCATCGATCCGGTCGGTAGTGCACCGACGGGCGCCACGGCGGCCGCGAGGTTGAGCATCGAATCACCTTCCGGTTCGACGGTCCGGCCGCACCTGCCCCGAAATCCCCGGCGCGCCCTGGAAAGTTGTCGGTCACTTGTCCAACATTTGACACAATTGCCGGAATTCGTCGATATGTCAACGGGTGGCGTCGGTTTCGCCGCTGTGGTGGAGGTTCCGGGACGACGGTGGCGGGGCACGTAGAGTTCTGCCTTATGCCAGAGTCCACCGAATCCCCCGCAGAATCCACCCCCGTTCCCGTGCCGCTGCTGGTCCCGGCCGACGGGGTGCCGCCGGTGATCGAGACCGCCGCGGGGGTGCGGGACGCCGCCGAGCGTCTGGCCGCCGGGACGGGGCCGCTCGCGGTGGATGCCGAGCGGGCGTCCGGGTTCCGGTATTCGTCGCGGGCCTATCTGGTGCAGTTGCGCCGGGAGGGTGCCGGATCGTTCCTGCTCGACCCGATCCCCACCGCCGGTGATCTGGCGCCGCTGGCCGATGCGATAGGCGGCCTCGAATGGGTGCTGCACTCGGCAGACCAGGATCTGCCGTGCCTGGCCGAGTTGGGTCTCGCACCCGCGGCCCTGTTCGACACCGAATTGGCGGGTCGGCTGGCCGGATTCGACCGGGTCGGGCTCGCGGCGATCGTCGAACGCACCCTCGGCCTGGAACTGCGCAAGGGGCACGGCGCCGCCGACTGGTCCACCCGGCCGCTGCCGGACTCGTGGCTCAACTACGCGGCCCTCGACGTCGAGGTTCTCCTCGAGCTGCGCGAGGCGATGGTGAGTGAGCTTGCCGCCCAGGACAAGACCCAGTGGGCGGCGCAGGAGTTCGAGCATGTCCGCCAGGCCGGGCCGCCGCAGCCCAAGCCGGACCGGTGGCGACGCACGTCGCAGATCCACAGTCTCAAGAGCCCCCGCCAACTGGCGGCGGTGCGGGAATTGTGGACCGCGCGGGACGAGATCGCCGCCAAGCGGGACATCTCCCCGAGCCGCATCCTGCCCGATTCTGCAATCGTGGCGGCGGCGACCGCCGATCCGACATCGATCGAGGCGCTGCGGAAGCTGCCGGTGTTCGGCGGGCCGCGGCAACGCCGGTCGTCGCGCATCTGGCTGGCCGCGCTCGAACGTGCCCGGGCGCTGCCGGACGCCGACCTGCCGCCGGTGAACCAGCCGTTCACCGGTCCCCCGCCGGCGAGCCGGTGGGCCCGCAAGGATCCCGAGGCCGCGGCCCGGCTGGCCGCCGCGAAGGCTGGGATCACGGCGCTGAGCGAACGCGTCCACGTGCCGGTGGAGAACCTGCTGAGCCCCGATCTGGTGCGGCGGGTGTGCTGGGAGCGACCGGTGTCGGTCGACGACGCGCTCGCCGCCGGTGGGGCCCGCCCGTGGCAGCGCGAACTGGTCGGTCCGATCCTGGTCGATGCGGTGCGCGCACAGTCCTGACCTGCGGAAGCAGCCACGCCGGCACCCCGTATGTTACTGACGGGTAATCAGCGCTACAGTGGTGCGTGACGGGTCTCGTGCCCGTCGTTTCCGCATCGTTCCCGCCAGGAGGAATCCAGCGTGGCTGCTTCCGCTACTCAGAGAAACGTCGTCTTCGTCGACGGCATCCGCACGCCGTTCGGCAAGGCCGGGCCGAAGGGCATCTACGCCGAGACCCGCGCCGACGACCTCGTCGTCAAGGCGATCCGCGAACTGCTGCGCCGCAACCCTGCGCTCGATCCCGCCCGGATCGACGAGGTCGCGATCGCCGCGACCACCCAGACCGGCGATCAGGGTCTGACGATCGGCCGCACGTCCGCGATCCTCGCGGGCCTGCCCGAGACCGTCCCCGGATTCGCGATCGACCGCATGTGCGCCGGTGCGATGACCGCCGTGACCACCACCGCGTCCGGTATCGGTTTCGGCCAGTACGACGTGGTCGTCGCCGGCGGCGTCGAGCACATGGGCCACCATCCGATGGGGCAGGGCGCCGATCCGAACCCGCGGTTCCTCGCCGACCGTCTGGTCGACCCGTCCGCACTGGTGATGGGCAACACCGCCGAGAACCTGCACGACCGGTTCCCGTCGATCACCAAGGCGCGCACCGACGCCTACGCCGTCGCGTCGCAGGACAAGTACGAGGCCGCCCGCGCCGCCGGGCACCTGGCCGACACCCTGGTGCCGGTCGCGACCCGCGCCGTCGACGGCTGGGGTCTGGCCACCGCGGACGAGCCGCCGCGTCCGGGCACCACGCTCGAGAGTCTCGCGTCACTCAAGACGCCGTTCCGTCCGCACGGCCGGATCACCGCCGGTAACGCGGCGGGCCTCAACGACGGTGCCACCGCGTGCCTGCTCGCCGGTGAGGACACCGCCGCCGAACTGGGTCTGCCGGTCGGGATGCGCATGGTCGGGTTCGCGTTCGCGGGTGTCGATCCCGCGGTCATGGGTATCGGCCCGGTCCCGGCGACCGAGAAGGTCCTGGCCCGCACCGGTCTGAGCATCGACGACATCGGCCTGTTCGAGATCAACGAGGCGTTCGCGGTGCAGGTCCTCGCGTTCCTCGAGCACTTCGGCATCGCCGACGACGATCCACGCGTCAACCAGTGGGGTGGCGCGATCGCGTGCGGCCATCCACTCGCCTCATCGGGGGTGCGGCTCATGACGCAGCTGTCCCACCAGTTCGCGCAGAACCCGTCCGTCCGCTACGGCCTGACCACCATGTGCATCGGTCTGGGCATGGGCGGCAGCGTCGTCTGGGAGAACCCCCACCATGCCGACTACCAGGCTGGAGTGAAGTAGATGACCGACATTGCAAGCGCTTTCGCCGACGAGGTCGTGACGAACGCCTACACCAAGCTGGTCGCGGTGCCCGGGATCGACGGGCCGGTCGCACTGATCACCCTCGACAACGGGTTCGACCACACCAAGCCGAACTCGTTCGGTCCGCGTGGCCTGCTGTCGTTCGACCGGGCCCTCGACGACGCGTTCGCCGCGAACCCGGCCGCGATCGCGGTCACCGGCAAGCCGTTCATCTTCGCGGCGGGCGCCGACCTCAAGGGGGTCCCGTCGATCACGTCCCGCGAGCAGGGTCTCGAGCTGGGCCGGTTGGGGCACAAGGTGTTCCGTCGGCTGCGCGAGTCGTCGGTGCCGACGTTCGCGTTCGTGAACGGGGTCGCGCTCGGCGGCGGCCTCGAGGTGGGTCTGCACTGCCACTACCGCACGTACGCCGACAACGTGGGCGCGCTCGGCCTGCCCGAGGCGATGCTCGGCCTGGTGCCGGGCTGGGGTGGAACGCAGTTGCTGCCCAACCTGATCGGGCCGTCGAACGCGGTGACCGTGGCGATCGAGAATCCGCTCGCCAACGGCAAGGTGATCAATTCCAAGAAGGCGCTCGAGCTCGGCATCGCGGATGTGGTGCTCGGGTCGGCCGACTTCGTCGAGCAGTCCCTCGCATGGGCCGCGCAGGTCCTCGCCGGGGAGATCACCCCGGCGCGTCCGGAGATCGACCGCGGCGCCGGCTGGGATGCGGCGATCGCACGGGCGACGGCGCTCGTGGCTGCCAAGACGTCGAACAACGCGCTCGGCGCGGTCCGCACCGTCGCGCTGCTCGACCGCGCCCGGAACACGGATCTGACGGATGCCGCGTCGCTGGACGCCGGGTTCGCCGCCGAGGACGAGGCCCTCGCGGACCTGCTCGTGACCGACGAGTTGCGGGCCGGGCTGTACGCGTTCGATCTGGTGAACAAGCGGGCCAAGCGTCCCGCCGGGGCGCCGGACCGGTCGCTGGCCCGGAAGATCACCGGGGTCGGCATCGTGGGTGCGGGCCTGATGGCCAGCCAGTTGGCGATGCTGTTCGTCAAGCAGCTGAAGGTGCCGGTGATCCTCACCGACATCGATCAGGAGCGCATCGACAAGGGCGTCGGCTACGTGCACGGCGAGATCGACAAGCTGCTCGGCAGGGGCCGACTGTCGGTGGACGGCGCGAACCGGCTCAAGGCACTGGTCACCGGGTCGCTGGACAAGGCCGCGTTCGCGAACACGGACTTCGTCATCGAGGCCGTGTTCGAGAACATGGACGTCAAGAAGCAGGTGTTCGCCGAACTCGAGCAGTACGTCTCCCCGGAGACGGTGCTGGCGACGAACACGTCGTCGCTGTCGATCACCGAGATGGCGTCGGATCTGCAGCATCCCGAGCGGGTGGTGGGCTTCCACTTCTTCAATCCGGTCGCGGTGCTGCCGCTGCTCGAGGTCGTCAAGGGTGACCGGACGGACGATGCCACCCTCGCCACCGCGTTCGCCACCGCGAAGGCGCTGAAGAAGTCGGCGGTCGGCTCCGCGGACAAGCCCGGTTTCGTGTTCAACCGGCTGCTCATCCGCGCGCTCGGCGAGGTGATGAACGCCGTCGACGAGGGCACCCCGTTCGACGTCGCCGACACCGCGCTCGGCGAGATCGGCATGCCGATGACGCCGTTCACGCTGCTCGCACTGGTCGGGCCGGCCATCGCGCTGCACACCGGGGAGACCCTGCACGCCGCCTACCCGGAGCGGTTCCGGCCGTCCCCCGGCCTGGAGGCGATCGTCGAGGCCCGCCGGCCGGGCGTGTGGTCGTGGACCGAGCAGGGGCAGGTCGTCGACCCGGAGGTCGCCACACTGTGGCGTCAGGGCGACCAGCCGTCGACGTCCGAGCAGGTGCTCGAGCGGACGCGGCGCGCGTTCGCCGAGGAGATCCGGATCATGCTCGACGAGGGTGTCGTCGCCGCCCCCGAGGACATCGACCTGTGCCTGATCCTGGGCGGCGGGTTCGGGTTCTGGAACGGCGGCATCACCCCGTACCTGGACCGCACCGGCACGTCGGTCGCCGTGAACGGAAAACCGTTCCTGGGCGAGGGTGTCGCGAGCGTCTGAGCCGCGGCGGACCGGGCGCGCTTCCTGTCGGGGGGCGCGCCCGGTCCGCGTTTCGGGGGTCGATCTCGGGGGTCAGGAGCCGAAGAGACGCCCGAATGCCTCGGCGAACGCGACGGGCCCGAGGGAGAGCATGTAGTTGCTGCCGGTGAGGAAGGCATCGAACATCGGGCATCGTCTCCTCGACGGTGGTGGGGGCAGAACGTGATTCAGTTACCGAAGGTGCGGTCGACCCAGTCGATCGTCTGCATGCCGAACAGGTCGGTGCCCCACCCGTACAGGTCGGTGAGGAATCGGCCCATGCTGCAGTCGCTGGGCGCGTAGGTGACGTCGGTGCCGCCGGCCCGGTAGCGGTCGGCGAGGTCGCGGGCGTCCTGCGCGGGCACCAGCGACATCGGGGAGTCGTCTCTCGCGCACGACGCGATGAGGACCTTCGCGCGGGGCGCCCGGGTGCCGAGCCGGTTGTCGTCGAACACCGGCTGGAATTCGGGGATGTCGGCGGGACTCTGCCCGCCCGCGAAGAACGTCTTCAACGGCACGAACGGCGCAGTGAAGTAGGCGGGAGTCTGGCACTGCGCCCGGTAGGCGTCCGCGATCGCTCGGCCGACGGGGGTGAGTTTCTCGTCGATCCGCATCTGCGGGTATTTCGGTTCGAGTCCGAGGAGGGTGGCGAACGCGAACCCGGAGCCGACGGAGCCGTCGGCGACCCGCAGGAAGTTGCGCTGGTCGACGACCATGCCCTCGAGGACGGCCGAGCGCACGTTCAACTCGGGCGCGTACTGCGGCTGCGTCTCGGCGGCGAACGCGGCACCGACACCGCCGCCGGCGATACCGAACAGGGAGATCGGGGCGCGGGCGTCCAGTCCGATCCGCGGGGCCGCGAACGCGGCGCGGACGGCATCGAGTTGGGCGTGGCCGGCGAACCGTCCGGCGAACACGGCGTGCGGGTCGGGGTCCGCGTCGTTGCCGACGTCGGAGATGACGACCGCGTAGCCCTTGCCGAACATCAGGGCCAGCGGGCCGAGCGCCGACCACGCCGAACCGTCGAGCGGATTGCGGCCCGTCCACTGCGAACTCGGATGACAGTAGGCACCGACGCTGTCGTTGGCCTGCTGGTAGGAGACCACCTTCTTCTGCGACACCGGCGTGCCGTCGACGGGAATCATCACGATGCCGGTGCTGATCTCGGGGGTGACCCCGTCGAGGCCGGTGGTGACGTACATCAGTTTGTGGGCGTCGATCCGGCCCGGCTGGTAGCCGAGGAACATGACGTCGACCGGTTGCGCTTTCAGGACGGTGCCGGGGCGTTCCCGGCCTGTGAGGGCCGGCTCGTCGTAGAACGGGTCGCGGGCCGTCAGCGCCCGGAACGCCTCCCCTCGTCCGACGGCGTTGCCGGAGTCGAGGGCGCCGACGACGAACCCGTTGAACACCTCCCCCAGGCTCGGGGTCCGCACCGCGGGCGGATCGCTGGACAGGGAGCCTGCCGAGCCGCTCGACCCGAGCGATCCTGTGGACCCGAGTGATCCTGGGGCGGCGGATGATTCGGCGGTGGCGGTGCCCGCTCCCGTGGCCATCAGGCCCGCCGCCAACGTCCCCGCGAGCAGCATCCGCACGCCCTGCCGCTTCCCACTGTCCGACACCATGTGCTCCCCCATCGGTTCGATCCGACCCGCCACACGATCCCCCGTGACGATACTTACCGGCCGGTATGTAGTGTCGTGAATCACGGATTCGCTTCCTCCCGAACCACTACCGAGTGAACAAAGCTAGGCTCACTTGCGTTCTTCCGACCTCCGCTCGCCGTCCCTCACGACCGCGGCCGCCGTTCTCGGTATGGGCGCGCTACTGCCGCCCTGCTCGTCCGCCTCCGACGACGGGGCTACCACGGCGCCGGTGTCCGACGGCGCGTTCCCGGTCACGATCGTGAACATGTTCGGCGACACCACGATCGAGTCGCGACCCGAGCGGCTGGTGACGTTGGGATGGAACGCGCAGGACGTCGTCTACGCGCTCGGCGCGGAGATGAACGGGTGATGCCGTGGCTGCAGGAGAAGTTCGATCCGAGTGCGGCGACAAGACTCTGTCGGCGATCAATCCGGACCGGGCGCCGTACAGTGCGGCAGCGTCCTCCCCACCCCGTGGGCACTCGGACAGTTGACGCCGAAGCTGTCGGAGGCGGCGGGCAAGATGGGGTGGCATCGCGACCGTCGCCGCCCGAAACTCGCCAGTGCGATCAGCGAAGGACCGAGTCGGCGCTAGTCTGCGCCATCTGCCCGTAGTCCATCGAGCTTGCGGCGGGCTTCCTTCGCAGCCTTTTCCGCCTTGGCCAGTTCGCGTTCGGCTCGGGCAATTTTCTCTTCTCGCTTACGTTGCGCCTCCCCCTTTCCGGCTGCGGCCTCGACGGTCTTCACGGAAGACACCGCACCACGTGTCACGCCGCATTCCTCGCACCGCTCGGTCGAGAAGTTCGGGCCGGAATTGGTGCGATGCACCCTCCTCTGGGGAGAGTCCCCTGGGGTGGTGTAAACCGGGATCCCCGAATCCGTGACCGTGTCGGTCCCGGAAGCGGAAGAGCCACCGCGTGAAGCTCTGTGAGTACCGACCAAGGAACTCACGACAAGGAGACCACGCGATGGCCCTGGACCAGTCTGCCCTATCCGAGCT
>NZ_SKCH01000067.1 GCF_005434945.1 Prescottella subtropica | reverse complement strand
GGGAAAGCGGCCCGGGCGGTAGGGATGTCACGGCGGGGTGCGCAGTCGTTGTGGTATCGACTCGGGGGTCCACCGCTGCGTCGGGGCCGGGGTGGCGGACTGGTCACCCCGGTCGACGAGGAGCAGTCCGCGGGGGCGAACCGGCCGTTGAGTTTCACCGAACGCATCGAGATCATGCGGGGTCTGGACAAGGGACACACCCGCGCCGAGATCGCCCGCCGGATCGACCGACACCGGTCGGTGGTGTGCCGGGAGATCGTCCGCAACGCCACCGGGACCGGGGACTACGACGCGTATCTGGCGCAGGCGTGGGCGGCGCATCGGGCGCGGCGGCCGAAGCAGTTCAAACTCGCGACCGATCCGGTGTTGTGCCGGGTGATCGAGGACGCGATGGATGCGGGGTGGAGCCCGAAACTGATCGCTGACATGCTGGCACGATGGTTCCCAGGCGATCGGGAGAAGCGGGTGTCCCACGAGACGATCTACCAGTGCCTGTATGTGCAGACCCGCGGCGGTTTACGAGCTGACCTGGCCAAACAACTGTCGACGCGGCGGACGGCCCGCAAGCCTCGGGACCGGGTCTCCCGCCGCGGCAAGATCTATGCCGACGCGTTCACGATCAGTGACCGTCCCGCGGAGGCCGCTGATCGGGCGGTGCCCGGGCATTGGGAAGGCGATCTGATCGTCGGGACCGCATCCAAGAGTGCGATCGGGACCCTGGTCGAACGCTCGACCCGCTACACGATCCTGCTGCATCTGCCCGACGGGCACACCGCCGAACAGGTCGCCGGCGCGATGATCGACGCGATGGCAGACCTCCCGCAGCAGTTGCGGCAGACCATCACCTGGGACCGTGGCAGTGAGATGGCCCGCTACGAGACCATCCGGATGGAGTTGGGGACACCGGTCTACTTCTGCGACCCGCACAGTCCCTGGCAGCGCGGAACGAACGAGAACACCAATCGGCTCCTGCGGCACTGGTTCACCAAGGGCACCGATCTGTCCGGGCACGACGCGGCCGAGTTGAAGAGGGTCCAACACCTCCTCAACACCCGGCCTCGTCCCACCCTCG
>NZ_SKCH01000066.1 GCF_005434945.1 Prescottella subtropica | reverse complement strand
GGGACTGCCCCCGGTTTGGTTGACACCCAATCTGTGAGGATCCGTCCTCACGATGGAAGGATGTCCCCATGCCGAAGCCGTTCCCCGAGGAGTTCCGACGCGACGTCATCGCCGTCGCACGCAAGGGCGAGGCCCCACTCCGCCAGATCGCGAAGGACTTCGGAATCTCCGAGGGCTGCCTGCACCGCTGGTTGAAGATCGCCGACCGCCAGGGCGGTGTCGGCACCACCACCAAGAACCCCGACGAGTCGACCGAACTGCGAGAAGCCCGCAAGCGGATCAAGCTGCTCGAACAGGAAGCCGAGGTCATGCGCCGTGCCGTCGCCTACCTGTCCCGGGACGTCAACCCAAAATGATGTACCCGCTGGTCCTCGACCTCGCCGCCGACGGTGTCCCCGTCACGGTGACCTGCCGGGTTCTCAAATTCTCCACCCAGGCGTTCTACAAGTGGAAGAAAGATCCAGTCACTCAACGTGATTGGGATGACGCGCACCTGATCGACGCGGCGCGCGAAATCCACGCCGACGACCCTGCCTTCGGCTACCGCTTCATCGCCGACGAGCTCCCCGATCGCGGCATCGTCGCCGGTGAGAACCGCGTCGCCCGACTGTGCTCACAGGAGCGCATCTGGTCGGCGTTCGCGACGAAGCGAGGCCTGAGCAGGAAGGCCGGCCCGCCGGTCCACGACGACCTCGTCGATCGCCAGTTCGCCGCAGAGCGACCCAACCAGGTCTGGCTGACCGACATCACCGAACACCGCACCGACGAGGGAAAGCTCTATCTCTGCGCGATCAAGGACCTGTACTCGAACAAGATCGTCGGCTACTCGATCGACTCGCGGATGAAGGCCTCGCTGGCGGTGTCCGCCTTACGGAATGCCGTCGCGCAACGCGACCCGTCCGGGACGATCGTGCACTCCGACCGCGGGAGCCAATTTCGATCGACGAAGTTTGTCCATGAGCTGTCCTGCAACGGATTACAAGGCTCCATGGGAAGGGTCGGGGCATGTGGTGACAATGCCGCGATGGAGTCGTTCTTCGCTCTCCTGCAGAAGAACGTCCTCGACCGGCAACGCTGGTCGACCCGAGCGGAACTCCGACTGGCAATCGTGACCTGGATCGAG
>NZ_SKCH01000065.1 GCF_005434945.1 Prescottella subtropica | reverse complement strand
TGAGGTTCCCCCCGAACAGCGGACAAGGGGCTAAGCAGCTTCGACGTGATCCATCGCAGCCAGTGACATCTCGTACTCGTCGGGACTGAGCATCCCAATCGACGAGTGACGCCGCCTACTGTTGTAGAAGTTCATCCAGTTGTCAACTGCCACAAGCAATTCAGCCTTCGTGGCGAAGGTGTGTCGGTAGTAGTACTCGTGCTTGAACGTCGACCACAGCGATTCAGCGCCGGCGTTGTCCCAGCACACGCCGGTCCTGCCCATCGACCTGCGCAGCCCGTGCCGCTCACAGGCCTGCTCCATCGCATTCGCCGTGTACTGGACGCCGCGGTCCGAATGCATGATCGTGCCCGCGACCTCGCCCCCGCGGGTGGCCACGGCCTTCTCGACGGTGTCGGTGACCAGTTCGGTGCGCATGTGGTCATCGACGCTCCAGCCGAGCGCCTTCTTCGAATGCTCGTCCTTGATCGCGCACAGGTACATGTCGCCCTCTCCGCAGGTCAGGTAGGTGATGTCGGACGTCCACACCGCATCGATCCCGCCCTGGTCGAAGCGTCGCTCGACCAGGTCCGGAGGGAACGAGGCGTTCGGGTCGACGACGGTGGTGCACACCTTGAAGGTGCGCGGACTGATCCCGACGATCCCGATCGAGGCCATGATCTTGGCGACCGTCTTCTCCGTGACAGCCGTGCCGGCTGCGCGGAGGTCGGCGGTGATTCGCGGTGACCCGTAGACACCCCCGGATGTGGAGACTTTCAACAGGTTGGCCATTCGGGTGATCTCGGTGTTGGCGCACTCTGCGGCCATCAACTCGAAGCGTTCTACTTCGACTGATTCGCGGCAAAGTACGCCGAAGCTTTTTTCAAGAAGGCCAGGTCTTTCTCCTGGTCCGCGACCTGCTTGCGGAGGCGGATGAGTTCGGCTCGCTCGGCGGCGTCCAGGGGTGCTTCGCCGTGGACGGCGGCGGCCTCGGTACGGCGTCGCTCGTCGGCGACCCACCGTCCGAGCAGGTTCTCGTTCAATCCGAGCTCGCGGGCGACCTCGGCGATCGTGCGGCCCGAATCGATCACACGATGGGCGGCCTCGACCTTGTATTCGGTCGTGAACGACCGGCGGGTGCGGGACATACGGACATCCTTCCAG
>NZ_SKCH01000064.1 GCF_005434945.1 Prescottella subtropica | reverse complement strand
GGGCCGTCCGGATGTGTGGTGGTGGTGTGGCCGGCCGGGTCGGTCCAGTCGAGTCGGCCACCGGCGGTGTGGGTGACGGTCCAGTAGCCGATGGTTTTGAGACGGTGATGTTTCCGGCACAGGCACGCCAGATTGTCCTCGACCGTCAACCCGCCGGACCCGGGATTGGTGTGGTCGAACGGGATGGTGTGGTCGAGATCGCAGGCCGCGGCCGGGGTCGTGCAGTTCGGGAACCGGCACACCCCGTCCCGTAGTCGTATCGTCGTCGCGAGTTGTGTGCTCGGCGCATACGTGGTGGCCCGATGCCGGGTGGCCACCTCGGTAGGTGACAGGCGGGGTGCCGGCCGGGCGCGTCCGATGCCGGCAACGGTTCCTGCTGCCGCGCCCTGCCCGAGCCGTTCCCGGTCTTTGTCGCCGAGGGTGAGTACCTGTTTCCAGGTGCCGTCGGCGGCGATCTGCCGGGCGAGGTCGGCGTCGATGGGTCCGTGTCCGAACAGGTATCCGGGCGCATCATCGAAACCGAGCAGGGTGGTGGCGTCGACGCCGACCATGATCTTCACCTGCACTACCGGCGACGGCGTCTTCCCGGCCTTCGCTGCTTTGCAGTTGTCGTGTCCGCACCGGCAGTCGAGGTGGGTGTCCCCGGAGGCGAGGGCGATCAGGGCGTCGGCGCGGCGTTGCGCCGTCGTGCGCGGATCGTGCCCGCACACGCCGCGGCTCATTGCGCGCAGGCGCCCGGAGACGATCCGGCCGCCGACGACGGGCAGGATCCCGGTCAGGTCGGTGAGGCCGTCGTCGCGGGCGATCACCCGCACATCCCGTTCGACCTCGGCCGTCTTACGGCGTTCGGTGGCCCCGTCGGGGTCGAGGCGGGCGATCATGCGGCGGGCGCGGGTCCGGAGTTTCGTGGTCGAGAGCCGGTCGGCGCCGTCGAGTAGTTTTTCTTCGAGTACGTCCAGCAGGTCCCCGGACACGTTCGTGAGCGCGTCGGCCAGGGTGTGGGCTTTCGCGAGGTCGATCCGTCCGGCCGCGAACGCTGCCCGGATGCGGTGCAGGCGGCGGCGTAGGTCGTAGCCGAGTCCGATCATCCGGCGGGCGGCGGTTTCGGTGAGTCCCAGGATGCCGGCGACCTCGACGTGCGCGGACTCGCCTTCCCGGGATTCGTTGCGGCCGGCCTGCTTGTCCTCGG
>NZ_SKCH01000063.1 GCF_005434945.1 Prescottella subtropica | reverse complement strand
CCCGGAAAGGTCCGATGAGGCGGCTGTGACCTGCGGATTCGCGGAGGCAGGGCCGGTGTTTTGAGGGTGTGACCTACCGGCTTGGATGGAAGTTGCGAAGCACCCAGCCGAAACCGGAGGTCACACCCGTATGTCATCTTCCCCGACACTGTCTGTTGCCGTGCACCCGGCCGACCACGACCACTTGTTGGCGGTGTTCGAGTCGGTGCCTGATCCGCGGGACCGCCGCGGGATCCGCTATCCGCTGGCCGGTGTTCTCGCGCTCGCGGTGACCGCGACGCTCGCCGGTGCTCGCTCGTTCACGGCGATCGGGCAGTGGGCCGCCGACCAGGCCGCCGAGGTGCTGTCCGCGTTCGGAATCACCGGTGGAGCGGTGCCTGACGAGTCGACGCTGCGGAAGTTGTTCGCCCGCCTCGACGCCGACGCCCTCGATGCGGCGTTGGGTGTGTGGATGGGGGTACCGCCCTGCACGAAGTGCTTGGGGGAGGGACGAGATCGCTCGTCGTCGGCGGGCGACGGGTGCTTGCGATCGACGGGAAAACCGTGCGCGGCGCCCGTAACCGTTCCGACCAGACGAGTGTGGCTCCGCATCTGGTGGCGGCGTTCGACCACGCCGCCGGCGTGGTCCTCGGGCAAGTTTGTGTGGCGGCGAAGAGCAACGAGATCCCCGCGGCGAGAACACTGTTGGCCCTGTTCGACCTCGACGGGGTGGTGGTGACGATGGACGCCCTACACACCCAGATCGACACCGCAGCCCTGATCACCGCAGCCGGCGGCGACTACGTGTTCACCGTGAAAAAGAACATGCCGACCCTGTTCGATCACCACGAGATGCTGCCCTGGCCGAACATCCCGGCGACCCGGTCGACGACGATCGGACACGGCAAGAGAGTCACCCGCACCATCCGGGTTGCCACGGTCCCGGACTGGATCGACTTTCCCGGCGCCGCGCAGGTCGCCCAGGTCCGCCGCACCGTCACGAAGAAGGGCCGCAAGACCGTCGAGGTGGTCTATCTGATCACCTCCGCCGACCACATCGCGGCACCACCGGAGGTCCTCGCCGGTTGGATCCAAGGACATTGGGGCATCGAGAACCGCCTGCACTGGGTTCGGGACGTCGCCTTCGCCGAGGACCTCCCCCAGGTCCGCACCGGACACGCGCCACGGATCATGGCAACCTGCCGCAACCTCGCGATCGGCCTCCTCCGCCTCGCCGGCTGGACCAACATCGCCGAAGGGTTACGCCACCATGCCAGGCATCCGGATCACGCTGCTGCACTGGTTCTGACCTGAGGAAATGGGACTATTCCGGAGCCCTG
>NZ_SKCH01000062.1 GCF_005434945.1 Prescottella subtropica | reverse complement strand
TGGGCCTTACCCCTGGTTCTTGGACACGCTGAATCCAGCATGATGCTGGGGAAGCGAGAGAATCGAGATCATGGCCAGGAAGCACTACGACGAGGAGTTTCGGCGGAACGCGGTCGACTTGTACGAGTCCACTCCGGGAGCAACGGTCCGCAGTATCGCCGAGGACCTCGGCATCGAGCGGGGCACCTTGCGGAACTGGCTCGACAAGTACGGGACCGGACGTAAGACCGGCAGAGACGGCGAGCCGGCCGCCAGCCCGTTACGACCACGATCGACTGCTGTCGACGCCGGCGAGTCGGTGGACCAGACACCCGAGGAAGAGTTGGCGCGCCTGCGTGCCCGGGTCCGCGAGTTGGAAGTCGAGACCACGAAGCTGACGACCGAACGCGAGATCCTGCGCAAGGCGGCAAAGTATTTCGCGGGGGAGACGAACTGGTGAGCCGCTTCCAGTTCGTCGCCGACCACCTCGACGCCTACCCGGTGAAGTGGCTGTGCGACGTCCTCGACGTCGTCCGTTCCTCGTTCTACGCCTGGCGCACGTCGGCACCGGCACGCGCTGAACGCGCCATGGCCGATGCTGCCCTGCTGCAGGAGATCACGCTCGTGCACACCGAGGACAAGGCCTACGGGGCACCACGGATCACCGCGGAGATCAACGACGGGAAACCCGCTGGTGAGCGGGTCAATCACAAGCGTGTGGAGCGAGTGATGCGTGAGAACGGGATCGTTGGCTACCGCAAACGCCGACGGATCCGCACCACCGTCCCCGAACCGGCCGACCGAAAGCATCCCGATCTGGTCAGACGGGACTTCACCGCCACCGAGCCGAACAGCGTGTACGTCGGCGACATCACCTATCTGCCGTTGGCGGTCCCCGGTGTGGACGGGCGCGGCAAGAACCTGTACCTGGCCACCGTGATCGACTGCTACAGCCGCAAACTCGTCGGCTGGGCCATCGCCGACCACATGCGCGTGGAACTGGTCATCGATGCGTTACAGGCCGCCGAGCGGGAACGCCGATCGTTGCGCGGGGCGATCTTCCACTCCGACCACGGCTCGGTCTACACCTCGAAAGACTTCGCCTACACATGCACGGCCATGGGCGTGACCCAGTCGATGGGCGCAGTGGGCACCAGTGCCGACAACTCGCTGGCCGAGTCGTTCAATGCCGCGTTCAAACGAGAAGTGCTGCAGGACGCTACCCGCTGGCCTGACGAGATCACCTGCCGCCGGCAGGCGTTCCGGTGGCTGACCCGCTACAACACGCGACGTCGGCATTCCTACTGCGACAACACATCCCCGAACGCCTACGAACGCCACTTCTCCGATAGCATCGGCGACGCAGCGTAATCCACCCCTGTGTCCACTATCCGGGGGTAAGGCCC
>NZ_SKCH01000061.1 GCF_005434945.1 Prescottella subtropica | reverse complement strand
GATAGAGCCCCGTGGAGTGGTGTAAACCGTTGAGCGCGTAGCTCTGTGGTGCCGGTGATTATGCCGTAAGCGGGACAGATTCGTCCACGTCCGTCTCCGCGGGCGGGGCAGGTTCGATGGAGGCCGGCGCCGGTGGAGTCAACTGGGCCATCGATTCCTCGGACAGGTAGCGGCGGTCGCAGACCTGCCACTCGTCGTGGGTTTCGATGAGCACGCAGGTCGCCAGGCGTAGCAGGGCGGCCGGGTTCGGGAAGATCCCCACGACGTCGGTGCGGCGTTTGACTTCCCGGTTCAACCGCTCGATCGGGTTGGTCGACCAGATCTTGCGCCAGTGTGGTTCGGGGAAGCCGGCGAACGCGGTGATCTGTTCCTTGCAGTCGTGCAACATGGTTGCGACCGCAGGGAATTGGGTGTCGAGCATGTCGGCGACGGT
This sequence comes from Prescottella subtropica, assembly GCF_005434945.1. GTDB lineage: Bacteria > Actinomycetota > Actinomycetes > Mycobacteriales > Mycobacteriaceae > Prescottella > Prescottella subtropica. The sequence goes on along the minus strand of NZ_SKCH01000061.1, from coordinate 994 downwards.
GTCGACCTGATCACGGACCAGCGGTCCGGTGGGCTGGCTGAAGATGGTGCGGATCGCGGCGGCAACCATCTCCGACTGCCCCTTGGGGACCTTCGCGAGGACGTTGCGCATGAAGTGGACCCGGCAACGCTGCCAGGCCGCCCCGAGGAACACCTTGTCGACGGCGTTCATCAGGCCGCGGTGGTGGTCGGAGATCACCAACTGGACCCCGGACAGGCCACGGCCGCGCAGGGTGCGGAGGAACTCGGACCAGAACGCTTCGGTTTCGCTGTCCCCGACGGCGCAGCCCAATACTTCGCGGCGCCCGTCGGCGGACACGCCGGTGGCGATGACCACGGCCTGCGAGCACACTTTCGAGCCCTTCCCGGTCTTGTCGCCGCCGACGCGGGCCTTGCAGTAGGTCGCGTCGAGGAACACATACGGGAACGCCTGGGTGTCGAGCACGCGGGTGTTGAACGCGGTCACGTCCTCGTCGAGGTCGGCGCAGATCCGGGACACCTCCGACTTCGATATCCCGGAGTCGCAGCCCAGGGCGGTGACGAGGTCGTCGACCTTACGGGTGGAGGTGCCGTGCACGTAGGCCTCCATGATCACCGCGTGCAGGGCCACATCGATCCGCCGGCGCGGTTCGAGCAGGCTCGGGAAGAACGATCCCGACCGCAACTTCGGGATCTTGACGGTCAGGTCCCCGGAGGTGGTGGTGACGGTCTTGTCCCGGGTGCCGTTTCTGCTGGTGACACGGGTGTCGGCGCGCTGGTAGGGGCCGGCCCCGATGTGGTCGGTGGCTTCGGCGTCGATCAACGCCTGCAGGATCGTGGCGAGCAGGGTGCGCATCATGGTGCCGCCGTCGGCGCTGCGGAGGGTGTTCGCCAGCTCGGATAGGGCAGACTGGTCCAGGGCCATCGCGTGGTCTCCTTGTCGTGAGTTCCTTGGTCGGTACTCACAGAGCTTCACGCGGTGGCTCTTCCGCTTCCGGGACCGACACGGTCACGGA
>NZ_SKCH01000060.1 GCF_005434945.1 Prescottella subtropica | reverse complement strand
GGTTTCGGCTGGGTGCTTCGCAACTTCCATCCAAGCCGGTAGGTCACACCCTCAAAACACCGGCCCCGCCTCCGCGAATCCGCAGGTCACAGCTGCCTCATCCGATCTTTCCGGGGCCCTGCCATCGGGAAGGACCAGTACACCAATCCAGGGGAGGATCCACAATGACAAACCCGACGTTGACCGTCGTAATTCCGGCATACAACGAACAGGACTACATCCAGGCCTGTCTCGATGCACTGATCGCCCAAATTTCCGACATCGACGAGATCATCGTCGTGGACAACAACTCGACGGACAACACCGCCCAGGTTGTCCACGAAGCACAGTCGCGATCCGACAAGATCCGACTGCTGAGCGAGACCGAACCCGGCGTTCCGTATGCCCTGTACGCCGGCTTCCATGCCGCTACCAGCGACCTCATTGCGCGAATCGATGCGGACACGTTCGTGTCGGCAGGCTGGGCAGCCGCGATCAAGGCTTTCTTCATCAAATTCCCCGACTACTCGGCGGGAACCGGTTTGGCCACCATGCACGACATGCCGTTCCAGGGTTTCTTCGTGCGCCTGCAACGACCCATCCGAGAGCGCATCGCATCGAAGTTCGAGGCCGGAGAGTGTCTCGACACGAGCGGCGTCGTCGGATTCAACGGTGTAATCACAAGCAAGATCTGGGCAGAGATCAGCTCCCGTGTGAGCTACCGCCGGGATATTCACGAGAACACGGACATGTCGCTGTGCATCCTCGAACAGGGCGGCAAGATCGGCGTCGTCCCCGGTATGAATGCGAAGATTTCCGGGCGTAGGTACTTGAGCACGCCCTGGAGCTATTTCAAGTACGCATCGTGCGAACCCAACGCTTTCAAGCTTCACAAGAAGCGAGCCGGTTTCGTGGCGACCTGGGCCGCTGTGTTCGTGGGTTCCGCCTTCCAGACCCTCATCTGGATCCCTGCCCGCAGTTACAACCCCACGACCGGGCGATTCTCCGTCAAACAGCTGTTCACTCCAGAGGCTGACCGCACCTTGCCGGTATCCGTCCGCGCCCATGATCTTCATGACACAGGGCGCGACGAGGAACGCTAGGTCGATCCAGTATCACGCACCCCATGTGGGCCGTATTCCGCGAGTTCGACGAGTGAAATCAGCTAGCTGAGCCTGACCGATTCACGGTCTGCACGCATCGGCATGCCCTGTAGTCGTTACCCGAAGGCCTTGGAGGTATTCACCCGTGCCGATTTCTGTAGTCATTCCTGCCTACAACGAAGAGCGCACGATCGAGAAATGCGTCCGCACAGTCCTCGACCAGGGCGATACTGTGGCCGAGATTATCGTCGTCGACAATGGGTCGACGGATTCCACCCAGGGCCTCGGCAAAGTCGTGAGTGATGCCCGCTGACCTGCGGTTTCAAGGTGGGATGGCGCACGATCGGGGTGCGGATTGGGGCGGGCACGACCGTCTCGGTGATGATGCAAGTCTCTACTCCCGCGTCATCAGGAACGAGTCGTGCCC
>NZ_SKCH01000006.1 GCF_005434945.1 Prescottella subtropica | reverse complement strand
CAAGGGTCGTGGTCACGGGCGGCGGGAGTGCCGCACGATCAAGGCCACCGAGGTCGATGCCGGCCTCGGTTTCCCGCACGCCTGCCAGGTGTTGCAGGTCCGCCGGACCGTCACCAGAAAGGGCCGCAAGAGTGTCGAGGTGGTCTATCTGATCACCTCGATGCCGATGACCTCTGCTGCTCCGACCCAGGTCGCGGCATGGATTCGCGGCCATTGGGGCATCGAGAACCGACTGCACTGGGTTCGCGATGTCACGTTCGACGAAGATCGCTCGGCCGTCCGCACCGGCAACAGCCCACAGGTGATGGCCACCCTCCGGAACACGGTAGTCGGCATCCTGCGGCTCGCCGGCCACACCAACATCGCCGGCGCGCTACGCCACCACGGCCGTGATCCACACCGGCCGATCGATCTACTTCATGCCGCCTGACATGGGGTTATGCGACTTTGCCGGGCCCCTGGGGTGGGCGCCGGCGGCTGCGGACCAGTAGATGCTGCCGTGCAGAAACTCGCTACGCGCGCCGGTGTTGCCCGGATTCTGGTATTCCGGCGAGGTCGGGTAGCTGAGGAAGCTGGCGGGGCCGCCCATGGCGTTGTACTTGTCGCGGATCGCACCACAGACCGCGTGCGGGGACGGGATGTAGAACTGGCAGTTGTCGGCGACGACCATGGCCATGCGCTCGGCGAGTTCGGCGTCGTCCTGGGTAACGCCTTCCGGGAGTGCTGTGCGTTGCATGCGCGACATGGCGCCGGCGGGAAGCTCGGGGAGCTGATCGGCCGGGACGGTCAGTGCGTGCTGCTGGGCACGAACCAACGCCATGCCGGTCGGCGCCGTCTTGCCGGGCTCCCGCTCGGGCTTCTCCACATCGACCGAAGCGGAGGGTGGCGGGGTGGCCGGTGTCGAGGCGATCGCGGCGGATTTGTCCGGCGCAGCCGAGGGCGCTGGCTCCACGGTGGTCGACGGCGCCGTCGTGGCCGGCGCCTGCTCCGAGATCGTCGCCGGACTCGCGGTCGTCCGTGCCGCCGGAGCGGACTCCGACACCGTCGGTGTAGCGGTCGACAGTGGTGTCGTCGACTCGACCGTGGTGTCGGCTTCCGATGCCGATGCCGATGCCGATGCCGATGCCGATGCCGGTGCGGTGGTCGTCGGCCGCACTGTTGTCGTGGTGGTCGTCGCCGATGTCGTGGTGTCGGGCTCGGCGTAGGCGGTGGCCGCGGTGGTGGACACCAGTGAGGCGGCGAGAGCGACCACGGTCAGCATTCGTACCGACCGGCTGGCGAATCTCCCCTTACGCCAGCGGTGTTCATGATGCGAGATCATGCTTCCCCGTCCTTCTGTTGTAGAGCCTGAGAAATTCTCAGGACCAGATGAACGTAGACCGGTATAGACGACGAAACCGAAGTAGCGCGTATCTCCGGTGTGTCGCCCGGTTTGGTGCCGGGAGCTGGCGGGTCTCGACGAGAATCGGAGCCTGACCCAGTGACATCGCCACCGCGAAACACGCAGTGTTTCCGCTCCCTCACCGGCCGCATGCTTACCGGTGAGGGAGTGTTGACCGGCGGGTCACCGGACGCAGCACCGACGCAACACCGTCCTTCTACCTTGGGGTTTCCCTCACAGGTAGGAGGCTCCGGTGACCACACTGTCCGATCGATCCGAGACATCGACCCCGCAGCAGCCGGTGGTGCGCCGCCATCGGATCGAGCACTGGGATCCCGAGGACGTCGACGCCTGGGAGGCCGGCGGCAAGGCGATCGCGCGACGCAACCTGATCTGGTCGGTGATCGCCGAGCACGTCGGGTTCTCGATCTGGTCGATCTGGTCGGTGATGGTGCTGTTCATGCCCACCGACGTGTTCGGCATCGACGCGGCCGGCAAATTCTTCCTCGTCGCAGTACCCACCCTCGTCGGATCGCTGCTCCGCATCCCGTACACGGTGGCGACAGCCCGCCTCGGCGGCCGCAACTGGACAGTGTTCAGCGCGGTCCTGCTGCTGGTGCCGGCGCTGCTCGCGTTGTGGTTCGTGACGCACCCGGGCGCGTCGTACACCACTCTGCTGCTGGTCGCCGCCACCGCCGGCGTCGGCGGCGGCAACTTCGCGTCGTCGATGACGAACATCAACGCGTTCTATCCGCAGCGACTCAAAGGCTGGGCCCTCGGCCTCAACGCGGGCGGCGGCAACATCGGGGTACCCGCGATCCAGTTGGTGGGGCTACTGGTGATCGCGACCGTCGGCACCACCGCTCCGTACCTGGTGTGCGCGATCTACCTGGTGTTCATCGCGGTCGCCGCGGTCGGTGCGGCCCTGTTCATGGACAACCTCGGCGGACAGACCGCCGACCTGCGCTCGATGCGCGACGCCCTGAAGATACGGGACTCGTGGGTCGTGAGCTTCCTCTACATCGGCACGTTCGGCTCGTTCATCGGCTTCAGTTTCGCGTTCGGGCAGGTCCTGCAGATCAACTTCCTCGCCGGCGGCGACACCCCGTCCCAGGCCGCACTGTACGCCGCGCAGATCGCGTTCGTCGGACCCCTCCTCGGATCGGTCGCCCGCCCGATCGGCGGACTGCTCGCCGACCGGATCGGCGGCGGCCGCATCACCCTGTGGACGTTCGCGGGCATGACCGCGGCCGCAGCCGTCCTGGTCACCGCCGCCACGATCGACGACGCCACCCCCGGCGCGGCGTCCGGCACGACCCTGGCCGTGCTCGTCGCCGGCTTCGTGGCCCTGTTCGTGCTGTCCGGTCTCGGCAACGGCTCGGTGTACAAACTGATCCCGTCGATCTTCGACGCCCGTGACCGGAACCTGTCCGGCGCACTCATCGGGTTCGCGGGCGCCGTCGGCGGACTCGGCGGCGTCGGCATCAACCTGGTACTGCGGGCGTCGTACGGCAGCGCGGCCGCGTCGGCGACCCTCGCGTTCTGGGTGTTCCTCGGCTTCTACATCGTGTGCGGCATCCTCACCTGGACGGTGTTCGTGCGTCGCCCAGCGATGGAACATGCTGCCGCCGACAAGGTTCCGGTGACACTGTGACTGCGGCGACCGCAGCCCTCACCGACACGCACTGCCCGTACTGCGGCCTGCAGTGCGCGATGACCCTGACCCGATCCGCCGACACCGTCACCGTCACCGGACGTCGATTCCCCACCAACCGCGGCGGCCTGTGCCAGAAGGGGTGGACGAGTGCCGAACTGCTGCGGCACCCGGACCGGCTCACCACACCCCTGATCCGGACGGCCGGCGACCTGCGTCCGGCATCGTGGGACGACGCCCTCGACCACGTCGCCGACGGCATCCGGGCCGCGCAGGCCGCAGGTGGGCGGGACGCCGTCGCGGTGTTCGGCGGCGGCGGCCTCACCAACGAGAAGGCCTACCAGCTGGGCAAATTCGCGCGGGTTGCGCTCGGAACGTCGAACATCGACTACAACGGACGGTTCTGCATGTCGTCGGCGGCCGCGGCCGGGATCCGGGCGTTCGGGCTCGACCGCGGGCTGCCGTTCCCCGTCTCCGACCTGTCGCCGGCGAAGGCGATTCTGCTGGCCGGTGGCAACGTCGCCGAGACCATGCCGCCGCTGCTGGGGCACCTCGCCGCCGCGGCGGATGCCGGTGGGCTGATCGTCGTGGACCCGCGCCGCACCGCCACCGCCGAACGAGCCCTCGCGGGCGGCGGACTGCACCTGCAGCTCGCCCCCGGCACCGACCTGCCCCTCGCACTCGGCCTGCTGCACGTCGCGGTCACCGAGGGGCACCTCGACCGCGACTATCTCGACTCGCGCACAACCGGTTTCGACGACGCCTGGCTCGCGGCAGCACAGTGGTGGCCCGAACGCACCGAACGGGTCACCGGGGTGCCCGTCGCCGCACTGCGCCGGACGGTGGAGATCCTGTCCCGATCACGGCGCCGCGACACCGGCGCCTACGTGCTCACCGCGCGCGGCACCGAGCAGCACGCGTCCGGCACCGACACCGTCTCGGCGTGGATCGCGCTGGCCCTCACTCTGGGGCTGCCGGGACGCCGCGGCAGCGGCTACGGCGCCGTCACCGGCCAGGGCAACGGGCAGGGCGGACGCGAACACGGGCAGAAGGCCGACCAGCTGCCCGGCTACCGCAAGATCACCGATCCGGTTGCGCGCGACCATGTTGCGCGGGTGTGGGGCATCGATCCGGGCGAGCTGCCCGGGCCGGGCCGCAGCGCCTACGAGCTGCTCGACGCGCTCGGTCGGCCGGACGGGCCGCGGGCGCTGCTGGTGCACGGCGCGAACCTCGCGGTGTCGGCGCCGCGGGCCGGGCACGTCGTCGACCGGTTGCGGTCCCTGGACCTGCTGGTGGTGTGCGACTTCCTGCTGTCGGAGACCGCGGCGATGGCCGACGTGGTGCTGCCGGTACTGCAGTGGGCCGAGGAGGAGGGCACCGTGACCAGTCTCGAGGGGCGGGTCCTGCGGCGGCGTAAGGGCATCGACCCGCCGGCCGGGCCGCGCAGCGAACTGGAGGTGTTGCGTGCTTTGGCTGTTCGTCTCGGCCAGCCGGCGGACCGGTTCCCGGCCGAGCCCGGCGTGGTGTTCGAGGAGTTGCGGCGCGCATCCGCCGGCGGCAAGGCGGACTACGCGGGCGTCACGTACGCGCGGCTCGATGCGGGGGAGGCCCTGCACTGGCCGTGCCCCGACACCGACCACCCCGGGACGCCGCGACTGTTCCTCGACCGGTTCGCCACCGCCGACGGCCGGGCCCGGTTCACGGCCGTCGACCATCGCGGCCCCGCCGAACCGGCCGACGGCGAGTTCCCGCTCGTCGCGACGACGGGACGTGTTCTGGCGCACTACCAGTCGGGGGCGCAGACCCGCCGCATCACGGAGTTGGCGTCCGCGGCCGGACCGATGTTCGTGCAGGTGCATCCCGACACCGCGGACCGGGCCGGGGTGCGCGACGGCGAGGATGCCGCCGTGATCGGCCGCCGCGGCCGGGTCGCCGCCGTGGTCCGCTGCGACGACACGATGCGGCTCGACACCGTGTTCCTGCCGTTCCACTTCCCCGGCGACGCGCGGGCCAACCTGCTCACCAACCCGGCGCTCGATCCGACGAGCCGGATGCCGGAGTTCAAGGTGTGTGCGGTCCGGCTGGAGGCGGCCTCATGACTCGGGTCGTGATCGTCGGCAACGGGATGGCCGGTGCCCGGCTGGCGGAGGAGTTGCGTCGCCGGCAGCCGGATCCGGCCCGACTCGAGGTGGTGGTGTTCGGGGCGGAACCGCGGGCCGCCTACAACCGGATACTGCTGTCGACCGTGCTGGCGGGCGGCATCACCGCCCGCGACACCCGGCTGCGGCCCGACGAGTGGTGGGCGCGCAGCCACGTGGACGTCCGGGTGGGGGTGCGGGTGACAGGGTTCGATCCGGTCGCGCGGACCGTGCGGTGCGACGACGGAACGTCCCTCGGCTACGACGAGCTGGTCCTCGCGACCGGCAGCACCGCGTTCGTGCCGCCGATCGACGGCGTCGCCGCCGGCGACGGGCACGTGGTCGCGTTCCGGACGGTCGACGACTGCGACCGGATCGCGGCCGTCGCCCGGCCCGGTTGCCGGGCGGTCGTCCTGGGCGGGGGGCTGCTGGGGCTCGAGGCGGCGCGGGGGCTGCTGATGCGGGGAGTCGACGTCACCGTCGTGCATCCCAAGACGGTCCCGATGGAACGGCAACTCGACGACGGCGGCGGCCGGGTCCTCGTCCGGGTCCTCACCGGTCTCGGTGTGCGGATGCTGCTGCAGCGGCGGGCGGTCGCCCTGCGCGACAACGGGTCCGGGCGGGAACTGGTGCTCGACGACGGCACCGCGGTGCCCGCCGACCTGGTGGTGCTCGCGGCGGGTATCCGGCCCGAGACCACCCTGGCCCGGGATGCCGGGATCGTCGTCGACCACGGGATCGTCGTCGACGACGCGCTGCGCACGAGTGCCGCGCACGTGTGGACGATCGGGGAGTGCGCGCAGCACCGCGGGCAGGTGTACGGGCTGGTGCAGCCGGGCTGGGAGCAGGCCGCGGTGGTGGCCGACCGGATCACCGGCGCCGACCCGGATGCTGACTATCCGGGCACCCCGGCCCTGACCCGGCTCAAGGCCCACGACATCGATCTGGCGTCGATGGGGGACGTCGACGCGGACCTGCACGACAACGGTCCCGGTGACGGCCGCGAGGTGCTCGTCGTCGCCGACCCGGCCCGCGGCCGCTACGGCAAACTCGTCGTCGCCGGCGACCGGATCGTCGGGGCCGTCCTGCTCGGCTGCCCCGACGTGGTCGGGACCGTCACACAACTGTTCGACGCGCAGCTGCCGGTGCCGCGGGACCGGATGACGCTGCTGACCGGCCGGGCCGCCGCCGCGTCGGACGCGGCGAGCCCCGCGGGCATGCCGGGCAGTGCGGTGATCTGCCGCTGCAACTCGGTCACCAAAGCGGATCTGACGACGGCCTGGCGGGCCGGTGCCCGCACGGTCGCCACGCTCGCATCGGCGACTCGCGCCACGACGGGCTGCGGCGGTTGCGGCTCCGTGGTCGACGGGATCTGCGACTGGCTGCGCACGACGGACCCGGCCGTCGGACCCGAACGGACGGAATCACATTCGGCACGGAAGGAAGGTGCGGCATGAACAGCAAGACCGCGATCGTCATCGGACACGGCATGGTGGGGCACCGGTTCGTGGAGGCCCTGCGGGCACGGGACGACTCCGGCACCTGGGCGGTGACGGTGCTGTGCGAGGAGACGCTGCCCGCGTACGACCGGGTGGCGCTGTCGTCGTATGTCGGGACGTGGGACGCGTCGGAGCTGGCGTTGGCAGGCAACGACTTCGCCGGCGACCCGGCCGTCGACCTGCGGGTGGGGACGGCGGCCGAGTCGATCGACCGCACGGCCCGCACCGTCACCACCTCGGGCGGCGAGGTTCTCGGCTACGACGCGCTCGTCCTCGCGACCGGGTCGTACCCGTTCGTCCCGCCGGTGCCCGGGCACGACCACGGGCTGTGCTTCGTGTACCGCACCCCGGCCGATCTCGACGGCATCCGGGCCCGCGCCGAGGCGGCCGGTACCGGTGCGGCGGGAGTAGTGGTGGGTGGTGGGCTCCTCGGCCTGGAGGCGGCGAACGCGTTGCGCCAGTTGGGGATGACGCCGCACATCGTCGAGCACAACGATCGGCTCATGCCGCTGCAGGTCGACGACGGCGGAGGTCGGGTCCTCGCCCGACTGGTCACCGACCTCGGGCTGTACCTGCACACCGGGACCGGGATCGCGTCGATCACCGACGGGCCTGCCGGGGTGCGGGTGGACCTCTCCGACGGCAGCGTGATCGATGCGGCGCTGCTGGTGTTCTCCGCGGGTGTCCGGCCGCAGGACCGGTTGGCCCGCGACGCGGGTCTCGCGGTCGCCGAGCGCGGCGGCATCCTCACCGACAGTGTTTGCGTCACTTCCGATCCGGACGTGTTCGCGGTCGGCGAGTGCGCTGCCGTCGAGGGCCGCTGCTACGGGCTCGTCGCCCCCGGCTACACGACCGCGGAGGTGGTCGCCGACCGTCTGCTCGGCGGGGACGCGGTGTTCCCGGGCGCCGACCTGTCGACCAAACTCAAGCTCCTCGGTGTGGACGTCGCGAGTTTCGGTGACGTCCACGGTGTCACGCCGGGCGCCCTCGAGGTGGTGCTGTCCGACGCCGCGAAGGGCACGTACGCCAAACTCGTCGTCTCCGACGACGCCCGCACCCTGCTCGGCGGCATCCTCGTCGGCGACGCCACCGCGTACGGGTCGCTGCGCCCCCTCGTCGGACGCGAACTGCCCGGCGACCCGGCGGCCCTGATCTCCCCGACCGGTGAGAAGCCCGGTGCCGGAGCGCTTCCCGACGACGCCCAGGTGTGCTCGTGCAACGCCGTCACCAAGGGGCAGATCTGCGACGCCATCGTCGGCGGCGCGTGCGACATCGCCGCCGTCAAGGCGTGCACGGGCGCCGGCACCACGTGCGGTGGCTGCCTGCCGACGGTGAAGCAACTGCTCGCGGCGTCCGGGGTGGAGTTGTCGAAAGCCCTGTGCGAGCATTTCGACCAGTCCCGCGCGGAACTGTTCGAGATCGTCCGGGCCACCGGTACCCGCACGTTCTCGGCCCTGATCGGCAAGTACGGCACGGGTTCCGGCTGCGACATCTGCAAGCCGGTGGTCGCATCCATCCTGGCGTCGACCGATTCGGATCACATCCTGCACCCGCAGCAGGCGGGCCTGCAGGACACCAACGACCACTTCCTGGCGAACATCCAGAAGAACGGCACCTACTCGGTGGTGCCGCGGATGCCCGGCGGCGAGTGCACCCCCGATCAGCTGATCGTGATCGGTGAGGTGGCCCGCGACTTCGGCCTGTACGTGAAGATGACCGGCGGGCAGCGTATCGACATGTTCGGTGCCCGCGTCGAACAGTTGCCGGCGATCTGGCGTCGGCTCGTCGACGCCGGCATGGAATCCGGTCAGGCATACGGCAAGTCGCTGCGCACCGTCAAGAGTTGCGTCGGATCGATGTGGTGCCGGTACGGGGTGCAGGACTCGGTGGGGACGGCCGTCGACCTCGAACTGCGGTACCGCGGCCTGCGGTCACCGCACAAGCTCAAGTTCGGGGTGTCCGGGTGTGCCCGCGAGTGCGCGGAGGCCCGCGGCAAGGACGTCGGCGTCATCGCCACCGAGAACGGCTGGAACCTGTACGTGTGCGGCAACGGCGGCCAGTCGCCCAAACATGCCCAACTGCTCGCCGGCGGCCTGGACGACGACACCCTGGTGCGGTACATCGACCGGTTCCTCATGTTCTACATTCGCACCGCCGACCGCCTGCAGCGCACCGCGCCGTGGCTCGAGGCATTGGACGGCGGCCTCGACCATCTGAAGGCCGTCGTGTGCGACGACGTCCTCGGCATCGGCGACGAACTCGAGTCGGACATGGCCACGCATGTCGACGGCTACCGCGACGAGTGGGCCGGTGTGCTCGAGGACCCGGAGAAGCTGTCCCGGTTCGTCTCCTTCGTCAACGCCCCGGAGACGGCCGACCCGACGGTCGCATTCGACGATTCCGGTGCCCGCAAGGTGCCGGTGCTCATGGGAATGCCCGCGATGCCGCACTCGTGACAATCGCTTACCGCGAGGGAATCGGGGCTTAACGCCGGGGTAACACCGGCTTCGTACAAATAAGTCCTGCAGTCGGTGAAGGTCTGCAGTGACAGGGAGGACCGCCATGACCATTCGTGACATCGCGACAGTAGGTTTCCCGGCGCGCGGCGGCGTGCTGGAGTCGGTGCCGGACGGCCGGCTCGAATGGACGTCCGCCTGTCTGCTCAGCCGGCTCATTCCCGGATGCGGGGTGGCGGTGCTGCTCCGTGGCGGCGAGCAGGTGGCGCTGTTCCTGCTCGACGACGGCACCCTGCGTGCTGTCGGCAACATCGACCCGTTCGCCCGGGCGGCGGTGATGTCCCGCGGACTGGTCGGGGACCGGGCCGGGGAACCGATCGTCGCCTCACCGCTGCTCAAACAGGTGTTCTCGCTCGTCGACGGACGGTGTCTCGACGACGGGTCGGTGCGACTGCCGGTGTACGACGTCCGGGTGTGGGCGGGTGTGGTGCAGGTGCACAGCCCCCTGCGGATCGGGGCGGGGCGCGGATGACGACGGCCGAGTTGGCGGGCTTCACCGTCGGGGTGACCGCGTTCCGGCGGGCCGACGAGTTCGTCGCGCTGCTCGAGCGACGCGGGGCGACCGTCGTCCGTGCGCCGGCCATCCGGATCGTGCCGCTCGCCGACGACACCGACCTGGCCCGCGCCACCGACGAGGTGATCGCCCGCCCGCCGGACGTCACGGTCGCGATGACCGCCGTCGGCTTCCGGGGATGGATCGGGGCGGCGGACGGGTGGGGCCGCGCCGAACCGCTGCTCGCGGCCCTCGGGGCCGGCCGGATCGTCGCACGTGGTCCCAAGGTGACGGGCGCGGTGCGGGCCGCGGAACTGCGGGAGGCCTGGGCGCCGGCGTCGGAGTCCTCGACCGAACTGCTCGACCGGCTGGTCACGGAAGGTGTTGCGGGACGGCGTATCGCGGTCCAGTTACACGGGGAGACGACACCGTGGGAGCCGGGTCCGGACGTGGTGGCGGTGCTGCGTGCCGCGGGGGCGGACGTGATCGCGGTGCCGGTGTACCGGTGGACGCGACCCGAGGATCCCGCCGCCGTCGACCGGCTGATCGCCGGGGTGTGCGCGGGTGGCCTGGACGCGGTCGCATTCACCAGCGCCCCCGCGGTGGCGTCGATCCTGCAGCGCGCCAAGGACACCGGAGTTCTCTCTGATCTCCTCCACGGATTCGGGGAGCGGGTACTCGCCGCGTGCGTGGGGTCGGTGACGGCGGCACCGTTGACAGCCCTCGGTGTGCCCACCACGATGCCCGAACGTTCCCGGCTGGGGGCGCTGGCCCGGCACCTCACCGGTGTCCTGCCGCAGCGGGCGCTCCGGGTGCGGGCCGGGGACCACGACCTGCGGGTGTGCGCCGGTTGCGTCGTCGTCGACGACCGCGTCGTGCCCCTGTCGCCGGCCGCGACGGCGTTGCTGCGCCGGCTCGCCGAACGGCCGGGGGTGGTGGTGTCCCGCGCCGACCTGCTGGCCGCACTGCCCGGCGGCAGCGACGACCCGCACGCCGTGGAGACCGCGATCGCCCGACTGCGCAGCCACCTCGGGGCCCCCGACGTCGTGCAGACCGTCGTCAAACGCGGGTACCGGTTGGCGATCGCGCCGGACGACTACGACCGACTCGCCGAAACCGGCCGGCCGTGACAGTCCCGGCTCTCGTGCTCGTCGCGCACGGCACCCGCAGCCGGTCCGGGGTGGAGACGGTGGCGGCCCTGGCGGACGCGGTCGCGGCGCGGGTCGGCCCGGTGCGGACGGCATTCGTGGACGTGTTGGGGCCGTCACCGTCCGAGGTGCTGTCGGGTCTGTCCGGGCTCGCGGTGCTGGTGCCGGCGTTCCTGGCGTCCGGCTACCACGTGCACACCGACGTGCCGCGTGAAGTGGAGTCGTCCGGGCACCGGCGGGTGACGGTCACCCGCGCACTCGGCCCCGACCCGGTCCTTGCCCGGATACTCGAACACCGGCTGCGGGAATCCGGTTGGCGGCCCGGGGATGCCGTCGTGCTGGCGGCCGCGGGATCGTCGGATCCGCGGGCCCGCCACGATGTGCGACGGGCCGCGGCGCTGCTGTCGGCGCGGGTGCGCCGCGACGTCCCGGTCGGCTACATCGCGACCGGGACGCCGACCGTCGCCGACACGGTGCGGGCACTGCGGACGGCGGGGGAGCGGCGGGTGTTCGTGGCGTCGTACCTGTTGGCGCCCGGCCTGTTCCACACCCGACTCGCCGACGCCGGAGCCGACGGTGTCACCGCCCCACTGGGTGCGCACGATGCGATCGCCGACCTCGTGGCGCAGCGGTACCGGCGGGCCGCGCTCAGTTCGCGAACCCCACCTGCCGTTCGGCATTCGACAGTGCCGTGACGATGCACGTGCCGATCGGGCCGCGCCGGTCGAACATGGTGGTGGAGCCGACGGCGACACCGTCGACACTGATGTGGTTGTCGGCCTCGAGCCCGATCTCGGGACCCTCGGGGAGCCGGGACAGGGCGAGGGTGAGGTCGGCGTTGATGTACCCGACGCCGGCGCTGCCCCAGTTGGTCATGAGGCTCGTGGTCTCACCGACCATCGCGGCCCGCACGAACGGCGACGGCTCCTCGCCGGCGACGACGGGAACCTGGTACTGCCACAACCGTTTCCGGCTCGACCCCTGATGGTCGACGAGGGACGGCGACCAGCCGTCGGGGTGCTCGTCGCTGCCGATCCACGGATGCGACGGCGCCTGCAACGGCTGCAGCAGCGACAGCGGCGGCGGCTGCGGGACGTCCGGCCGGGTCCACGTCTGCCCGGGCGGTTGGACGCCGCGGCGCAGGAACACCACCGATGCGCGGGCCACCGTCTCCCCGTCCTGCACCACCTCGGCGTCCGCCAATCGGATCCGGTTGCCGTCCCGCACGCTGCGGGTCACCACGTGCAGCACCTGGGCGCGGGCCGGCCGGAACAGGTCGACCGTCAACCGGGCCGGAACGAAACCCTCGGCGCCGTGCTCGTTCTCGACGGCGCGTGCCAGGATGCCGGTGATCGCCGGCCCGTTGATCATGTCCGGTGACCACTTGCTGATACCCAGCTCGAGCGGTGCGAACCCGTCGCCGTCTCGGCGCAGGAACCCGATGTCCATCAATTTCTCCCCTGTGTCGTGATTCGTCACCGGAACATACGACACCGGGGGAACTCCGTGTGCGGAGTTTCCCCGGTGTGGCGTCGATCGGTCGGCTACGACCCGGCTGCCGTCTCGACGGACAGGACCGTGGAGGTCACGAGGGTGCGGGCCAGTTCGGTCAGGGAGGTGGACAGGTTCGACGAGGCGGCCGAACCGGCTGGTGTCGGTTCGGGTGTGACCTCGAGGGTGACCGGAAGATCGGTGCTACCGGCGCTGTTGGTGGCGGTGACGGTGAAGGTGAATGTTCCGCCGGTGGTGGGTGTGCCGGACAGCAGACCGTCCGTCGAGAGGGTGAGTCCGGCGGGGAGGTCACCGGTGTGGGTGACGGTCGGGGCTGGCTGCCCGGTGGTGGTGAAGGTGAACGAGTACGGTTCTCCGGCTTTCGCTGCCGGTGGTGTCCCGGTCACGGTGGGGGCGGTCTTCGGAGCGTCGACGGCGATCGAGTGGTAGTCGCCGGCGGCGACGGCGGTGTAGCCGTCGCCGGTGGGGAGGTCGTCGCGTTGGTCCCAGGTGGTGTTGCCCCAGGCGGTGATGTAGCCGTCGGCGGTGAGGGCGACCGAGTGGAAGAGACCGGCGGCGATGGCGGTGTAGCCGTCGCCGGTGGGGAGGTCGTTGCGTTGCCCGAGATCGTTGTTGCCCCAGGCGACGATGTGTCCGTCGGCGGTGAGGGCGATCGAGTGGTTGCCGCCGGCGGCGACGGCGGTGTAGCCGCTGTCGGTGGGGATGTTGTCGCGTTGTCCCCAGCTGTGGTTGCCCCAGGCGACGATGTGTCCGTCGGCGGTGAGGGCGATCGAGTGGTCGTAGCCGGCGGCGATGGCGGTGTAGCCGGCGTCGGTGGGGATGTTGTCGCGTTGTCCCCAGCTGTTGCCGCCCCAGGCGACGATGTGTCCGTCGGCGGTGAGAGCGATCGAGTGGTCGTAGCCGGCGGCGATGGCGGTGTAGCCGGCGTCGGTGGGGATGTTGTCGCGTTGCCCGGCGCTGTTGCCGCCCCAGGCGACGATGCGTCCGTCGGCGGTGAGGGCGATCGAGTGGTTGCCGCCGGCGGCGACGGCGGTGTAGCCGCTGTCGGTGGGGATGTCGTCGCGTTGCCCGGCGCTGTTGCCGCCCCAGGCGACGATGCGTCCGTCGGCGGTGAGAGCGACCGAGTGGCCGGCGCCGGCGGCGACGGCGGTGTAGTCGGAGCCGGTGGGGATGTCGTCGCGTTGCCCGGCGCTGTTGCCGCCCCAGGTGGTGATCGTTCCCGGCACGGGCGAAACGTTCGAGGGTGTGGCCGTCGCCGGCGCCGCGGCCAGGGACAGGGTGACCGCGGCGGCGGTGGTGAGCAGTGCGAGCCTGCGTAGCCAGGGGCGTCGTGGTGGAGAGAGAGTGTGCATGTGAACCGTCCTCGGTAGGGGAGACGGGTTCGGGGAGAGCCTGCGCGTTCCCCGAACCCGTCGTTTGTTCGGTTGGTCGGCTAGGACCCGGCTGCGGTCTCGACGGACAGGACCGCGGAGGTCACCAGGGTGCGGGCCAGTTCGGTCAGGGAGGTGGACAGGTTCGCCGAGGCGGCCGAACCGGACAGTGCCGGTTCGGGTGTGACCTCGAGGGTCACCGGCAGGTCTGTCGTGCCGGCGCGGCTGGTGGCGGTGACGGTGAAGCTGAATGTGCCGCCGGTGGTGGGGGTTCCGGTGAGGACCCCGTCCGGGTTCAGGGTGAGCCCGGCGGGCAGGTCACCGGTGTGGGTGACAGTCGGGGCCGGGTGTCCGGTGAGGGTGAAGGTGAACGAGTACGGTTCTCCGGCTTTCGCTGCCGGTGGTGTCCCGGTCACGGTGGGGGCGGTCTTTGGGGTACTGACGGCGACCGAGTGGTAGTCGCCGGCGGCGATGGCGGTGTAGCCGTCGCCGGTGGGGAGGTCGTTGCGTTGCCCGTAGCCGTTCTCGCCCCAGGCGGTGATGTGTCCGTCGGCGGTGAGGGCGATCGAGTGGAAGTTGCCGGCGGCGATGGCGGTGTAGCCGGTGCCGGTGGGGATGTCGTAGCGGTAGTTGCCCCAGGCGGTGATGCGTCCGTCGGCGGTGAGAGCGACCGAGTGGTCGCCGCCGGCGGCGACGGCGGTGTAGCCGTCGCCGGTGGGGATGTCGCGGCGTTGCCCGACGCTGTTGTCGCCCCAGGCGACGATGCGTCCGTCGGCGGTGAGGGCGACCGAGTGCTTGCCGCCGGCGGCGATGGCGGTGTAGCCGCCCCCCTCTGGGATGTTGTCGCGTTGTCCCCAGCTGTTGTTGCCCCAGGCGGTGATGTGTCCGTCGGCGGTGAGGGCGATCGAGTGGTAACGGCCGGCGGCGATGGCGGTGTAGCCGCTCCCCTCGGGGATGTTGTCGGGTTGCCCGACACTGTTTCTGCCCCAGGCGACGATGCGTCCGTCGGCGGTGAGGGCGACCGAGTGGTTGGCGCCGGCGGCGATGGCGGTGTAGCCGCTGTCGGTGGGGATGCCGTCGCGTTGCCCGAAGCGGTTGTCACCCCAGGCGGTGATGCGTCCGTCGGCGGTGAGGGCGACCGAGTGCCTGTCGCCGGCGGCGATGGCGGTGTAGCCGGCGCCGGTGGGGACGTCGTCGAGTTGCCTGTAGTCGCTGTTGCCCCAGGTGGTGATCGTTCCCGGCACGGGTGAGACGTTCGAGGGTGTGGCCGTCGCCGGCGCCGCGGCCAGGGACAGGGTGACCGCGGCGGCGGTGGTGAGCAGTGCGAGCCTGCGTAGCCGGGGGCGTCGTGGTGGCGAGAGTGTGTGCATGCAAACCGTCCTCGGTAGGGGAGACGGTTCCGCCGTGCAGGGTGTGGTGATGCGCACCCCGACGTGCGTAACCGGACGAACCGTACCGCGAATCCTGCTGTGGCGTCGGAAATTTCTTCCGAATTGTCGGCACACATCGGTGTGCACACCGATGTGCAGGAAGTGCCCCCGGCTGGGCCGTCCACGCACTACCGTGGAAGACATCCAGGGGTGCCGATGCGGAAGCAGGTGTCGTCGATGACCACGACCTCGGTGGACCGGCAGGGTTTCAGTTCGTTGCGGGCCGGCGGCCTCAACTGGGACGCGTTCCCGCTGCGGCTGTTCGTGAAGGGCAACGGCAAGTTCTGGGATCCGGCAGACATCGACTTCACGCAGGACGCTGCCGACTGGGCAGCGCTCAGCGATGAGGAGAAACGCAGCTCCACCTACCTGTGCGCGCAGTTCATCGCCGGCGAGGAGGCCGTCACCGAGGACATCCAGCCGTTCATGCGGGCGATGGCCGCCGAGGGCCGGTTCGGCGACGAGATGTATCTGACGCAGTTCTGTTTCGAGGAGGCCAAGCACGTCCAGGTGTTCCGGCGCTGGATGGACGCCGTCGGCCTCGACTCGGACCTGCACCCGTTCGTCGCCGAGAACCCGCACTACCGCACCCTCTTCTACGAGGAACTGCCCCGGTCGCTGCGGATCCTGGAATCCGATCCCAGCCCCGCCAACCAGATCCGGGCCTCGGTCACCTACAACCACGTCATCGAGGGCAGCCTCGCGCTCACCGGCTACTACGCGTGGCAGCGGGTGTGCACCGAACGCGGCATCCTGCCCGGCATGCAGGAACTCATCCGCCGCATCGGCGACGACGAGCGCCGGCACATGGCGTGGGGCACGTTCACGTGCCGCCGGCACGTCGCCGCCGACGACAGCCTGTGGGACGTCGTCACCCAGAGGATGGGGGAACTCCTCCCACACGCGCTGAACATGATCCAGTGGGTCAACGACCAGTTCGAGGAACCCCCGTTCGGGATCGCACCGCAGGACTTCCTCGACTACGCCGCCGACCGCGCCCAGCGCCGCCTCGGCGCCATCGAATCCGCGCGGGGCCGGCCCGTCGAGGAGATCGACCTCGACTACTCGCCGGAAACCCTCGAGGACACCTTCGGGGTGGAGGATGCCGCAGCGCTCGCCGAGGTCGCCGCCGACCGACCGGCGTGACCTGCGTCTCTCGCCCGGTCGCCGTCTCAGAGAGCGCTTAATCCGCGTTGCTACCCTTCGCGGACCTATGAGCGCACACGACATTCCCCGCCGCCGCCTGTCCGCCCGGCAGATCACTGCCCTGCTCGTCGTCGCCACTGTCGCGGTGACGGCCGTCGCCCTGTGGTTCGTCCTCGGCAAGGGCGACGCCGCGCCCGTCGCCGAGCAGCAGGCCACCGAGCAGCCCGCCGACAACGGGGATGCCGCCGCGCTGGCGAAAGCGCGCAGCAACCTGTCGCAGGCCAGCCTGCCGCTCTCGCTCCTCGGCGGCGGCGTCGACCAGCTCGTCGACGGTGGACGTCAGCTCGACGACGGCGCCAACCAGCTCTCCGCCGGTATCGGCCAGGCCCGTGACGGCGCCCAGCAGCTGTCCGACGGGCTGAACTCGCTCAGCGGCGGCGTCGGACTCCTCGGTGACGGTGCCGGCCAGGTCAGCGGCGGCGTCGACCAGGTCGTCGACCGGCTGGGCGCCGTCGGCGGCATGCAGGCCGATGTGACCTCCTCACTCCGTCAGGTCGCCGGCACCCTCACCATCTCCCCGGACCCCGTCTCGCAGGGCGCGGCGTCGCGGCTCACCGGCCTCGCCGACCGCCTCGACAACGAGGCCCTCGGCCCCGACACCCTCGCCCAGCTCGCCACCCTCAAGGACGGTGCGCGGCAGCTGTCGTTCGAGCTCAACGATCCGTCCGCGCAGTTCGTCAGCGGCGTCAACCAGATCGCCGCCGGTGCAGGCCAGCTCACCGAGGGGCTCGGCCTCCTCGACGCCGGCGGGAAGGCGCTCGCCGCCGGCACCGGCCAACTCGTCGACGGCACCGGACCCATCCCGGGCGTCGTCAAGGGGCTGTCGTCGAGTGTCAACGACGCGTCGAAGGCGCTGCCGTCGGGCAAGCCGGCCACCTCCGGTGAGGCCACCGACACCCAGGCCGCGGCGGTCCCGGACACCTCCGGGCGCCCCGCGTGGGTGTACGCCGTCGCCGGTGGTGGCGCCGCCCTCGTCGGCGCGCTCGTGTGGGGTGCGTTCGCGCTCGGACGTCGGTCATCCGACCGGATTGCGGTGACCGACTAGTTGCGCTATCTACCTTCCGGTTGGTTCCATCTACGAGCATCCGACGTCGGTCGGCTGTGTTTCGGGAGGAAACGGGGAGGGTCGGCGACCGTGCCGTATCTGGGTTTGATCGTGATGATCGTGTGGATCGTCTGTCTCGTGGACGTGATCGTCGCGGAGGAACACGCCGTGCGGCATCTCCCCAAGGTGGCGTGGGTGTTCGTGGTCCTGCTGCTGCCACTGCTCGGGTCGCTGCTGTGGCTCGTCGCGGGACGCCCCGACGGCAGCTTCCCCGGCCCGCGCCGGCCCGCCGCACCGTCCGGGTTCCCCGAATACGACCGGCCCGGACGGCACGTCGCACAGCAGTCGGGGGACGACGAGGAATTCCTGCGCCGCTGCCGCGAACGCGCCGAGGAACAGCGTCGTATCGGACGCGGACAGCGACGGAACCAGCAGGAAGACTGACGGTCCGGCGGATCAGTGCGGCAGCGGGAGCAGTTCGACGACCTGACCGTCGACTGCGCCCGGCGGCACGACCGCCAGTGCGTCCCGGCCGATCAGCCCCACCAGATGTGCGGTGCGCACGACGGTGTCCGCGTGCCAGGTGCCGTCCGCCCGGCGGGCCACCGGCACGATCCGCGTCACCGGTGCCGCCGCCTCGGACGCGTTCACGACCGCCCCCACGATGGGAACGGTCGGTGCACGGGCCGTGAGAGCGTCGACGACCACGGGCAGCATCATCAGCAGCGTCGACACCGCCGCCACCGGATTCCCGGGGAGTCCCAGCACCACCCGACCGTCCGGCAGCGCCGCCGTCACCTGCGAACCCCCCGGCCGACAGCGGACCCGCCCGACGACGATCCGGGCACCCGCCCGCGCCAGCGCGGCCCGCAACTGGTCCGCGGCACCACCCCCGGTCGCCCCCACCACGACGATCACATCGGCGTCGTGGGTGTTGCGCAGCAGGGCGTCGAAACCGTCCGCGGTGTCACTCGTGTGGGTGTCGGCGACGGTGCGAACACCACAGTGACGCAGCACCTCCGGCAGGATCGGGCCGAGCGAGTCCCGCGTCTGCCCGTCCTCCAACCGGCCGCCGCGGCGGATCTCGTCACCGGTCACCGCGACGTGCGCGCGCACCGGACCACGCACCGTGATCGTGGCGACCTCCCCGCTCGCCGCCGCCGAGACGACCGCCGGCGACACCGTCGTCCCGGACTCCGCGAGGTGATGTCCGGGCTGCCAGTCCTCGCCACGCCGCCGGGTGTCGTCCCGGACCGGGGCGTCGGCCCGGCGGTAGAGGATCGGCGTTTCCGAACTCGTGGTCGCCTTGACGAACTCGTCCCGCACCACCGCCGTCGCCCCCGGCGGGACGTGCGCGCCCGTCGCGATCCGCACCGCGTCACCCTCGGTCAATCGAACGTTCGACGACGAACCGGCGCGGCGGACCTCGGGGTGCAGCCGCCACGGACCCGGCCCGGACACCGCGTAACCGTCCATTGCGGACGTGTCGACCCGCGGCAGGGCGTCCGCGGCGACGAGTGGTGCGGCCAGGGTGGCGCCGAGCGCATCCGCGGACGCAAGATCTTGCGTCGGAAGTGGTTTCACGGACAGGCGGATCGTGTCCCGAGCCGTGTCGGCGTCCATCGGCTCCGGGACGTGCGCGGCCCGTGCCCGGTCGACGTCGTCGGGGGTGTCGCAGTCGGCGACATCGAGGACCGGGACCGTGACGACCGACTCGGGGACGAGGGTCTTCACCGGCAGGTCCGCCGGATCTCCCAACACGGCGAGTCGGGCCGCGAGCGCCGCCCGCCGCCACACACCGAGGAGATACTGCGTGCGGTCCGCGCCGTCCACCGCGAACACGGCGTCGGCGTCCGGATGCGCGACGAGTACGTCGACCAGTTCCACGACGACGCGACGAGTCACGGTGGGCAGGTCCGACGCCAGGACCACCACCAGGGCATCCGGGGTGTCGGGCAGCCCGTGCACACCCGCCGCGATCGCGGCCACCGGACCCGATCCGGCCGGCACCTCCCGGACCTGCACGATCCGGGCGGGGAGGTCCGGGCGGTGCGGTCCGACGACGGTCACGTGTCGGCAGCCGGCGACGGCAGCGAGCGCGGTGTCCAGCATCCGTCGGCCACCCACGACGATCGCCGGTTTGTCGACGCCACCCATCCGGGTGGCGCGGCCGCCCGCGAGGACGATCGCGTCGACGGGAACGGCGAAGGTGCGCATTCGCCCATCGTGCCGCACCGGGTTCCCGGAGTCGCCGACGGTTGCCGGCGGCGTGTCAGAACCGGTGCCGGGCACGGACCAGGTCGACGCGTCCGTCCCGGATCGGGACACCCTCGAGTTCGAGCCGCGCCACCTGCCGGTGAGCCAGGTGCGGTGCGGGCCGACCGGACGCACCGATCACCCGATGCCACGGCAGGTCGGCGGCATCGGTGCGCATGATCCAGCCGACGGTGCGCGGCGACGACAGCCCCGCCGCGGCCGCGATGTCACCGTACGTGGCGACGTGCCCGGCCGGGATCGACGCGACCAGATCCCGGACCCGTTCGATCTGCTCGTCGGTGGTGGCGGCCACGGCTAGAGCAGTTTCCGGACCAGGGCGGCGACCTCGTCGGGGGCGGCGTGCGGCACCATGTGGTCACAGTCCAGGTCGACGACCGTCAGATCCGGGCCCAGATGCCCGGTCAGCGCCGCCCGGAACGCCGGCGTCACGTACGGCGGCTGCACCCGCTGCGCCTGCACCAGCACCGTCGGCAGGCCCCGCGGTGGCAGTACGAACCCGCGGGCCATCTCACCCCACGACGCGACCACCGCCGGAATCGACATGCGCCAGCCCACCCGACCGTTCGGCAGGGCGATCAGATGCTCGGCCAGGTCGGCATCGAGGGCGTCGGTGGGGACGTCGCCCCACGACCCGTGCACCTTCTCCGACCGGGCCTCCGCGGCATCGGTGTAGTCGGGGAACTGCGCCACCAGTCCGGCGATCCGCCCCGACAGTTCCGGCTCGAGACCGATCGCCGGATCGAGCAGCACCAGTCCCCGAATCCGCTCCGGGACGGCACGCGCCAGATGCACCGCGACCGCGCCGCCGAACGAATGCGCCACCACCACGACGGGGCCGGTCGCATGCCTGTCGAGGACCCGGACCAGGTCGTCGACATGCGTGTCGAACCCCCACGGCGGCGTCCACGGCGAGCGGCCGTGCCCACGCAGATCGGGGGCGACGATCCGGGTGTCACGCAACTGATCGGCGCCGAGCGACTCCCACCGCCGGCCGTGTCCGGTGAGCCCGTGCAGGGCGAGAACCTCCGGTCCTCCGGGAGTGCCGAACAGGTGGGTGTGGAGTCCGCGCATGGCGTTCATGATGCCGGATACCCAGGATGTCGGACCCGTCTGGTGAGATTCGTGGCATGAGCGATTCGGGGGCATCCGGCAGGACGACGGTTCCGTCGGCGCGGCTCGTCGGGCGCGCCGCAGCGTCGGCTGCGGCGCGCACGTGGGCGCCGGGTCCGGCGCGGATCCTGACCGATGCTCCGCCCGGGCACGGCTGGCATCCGTGGCAGATCCTCGGCGGCCCCGGCACCGGGAAGACCTCCCTGCTCGTGGATGCCGCGGCCGCCCGCATCGCGGCCGGGGCGGACCCCGAATCGGTGCTCGTGCTCACCCAGTCGCGGCGCGCGTCGACCGCGATCCGCGAGCAGATCACGGCGGGCCTGCTGGCGGCATCGGATCCGACGGTCGACGAGCGCCCGTGGGCGACACGGGAACCACTCGTGCGGACCGTCCACTCGTACGGGTTCGCGGTGCTACGCCTGCAGGCCGCCGCGCACGGCAACCCGCCGCCCCGGCTGATCACCGGCGCCGACCAGGACGCGGTGCTGCGGGAACTGCTGCGCGGCGACATCGAGGACGGCGCCGAACACTGGCCCGAGCGGTTGCGGCCCGCACTCGGCATGACCGGGTTCGCGGTGGAACTGCGCAACCTCGTGCTCCGCGCCAACGAACGCGGTCTCGGCCCGGAGGATCTGATCGACCTCGGCCACACCCACGACCGTCCCGAATGGGTGGCGGCCGGCCGCTTCGCCACCACATACGAGCAGTCCATGCTGCTGCGCGGGTCCGTCGGTGTCGAAGCGCCCGAGGCCACCGCCCCGGCCCTCGACGCCGCCGAACTGATCAGCGCGGCACTCACCGCGTTCGCCACCGACCCCGACCTGCTGGCACGGGAACGCCGCCGCATCCGGCACCTGCTCGTCGACGACGCCCAGCACCTCGACCCGCAGGCCGCGCAACTGGTGCGGCTGATCGGGACCGGCACCGACAGCACGGCCGTCGCCGGAGACCCCGACCAGTCGATCTTCGCGTTCCGCGGCGCCGACCCGACGTTCCTCACCGGCCTCGCCGACAAGGGCGCCCCCGCGCAGGTGGTCCTCGACACCGGCTTCCGGTGCGCCCCGGAGGTCGCGGCCGTCACCGCGAAGATCGCGTCCCTGCTGCCCGGCCGGCCGCCGCACCGCGGGATGTCCGCGCCGGTCGCGGCCGACGACGACGCACCCGGCCGCGTCGTGGTCCGGGTCCTGGCCACCCCGGCCAAGGAAGCCGCCCTGATCGCCGACACCCTGCGCCGCGCCCACCTGATCGACGGGGTGCCGTGGTCTCAGATGGCGATCGTCGCCCGGTCGGTGCCGCGGGTGCTGCCGCCGCTGCGCCGCGCACTGCTCGCCGCCGGGGTGCCCGTCACCACCGCGGCGAGTGAACTGCCGCTGGCCCGCCGGCACGGTGTCGCGGGCCTGCTCGCGGTGCTGCGGGCCCTGTCCGACGGCGAATTCACCGGCGAGGACGCGCTCGCGTTGCTGTCCGGGCCGATCGGCGGCGCCGAACCGGTGAGCCTGCGCCGGCTGCGCCGCGGTCTGCGCCGCGTCGAACTGGCCTCCGGTGGGGACCGCGACTCTGCGGACCTGCTGCGCACGATCATCGTCGACGGCCCCGACGCCGACGGCGTCGCACACCTGCTGCCCGGCCTCACCGACGTCGAATCCCTGTCGCTGCGACGGGTCCTGAAGGTGCTGCGGCGGGCCAGGATTCCGCTGGACCGGGGACGGGGCATCGAGGAGGTGCTGTGGGCGGCGTGGCAGGCCACCGGGCTGGAGAAGCGCTGGGCCGCGGCGTCCGCGTTCGGTGGGCCGATCGGTGCGCAGGCCGACCGTGACCTCGACGCCGTCGTCGCACTGTTCGACCAGGCCGCCGACTACGTGGATCGGCTTCCTCGCGCCCAACTGTCCGGGTTCGTCGACTACCTCGTCGAACAGGAGATCCCGGGAACACCACGTGCGCGGACGGTGGCGGCACAGGAGACCGTGACGATCCTCAGCGCACACTCGGCCGCCGGTCGGCAGTGGCAGGTCGTCGCCGTCGTCGGTGTGCAGGAGGGGCTGTGGCCGAGCCTCGGTGCGCGCGGCACCCTGCTCGGCACCGAGGCGCTGATCGACCTCACCAGCGGCGCGGCCGAGCCGGACCCGGCGTCGCCTACCGCGTACCTGTCCCGGACCGCGCCGCTGCTCGCGGAGGAGCGGAGACTGTTCCACGTGGCGTGCAGCCGGGCCCGGTCGTCGCTGCTGGTCACCGCCGTCGACTCGGCGAGCGGTGACGAGGAACTGGTGCGGTCCCGGTTCGTCGACGACCTGCTCGGCACCGGCAACGACACTGACGACGAGGAAACCCCGGCACTGCAGCCGGATCCGAGGGTGCTGGCGATGCCGGCGCTGGTCGCCGAACTGCGCAGCGTCGTGTGCGACCCCGACCTCGCCGGTACCGACCCGGACCGGCAGCGGCGGGCCGCCCGGCAGCTCGCGCGTCTGGCGGCCGCCGGTGTCCGCGGTGCCCACCCGGACCGCTGGTACGGACTCGCGGATCCGAGCTCGAACGAGCCGCTGTGGCAGACCGCGGACGGGCCGGTGCCGATGTCGCCGTCGACGATCGAACTGATCACCAACTGCCCGCTGCGCTGGATGCTGGAGCGGCACGGCGGCAGCGACGGCGACAACACCCACGCGATCGCCGGCACCCTCGTGCACACGCTGGTGCAGGCTCTTGCCGGGAACATTCCCCAGGAGCGGGTCGACCACGCCCTCGAAACCGCCTGGGATGCCGTCGATCTGGGATCCGACTGGTATGCCCGACGGGAACTCGAACGCACCCGCGGCATGCTCGACACGTTCGCGGACTGGCTGCGCCGCACCCGGTCCGAACTCACCGAGGTCGGCGTCGAGGTCACCGTCGACGGCATCCTCGAACCCCGCGACGCGGAGAAACCTCCGGTGCGGATCCGGGGCCGCATCGACCGGCTCGAACGAGACACCGAGGGCCGGCCGGTGATCATCGACGTCAAGACCGCCAGGAACGCGGTGACGAAGGACCAAGCACAGCAGCACGCGCAGCTCGCGGCCTACCAGGTGGCGGCCGCGCACGGACTCGTCGACGGCGAACCCGCGACCGACCCCGGTGGGGCGCGACTCGTGTTCGTGGCGAAACCGCACAACAAGGACGGGGCGACGCAGCGTGAGCAGCCCGCCCTCGACGATGAGGGACTCGAACTGTGGGAGAACACGATCCACGACGCGGCAGCCGCGACACAGGGGCCGACGTTCACCGCCCGGATCAACGACAGCTGCCGGCACTGCCCGGTGCTGTCGAGTTGCCCGGCCCACGACGAGGGCCGGCAGGTGACGTCCCGATGAGCGTCGCACGCCCGCGCTCCCTCGTCGGGGCCGCCGAACTGGCCGCGGCGCTGGGACAGAAGTTCGCACCGACCCCCGAGCAGACCGCCGTCATCGAGGCGCCGATGGGGCCGACGCTGGTCGTGGCCGGTGCCGGGGCGGGCAAGACCGAGACGATGGCGGCCCGGGTGGTGTGGCTCGTCGCGAACGGACTCGTCGAACCCGAACAGGTCCTCGGGCTGACGTTCACCCGCAAGGCCGCCCAGCAGTTGACCAAGCGGATCCGGCAGCGGCTCAAGACGTTGGCGAGCCCGGAGGTGGCCACGAGACTCGGCCGCGGCGACGACTGGCGCTCACGGATCGTCGCCGGCGAACCCGAGGTGAGCACCTACCACGCGTACGCCGGACGTCTCCTCGCCGAGCACGGGCTGCTGCTGCCCATCGAGCCGTCCGCGACGCTGCTGTCGGAGACCGAACTGTGGCAGCTCGCGTTCCGGGTGGTCAGCGCGTGGGACGGTGACCTCGACACCGACCGCAGCCCCGCATCGCTCACCGAATCGGTACTCGACCTGGCCGGTCAGCTCGCCGAACACCTCGTCGCGCCCGACGACCTGACGGCGGCGCACCTCGGGTTCGAGAAACTCGTCCACACGCTGCCGCCCGGACCCCGGCAGAAGGCCGACCCGGCCAAGAGACTCCTCGACATCGTCGACGTGCAGCGCCGCCGCCTCGAGCTGCTGCCGCTGGTGCAGCGACTGGCCGACACCCTGCGCCGCGAGGGTGCCCTCGACTTCGGCAGCCAGATGTCGCTCGCGGCACGGGTCGCGTCCGCGCATACCGAGGTGGGACGCAGTGAGCGGCAACGGTTCCGAGTGGTGTTGCTCGACGAATACCAGGACACCGGTCACGCACAGCGGGTGTTGCTGTCGTCGCTGTTCGGTGGCGGCACCGATGCCGGGCTCGCCCTGACCGCGGTCGGTGATCCGATGCAGTCGATCTACGGCTGGCGCGGGGCGTCGGCCGCGAACCTGCCGCGGTTCGCCACCGATTTCCCGCTCGCCGACGGCACTCCGGCCCCGACCCTCGAGCTGCTCACCAGCTGGCGCAACCCGTCCGAGGCGCTCACACTCGCGAACATGGTCGCCGACCCGCTCCGGGACCGGGGCGTGCAGGTCGACACGTTGAAGCCGCGACCCGAAGCGGTCCCCGGCGACGTGCGTCTCGCCCTGCTCGACACCGTCGCCGCGGAACGTGAGTGGGTGGCCGACCGGATCGCCGAACAGTACGCGGTGAAACGGGACAAGGACGGAAACCTGTCCGAGACCGGGAAGCCGCCCACCGCCGCGGTGCTGGTGCGCCGCAACGCCGACGCCGCCCCCGTCGCCGAGGCGCTGCGGGCCCGCGGGCTGCCCGTCGAGGTCGTCGGGTTGGGCGGGCTGCTGCACACCCCGGAGGTCGCCGACGTCGTCGCGATGCTGCGTCTGGTGGCCGATCCGATGGCCGGCAGCGCCGCGGTCCGGGTCCTCACCGGCGCCCGCTGGCAACTCGGCGCCGCCGATCTGCGGGCGTTGTGGCAGCGGGCCGGGGACCTCGGCATCCGTTCCGGGTACGGGACGGCCGGCGCCGTCACCGATCCGGCCGCCCTCGACGAGGCCGTCGGCAGCGCCCTGCCCGGCGAGCACGCCGAGCAGGCCGGTCTCGCGGACGCGATCGCCGACCCCGGTCCGGCACACCGCTATTCGGAATCCGGGTACGTGCGGATCTGCGCGCTGGCCGCGGAACTCGCCTCGCTGCGTGAACGTCTCGGACAGCCGCTGACCGAACTCGTCGCCGAGGTCGAGCGGGTCATCGGGATCGGCATCGAGGCGCAGGCCCGCACCCGGGCGTCGGAGATCGGGGTGGCCGGACGTGAACACCTCGACGCGTTCGCGGACGTCGTCTCCGGGTACGGGAGTCGGTCGTCGGCGACCCTGACGGGGCTGCTGGCGTTCCTGACGGCCGCCGAACGCATCGAGAACGGACTCGCCCCCGGCGAGGTCGAGGTGGCGGAGGACCGGGTGCAGGTCCTCACCGTGCATTCGGCCAAGGGCCTCGAGTGGAACGTGGTCGCGGTGCCGCACGTCACGGCGGGCATCTTCCCGTCCACCCAGACGTCGGCGACGTGGCTCGGGTCGACGACCGAACTGCCGCCCGCACTGCGCGGCGACCGGGCGCACCCCGGCGAGAAGGCCGACGGCATGCCGGTGCTCGACCTGGAGAACGTCTACGACCGCAAGGACCTCGAGAACGTGATCGACGTCCACAAGGAGGCGCTCGACACCCGCCGCCTCGACGAGGACCGGCGCCTGTTCTACGTCGCGCTCACCCGCACCGAGCGGGCGCTGTTCGTGTCCGGGCACCACTGGACCGAATCGGCTCCGAAACCCAAGGGGCCCTCCCCGTTCCTCACGGAACTGCACGAGCTGATCGAGACGTGGGACGGCGATCCGCTCGCCGCGATCGAGGAATGGGCGCCCGCTCCCGAGTCCGGCACCGAGAACCCGCTGACGGCGGAGCCGCGGTCGGCGGACTGGCCGCGAGATCCGCTGGGGAAACGGCGCGACGACGTCGAGCACGGCGCGCGACTGGTGCGGGACGCGCTCGCGGCGTTGAGTTCGGTCCCGGAACGCACCGACGATCCCGAGGACACGCCGGACGAGGACGACCCCGACAACTGGGCCGCCGACGTGGACGCACTGCTCGCGGAACGGAATTCGCGTCGTTCGACGACGGACGTCGAATTGCCGGCGCAGCTGTCGGTGAGCCAGCTGGTGGACCTCGCCGCCGACCCGGACGCGTTGGCGGCACGGCTGCGGCGGCCGCTGCCGTATCCGCCGAATCCGCTGGCCCGCCGCGGTACCGCGTTCCACGCGTGGGTGGAGCAGCGGTTCGGGGCGACCCGGCTGCTCGACTTCGACGAACTGCCCGGCGCCGCGGACACCGATGTGCGGGCCGATCCGGAACTGGCGGTGCTGCAGGACGCGTTCCTGCGGTCGCCGTGGGCGGACCGGAATCCGGTGGAGGTGGAGGTGCCGTTCGAGACGTCGGTCGCGGGCACCGTGCTGCGCGGCCGGATCGACGCGGTGTTCGCCGACGCGGACGGCGGCTGGACCGTCATCGACTGGAAGACCGGTGCCGAACCGTCCGCGGAGAACGAACGGGCCGTCGTGATGCAGTTGGCCGCCTACCGGTTGGCGTGGGCGGAACTGATGGCGGCCCGGCAGATGCGGCTCACCGGGCGGCCGGTGCCGCCGCAACTCGACCGGGTGCGTGCCGCATTCCACTACGTCCGCACCGGACGCACCATCGCCCCCACGGAGCTGCCGGACGGCGATCGGCTCGCCGCGCTCGTCCGCGGCGCCGGCGCCATTCCGTGAAATCCGGTTCCGCGGTTAGGCTGCGAGCCGATGTTCGGTAGCGAGACGAAAAGACAGGGACGGGTGAATGGCCGGTAGGTTGAGTGCGCGGTTCCGGAACTCGGACACGCTGACGGATCGCCCGGACTTCGCGCTCGTCGGCGTCCTGAAGGTTCCCGAACTGCAGACGAGCCCGGCACGGGCCATCCTGCGGCGCGTCTCGTACGCGCTCGCGGCGCTCGCGCTCGCGGTGGTCGTCGTCTATCTCGATCGGGACGGCTACAAGGACGCGCAGGAGAACCAGCTGTCACTGCTGGACTGCATCTACTACGCCACCGTGTCGCTGTCGACCACCGGCTACGGCGACGTCACCCCGATCACCCCGGAAGCGCGGCTGATCAACGTCCTGGTCATCACCCCGCTCCGCATCTTCTTCCTCATCGTCCTGGTCGGTACGACACTCTCGGCGCTCACCGAGAGTTCCCGTCAGGCATTCAAGATCCAGCGCTGGAGGCACCGCGTGCGCAACCACACCGTCGTCGTCGGATTCGGCACCAAGGGCCGCACCGCCATCGACGCCATGCTCGGTGACGGCATCAGCCCGTCGGACATCGTCGTCGTCGACACCGACTCCAGTGTGCTCGAGGTGGCGGCGAGCCTGGGACTGGTGACCGTGCACGGGTCGGCCACCAAGTCCGATGTGCTGCGCCTGGCCGGCGTGCAGAACGCGGCGTCGATCATCGTCGCCGCCAACCGGGACGACACCGCGGTCCTGGTGACGCTCACGGCGCGGGAGATCGCACCGAACGCCAAGATCGCGGCCGCGATCCGGGAGACCGACAACGCGCACCTGTTGCGGCAGTCCGGTGCCGACTCCGTCGTCGTCTCGTCCGACACCGCGGGCCGGCTCCTCGGGATCGCCCGCACCACCCCGAGCGTCGTGGAGATGATCGAGGATCTGCTCACCCCGGAGGCCGGGTTCGCGATCGCCGAACGCGAGGTGGAACCGGAGGAGGTCGGCGGGTCGCCGCGGCACCTGTCGGACATCGTGCTCGGCGTGGTGCGCGACGGCCGCCTGCTGCGGGTCGGCTCCCCGGAGGTCGACGCCGTCGAGGCCGACGACCTGCTGCTGTACATCCGGCGTGTCGGCAACTGAGCGCCCGGCCATGACCGACTTCGTCCTGACCGGCACACCCCTGCTGTCCCGCGCGGCACTCGACCGGGCCGAACACCTGCGGTCCGACGCGGACGCGCTGCGCGCCGGTTGGCCGGACGCCCGGCTGCTGCGGGTCGACGGCCGCGGCCGGGTGCGGATCTCCGGCGGCGACCTGCTGTTCGAACCGGCCACGGCACTCGGTGACGAGCCGGCGCGGGACGCAGTGTTCCTGGGTGTGCGGGACGAGCGGCACGTGTGGGCGGTGCGGGTACCGGCACTGGCCGGGGATCTCGGCGACCTACGGCGGATCGGCCAGGGCCTCGACGAGGCGACCGCGGGTCTGCTGACGACGGCGGTGGCGCTGCTCAACTGGCACGACCACGCCGGGTTCAGTGCGCTCGACGGCGCCCCGACCGCACCGACACTGTCCGGGTGGTCGCGGATCAGCACCAGCACCGGGCACGAGGAGTTCCCGCGCACCGACCCGGCGATCATCTGCCTCGTCCACGACGGCGGCGACCGGGTCCTGCTGGCACGGCAGCCGTCGTGGCCGCCGCGGATGTTCTCGGTGCTCGCCGGGTTCGTCGAGGCCGGGGAGTCGCTCGAGACGTGTGTGGCGCGGGAGATCCGCGAAGAAGTCGGCGTCGACGTCTCCGACATCCGGTATCTGGGGAGTCAGCCGTGGCCGTTCCCGCGGTCGGTGATGCTGGGCTTCGCGGCTGTCGGCGATCCCGCCGCCGCGCTGGAGTTCACGGACGGCGAGATCGCCGAGGCCCACTGGTTCACCCGCGATCAGGTGCGGGCGGCGCTCGACGCCGGCGACTGGGCGTCGGGGACGCAGGAGTCGTCGGACGCCGAGTTGCTGCTGCCCGGCTCGATCTCGATCTCACGGATCATGGTCGAGTCCTGGGCTGCGGCAGACCAGCGGACGCTCAGAGTCCGAGGGCCTGCTTGACCTGGGAGAGGGTCGGGTTGGTGGCGGTGCTGCCGTCGGCGTACTTCACGGTCGGAACCACGTGGTTGCCACCGTTGACGCTGCCGACGAAGTCGGCGGCCGCCGGATCGTCCTCGATGTCGACCACGACGTACGAGATGCCGTTCTCTTCGAGCTGCTTCTTGAGGCGTCGGCAGTAGCCGCACCAGGTGGTCGAGTACATGGTCAGGGCGGGAGCTTCGGTAGTCACGCGCCTATAACATCACGAGCGTGCCGGGATGTTCCCATCGTGGCCGGGTGCGGGTGGCCGGCCGGGATGTCGGTGCGCCCTGAGAGTATGGACGGCATGTCAGTGCGGCTCGACGAGGGTTTGGATCCGGAACAGTCGGCGGCGGTGCTCGCGCCCCGCGGCCCGGTGTGTGTGCTGGCGGGCGCCGGGACCGGCAAGACCCGCACCATCACCCGCCGTATCGCGCATCTCGTCGCGAACGGTCATGTGTCCGCCGGTCAGGTGCTCGCGGTCACGTTCACCGCGCGGGCGGCGGGGGAGATGCGCGGACGGTTGCGGGAACTCGGGGTCGGTGGCGGCGGCCCGCAGGTGCAGGCCCGCACGTTCCACGCGGCCGCGATGCGTCAGCTCAAGTACTTCTGGCCGCAGGTGGTCGGGGACATCGAGTGGCGGCTGCTCGACCGCAAGTTCCAGCTCGTCGGTCAGGCCGCGCACCGGGTGGGCCTGTCGACCGCCACCGACAGCCTCCGGGACCTGTCGAGCGAGATCGAATGGGCCAAGGGGTCACTCATCGCGCCCGAGGACTATCCGGCCGCTGCGGCGCGTACCCGCCGGGACATCCCGGCCGACGCCGAGAAGGTTGCCGCGGTCTACGCCGCCTACGAGCAGGGCAAGATCAGCCCGGACGGGATGCTCCTCGACTTCGACGACCTGCTGCTGCACACCGCGGCAGCCCTCGAGAACCATCCGACGGTCGCCGAGGAGTTCCGGGACCGCTACCGCTGTTTCGTCGTCGACGAATACCAGGATGTGACGCCGCTGCAGCAGCGGGTGCTCGACGCGTGGCTGGGGGACCGCGACGATCTCACCGTCGTCGGCGACGCCAACCAGACGATCTACTCGTTCACCGGTGCCACCCCGAAATTCCTGCTCGACTTCTCCCGACGCTTCCCGGACGCCACCGTCGTCCGCCTCGAACGCGACTACCGGTCGACGCCCGAGGTGGTGTCACTGGCCAACCGGGTCATCGGCGCCGCCCACGGCCGCATCGCCGGCACCCGGCTGAAACTGATCGGGCAGCGGCCCCCCGGACCGGAGCCGACGTTCGCCGAGTACGACGACGAACCGGCCGAGGCCACGGCGGTCGCCGCGCAGATCAGGACACTGATCGACGGTGGTGTCGACCCCGCCGAGATCGCGGTGCTGTACCGGATCAACGCCCAGTCCGAGGTGTACGAGCAGGCGCTCACCGAGGCCGGTATCCCGTACCAGGTGCGTGGCGGCGAGGGCTTCTTCACCCGGCAGGAGGTCCGGCAGGCGATCACCGCGCTGCGCGGCGCCGCCGCCCGCGACGATCTGCCGGACGGCGCCGACACCGGCGAGCAGTTGGTGACGCTGGTGCGGGCCGTGCTGGTGCCGCTCGGGCTCAGCGACGAAGAACCGGCCGGCACCCAGGCCCGGGAGCGGTGGAGTTCACTCACCGCGCTCGTCACCCTCACCGAGGACCTGCTGGTCCACGACCCGCACCTGACGCTCGGCGGGCTGCTCGCCGAACTCGCCGCCCGCTCCGAGGCCCGGCACCCCCCGGTCGTGCAGGGGGTGACCCTCGCGTCGCTGCACGCCGCGAAGGGCCTCGAATGGGATGCGGTGTTCCTCATCGGTCTCACCGAGGGGACGCTGCCGATCTCCCACGTGCTCGGCGACGCCGGTTCGCCCGGCGACGAGGCCGGGATCGAGGAGGAACGACGCCTCCTCTACGTCGGGGTGACCCGCGCCCGCGAACACCTCGCGCTGTCGTGGGCGCTCGCCCGCAACGAGGGCGGACGCAAGTCGCGGCGCCGCTCGAGGTTCCTGCACGGACTGATCCCCGACGACTCCCCGGCATCGAAAATCGCGGAGCCGCAACGGTCCTCACGGAAACGTCCACGCTGCCGGGTGTGCGGAAAACCGCTCATGGACGCCACCTCCAGCACCCTCGGCCGCTGTCAGGGCTGCCCGTCGAACCTCGACGCCGGACTGTTCGAGGCACTCAAGGACTGGCGCCGCGAGAAGGCGAAGGAGGCGAAGGTGCCCGCATACGTGGTGTTCACCGACAACACGTTGCAGGCCATCGCCGAACAGCAGCCGCAGGACGTGCGGTCCCTGACCGGGATCTCCGGGATCGGCGCCAAGAAACTCGACCAGTACGGCGCCGAGGTACTGGCGGTGGTGCGGGGCGAGCGGACGGCGGAACTCGACCTGACGTGAGCCGCCGCCCGCCCGCGTCCGCTATGCGCCGGCGAGCGAACCGGATCCGAGTGAACCGAATCCGACCGAGCCGGTGTCGACCGATCCGGTGACCGTCGAGCCGGTCCCCGGTGCCGGTTCCGGTGTCTGCCCGTCGCTGCGGAACGGGCTGGTGCGTGTGGGCTTCCCGTTCTCGAGCCGGCCCGTGTAGTACTGGCCGCCGACCGGCCCGGGGACGGTGACCTCGTACCAGCCGTCGCGCACCGACGTCGTCGTCAGATCACGCCCGTCCACGGTGATCGTCCCGGCCCGGTGATCGAGCTGCACACGGGCGCTCGACCCGCCCGCCGGGAACCGCAGATCGCGGAGGAACCGGTCGGGGCCGGTGACGACGACCCGTTCGGTGCCCGCCGGCAGCGGCACGATCTCGCGTCCGGTCACCGTCCGATGCGCCACCTCGGCCCCGTGGAAGACCCCGAACACCGCCGCGGACGATCCCTCGTTGACCAGATGCACCGCGCCGTCGACGACGTCCGCGGCGAGCCGGTACGGCGTGGGCAGGGCGGTGGCCGTGCCGGTCTCCTGGACCGGGACCTCGCCGCCCGGCTCGGCCTTCCATCGCTTCTCCAACACCGGCACCGGTCCCGGCTGTGCGGGCAGCGTCAGGCCCGTCGACGCAGAGAAGTCCAGGGTGGCCGTGAGATCCCCGCACACCCGTCGCCGCCAATCGGAGATGTTGCCGCACGGCACGCCGGTCACCTGCTCGAGGAACCGGACGACGGACGTGTGGTCGAACACCTCGGAGCACACCCGCCCACCCGCCGACCACGGGGAGATCACCGTGAGCGGCACCCGGAACCCCAGGCCCATCGGCAGGACGCCGTTCCACTCGCCGGGCTCCCCGGTCGGCGGCAGCGGCGGCACCACGTGGTCGAAGTAGCCGTCGAACTCGTCGAACATGATGAGCACCACCGTCTTCCGCCACACCTCCGGCGACGACGCGAGCGCGTCGAGCAGCTGGTAGGTGATGGTGGACGACTGGATCGGCGACGACGCCGACGGATGCTCGGAGTCGGCGGCCGTCGTGACGATCCAGGACACCGCGGGCAGCGACCCGGCCTCGACGTCCGCGCGGAACCGCCGCGCCAGCGAACCGGGCTCGCCGCGGTGCAGCGCCCGGTCGTAGAGCTCGGCCTGCGCGGCCGGCAGAGCCGCCGCGGCCGCGTGGACCGCGTCCGCCCGGCGCACCCGCTCGGCGTCGGCGGGCCCGGCGCCCAGACCCGAGAGCAGCCCCTCGAAGAATCCGTTGACGTCTCCACCGATCTCCCCGGCGGTCGCCACCGCGCTGCGCCCGATGTCGCGGAAGCTGCGGAAGAAGTCGAGATTGTTGTCGGTGTAGTTGTCCCACTCCTGGTAGACGCGCCAGTCGACGCCCGCGTCCTGCAGATCTTCGGCGTAGGTCCGCCAGCCGTAGCCGGGATGGTTCGAGTCGTAGGCGGCGTTGCCCACGGCGCGCCCGCCGCCGGGCTCGTCGCCGGTCGTACCGGAGAACAGGTAGTTGCGGTTGGGGCTGGTGGAGGTGGGGCACGAGCTGAAGTAGCCGTCGCACAGCGTGAACGTCTCGGCCAGCGCGAACTGGAACGGAATGTCGACACGGTCGTAGGCCGCCATCGTGGCCTGCCCCTTCGCCCCGATCCAGCCGTCGCACCGGCCGCCGTTCAGCGCCTGCTGCCCGTCCGGCCAGCCGTGCGGCAGCGACGCGATGTACTCGACGGACAGCTCGCCGCGGTTCGCGGCGTCACGCACCCGGAACGGGCGGACCCCCGACTGCTCGAACACCCCCGGCAGCGCCGAGTTGTCGGCGAAACCGCGCACCCCGCGCAGCGTCCCGAAGTAGTGGTCGAACGAGCGGTTCTCCTGCATGAGCACCACCACGTGCTCCACGTCGTCCAGAGAGCCGGCCGCCCGCGGCCGGGCCAGGGCGGCAGCCATCGACGGCGGGAGAAGTGTTGCGGCACCGGCTATTCCCGCGGCGCCCGCGGACAGGCCCAGGAAGTGACGGCGGGAGAAATCGGATATGCGTTTCGGGGAGGTTGCCATGATTCGCGACGCTAAATACGTCGACTGAACGGATCGTGGCAGGAGACCGACTTCCCGGTGTCGGGAGCACGAAACCGCAGGTAGAAAATAAGTTGTGCGGTCCGGGCGGGTCCCATAACCTGGAACGCATGCCACGGGGCGACCCGTGTGCGGTGCTAGATCGCCGGCCCGGCCGGTATGTCCTGTCGGCGACGAGATGAAAGGGAGGTGGCAACGATGAACGATCGGAACGCAACTGTGGTGAACGCAGCAGCACGTGCATCGGTGCCCGCAGTCGCATGCGCCTCCCTCCCCGCGGCCGACAGGGCCGCCGCGAGTGTCGCAGCGGCAGCACCGTACGCACCCCGCCCGCGCGCAGCAGCAGTTGCAGCAGCCGCCCGCGCATCCGTGGCCCGGAACCGACACCGAACCGTCGTTCGGTAGACACTCCGCCCGACCTCCCCAGGCCACGGATCGCGCACAGCGAACCGTGGCCTTCGTGTTTCGAGCGTGCATCGCTCCCGGCCATCACCCGCGGTTCGTGAAACCCACGACAGCCGGCATCCGCCGAGAACGAAACAGAGGAGACGACGTGTCTACCGCGACATGCCGAGTACAGAATGTGAACCACACCGTGTCCAACGGGCTGGGAGCCGTCCGCTCGGCACGCCGGGAACTGCCCTGCCGGACCGGCGACAACCCCGACCTGTGGTTCGCCGAGACCCCCGCCGACCTCGAACGCGCCAAGCAGTTGTGCGCCGACTGCCCGATCCGGACCCGCTGCCTCACAGCCGCCCTCGACCGCGGTGAACCGTGGGGTGTGTGGGGCGGCGAGATCCTCGACCAGGGGGCCGTCATCGCCTGCAAACGGCCCCGGGGAAGACCCCGGAAACATCCGGTGCCCCCGAGCCGGGACGCGACACTGGTGTGCGCCTGACACCCACCACTGTGGCCGAATGTCACACGCGTTCAGTCAGACCGAACCGATGTGACATTCGGCCACGGTGCCGTCGTCGGTGAAACCGGGCAGCCAGGTGCTGAGGATCCCCATGTAGGGGGCTTCGGCGTCGAGTTGTGCGCAGATGCCGACCGAGCCGAGGAGCACCCGGAAGATCATCAGGTATTCGGGTGGCAGGTTGAGGGCGCGGGCCGTCCGGAAATGCGAGCCCTGCAGGTCGGTGGCCGTCCCGGCGGCCTTCTGCAGCCACGCCCGCGTGAAGTGGAACGACTCGGTCCGGATGGGGTCGGTGAACGGGCGCAGGTAGTCCGCGATCTCCACGTCGGTGACGGTGCGACCGGGCAGCACGAAACCGCCTGAGCGCAACAACTCGGTCAGCTCGTCGAACCGTTCCTCGAGGCTGAGCCGGACCATCCTGCCGAGCACCGGCGGAAACCCGTCCGGCATCGGTGCACAGGCGCCGAAATCGATGATGCCGAGCCTGCCGTCGCCGAGCAGCATGAAATTGCCCGGATGCGGATCGCAGTGCAGCAGGCCCACCGTGGCGGGGGAGACGAAATGGAACTCGGCGAGCAGGGCGCCCGCCGTGTTGCGCTGCTCGGTGGTGCCGCCGGTGACGATCGCCGACAGGGGTGTCGCCGCCATCCACTCGGTGACCACCACCTTGGGGGAACTCGCGACGACCCGCGGCACCGCGAACTTCGGGTCGCCGTCGAACACCTTCGCGAACGCCCGCTGGTTGTCGGCCTCGATCCGGTAGTCGAGTTCCTCCTCGGTGCGGGCACTGAGCTCGTCGAGAACCGGTTTGACGTCGGTGCCGGGGACGATCGACGTGAACAGGCCGGCGAACCGGGACAGCGTCTTCAGGTCCGCCCGCAGCGCCTCGTCGGCACCCGGATACTGCACCTTGACGGCCACCTCACGGCCGTCCGACCACACCGCCCGATGCACCTGCCCGATACTGGCCGACGCGGTGGGGGAGTCGTCGAACTCGCGGAACCGTTCCCGCCAGCGGGTGCCGAGCTGCTGATCGAGCACCCGATGCACCTGCTTCGCGGGCAGCGGCGGCGCCTCGGCCTGCAGTTTGGTGAGCGCCTCCCGGTACGGTTCGGCGAACTCGGCGGGGACCGCGGCCTCCATCACCGACAGCGCCTGCCCCAGTTTCATCGCACCGCCCTTGAGTTCACCGAGCACGGTGAACAACTGTTCGGCGGCCTTCGCGGTCAGTTCGGCGTCGATCGTGTCCCGGTCACCGCCGGTCAGCTTCCTGCCGAACCCCATCGCGGCCCGCCCGGCGATACCCAGCGGAATACTCGCGAGCTTGGCGGTGCGGGCGGTACTTCTGCGGGGGATATCGGGCACCCGACCATCATGACCGAAGAATCTCGGGTTCGTCCAAGAAGCGTGAGCAGGTACACCGTGGATTGCGGGGCCACGGACGGACCGCGAGACGGTGCTCGTCGAGGTCGAGTTCCAGGGTTGCGTCCAGGGTCGCCGGGGCCGGATGCGCCACCCCGGACAGCACCTTCTCGAGCTGACCCAACGCCACCGCGGCCGTCGCCAGCACCGCGGCCGGCCCCGCATAGCCGACCCGGCCCAGCAGTTGTGCGGCCACGTGCGGCCACTCGTCGTCGACGGCGCAGCGCGTCAGATCCGCGCACCGCAGGCAACTCGTGCGACCGGGCAGCACCAGCGGACCGACGATTCCCCGGCCGTCCCGCAGCCGCACCTGCAGATGCGGGACACCCGCCGCGAACAGGGCGTCGACGAGTCGCGGATCGGCGACGAGATCGTCGGTGAGGACGACGCACAGACAGTTCCACCGAGTGACGTCGGTGTCGGTGGTGAAGTGCGTCGAACGATGCACCCGCACCGGTGCACGGACCAGCCCGGCGGCGATCGCGTCGGCGAGCGGGCCGCGCCCGTGGACCCGGATCGTGCGGGTGTCGTCGGGTGCGACCGGTTCGGGCCGCAGCAGCCCCGCCTCGGCGAACTCGCTCAGCAGCGTCGACATGTCGGCGGCCGCGATCCCGCGCTCGACCGCCCGCCACACGATCGTCGGCCGCGGCGTCCGGCCGTCGAGCAACTCGAGCACCGACACCAGTGCGGCGGCGTCCACCCCGTCCGGTGGGGTGAGGATCAGCGCGGTGTCCGGATCCCAGCCGATCTGCACCCGGCCGCTCGGCCGGATCAGGATCGGCAGCCGCGGATCGAGTGCGGGCCGGGAATGTCGTCTCACGGGTGCCTGCGTCATGGCTCGACGATCGCAGACGCGACACCGCTCGCCGGGGCGGAGGAGTGGGTTATCCACAGGGTGAAACCCAGGTTGATCTGGGAGTTTGCCATCCAGGAAGGATTGGCGGGATAACGTGATCGTTCGTGACAGAGAGTCCCGACGTGGAGATCCGGCGCAGTGCCCGCCGCCGACGCACCGTCAGCGCCCGCCGCGAGGGCGACAAGGTGATCGTGCTCGTGCCCGCCGGACTGTCGCCGCAGGCGGAGGACGACCTCGTCGCCGAGATGATCGGCAAACTGGACCGGGCCGACCGGCGGGCCGCCTCCCGCGCCGGCCGTGTCGAACACAGTGACACCGACCTCGCCGACCGCGCACAGCTGCTGTCGCAGCGCTGGCTCGGCGGGGCGGCCCGCCCGGTGTCGGTGCGGTGGGTGCCGCCGATGCGGACGCGGTGGGCGTCGTGCACACCGCACGACGGCACCGTCCGCGTCAGCGAACTGCTGCAGACGGTGCCGTCGTACGTGCTGGACTACGTACTCGTCCACGAACTCGTGCACCTGTACGTTCTCGGCGGCCACAACGACCGTTTCTGGGCGCAGGTGCACCGCTACCCGAAGGCCGAACGAGCCGTGGGCTATCTCGAGGCGTACGCGGCGGTCACCCGGCAGCCGGACCTCGCCGACCTGGACGAGGCCGACTGCGAGGGAGACTGACCCAGGTCAGCTCGCGGAGTCGCCGCCCTCACGCTTCTTCTCCTCGCGCTCACGGGCCTCGGTCTGCTCGAGCTGCGCGATCGGATCGTGGAACGTGTCGGTGGTACCGCCCCCGAGGATCCGGTCGACGAACGCGGCCGGGTTGTCGAGGTCGGACGCGTCGGGCAGCAGATCCGGATGCGCCCACACACCGTCACGGGCGTCCATGCCGGTGTCGGTGGTGAGGCGCCGCCACAACTGCGCGGCCTCCCGGACCTTGCGGGGCCGCAGTTCGAGACCGACGAGCGTCGCGAACGTCTGCTCGGCCGGGCCGCCCGTGGCGCGGCGGCGGCGCAGCGTCTCCGTGAGGGCGGCCGCACCGGGCAGTCGGTCGCCGAGCGCCTCCGACACCACCGTCTCCACCCAGCCCTCGACGAGCGCGAGCATCGTCTCGAGCCGTTCGAGGGCCTGCTTCTGCTCCGGGGTGGTCTGCGGTTCGAACGCGCCCTGGGACAGGATCTTCTCGATCTGCGACGGATCGGTCAGCGCCGACGGGTCCAGACCCTGCGCGGCCTCCTCGATGGCCGAGAAGTCCATCTTGATGCCACGCGCATAGTCCTCGACGGTCGACAGCAGACGCTGCCGGAGCCACGGCACGTGACTGTAGAGCCGCTGGTAGGCGGCCTCGCGGGCCGCGATGAACACCAGCACCTCGCGGTGCGGCTGCTCGAGGCCCTCACTGAACGCCTCGATGGCGGCCGGCAGCAGTGCGGCCGCGCCGGCGGGGCCGAGCGGCAGACCGATGTCGGACGAGGTGAGCACCTCCTTCGACAGCTGTCCCAGCGCCTGACCGAGCTGCGACCCGAACGTCAGACCACCCATCTGGGTGAGCATCCCGGCCATCGGCCCGATCATCGACCGGGCCTCCTCGGGCAGACCCTGCACCCACATCCCGGACACCTGCTGGGCCACCGGATCGCACAGCCGCTTCCACGTGTCGAGGGTGCCGTCGAGCCAGTCGTTCGCCGTCCACGCCAGCGTGCGGGTCGCACCCGCCGGCAGCGTCGTCGCACCGTCGAGCCACAGCTCCGCGAGACGGGCGGCGTCGGACACCGCGGACGTCGTGCCCTCGGTGATCGGGGCGACCGTGCCGATCTGCTGACGGGCCAGGTTCTTGGCGACCTCGTAGTTGACGGGACCGGACTGTCCGCCCTGCCCCATCGCGCTACCCATGCCGCTGAGCATCTGCCCGAACTGGGTGAGCATCTGGCCGAGATCGGCGGGATTGAAGTTGCCGCCGCCCGGGCCGCCGGCCCCACCGAGGCCGAACGCGCTGGGATCGAACCCGAACGGCTGACCGGACGCGCCGCCCTGGTTGCCGCCCGCGTCCTTCTTCCGGTCCGGGTCGTCGTCGGGGCTGGAGAAGCCGAAGGGCAGATCGCTCATGGTTTCAACGGTACAAGGCGACACGCCCGATGGCTCCCACAGCGATCACGCTGACGGCGAACGCCCGCGCCGGAGGATTCCCCGCGGCCTCTATTCTGGCCGGGTGAACCGACGGATGGTGACCTTGCTGGCAGCGTTGGCCCCGGTGGTGGCTCTCGGGGTACTCGGGACGACGGTGAAGGTGCCGTTCGTCGCGCTCGGTCCCGGCCCGACGATCAACACTCTCGGCGAGGCGGACGTCGACGTGGACGGGACGATCCAGCGCCGGCCCGTCGTCGACATCGAGGGTATCGATCTCGACCCCACCAGCGGAAACCTCAACATGACGACCGTCGCGGTGCGGGGCAACCTGTCGCTGTTCGACGCGCTCGGGCTGTGGGCGAGCGGCCGGCACGGACTCGTCCCGCGCGAGGAGGTGTATCCGCCGCAGAAGACGAAGGACGAGGTGCAGCAGGAGAACGCCCGGCAGTTCCGGAAATCCGAGAACAGCGCCGAACTGGCCGCCCTGCGGTTCCTCGGCGAGCCGGTGGCGCTCGAGGTGACGACCGTCGCAGACGACGGACCGGCCGCGGCCGTCCTGAAGCAGGGGGACCTGATCCTGAGGGTGAACGACATCGTCGTCGACTCCCTCACCACGCTGCAGGACGTCATCGGCGCGACCGCCCCGAGCACCCCGGTGCAGATCACCTACCGCCGCGACGGTGTCGAGTCGACGACGCCGGTCACCCTCGGTTCCCGCCCGGACGACGCCGGCACGGGCAAGGGCTATCTCGGGATCGATGCAGTGCTGGTGCCGGACGTGCCGTTCACCGTCACGTTCAACCTCGCCGACATCGGCGGACCGTCGGCCGGACTGATGTTCAGCCTCGCGGTCGTCGACAAGCTGAGCACCGGCGAACTCAACGGCGGCGGCTTCGTCGCCGGCACCGGCACCATCGACCCGGACGGCAACGTCGGGCCGATCGGCGGCATCCCGTTCAAGATGGTCGCCGCACGGGAAGCCGGTGCGACGACCTTCCTGGTGCCCGCGAACAACTGCGACGAGGCCGTCGCCACCCGGCCCGAGGGTCTCGACCTGGTGAAGGTCGAGACCCTGTCCGGCGCGGTGGACGCCCTCGACGCGATCGACGTCGGAGCCCCCGCCCCCAGTTGCTGACCTCCGGGTCCTACAGGTCCGGGTCCGCCTCGAGTGTCGCGTACAGCGCGGACACCACGCCGGGCGCGAGGTTGTCGTAGGTGCGCAGTTCCAGTCCCGCGAACGGATCGTCGTCGTCGGTGGGACGCAGCTGCAGCAACGCGATCGACGGACCGTCCCGCAGCACCGCGGCGATCAGCCGGGCCTCCCGACGGTCCGGGTGCCCCTCGGCGGCCGTCCGGGCGGCCTCGTCGGCGGTGTGCCGATCCGACAGGGCGGGGGCCGCGGCCTCGTCGACAGCGGAGTCCAGTTCGAGTTCGGCGGCCGGCGGCAGGACCACGATCTCCTGCACCAGGACACAGCCGACGATCTCGGACGGCCAACTGGTGGTGGCGAGGAACTCGTCGAGCGCGGGGGAGCCGCCCTCGACGTCGTCGGGCAGGGACTCCTGCTCGATCGGCGTCAGCTCGGCGCCGTCGTCGAGCTGATCGAGCAGTGACGGCTCCGCCGCCGCGATCAGCGCGGTCGGTACGAGCGCGAACATCACCGGCGGCCGACCCCACCCGTTGCCGTCGACGAAATCGATCACCTCGTGCACGCATCGGCGCAGAGATTCGTCGGATCGGCTCACGTGCGACCCGCCGCCGACCGGGCCATCCCCGGAGAACACACCATTGCTATCCATCACTTCCCTATCCTTGCACCAGGGGTTCGCGTCGACGCCCGTCGGTCATGGCGCCCGCGACGGACCCTCGGCACGTAGAGTGGGACGAAACGGTCACTCTCTGGTGACGCTGGACGGTGCATTGGCTGCGGCGCGAAGGCGTCGCCGGATTTGTAGGGAGAGTGGCACGTGGGCATGAGGCCCCCCGCCGGACTACCTTCGTTGTCGAAACGCACACGCGTGCTGTTGATCCTGGCGTTGATCGCAGCCGCGTTGCTGCTGTTCGGCCCCCGGTTCGTCGACGTCTACACCGACTGGCTGTGGTTCGGTGAAGTCGACTTCCGCAGCGTGTTCAGCACGGTCGTGGTCACCCGGATCGTGTTGTTCCTGGTCGTCGGACTGGTCGTCGGACTGATCGTGTGGCTGGCACTGCTGCTGGCCTACCGGTCGCGGCCGATGTTCCTGCCGTCACCCGGCGCCAACGACCCCGTCGCGCGCTACCGCACGTCGGTGATGGCGCGGCAGAAGTTGTTCGGGATCGGTATCCCGGTCGTCATCGGACTGTTCGCCGGCCTCGTCGGGCAGGCCGGCTGGTCGATCGTGCAGTTGTTCCTCAACCGGGAATCGTTCGGTGTCACCGACCCTCAGTTCGGTAAGGACATCGGCTTCTACGCGTTCTCGCTGCCGTTCTACCAGTTCGTCCTCAACTGGCTGTTCGTCGCCGTGGTCATCGCGTTCTTCGCGA
The DNA here is from genome assembly GCF_005434945.1 of Prescottella subtropica. Classification (GTDB taxonomy): domain Bacteria; phylum Actinomycetota; class Actinomycetes; order Mycobacteriales; family Mycobacteriaceae; genus Prescottella; species Prescottella subtropica. The sequence goes on along the minus strand of NZ_SKCH01000006.1, from coordinate 160,203 downwards.
GCCTGGTCACCCACTACATCTTCGGTGGCCTGCGCCTCGGCAACCGGCAGAGCGCCCTGACCCGGGCCGCCCGCGTCCAGCTCGCGGTCCTCGCGGGCACGTTCGTCCTGCTCAAGGCCGTGTCCTACTGGTTCGACCGGTACGCGCTGCTGTCCAGCAGCCGCAAGGAACCCACGTTCACCGGCGCCGGCTACACCGACATCAACGCGGTGCTCCCGGCCAAGCTGATCCTCATGTCGATCGCGATCATCTGTGCGATCGCGTTCTTCGCGGCGATCTTCCTGCGCGACCTGCGGATCCCCGCGATGGCCGTCGCCCTGCTCGTGTTCTCGTCGATCCTCGTCGGCGCCGTGTGGCCGCTGATCGTCGAACAGTTCTCCGTCAAGCCGAACGCGGCCGACAAGGAACGCGCCTACATCGAACGGAACATCGCGGCGACCCGGCAGGCGTACGGGATCACCGACGACATGGTCGACTACGTCGACTACTCCGGGAAATCCGTGAAGCAGCCCAAGGACGTGCCGGCGGATGTCACGACCATTGCGAACACCCGCCTGCTCGACCCGAACGTGCTCTCCCCGACGTTCACCGCGCAGCAGCAGCTCAAGAACTTCTACGCGTTCCCGAAATCGCTCAACATCGACCGGTACGAGGTCGACGGTCAGGTCCGCGACTTCGTCGTCGCCGCCCGCGAACTGTCCCCGTCGAGCCTGCAGGACAACCAGGCGGACTGGATCAACAAGCACACCGTGTACACGCACGGCAACGGCTTCGTCGCGGCCTACGCCAACCAGGTGACCGCCGTCAGCGGCGACGCCCAGAACAACACCGGCGGCTACCCGATCTACAGCGTCAGCGACCTCACCACCAAGCCGACGGACAAGGCGCTCGAGGTGGAGAACCCGCGGATCTACTACGGACCGGTCATCGCCGCGTCCGACGCCGACTACGCGATCGTCGGCGGCGACCCGGGCAGCGCCCCCCGCGAATACGACATCGACGGCCAGAACTACACCTACACCGGTGGCGGCGGTGTCGGTATCGGCAACTGGTTCAACCGGTTGGCGTTCGCGAGCAAGTACACCGAACGCAACATCCTGTTCTCGGGTGCCATCGGCTCCGACTCGAAGATCATCTACAACCGGGATCCCGCCGACCGCGTCAACAAGGTCGCGCCGTGGCTGACCACCGACGGCGCCGTGTACCCGGCGGTCGTCGACGGCCGGATGCAGTGGATCGTCGACGCCTACACCACGCTCGACAACTACCCGTACGCGCAGCGGTCGTCGCTCGACGGACTGGTCCAGGACAGCGCCACCAACCAGACCCCGGGTCGGATGCTGCCCAAGCAGGAAGTCTCGTACATCCGTAACTCGGTGAAGGCCACCGTCGACGCGTACGACGGCACCGTCACCCTCTACCAGGTCGACGAGAACGACCCGGTCCTCAAGGCGTGGATGGGTGTCTTCCCCGACACCGTCAAGCCCAAGTCGGACGTCTCCGCCGACCTGCAGGAACACTTCCGGTACCCGGAGGACCTGTTCAAGGTGCAGCGTCAGATGCTCGGGAAGTACCACGTCGACGACCCGGCGGTGTTCTTCAGCAACAACGCGTTCTGGTCGGTTCCCAGTGATCCGACGGTCGACACCGACAAGAACCAGCCGCCGTACTACGTGCTGTCCGGCAACCCCGACACCGCCAAGCCCCAGTTCGTGCTCACCAGCCCGATGGAGGGCTTCAACCGGGAACTGCTCGCGGCATACATTTCGGTGCAGTCCGATCCCGAGCACTACGGCAAGTTCCGGGTCCTGCAGCTGCCCACCGAGACCCAGACCCAGGGCCCGCAGCAGGCGCAGTCCACGATGACGTCGAACACGAAGGTCGCCAGTGAGCTGGCACTGCTCGGTCAGGCGAACAAGGTGATCTACGGCAACCTGCTCACCCTGCCCATCGGCGACGGCGGCATCCTCTACGTCGAACCGATCTACACGCAGCGGAAGAATGCGACCAACGCGTTCCCGCAGCTCGCCCGCATCATGGTCAGCTTCACCGACACCACCGGCATCCGCGTCGGCTACGCGCCGACCCTCGCCGAAGCACTCGACCAGGTGTTCGGCTCCGGCGCAGGCAACGCTGCCACCGCACCCAGCGGTGAAACCCCGCCGCCCGCACCGGAAGCGGAAGGCCAGACCCCGCCGCCCACGCCGACCCCGTCCGGACAGCCCGCCGACAAGGCCGCCGCGATCACCCAGCTCGACTCGGCGCTCGCCACGCTCCAGTCGGCGCAGCAGAGCGGCGACTTCAAGGCCTACGGCGACGCCCTCGAACAACTGCAGAAGGCCGTCCAGGCATACAAGAACGCCGGCGGGTAACCCGCCCGGCGACGGACGAAGGCGCACTCCCGCGCCGACAGCTGAAGGGACCCTTTGTGCGCTCACAGCGCACAAAGGGTCCCTTCAGCTGTTACGGGGGACTACTTCGTCAGCGCGGCCTTGATGTCGCCGAGGACGTGGCCGTGGGTGTCGAGGGTCTGCTGGAACTGGTCGGCGACACCGTGCTGTTCGGCGAGTCCGCGGGCGACGTCGACGACATGGTCGAGGTATTCGGCGGTCGCCGCGGGCTGCGGTGCGACGACGGCGGGCGCCGGGGCGGGTGCCGGGGCGGGCTCGACGGGCGCGGGCATCGGGGCGGGCTCGGCGACGGTCAGGTACTTGCCGCAGTGCGGCCAGGCGCCGGGGCCCTGCGAGACGAGGGTGTTCTCGGCGACGCGGATCTGCTCTTCCTTCGACGCGCCGTGCGGGGAGCCGGTGCCGCCGTTGGCGGTCCAGGTGCTCTGCGAGAACTGGAGGCCACCGTAGTAGCCGTTGCCGGTGTTGATGCCCCAGTTGCCGCCGCTCTCGCACTGTGCGACGCCGTCCCAGTTGTGGGTGGCGGCGGATGCGGCGGGGGTGGTGAGGGCGAGTGGGGCGGTGACGATGGCGCCGGCGACGGCGGCGAGGCCGATGCTGCGCGCGGTGATGCTGATGGTCATGCGGGGTGAATCCTCTCCTGCGCGACGCGAGCGGCCGGCAGGACGGTGGTTCTCGTCCCGGGCGTGCGATCTTCGCGTCCCTGCCCCTCGACGGATGTGTCGTACCGGTCCCGCGGGGGCAGTGCTGGCAGCGCCGGGTCGGTCGGTTGCGGGCTCGTTCGTCACGAGCCGGTAACGAACGTACGACAGGGTTCGGGGGGGAGTCACATCGAAAAAACAGACTTGATGGTTTGTGAATTTTCGACTTCCGGCGGAGTTTTCGCAGGTCGAACGCACCCATTGGCGAGTCGCGACGGGAGTGTTACATACCCGTTACGTGAGATGGATTACCGGGATTTCGTGAACTGCACCACATTCGGCGGGGCGCTCAGCGTCGGCACGGATGTCGATCCGGTCCGCGTACAGGCGATTTGCCTTCCGTTCCACCGCTCGTGTAACTTCGTTCATGCATCGCGGGGTGGAGCAGCTCGGTAGCTCGCTGGGCTCATAACCCAGAGGTCGCAGGTTCAAATCCTGTCCCCGCTACCACTCGAAAACCCCCGTCCTGATTCAGGGCGGGGGTTTTCGCATGTCTGCCGGTGCTCAGTGCGTCTCGCCGTCGGTCTCCACCAGCACCCGGCGCAGCAGTTTCCCGGTCGCATTGCGGGGAAGCTCGTCGACGAACACGACGTCCCGTGGCACCTTGTAGCGGGCCAGATTCGCCTTGACGTGGGAGCGGATGTCGTCGGCGTCGCGTGCCGACCCCGGTGCCGGAACCACGAACGCGCGCAGTCGGTGCCCGAACTCGTCGTCGGCGACCCCGACGACGGCGACCTCGAGGACGTCGGCGCGTTCGGCGAGGACGTTCTCCACCTCGAGGGGGTACACGTTCTCGCCGCCGGAGACGATCATGTCGTCGTCGCGGCCGTCGACGAACAGTAGTCCGTCCGTGTCGAAGTGGCCGACGTCGCCGGTGGAGAGCATGCCGTCGATGCGCTCCTTGTCGCGGCCGTCGGTGTAACCGGCGAAGCTCAGGCCGCTGCGCGCGAAGATGCGTCCCACCACGTTCGGTGCGGTGATCTTCCGTCCGGCGTCGTCGATCAGGGCGATGTGGCACGTCGCCGGTGCCCGTCCCGCGGTGCCGGGGGCACGCTCGAGATCGTCGGGGGTGGCGACGGTGACGGCGGCGACCTCGGTGGACCCGTAGAAGTTGTGCAGCACCTTCCCGAACGCCTGCTGGGTGCGGATGCACAGGTCGGGGGACAGCGACGACCCGGCCGCGAAGATCACCTTCAGGTTCGACGTGTCGTAGCGGGACAGCACCTCCGGTCCTAGGTCGACGATCCGCTGCAGCATCGTCGGCACCAGGACGAGCGTGTCGGCCCGATGTTCGGCGAGCAGTCGGACCGTCGCCTCCGGGTCGAAGCGGCGCGACAGCACGATCGTGTTCTCGAGCGCCAACCCCAGTGCCAGTTGCGAGAGTCCGGTGCCGTGGAACGCCGGCGCCGGCATGACAAGGATCTGATTGGGCCGCAACGGGATCCGGTCGAGGAACTGGGCCGTCACGAACGGGGACGTGTGCCCGCGCGGCGCCCCCTTCGGGGTGCCGGTGGTGCCGCTGGTGAGCAGGATGAACGTGCCCGGCTCGTCCGGGGCCGGCACCGAGGCGGTGGACCGGCCGTCGATCACATCGTCGAGGGTGCGGACCGGCTCCTCGGCCGGCGGTGTGCGGACGGGGCCGTCGACCCACGCCAGCAGCGGGGTGACGTCCGACGGCAACGCGTCCGCGACGTCCGCGAATTCGGTGTCGAACACGAAGTGCCGCACACCTTCCCGCTGCGCGACGTCGGCGAGCTGGCGGCGGGCGAATCCGGTGTTCATCAGCACCAGCCGGATCCCGGCCTTCGCGGCGGCGAGCATCGTCACCACCAGATAGCGGTGGTTGCGGCACATCGCGCCGACGCACGTCCCGGCGCCGATGCCCGCGGCCCGCCACCCCCGCACCAGCGCGTTCGACAGTTCCTCGAGCTCACGGTAGGTGAGCGGCCCCCGCTCGTCGATCAGGGCGACCCGGTCCCGCCCGGTCGAGGCGTGCGCGTGGACGGCGCCGGCGAACGGCCCGTACCGGTCGACGGCGCGCAGCAGCACGATGCCCTCGTCGACACGGGGAAACGGGATCAGTCCGGACCGGCCCATCACGCACACCGCACGCAACATGTCGGTGATCTTCGTCAGAACGTCCTGCACGGCGGCTCCCCTCGACGGCGACAGCCCCAGACTAGTGGTGAAATCAGTCACATGTGGGCGGATATCGCCCGGAACGTCGTGGTGGCTAGGGTCGAGGGCGTGTGTGAATGCAGCCGTAACTCGACCGGTGTGAGCAGATGAGCGACGACCTCTCGCTGCTGCGGCGTGAACTCGCCGCGATCGAGGCGAAGGTGGCCCGCGAGGTCGACCCGCGGGGCCGCGGCCCGGTGATCACCGCGACCGTCGCGGTCCTGCTGATCGCGCTGGCCGCTCCGCAGGTCGACGGACTGCGGGCATGGCACGTCCTCGCCGGCGGCCACCACGAGGTCGCCTCCCTCGCACGGCTGTTCACGTGGTTCGTGGTCGTCTTCGGGATCGGGTTCTCCGCGCTCGCGGTGTGGACCCGGCGCTGGATGCTCGCGTGGATCGCGATGGCCGGCGTCACCGTCGGCACCGTCCTCGGCCTGCTCACCTACTGGTCGCAGCACGCCGCCCGGGTCACCGGCACCGGCAGCATCGGGTACGGGCTGCTCGTCGAATGGGCGGGCACGGCGCTGCTGGCGGCGTCGTGGATCCCCGTCGTCGCCGGACGGTCGAACCTCATGCCGACCCGATCCTGAACAGCACTGTGGCCAGGCTCGGGAGCGAGCCTGGCCACAGTGGACACCGGTGCGTCAGTTGGTTGCGGCAGCCGGCTTCTTGTCGATGACGACGTGATCGAAGCGGGTGCCGTCGAAGCTGACCTCGAATGCCTTGCCGAAGCCGACCACGTAGCGGCCGTCCTGCGGGGTCAGGCGGAACAGGTGGAAGTCGAGGCCGCGGAGCGTCTCGACCAGCTTGGCGTTGGTGTGGTCGGCGAACTTCTCGAAGACGGCGTCGTGGCCCTCTTCCGGCTTCTGCTCGACGGTGCACACGAAGCTGGCCCGCTCCACACCGAAGACGTTGCCGGACGCGGACTCGTCGGCGTGGATCAGGACCCGCACGGTGTTCGCGTCACGCAGGTACCGGTAGTGGTCCGCGACCTCGCTCGCGTACACGTAGAGGCCACCGTCGTGGACGACGAACGGAGCGATCGACAGGAACGGGTCACCGTTCTCGTCCTGGGTCGCGATCACGACGGTCTTGCGCGTGGCGAGGAACGCCCGGTAGTCGTCCAGTGCCTTGTCGTGTTGTGCGTCGGTCAGCATCAGCTCTCCTCGAGGGTAGGGACGGTGACGGCAACGTTCCACTGCCGTCGAACCAGGTGAATTCTGGGGTGTGCGGTGGTCGGGTGCTCCTCGACCTCGGCTTCCATGCCGTACACGTCCCGGATCAGGTCCGGGGTGAGGACCTCGCCGGGGGTGCCGTCGGCGACGACGCGTCCCCCGGACAGGGCGACGATCCGGTCGCTGAACGTCGCGGCCTGGTTCAGGTCGTGCAGCACCATCAGCACGGAGATGCCGAGCGTGCGGTTCAGGGAGGTGACCACCTCGAGGACCTCGTGCTGGTGCGCGATGTCGAGGTACGTCGTCGGCTCGTCGAGCAGCAGGACGCGGGGACGCTGCGCGAGCACCATCGCGAGCCACGCCCGCTGCGCCTCACCACCGGACAGTTCCGCGACGGGACGGTCCGCGAGACCCTTGAGTTCGGTGTGCGCGATGGCCCAGTCGACGGCCTCGCCGTCCTCGGCGGTGGTGCGCTCGTACCAGCGGCGGTGCGGGTGCCGGCCGTAGCCGACGAGCTCCCGCACCGTCATGTCGGTCGGTGCCGTGTTCTTCTGGTTGAGCATGCCGATCGCCTGCGCGCGCCGCCGCGACGACCACGACGCCATGTCGGAGCCCTCGAGCAGGACAGTCCCGGTGCGGGGTGTGAGCCGGCCGCCCAGGGCTTTGAAGATGGTGGACTTCCCGGACCCGTTGGGTCCGATCAGCGTGACCACTTCCTGCGAACCGACCGCGATGGAGACGTCGTGGACGATCTGCTTGTCGCCGTACCAGATGCCGAGGTCGTGGGCTTCGAGCAACATCGCGCTACACCCCTTGCCGACGCATGAGGTACAGGAAGTAGGGGGCGCCGATCGCGGCCATGATGATGCCGGCGGGAATCTCGGTGGGGCTGAACACGGTCCGGCCCACGGTGTCCGACACCAGCACCAGCAGCGCGCCGACGGCGATGCTCATCGGGATGAGCACCGCATGGTTCGATCCGACGATCATCCGCGCGATGTGCGGCACGACCAGGCCCACGAAACCGATGATCCCGACGGCCGCCACCGCGATCGCGGCCAGGAACACGGCCACCAGCGACAGCAGGATGCGGGTGAGGTTGACGCCCTCGCCGAGGTTACGGGCGACGTCGTCGCCGAGACGCATCACGTTCGCCGACCGGATGCACAGCAGCGAGACCAGCAGCCCGATGATGGTGTAGGGCAGGATCATCCACACCGAGTTCATGCCCTTGGCCGCGAGGCTGCCGTTCATCCACTGGATCGCGGCCGGTAGACGGTCGCTGTAGCGCAGCGACAGGTAGCCGATGAACGCGCCGGCGAGGGCGTTGACCGCGACACCGGCCAGGATGATGTTGAGCGGTTTGATGCCCTCGCGGCGCCACGCCAGTGCGTAGACGACGGCCGCGGCGATCACACCGCCGACGAATGCCGCGATCGGGATCATCGAATGGTAGGCCGGGGCGGCCAGCAGGATCACCAGGACGAGGGACGCCGCGCCGCTCGTGACACCGGTCAGGCCCGGATCGGCGAGCGGGTTGCCCATCACCGTCTGCAGCAGCGCACCCGAGACCGCGATCGCCGACCCGACCAACAGTGCGAGCAGCACCCGCGGCATGCGCACGTCCCACAGGATCGTGCTCAGCGAGCCGCCGTCGGAACTCCCCGAGAGGATCCCGATGATCTCGCCCGGCGAGATGTGCACGCTGCCGAGACCGAGGCTGACGATCGTCGCGACGGCGAGCAGGACCCACGCGGCGGGCAGCGCCCACCTCGCCCGCGACCGGGAGGGGGCAGACGCGGCGGAGGCCGGCGCGGTGGACGAGGCGGATGCCGGTGACGACGTGCGTACGGGTGCCGGGGAACTCACGGGAAGAGCACACCCGAGAGCGTGGGCACGGCCTGGTCGAGGCCGGTGACCGACGTGTAACCGAACGTCGAGTAGTCGAGGACGTGGATGCGGTCGTTGGTGTACGCGGGCAGTCCCTTCCATGCCGGGTTCTTCTCGACCTCGGCATCGAACGCGGCCTGGCCGGCGGCGACGTCACCGGAGCGCAGCACCAGCACCACATCCGGGGCCGCCGCGATGATGTTCTCCAGGTTCACCGCGCTGAAGACTTCCTTCGCACCGAGCGCCGAGACTGCGACGTTGTCCGCGCCGGACAGATCGATGAGGCTGCCGAGGAACGACTTGTCGTTCATCACCATGAAGGAGTCGGCGGCGCCGATCAGGACCAGGACCTTCGGGGCGTCGACCGCCGCACCGGCGTCGGACAGGGTTGCGGCATGCCGATCCATGTTCGCGACGACCTCGTCCGCACGGTCCGCGCGGTCGAACGCGGAACCCAGAACCTGGACCGCGAACCGCAGATCGCCGAAGCTCTCGGTGGCGAGGAACGCCGCCGGGGTCGTGGTCGACGCCAGGCTGGCCTCCACCGAGCTACGCGAACTCTCCGACCCGATCACCAGATCCGGGGTGAGACCGACGATCTTCTCGACATCGAGTGCCTTGACCGTGCCGATGCGTGCTGCACCGTCGAGTGCGGCGGGCAGCTGCTGCGTCGTCGTGGACGGAACGCCCGCGACCGGAACGTCCAGGAGCGTGAGAACCTCCGCGAGCGGCACCGACGCCGTCACCACCGTCCGCGACGGGGTGTCGGGGAACTGGGCGAGGGCAGCCTCGAGCTTCGCCGTGGTCTCGGCCGGAGTGGCCGACGCCGACGTGGTCTCGGCGGTGACGGACGTGTCGCTGCCGCACGCGGTCACGCCGCCGACAAGGGCCAGGCTGGCGAGCAGCGCTATCGACGCAGAACGGTATCGCACGGCAGGGCACTCCTCGGGGAGAGACGACATCCAGCAGGCTGAATTAGGTCAGACTACCCAAACTGAGGGCAACCTGAGTCCAAAATATCCAGGATTGCCGCGGGGGCTGTCAAGTCCGGATCGGCCGGTCGGTGCAACGAGAACGTCCCCGCCACTAGAACCGAGTGACGGGGACGACGCCGGTGCCGATCCGGCTACTTCAGTTCCGCCGAACTCTTCCCGAGCAGGCGACGGGCGATGATGAGCTGCTGGATCTGCTGGGTGCCCTCGAAGATGTCGAGGATCTTGCTGTCACGGGCCCACTTCTCGAGCAGCGGGCGCTGCGAGTAGCCGTACGTGCCGGCCAGTTCGACGGCCTTGAGGGACACGGCGGTGCCGGTGCGTCCGGCCTTCGCCTTCGACATCGACGCCTCGAGCGAGTTGGGCTGCTTGTTGTCGGCCATCCACGTGGCGCGCAACGCCAGCAGGTACGCGGCCTCCCAGTCGGCCTCCATCGTCAGGAACTCGGCGGCCGCCGCGTGCTGGTTGTTCGCCGGAATGTCGTAGGAGATCTCCACACCGGCGTCTTCGAGGATGCCGCGCAACTCCTCGAGCACGGCCCGGCCGAGGCCGATGGCCATACCGGCGACGATGGGTCGGGTGTTGTCGAACGTCTGCATGACGCCGCCGAACCCCTTCTCCACGTTCACTTCCGGGCTGCCGAGGATGTTGTCCTTCGGGATGCGGCAGTCCTGCAGGAGCAGCACCGCGGTGTCGGACGCCTTGATGCCCAGCTTGTGTTCGAGGCGGGCCACGGACAGTCCGGGGGCGTCGCGCGGCACGACGAACGACTTGATCGCCGCACGACCCTTCGACTTGTCCACACTCGCCCACACCACGACGTGACTGGAGCGCTCGCCGGCGGTGACGAAGATCTTCTCGCCGTTGAGGACCCATTCGTCGCCGTCGAGGACGGCGGTGGTGGTGACGGCCGCCGAGTCGGAGCCGAAGCTCGGTTCGGTGATGGCCATCGACGCCCACACCTTGCCGAACCGCTCGAGCTGTTCGTCGGTGGCGACCGCGGCGATCGCCGAGTTTCCGAGACCCTGGTAGGGGATCGACAGGGTCAGACCGACGTCGCCCCAACAGGTTTCGATGACGTTCATCAGCGACGCCATGTTGCCGCCGTTGGCGTTGCCGATGATCGACGGGGCGTCACCGCGACCCAGGGCGGCACCGGACGCGCCCTGCCCCGAATCGTTCAGGCCCTCCACCATGGCGGCCATGGTGTCGAGTTCGACCGGGTACTCGTGCTCGGCGAGGTCGTACTTGCGGGACACGGGACGCAGGATCTGTGCGGCGACCTGGTGGGCCTGGTTCGCCGAGGCCTTCAGCTTCTTGGGAAGTTCGAGATTGATCATCGAGGGATCTCCTGTGAACGGATCGGGTCGGCGTCAGATGAGGACGATGCCTTCGGCAACGCCGACGGCTCGCAGGTCGCGGTACCAGCGCTCCACCGGGTGCTCCTTGGTGAAGCCGTGGCCGCCGAGCAGTTGGACGCCGTCCAGCCCGATCTGCATGCCCTTGTCGGAGGCGAGTTTCTTCGCCAGCGCAGCCTCGCGGGCGAACGACAGGCCCTGCTCGGCGCGGGAGGCGCCCCGCAGCGTCACCAGGCGCATGCCGTCGAGTTCGATGCCGATGTTCGCGACCATGAACGCCACCGCCTGCCGGTGGCTGATCGGTTCGCCGAACGCCTCCCGCTCGTTGACGTAGGGGATGACGTAGTCGAGGACGGCCTGGCTCGTGCCGACCGCGAGCGACGCCCAGCCGAGGCGGGCCAGCCGGATCGCGTCCGCGTACTCGCGGGCCCGCTGGTCGGCGTCACCGTCGCCGAGGATCGCCGACGCGGGCACCGCGACGTCGGTGAGGAGCAGCCGGCCCAGGCCGGCGGCGCGCAGGCCCATGCTCGGGTCCGCCTCGATCACGACCCCCTTGGTGTCGGATTCGACGAGGAAGAACGCGGGACGGCCGTCGAGTTCGGCGGCGACGACGAACAGTTCCGCCGAGTCCGCGGCGGGCACGAGGGACTTGACGCCGTTGAGCTTGTAGCCGCTGGGGGAGCGCACAGCCTTCGTCTGCAGCGCGAACGGATCGAACAGGGCCCGCGGCTCGTTCACCACGACCGCGGCGGCCGGGACGTCGTCACCGGCGAACGCGGGCAGGTACGTCTGCTGCTGCGCGTCGGTGCCCCACTGGGTGAGCGCGACCGCGACACCGCTCGGCGCGAGAAGCGGCAGCGCCAGGCCCATGTCGCCGTGCGCGAGGGCCTCGGCGACGAGCGCATTGGTGACGGCACCCCGCTCGGACGCCACCCCCTCGAACTCCTCGGGAATGTTGATCAACGTGATGCCCAGCTCGGCGGCACGCTTCGACAGATCCTCGGGGGCGGCGGCGGCCTCGTCGGCGTCGTGCGCGGCCGGACGCAGGATCTCGGCGGAGAAGTCGCGCACCGTGTCGACGATCATCTGCTGCTCGTCGGTGGGGGTGAGGTCGAAGTAGCCGGCGTTCTTGGCGGCACCGTCGGGCAGACGCTTGGGCGCGCCGCCGCCGGACACCTGGTTGAACGTGCGGGTCGCGGCACCGAGCGTCTTGAAGCCGGTCTTGGTGCCCTCGTACGTGACGCGGTCGATGACCTGCCGCAGGTTGTACTTCTCGGCCAGATCGGACCCGGTGATCCGGGTCAGGATCCGCATGGCGGCGCCCATCGCGTCCCGCTTGACCGGGTTCAGGCCGACCGCCGAGGTGTCGCGGGGTTCACGCTGGGCGCCGTTCGTCTTCACAACGTCTTGCTTGCTCATGATGACCATTTCTCCGGGTGCGGTCGTGGACGCCCACGACCTTACTCTGGAGTAAGAAACGAAGTCGAGTCAATCACGAAAGTGACAAGCGTCACGTTGTGGACGCGCACCTGCCCGCGTTTCGCGCACTTGCCGCGAGAAAACGCGCCGGGAATCGACGACAAGTGCGCAAAACGCGGGGAAATCGGGGGAGAGCGGATTCAGGTCCACGGCGTGATCGGTGGCCTGACCCACATGATCTTCTCGTCGGCGTGCGGTCGGACGGCCCGCGGATCGCCCGGGTGTGCCGCGGCCCAGCGGTCCTTGTCGTCGATCAACTGTGCTGCGACCGTCCAGGTTTCGCGGGTGCTCGGCGGATTCGCGTCGGCCGCCCGCGCCAGCTTCCGGAGTCGGTCGTCGGGCAGTGCGAGCAGTTCGGCGCCGGTGATCCCGCGGTCCCACGCGAACCGGGCCAGGCCGAGCGCCTTCTCCCGGCGCTTGCGGTCCGCCTGATCGGTGTGGGCGAAGTCGGCATCCATTCAGTGAGCCTTTCCCCTTCTCTGTCCCGCGTTTCGCGCACTTGTCGCGAAAAATCCTGCCCGGATTCCGCGACAAGTGCGCGAAACGCGGGGAAATCAGCGCAGCCGGGCGAGGACCTCGTCGTGCAGCAGGCCGTTGCTGGCGACGGCGCTGCCGCCGTGCGGTCCGGCGACGCCCTCGAGGCTGGTGAAGCGTCCACCGGCCTCCCGCACCAGGACATCCAGGGGCGCCAGATCCCACAGCGACACCTCGGGCTCGGCGGCGATCTCGAGGGTGCCCTCGGCGAGCAGGCAGTAGGAGAAGAAGTCGCCGTAGCCGCGGATGCGCCACACGGCGTCGGTCAGATCGACGAACTGCTCGCGGATGCCGCGGTCCTTCCAGCCGGACAGCGACGAGAACGCCAGACTCGACGACGCCAACTCGCCCACCGCGGACACCGACAGGCGGCGGGCGTCGGCGCCGTCGTGCGACACCCACGCGCCCGTGCCGGCCGACGCCCACCAGCGCCGGTTCAGGGCCGGTGCGCTCACCACGCCGACGACGGGGACGCCGTCCTCGAGCAGCGCGATCAGGCTCGCCCACACCGGGACGCCGCGGACGAAGTTCTTGGTGCCGTCGATCGGGTCGATCACCCACTGCCGGCCCTCGAAGCGGGCGTCGCCGCCGAACTCCTCGCCGAGGACCGCGTCGGCCGGACGCTCGGCGGCGAGCATCGCCCGCAGCGTCTGCTCGACGGCCAGATCGGCGTCGGAGACGGGCGTCAGATCGGGCTTGGCGTCGACCCGGAGATCCAACGCGCCGAAGCGGTCGCGGGTGATGGTGTCGGCGGCGTCGGCCAGGCGCAGGGCGAGTTCGAGATCGGTCACGCGCCCGACGCTACCGGGTCGTGGCGGCCACGCGATTTCACCCGGTAGCCTGGTGAACTGTGCATCCTGACGTTTCCGCTGACCTCGCCGAACTCGACACCACTCTGACCACGGTCGAGAAGGTTCTCGATGTCGAGGAGCTGCGCCGCCGCATCGACGAACTCGAGCATCAGGCGTCCGACCCCGATCTGTGGAACGACCAGGAGCACGCGCAGCAGGTGACGAGCCAGCTGTCGCACGCGCAGGCCGAGCTGCGGCGCGTCGTCGAGTTGCGGTCGCGGCTCGACGACATGACGGTGCTGTACGAGCTCGCCGAGGAGGACGGCCCGGACGCGGTCGCCGACGCGCATTCGGAGCGGGCACAGCTGCGCACCGACATCGAGGCGATGGAAGTCAAGACGATGCTGTCGGGTGAGTACGACCAGCGCGACGCCCTCGTCAACATCCGGGCCGGTGCCGGTGGCGTCGACGCCGCCGACTGGGCCGAGATGCTCATGCGCATGTACATCCGCTGGGCCGAGAAGCGCGGCTACGGCGTCGAGGTCTACGACACGTCCTACGCGGAAGAGGCCGGCATCAAGTCGGCGACGTTCGCGGTCAAGGCCCCCTACAGCTACGGCACCCTGTCCATCGAGATGGGCACCCACCGCCTGGTGCGGATCAGCCCGTTCGACAACCAGGGCCGACGCCAGACGTCGTTCGCCGAGGTCGAGGTGCTGCCCGTCGTGGAGACCACCGACCACATCGACATCGACGAGAACGACGTCCGCGTCGACGTCTACCGCTCGTCCGGCCCGGGCGGCCAGTCGGTCAACACCACCGACTCCGCGGTGCGCCTGACGCACGTCCCCACCGGCATCGTCGTCACCTGCCAGAACGAGAAGTCGCAGCTGCAGAACAAGGTGTCCGCGATGCGGGTCCTGCAGGCCAAGCTGCTCGAGCGCAAGCGTCAGGAGGAGCGCGCCGAGATGGACGCCCTCAAGGGCGACGGCGGCAGCTCGTGGGGCAACCAGATGCGCTCGTACGTGCTGCACCCGTACCAGATGGTCAAGGACCTGCGCACCGAGTACGAGGTCAACAATCCGTCCGCGGTCCTCGACGGCGAGATCGACGGCTTCATCGAGGCAGGCATCCGCTGGCGGATGAGCCAGACGCAGGACTAGGCCGCGGATGGAGACCGCCTTCCTCGCGCTGGACCTGGGGCCGTTCACGGGGCCGGTCGATCGACTGCTCGCGTGGCTGCAGGTCACCGTCCTGCCGATCTCGCTGACGATCCTCGGGGCGCTGATCGTCGCCCGGTTCGTGTCGTGGGCGGGTGGCCGGGTCACCGAGCGGATCGACGAGAACTATCAGCAGGGTGACGCGCTGGTCCGGTCCGAGGCCACCAAGCATCGGCACTCGGTCGCGCAGGTCATCACGTGGGTGATCATCACGATCGTCTACACCCTCGCGATCGTGAAGGTGCTCGCCCAGCTGGACATGCCGCTGGGCAGTCTCGTCGCCCCGGCGACCGTGCTCGGCGCCGCCCTCGGTTTCGGTGCGCAGCGTGTCGTGCAGGACATCCTCGCGGGCTTCTTCATCATCACCGAACGCCAGTACGGGTTCGGGGACACCGTGCAGATCGCGGTCACCGGGTCGTCGAAGGACGCCGAGGGTGTCATCGAGGACGTGACGCTGCGGGTGACCCGGATGCGCAACGCGGACGGCGAGGTCATCACCGTCCCCAACGGGCAGATCGTCAAGGCCGTCAACCTGTCGAAGGACTGGGCGCGGGCCGTGGTCGACGTGCCGATCCCGGCGACCGCCGACATCAACCACGTCAACGACATCCTGCACCGGGTCGGTGTCGACGCGTACGAGGACAAGACGCTGCGGCCGCTGCTGCTCGACACCCCCACCGTGATGGGCGTCGAAAGCCTCGAGGTCGACCAGGTGAGCGTCCGCCTGGTGGCCCGCACCCTGCCCGGCAAGCAGTTCCAGGTGGGTCGCGCACTGCGGGTGCGGGTCGTGACGGCACTGCGCCGCGCCGGCATCACCGTCACTGCGGACCTCGAGAACGAACCGGCCGGTGGTGACGAATGACCGGACAGGAGAAGCTGTCCCGGTTGTGGACGCGGATTCCCCGCACCCTGTTCCACGGCCGGATGCGCACCACGACGGTGTTCATGTGCGTGCTGTGGTTGGGACTGTCGATCCTCAACGGGACACTGAACGAGCAACCGGCCCAGAGCACCGAGCAGCCGGTGCCGGGCACGACCCAGCAGTACGTGCCGGAACCGGCGCCGAACCCGCCGTCGCGACAGACGCCGTCCACCGAACCGGAGACGTCGACCCCGGCCGCGTCGTCCGAGCAGTCCGTGACGCCGTCCCCGTCGCAGGGACAGTCGGGGACGAACCGGACCGGCACCACGACGAGCGTGTCACCGACATCGACACCGACACCGACCGCGCCGGCCGGACAGCAGTCGGCCACCACGACCGGGGCCCCGCAGGGGACGCAGTCGTCGGCCGGGACCACGACCGGATCCGGCGAGACCGTCGTCCCCAGCCCGGAGGGCTGACCGCGCACGAGCGGCCGCGTCGAACCCCGAGGTCACCGTTGGATAACGGCTAGACTGCCTTCCGTGATCAGCGTCAAGGATGTCTCCAAGTTCTACAAGGCCTCCACCCGGCCGGCCCTGGACAAGGTGAACGTCGAGATCGACAAGGGCGAGTTCGTGTTCCTCATCGGGCCGTCCGGCTCCGGGAAGAGCACGTTCATGCAGCTGCTCCTGCGGGAGGAGACGCCCACGTCGGGGGACATCCACGTCGCCGACTTCCATGTCAACAAGCTGTCCGGACGCAAGGTGCCGAAGCTGCGGCAGAGCGTCGGCTACGTGTTCCAGGACTTCCGGCTGCTGCCGAACAAGACGGTGTCGGAGAACGTCGCGTTCGCGCTCGAGGTGATAGGCAAACCCCGGTCGGTGATCGCCCGGACCGTCCCCGAGGTGCTCGATCTGGTGGGGTTGGCCGGTAAGGCGGACCGGTTGCCGAACGAGTTGTCCGGCGGTGAACAGCAGCGGGTCGCGATCGCGCGGGCGTTCGTCAACCGGCCGCTGGTGCTGCTCGCCGACGAACCCACCGGCAACCTCGACCCCGACACGAGCACCGACATCATGCTGCTGCTCGAACGGATCAACCGCACCGGCACCACCGTGCTCATGGCCACCCACGACCACCTCATCGTCGATGCGATGCGCCGCCGTGTCGTCGAGCTCGATCAGGGCAAGGTGGTGCGCGACGAAGCGCGGGGCGTGTACGCCGTCGGCCGCTAGACCGGCGTTCCTCACCGCTCCCGAACAGACGACTGCAAGGACTGCCTCCCGATGCGTGCCAGTTTCATCCTCAGCGAGGTCCTCACCGGCCTGCGCCGCAACATCACGATGACCGTCGCGATGATCCTCACGACCGCGATCTCGCTGGGCCTGTTCGGCGGCGGCCTGCTGATCGTGCAGATGGCCGACAAGACGCAGCACATCTTCCTGGACCGCGTCGAGGTGCAGCTGTTCCTCACCGACGACATCTCCGCGGCCGACCCGAACTGCGAGCAGGACATCTGCCGCACCATCCGCAGCGACCTCGAGAACACCGACGCGGTCGTGTCGGTGCAGTACCTCGACCGGGACGCCGCCGTCGCCGACGCCACCGACCGGGTGTTCAAGGACAACCCGGAGCTGGCGTCGCTGGTGAACGCGGAGTCGTTCCCGGCGTCGTTCAAGGTGAAGCTGAGCGATCCCGACCAGTTCGACGTTCTCAACACGGATTTCGCGTTGCGGCCCGGCATCGACAGCATCCTCAACCAGCGGGAACTCGTCGACCGGCTGTTCAGTGTGCTCGGCGGCATCCGCAACGCCGCGTTCGCGATCGCGATCGTGCAGGCGATCGCCGCGATCTTCCTGATCGCCAACATGGTGCAGGTCGCGGCGCTGACCCGCCGCACCGAGGTCGGCATCATGCGCCTGGTCGGCGCCACCCGCTGGTACACGCAGTTGCCGTTCCTGCTCGAGGCCGTCGTCGCGGCGCTCATCGGTTCGGCGCTGGCGATCGTCGGCCTGTTCACGGCGAAGAACCTGTTCGTCGACGACGTCCTCGGCGACATCTACGACGCCAACATCGTCGCCCGCATCTCCAACAGCGATGTGCTGCTGGTGTCGCCGTTCATCGCGATCGCCGGCGCGGGCATGGCCGCGATCACCGCGTACGTCGCGTTGCGCCTGTACGTGCGGGACTGACCGGCGGGGCCGGCCGGGCGGCGCTGCGCGTAATCCGGTTGTCGCGGCACCTATGCTGGGAGGCGTGAAAGAAAAGGGCCGCAAAGTCATCGCGACCAACCGCAAGGCGCGACACAACTACACCATCCTCGACACGTACGAGGCGGGTGTCGCACTGGTGGGCACCGAGGTGAAGAGCCTGCGCGAGGGCAAGGCGTCGCTCGTCGACGCGTTCGCCACCGTCGACCACGGCGAGGTGTGGCTGCGGGGCCTGCACATCCCCGAGTACACGCAGGGCACGTGGACCAACCATGCGCCGCGACGCACCCGCAAGCTGCTGCTGCACCGGCGCGAGATCGAGCACCTGGTCGGCAAGTCCCGCGAGGGCAACCAGACGCTGGTGCCGCTGTCCATGTACTTCTCCGACGGCAAGGTCAAGGTCGAACTCGCCCTCGCGAAGGGCAAGCAGGACTACGACAAGCGTCAGGACATCGCCAAGCGCACCGCCGAGCGCGAGGTCACCCGCGAGCTCGGACGGCGCATCAAGGGCATGCGTTAACGCGCGGCCCGCTCCCACATCTGCAGGTACGCCTCGGCGCCCCGGGTCATGTCGGCCATGAACTGGTCGCCGTCGGCGCCCGCGTACGTGCGCATCGCCTCGATCCAGTCGGGGGTCAGCCCGTACTGGGCCAGGCCGTCGGTGTCGAAGTCGAACACCCGGGTGCCGGCCTGCTGCCGGTCCATCACGGTGCCGTCGAACGTGGTGAACGGGTAGGTGACGAGACTGCGGCCGTCCTTCGGCGGCGCCGGCTGCGCCCCGAACCCGTTGGTGTCGGCGCCGTACCCGAAGCCGAAGAAGTAGTCGTCGTCCCGGGCGGTGCGGGTCGTGCGCCAGTCCTCGACGAACTCCTCGACCGGACTCGCATACGACGCCACGAACCCGCCGAGCCGGTAGATCCGCGGATAGTTCGACGGGTCGGTCCAGCTGTGGCTCGACACGACACCCGAGTAGCGGGCGTCCTCGAGGATCGTCAGGGCCGCGTCGGCCGTCTTCGCGCTCATGTGGTCGACGTCGACGATCATGCCGCGGGACATCAGAGCGCGGACCGCGTACGCGCCGAGGTCGGTCAGCCCGCGGGCATTGCACGACGGCCCCTCCGGGTACACCGGCAGCGTGACGCCCGGAGGTAGTACGGCGGCCACCTGCCGGGCGGTGTCGGTGTCGACGTTGCCGATCGGATTGTCCTTCGCCACACCGACGCACGGCTGCGTCTCCCAGAACCGTCCGGTGCCCAGGAAGTTGCCGGCGTTGACCGCGATCCCGGTGATGCCCTCGTCGAAGCGGACACCGCCGAGCGCGTTGTCGAACTTGTGAGCGAGGATCACCTGCCGCACCCCCAGCCCGTGCAACTCGTCGAGACCGGCGTCGATGTCGGCCTCGGTGCACTGGGCGACCCCGTCGCGGATCCCGCAGCCGAACGGTTCGGAGATCTCCACGCCGAGCGTGACGGCGAGCTTGCCGGACGCGGCGACCGCGCGGGCCTCGGCGGGGGAGGACACGATGCGGAACCAGCCGCGACCGGGACCGCCGTACCGGGCGTCGACGTAGTCCTGGATCCCGTACGCCTGCCGCGCCTGGATTCGGACGGTCTCCATCTCGTCGCACGGATTGCTGCGCAGCGGATACAGCTCGCACAGCACCCGATTGGACACCAGCAGATTCGAGAAGATGCGCAGCCCGCCGCGCCACGCCCGCTCGACCCACCGGTAGTACGTTTGCTCGTGCGTCATCGAGTCGTAGGCGGGCACGTCGGCGAAGCTCGGCCACATCGTGGTGTCGTGGTTGTCGAACGGGGTGCCGTGCGAGAGGACGTTCTCGAGCAGCGCCGTCGCCCCGTCCGGTCCGTGGTCGTCGCAGTCGCGCAATGCGACGGTGACGCCGAGCGGCGAGTACGGCTCGCCGCAGCGGATCTCGCCGCCGATGAACTCGTTCGCGTTCATGTGGACGTGGGTGTCGACGAATCCGCGTACCTGACCGGACCCGTCCGTGCCGGACGGGACACCGGTCGCGTTCACGTCGGCCTCCGGGACGTCGGCGCAGCCGGTGGCGGCGGCGAGACGGAAATCCCCGGCCCCCGGCGCGGTACCCGGATCGGCGACGGTGAGACGGCCGTCGCCGCCCACGATCAACTGTCTGCCGGTCACCGTGCCGGTCGCGGTGTACACCCCGTCGGTGGACGTCACCGTCCAGTCCGCGTCCGGGACCGCCTGCGCGGACGCCGTCACCCCGGCCGGGCCGCCCGCGACCATGGTGGCGTCGTCGGCGACGAACAGGAACCGGCCGAGTTGCGCGGCCTGCATCCGGAACGGGGTGGCCGACGCGGCATCCGCGCCGGACCGGAATCCGGCACCGTCACGGGCGACGAAACCCTGACCGCCGCCGCCGCCGGCGGCGGCGGCGAGCGTGTAGCAGCCGCCGGCGAGCCCGTACACCGGGTCGGTGACCGGTCCGGGATCGGCGGGCAGCGGAGACAGCGGGACTGCCGTCGCCGACGCCCCCGTCAGGGCGACGGCGACGACGGCACCGAGCAGTGCGACCGCCCGGCGTCGAACGAACCCGGATCGAGCGGTCATCGTGGAGGTCTCCTGACGAAACGGTCTGTTTCGTCAGGACGCTAGGTGAAACTGAACGTCCGTCCAGGTGGATTCGGTGAGGAATCCCGCAGTGTGGACACGGTCAGCAGTTGCTGGGTGCGGGCACGCCCGCGAACCGGTCCGCGATGTACCGGATGGCCTCGGGCAGTCCGATCGCCGCGTTCGTCATGTGCTCGGCGATGGGGAAGCTGCGGAACTCGAGCGTCGCACCGGCCTTGCAGTAGCGGTCCGCGACCGCTGCGACCGAACCGTACGGCGTCAGCGGATCGGAGGTGCCGTGCCACATGAACACCGGGGTGGTGGGGATGCCCTCGTAGTGCACGAGGCTGTTCTCCCGCATCACGGCCTTGACCTTCTCGTCCTGCAGCAGGTTCGTCGAATGGGCGACCTCGCTGACGCTGTGCAGCAGACCCTTCGCGAGCAACATCGTGCGGCAGTCGTCCTTGAAGTCCTCCCGGACCGCCAGTCCGGCCGGGGTGAGCTGGTCACCGAGCGGCAACTGCTCGGGGTACTCGCGCTCGAGACCGATCGCGGCCGCGAAACCGAGACCGAACCCGGGATGCCGATCCGCCAGTCCGAGCCCGACGGCCATCTCCTCGATGTCCGCGGGCACACCGCCCTGGGCGACACCGGCGAGCTTCACGTCCGGCGCATACGTCGGATTCAGGGCCGCGGCCCACGCGGTGGACATGCCGCCGCCCGAGTAGCCGGCGAGGGCGACCGGGCTGTTCGTGAACTGCAGTTCCGGCACTTTCTTGATCGCACGGACCCCGTCGAGGGTGATCATGCCGCCGAGCTTCGCGGCACCGTATGCACTGTTCGGGCCGAGGTGGTCGGGGAGGGCGACCGCCCACCCGCGGGACAGCACGAGCGGCAGCCCGAAGACGTCCTTGATCTCGCCGGTGAACAGGGCGGCCGACGGCGCGCACTGCAGCCCGAGCGAGTTGACGATCGCCTGATACGACAGCACCGGCACGTCGGCCGGCGCGTTCACGGGCTTGATGACCGTCGTGACCGCCGGAATCGGCTCGCCCGCGGAATCGGTGGACCGGTACTTGATCTGCCACACCTCGTTGCCCGGTGCCAGCCACGTGTCGGTGCGGCGAGTCTCGAGGACGTCGCCGGGCGCCTTCGACGCGATGTCCGCGGGCGCGGCATAGAACGGATCCGGCAACGGCGTCGGATACGCCGGGGCCGCGGAGGCCGCCGGTGTCGCGACCGCGGCGCCGACGAGTGCTGTCAGTGCGAGTGCCGCAGCGGCCGTCGTTCGACGTGCCAAGAACGTCATGAATCACTCCCCAGTGAAGGTGACGAATAAGAAGGTGACGAGCGTCACCGGGCTTCCCCGACCCAACGAAAGACATTAGCGGAAATCGGGATGAATCCAGTGCCGGATCGGGTTACAGTAGGTGGCCCCACGAAAATCGCGGGGCACGTACGGGGCTGAACGGTTTCGACTGCGTACGTCGAGTCAGGGGAAGCGTGTCGGTGCAGGCAAGAGACCACCGTAAGCGTCGATGCAACCAATTAAGCGCCGATTCCAATCAGCGCGACTACGCTCTCGCTGCCTAAGCAACGAAGCGTGTCTGTCAGTCCGATCTCGCCCTCGGGTCGGGTACTGGCATCAGCTAGAGGGCTCTACCGTTCCACTCGGTCGCGGAGTGGAACGGGACATCCAACAGCGACTGGGATCGTCATCCCGGCTTGTTCGCGAGACCGGGAGATCCAAGTAGAGGCTTAGCGAACTGCACACGGAGAAGCCCTGACGAAGCGGCGGAGGACCCGGGTTCGATTCCCGGCAGCTCCACCGAAGGCCCCTCACCCGAAGTTCGGGTGAGGGGCCTTTCTCGTCCGATCGGGAGGAACGATGGTGGAGGTGCGGGCGCTGACGGTCGTCGCTGCCGGTGGTGCGGTCGGTGCCTGCACCCGGTGGCTGCTGTCCCAGCAGTTTCCCGGTATCTGGACGATCGCGGTGATCAACATCGTGGGGTCGCTGCTGCTGGGAACGGTGGCCGCGATGCTCGGCCCGGACCGGTTGTGGCGACTGTTCCTCGGCACCGGTGTCCTGGGCGGGTTCACCACCTTCTCCACGTTCGCGGTCGACGCCGTGCAGAATCCGGCGACCGCCGCGCTGTACGTCGCCGCAACCCTGCTGCCGGCGCTGCTGGCGGCGCGGGCCGGGATGGCGCTCGGCGAGTACCTGCACGGACGCCGGCAGGAGGTGGCGGCGTGACGGTGCTGTGGGTTGCGCTCGGCGGCGGGGTGGGGGCCGGTGTCCGGTATCTGGCGGGGCGGCACCTGCACTCGTTCGGCAGTTTCCCGGTGCCGACGTTCGTCGTCAACGTCGCCGGGTGCCTGATCCTCGGCCTGCTCGCCGGGGCGACGGTGCCGGCGGCGGTGTTCGCGCTGCTCGGCACCGGGTTCTGCGGCGGGCTCACCACGTATTCGACGTTCGCGACCGAGGCCGTCGGTCTGGCTCGGGTGCGGGCGGCGACCACCGCGGCGCTGTACGTCACGGTCAGTCTTGCCGCCGGGATCGGTGCCGCGTGGCTGGGATTCCACCTCACGCGTTGAACCGGCCGGTAGCCGTCGGCACTGGCACGATGGAGCGGATTTGCCGGTGCTGTGAAGGTACGACGAAGCGGAGGATGTCGATGGTGCACGATCGGGCGGGACAGGTGGCGTCACCGGAGGACCTCGAGGACCTCGCGCACCTGGTGTCCGCGTACTACACGCGCACCCCGGACCCGTCGGATCCGGTGCAGCAGGTGGTGTTCGGGACGTCCGGGCACCGCGGGTCGAGCCTGGACGGCGCGTTCACCGAGGCGCACATTCTCGCCACGACGCAGGCGATCGTCGAATACCGCGCCGCGCAGGGGATCTGCGGTCCGCTGTTCCTGGGCCGGGACACGCACGCCCTGTCCGAGCCGGCGTGGGCGACCGCGCTCGAGGTGCTCGTCGGGGCCGGTGTGGAGGTGGTGGTCGACGCGCGCGGCGGGTACACGCCGACACCGGCGGTCAGCCATGCGATCCTGCGGCACAACACGTCCGGTGTGTCGGCGCTCGCCGACGGGATCGTGGTGACGCCGTCGCACAATCCGCCCCGCGACGGCGGCTTCAAATACAACGCGACACACGGTGGACCCGCCGGCAGTGACGCCACCGGGATGATCGCCGACCGGGCCAACGAACTGCTACGCGCCGGGACGGCGTCGATCCGGCGGGTGCCCCTCGACCGGGCGCTCGCGGCGGCCGGCCGCCACGACTTCCTCGCCGCGTACGTCGACGACCTGCCGACCGTGCTCGACCTCGACGCGATCCGGGCGTCCGGGCTGCGGATCGGCGCAGACCCGCTCGGCGGGGCGTCCGTCGACTACTGGGCGGCGATCGCCGAGCGGCACCGCCTGGACCTGACCGTCGTCAACCCGGTCGTCGACGCCACCTGGCGGTTCATGACCCTCGACGGCGACGGGAAGATCCGGATGGACTGCTCGTCGCCGCACGCGATGGCGTCGCTCATCGCCGGACGCGACCGGTTCGATCTGGCGACCGGCAACGACGCCGACGCCGACCGGCACGGCATCGTCACCCCCGACGGCGGTCTGATGAACCCCAACCACTATCTGGCGGTCGCGATCGACTACCTGTTCACGTACCGCGGCGGCTGGTCGCCGACGGCGAAGGTCGGCAAGACCCTGGTCAGCTCGTCCATGATCGACCGGGTCGCCGACGAGTTGGGCCGCCCGGTCGTCGAGGTGCCGGTCGGGTTCAAATGGTTCGTGCCCGGCCTGCGCGACGGCACCCTCGGGTTCGGTGGCGAGGAGAGCGCGGGCGCGTCGCTGCTGCGCCACGACGGCACCGTGTGGACCACCGACAAGGACGGCATCGCGCTGGCACTGCTGGCCGCCGAGATCACCGCGGTCACCGGGCAGAGCCCGTCGCAGCGGTACCGGGAACTGACCTGCCGGCACGGCGACCCGGCGTACGCGCGGATCGACGCCCCCGCCACCCGCGAGCAGAAGGCGGTGCTGGGGTCGCTGACACCCGAGCAGGTGACGGCGTCGGAGCTGGCCGGTGAACCGATCACCGCGACCCTCACGGCCGCCCCCGGCAACGGGGCGGCGATCGGCGGACTGAAGGTCGTCACCGAGCACGCGTGGTTCGCGGCCCGGCCGTCCGGCACCGAGGACGTCTACAAGATCTACGCCGAATCGTTCCGTGGCCCCGAGCATCTCGGGCAGGTGCAGTCGGCGGCCGTCGAACTCGTCTCCCGGGTACTGGGACTCGGCTGACCTGGGAGATTCTTTCGCCGATAGATTCATCGGCGATGAAGCGCACGCCTGATGCTCCTACGCATCCCGCCCTGACGAACGCCGCTGCGAAGCTCCCCAAGGAAATCTGGGTCCTGGTCGTGGCGGCGTTCATCGTCGCGGTCGGGTTCGGCATCGTAGCGCCGGTGCTGCCGCAGTTCGCCCGCAGCTTCGACGTCGGTGTCACCGCGGCCAGCGCGGTGATCAGTGCGTTCGCGCTGATGCGGCTGCTGTTCGCGCCGATGAGCGGCACCCTGGTGCAGAAGCTGGGGGAGCGGCCCGTCTACCTGACCGGTCTGGTCATCACCGCGGTGTCGACCGGTGCGTGCGCGTTCGCGGCCGACTACTGGCAGCTGCTGATCTTCCGGTCGCTCGGCGGTATCGGGTCGACGATGTTCACGGTGTCCGCGCTGGGTCTGCTCATCCGGATCTCCCCGCCGGACGGGCGCGGCCGGGTGTCCGGGGTGTATTCGGCGGCGTTCCTCATCGGCACCATCACCGGGCCGCTGTTCGGTGGTGCGCTCGCCGGATTCGGGCTGCGGGTGCCGTTCGTGATCTACGCGGTGGCCCTGCTGGTCGCGGCCACCGTCGTCTACCTGGCGCTGCGGAAGTCGCAGCTCGCCGAGCCGGAGACGGCGGGTGAGTTGACGACGATGACGCTGCGGGACGGGCTGCGGTCGTCGCTGTACCGGGCGTCGCTCGGCTCGAACTTCGTGACCGGCTGGGTGATCTTCGGGGTGCGGATCTCGCTGGTGCCGCTGTTCGTCGTCGAGGTCCTCGGCGGTGACGGGGCGATGGCGGCGATCGCGCTGACGGTGTTCGCGGTCGGCAACGCGGCGGTGCTGATGCAGTCCGGGCGGCTGTCCGACCGGATCGGACGCAAACCGTTCGTGCTGCTGGGTCTGCTCGTGTGCGGCGTGTCGACGATCGTGATGGGGCAGACCGGCAACCTGGTGCTGTTCTTCCTCGCCACCGCGGTGTGCGGACTCGGATCGGGGATCATGGGCCCGGCGCAGCAGGCCGCGGTCGCCGACGTCATCGGCTCGAAGCGCCGCGGCGGCCCCGTCCTCGCGCTCTACCAGATGTCCAACGACGTCGGCAGTTTCGCCGGACCGCTCGTCGCGGGTGTCGTCGCGCAGACGTGGTCGTACGGGGCGGCGTGGGCGGTGACCGGTGCGGTGATGCTGACCCCGCTGCTGCTGTGGATGTTCGCGCCCACCGGCCGGTACGACGCCGACGAGCATGCCGGGTCAGGACACGCCGACCCCGACGAGCATGCCGACGAGGTAGGTGGCGCCCACCGCGATCGCCCCGAACAGCAACTGTCGGGCGGCGCCGAGGAGCTTGGACTGGTCGGTGAAGTGCGCGGCGAGCGCGCCCGCGAGCAGTAGCCCCAGACCGCCGACCGCGAGTCCGGCGGCGAGGGACGCGAATCCGAGCAGGTACGGGATCAGCGGGATGATCGCGCCGATCGAGAACAGCACGAACGACGAACCGGACGCCACGAGCGGCGACGGCTTCTCGTTCGGGTTCACGCCCAACTCGGCGGTGATGTGGATGTCGACGGCCCGGTCCGGGTCGAGGTGGATCTCGGCGGCCGCGGCCCGCGCGGTCTGCTCGCTCATCCCCATCGCGGTGAACGTCTCCACCAGTTCGGCCTGTTCGGCCTCCGGATGTGTGTGCAGCGCCCGGCGTTCGACCCGCACCTCGGCGTCGATCTGTTCGTTCGACGTCTTCACCGACGTGTATTCGCCGAGCGCCATCGAGAACGCGCCCGCGACCAGGCCGGCGACACCGCTGAGGATCACGGTGTCCGCGTCGACGCCGGCCCCGCCGACACCGGCGACGAGCGCGGTGTTGGTGACCAGACCGTCCATCGCCCCGAACACGGCCGCGCGCAGCCAGCCGCCGGAGACGTCGGCGTGTGTGTGGTCGAAGTCGTGCGGCAGGGTGCCCTCGGGCGGTGCGGCGTTCACGTCTCGAACGTAGCCCGGGAACCGTCGTCGGCCCGGAAAGCGAAGGCGTACCGGACGGTCGCGCGTGTCGGTAGCGTGACGGTCGTGCACAGACATCAGTGGATGCTCGCCGTCAGCCTCCTCGCCCGCTTCGGTCTGGCCGCGGTGTGGCTGATCTCCGGGTGGATCAAGTTCGCGGACCCGACGCAGACGGTCGTCGCGGTCCGGGCGTACCGGTTGCTGCCGGAGGACCTGGTGCGGCCGGTGGCGTACACGATGCCGATGTTCGAGATCGCGCTCGGCCTGTTCCTGGTGATCGGTCTCGGGGTGCGGGTGGTGGCGGCGGTGTCGGCGGCGACGCTGCTGGTGTTGATCGCGGTGATCGTGTCGGTGTGGGCCCGCGGTCTGTCCATCGACTGCGGCTGCTTCGGCGGGGGCGGCGCCGCGGACGTCGACGGTGGGGACTACGCCCTCGAGATCGCCCGCGACATCGGCTTCCTCGCGCTCGCGGTGTGGCTGGTGATCCGGCCGCGCAGCCCCTTCTCGCTCGGCCCCCGGTCCCGTCCGCGGCTCTCAGTGCCCGCTCAGGCGGCAGTGGCAGAGTAAAGAACGAGTAAGTGCCCGTACGGATGTCACTCCCATGACGAAGGACGCGAAGTGAGTTCGAAGAAACCGAAGTCGGTCAAGTACAACCCCCAGCCCACGTCGAGCAAGACCACCTACATCATCGGTGGCCTCGCGATCGTCGTGATCGCGGCGCTGGTGATCGGCGGCATCCTGCTGACGAAGAACAACGACGAGGCCCGCAACGCCGGCTACGGGGCCGTCCGGAATCCGGCCGTGCAGGTGACGACGGAGGACGCCGGTGTGGTCCGGCTCGGGCTGCCCGACGTCACCAATGCGATCGACGTGTTCGAGGACCCGATGTGCCCGTTCTGCGCGCAGCTCGAGGAGAAGCACGGCCAGGAGGTCGCGCAGGCCGTCGACGAGGGCAAGATCGCCGTCCGCTACCACGTCCTCAACTTCCTCGACCGGCTCTCCGCGAGCGGCGACTACTCGACCCGCGCCGTCGCCGCGTCGCAGTGCGTCGCGCAGACCGGTGACGCGATCGCGTACTCGGCGTTCCACGGCGAGCTGTTCTCCCCGGACAACCAGCCCGCTGAGAAGGGCAAGTCGGATCTGTCGAACGACGACCTCGCGCGTCTCGCGAAGGACGCGGGCGCCGAGTCCGCCACCTCGTGCATCACGAGCGGTGAGCGGATGGAGCAGGCCGCCGCGGACGCCGAGACCGGCCGTCAGGCCCTGTCCGCGTCCGGTGCGACCGGCACCCCCGCCGTCGTCCACAACGGTGCGGTGATCGACGCCCTCGGCAACCCGAGCTGGGTCGCGGAGGTGTCCCAGCCGTAATCGGTGCGGTGGCCGGCCAGATTACGGGCCGGCCACCTCCCGCAGTGGCCGCATAAATCGCCTTGACCAGCCGATTTGTTGTCCGCGTCGCCAGTGGTGTACTTTTTCTTCAGCGCAAGGGAGTCTCTCCCGAAGCGCAGAACACAATTTCACACGGGGCTATGGCGCAGCTGGTAGCGCACCACACTGGCAGTGTGGGGGTCAGGGGTTCGAGTCCCCTTAGCTCCACTTCGAGAACTCCGGTCCGGGATCATCACGATCCCGGACCGGAGTTCTTTGTCGTGTGTGCCTGGCATTCATCGGGGGTGTGGGGGGCCGCGCGGCGGCGAACCGAGATGGGTGAGGGGCGGCCTGTGGGCATTCCCCGGCAATCTCCCCCGAGCGGTGTCGAGCGGGGCGCGGAGTGATCTCACGCGCCCCGCTCGACGGTTCGTCCGGGCAGGGGGGAACGCCGGACGAACCCGTTGCTGCCCAGGGGGGGAAGGGCAACTTTTTGTACTGTAGTGCAATTTGTGGTTCGAAGCACGTCGATTGGTCAAGTGACCATCCAGGTCAACGGCCGGGAACGCCCGAAATGCTGTCCCGGCAGCGTTCACACACCCCGTGTCGTCGGCGCGTCGCGGGCGTTCGTTTCGGTGGGAATCCGGGTGCACCGCACCGAGTACGATGGTCCGTCGGTATTTTGTCGGTTCGCGGAGGTCGTCGGTGGTGAGGAAGCGGGCTCCCCGGTCGATTCCCGTCGTCGTGGTGGCGGGATTCCTCGGGTCCGGGAAGACGACCCTGCTCAACCATCTGCTGCACGACAACGGCGGCACCCGGATCGGGGTGATCGTCAACGACTTCGGTTCCGTGAACGTCGACGCGATGCTGGTGGCCGGCCAGGTCGACTCGATGATGGCGCTCAGCAACGGCTGCATGTGCTGCGCCGTCGACGTCAGCGACATGGACGCCATGCTGGACCGGCTCGCGCACCGCACCTCCGAGATCGACGTCATCGTCGTGGAGGCGAGTGGACTCGCGGAGCCCCGCAACATGATCCGGCTCGTCCTGGGCAGCGAGAACCCGTACATCACGTACGGGGGGCTCGTCATGCTCGTCGACGGCGCCGAATACCGGGACAACCGCCGCCGCCATCCCGAACTCGACCAGCACGTCGCGATCGCGGACCTGGTGGTGCTCAACAAGACCGACCGCATCGACGACGCCGCTCACGACACGCTCCTCGCGGAGGTGGGTGCGATCAACCCGCGTGCCGCGGTGGTCTCCACCGTCCGTAGCCGCGTCGACCCGGATCTGTTGTTCGACCGGATGCCACGCCGGCAGCCGCAGCCCGGCGAACAGTTGTCGTTCGACGAACTCCTCACCGGATCCCTGCACGACGATCGTGACGGGTACGACGACCATGCCGGCCACATCCATACGCGGTATCGGAGTGTGACGTTCACCTCGCAGTGGCCGATGCATCCGCGGCGGCTCGTCCGGTTCCTCGAGAAGCAGCCGGCCGGGGTCTACCGGATCAAGGGGTTCGTGTACTTCGGGGTTCCCGGCCACCAGCAGAAGTATCTGCTGCAGGTGGTCGGCGACCACATCGTGTTCCATCCGCAGCGCTGGAACGGTCGGGAGGCGCGTCGCACCGATCTGGTCGTGATCGGGACGGATCTGGACGTCGAGTCGATCGACGCGATGCTCGAGGCGTGCGTCGAACCGGACGCCGACGCGCTCGAGCCGGACACGATGATGGGCGTCCACCGGTACACCGTCCCGGCGTGAGCGGACCCGGTTCGGCGGCGTTCGTCCGACGACTACGGTGGTGGGGTGACCGAATCCCTCGTTTCCGTGTACGAAGCCATCCGCCGCCGCCGTGACGTCCGCGCCGAGTTCAGCGGTGAACTGATCCCCGACGATGTCCTGCAGCGGGTGCTCGGTGCGGCGCACGCGGCCCCGAGTGTCGGCAACACCCAGCCGTGGGACTTCGTCGTCGTCCGCGACCCCGGCACCCTCGACACGTTCGCCGACCATGTCGCCGACCGGCGCAAGGCCTTCGCGGAGTCGCTGCCCGAGGACCGGAAGAAGACGTTCGACCCCATCAAGATCGAGGGCATCCGGGAGTCCGGCACCGGCATCGTCGTCACCTACGACCCGACCCGGGGCGGGCAGAACATCCTCGGCCGGCACACGATCGACGACACCGGACTGTTCTCGGCGGTCCTCGCGATCCAGAACCTGTGGCTGGCCGCGGCCGCCGAGAACGTCGGTGTCGGCTGGGTGTCGTTCTACGACGAGGACTACCTCACCGACCTGGTCGGTATCCCGTCACCGGTGCGTCCCATCGCCTGGCTGTGCGTCGGCAAGGTCGACAAGTTCCAGGAAGTGCCGGACCTCGAGCGATTCGGGTGGCGCAACCGTCGCGACCTCGCCGACGCGATCCATTGGGAGAAGTTCTGATCAGTCGTTGACGGTCGCGCGGGGGCGACGGCCGCGGCCACCACGGCCCCGGCCACCCCGCGCGCCGGGGCGACGCCCCGGCCCGCCGTTGCCGTTGCCGCCGTTGCCGTTGCCGCCGTTGCCGTTGCCGCCGTTGCCGCCGTTGCCGCCGCCCGCAGCCGGCTTCTCGACCTTCGGGGCCGGCGGCACGTGCGCCGCGGGCTCGCCGACCAGCCGGGTCACCGACTCGGAGTCCGCGGTCACCTGCACCGGCGTCACCGTGATCGCGGCCTTGCGCATCAGCGCCGACATGTCCTTGCGCTGGTCCGGCAGCACGATCGTGACGACGTCACCGGTGCTGCCGGCGCGTGCGGTGCGGCCCGACCGGTGCAGGTACGCCTTGTGCTCGGCCGGCGGGTCGACGTGCACGACGAGTTCGACGTCGTCGACGTGGACACCGCGCGCCGCGACATCGGTGGCGACCAGCACGCGGGCACTGCCCTCGGAGAACGCGGCCAGGTTCCGGTCCCGGGCGTTCTGCGACAGGTTGCCGTGCAGGTCCACCGACGGGATACCGGATTCGGTGAGCTGCCGGGCGAGCTTGCGGGCCTGATGCTTGGTGCGCATGAACAGGATCCGTCGACCCTGCCCCGACGCGAGCCGGCGGACGAGGGCCTTCTTCGCGTCCACGCCGGCCACGTCGAACACGTGGTGGGTCATCGCCGCGACGGGGGAGGTGGCCTCGTCGACCGAGTGCAGCACCTCGTTCTGCAGGAACCGCTTGACCAGCTTGTCGACACCGTTGTCGAGCGTCGCGGAGAACAGCAGCCGCTGGCCGCCCTTCGGGGTGGCGTTCAGGATGCGGGTGACGCCGGGCAGGAACCCGAGATCGGCCATGTGGTCGGCTTCGTCGAGGACGGTCATCTCGATGTCCGCGAGGTTCACGAAACCCTGCTTCATCAGGTCTTCGAGTCGGCCCGGGCACGCGACGACGATGTCGACGCCCCCCTCGAGGGCGTTCACCTGACGGTGCTGCGAGATGCCGCCGAAGATCGTGGTCACCCGCAGGCCGGACGCCTTCGCCAACGGCTCGAGGGTCGCGGTGATCTGCGTGGCGAGTTCCCGGGTCGGGGACAGCACCAGGCCGCGCGGACGGCGGGGGCGGCGCTTGCCGCCCGCGAGCCGGGCCGCGAGCGGAATGGAGAAGGCGAGGGTCTTGCCGCTGCCGGTCTTGCCGCGGCCGAGGACGTCCCGTCCGGCGAGCGTGTCGGGCAGCGTGTCGACCTGGATGGGGAACGGCGCGGTGATCCCGCCGTCGGTGAGGGCCGCGACGATCGGGGTCGGAACCCCCAGGGCGGCGAAGGAAACGGGCACGTCGGAGACGGTGGAAGACAAGTGACTGAGAGCCTTTCGGGCATGGTCCGGGCAGAGGGGATCGCCGCAAGACATGCTCGAGAAAGGAAGCGCTCTACGACGTCGGACGCCCACTTCGGGGGCGCCTCGTTCCTGCCACCATACCGGCGTTCACAATCCGACCCACTCGGAGGTGCCGTCCGGGGTGCCGTCGGCGAACCGCTGCCGCTTCCAGATCGGCACCTCTGCCTTGATCCGTTCGACCAGGTCCGCGCACGCCGCGAACGCTTCCGCCCGGTGCGGTGCGGCGGCCGCCGCGACCAACGCGAGATCCCCGATGGTGAGCGAACCGACACGGTGGACGGCTGCGACCGGCAGTCCGGTGCGCGCGGACACCTGGTCGCAGCACTGCCGCAGGAACCGTTGCGCGTCCGGATGCGCCTGATACTCGAGCGCCGATACCGAGCGGCCGCCGTCGTGGTCGCGGACGACACCGGTGAACAGCACCACCGCCCCGTGCTCGGGGCCGGCGACGGCGGCGTCGACGGCGGCCGGGTCGAGCGGGTCGGCCGAGATCTCGGCGAGCAGTTCACGCATCGTGGGCACCGCCACCGGCGACCTGTGCGAGCAGGTGGTCGAGGATCGGTTCGAGCACCGCGAGCCCGTCCTTCACCCCGCCCGGCGACCCCGGCAGGTTCACGATCAGGGTGCGGCCGGCCAGCCCGACCAGACCGCGGCTGAGTGTCGCGTGCGGGGTCACCTTCGTGCCGCGGCGCCGCATCTCCTCGGCGATACCGGGAAGCTCGCGGTCCAGCACGGCGCGGGTGGCCTCCGGGGTCGCGTCGGTGGGGGAGGCGCCCGTCCCGCCGGTGCTGATCACCAGGGCGGGGGCGTCGGACAGGGCGTCGGCCAGGCCGGCCGCGATGTCGGCGTCGGCGTAGACGAGGGGGCCGCGCACGGTGTGCCCGCGGGCGGTGAGCCACTCGGCGATCGCCGGACCGGTGGTGTCCTCGCGGGTGCCGCGCGCGCCACCGGTCGACGCGACCAGGACCGTCGCCGCCCCGGAGCGCACGGGGGTGACCGTCGACGGGGTTTCCGGGGTTTCCCTGTCACGCCGCCAGACACCCCGCTTGCCGCCCTCCTTGGCGAGCAGTCGCACCCCGTCGAGGGTGGCGGCCGGGTCGACGGCCTTGACCATGTCGTGCAGGGTGAGCCCCGCGACGGCGACGGCGGTGAGCGCCTCCATCTCGACGCCGGTCTGCCCGGTGGTCTTCGCGGTCGCCTCGATCGTGATCGACGTGTCGGTGAACCCGAACTCGACCTTCACCGACGACAGCGCGAGCTGGTGGCACAGCGGGATCAGCTCGGACGTCTTCTTCGCCCCCGCGATGCCCGCGATGCGGGCGGTGGCCAGCACGTCCGCCTTCGGCATGTCGTCGGCGCGCACCAGCGCGATCACCTCGGCGGTGGTGACCAGTTCCCCGGCGGCGACGGCGATCCGGGCGGTCTCGGCCTTGGCGCTCACGTCCACCATGCGGGCCCGGCCCTCGCCGTCGAGGTGACTCAGTGCGTTCGAATCGGTCGTCACAGGCTCCACACCTTCACTCGTTCGCCCGCCGCCAGGGAGGTGACGTCGGCGGGAATGTCGATCAGCACGTCGGCCCACGCGAACGCCGCCACCAGATGTGACCCGGGCCCCGACACGGTGTCGACGCCCGTGCCGGTGCGGCGTCCGCGCAGCAGTTGCCGTCGACCGGGAATCGAGGTGAGCGCGTGGTCGAGGACGGCGGTCCCGGTGGGGATCGGGGGCAGACCGGCGGCGCGGCGCAGCAGCGGGCGCACGAACACCTCGAACGACACCAGCGTCGACACCGGGTTGCCGGGGAACGTCAGCACCGGCACCCCGTCGATCACGGCCAGGCCCTGCGGCCCGCCGGGCTGCATCGCGACCTTCCCGAACCGGGCGCCCAGTCCGGACAGGACGTCCTTGACCACTTCGAAGTCGCCCATCGACACCCCACCGGAGGTGATCACCAGTTCGGCGGCGGCCACCGCGCGGTCCAGCGCGCCGCGGAAGGCGTCCGGGTCGTCGCTGCTGCGGGCGACGGACACGACGTCGGCGCCGTTCGCCCGCAGCGACGCGGCCAGCGCGGTGCCGTTGGAGTCGAAGATCTGTCCCGGCCCGGGGACGGTGCCCGCGTCGACGAGTTCGGCGCCGGTCGTCAGGACCGCGACCCGCGGCCGGGTCCGGACCGGTACGTCCGCCAGTCCGACCGCGGCGAGGACGCTCAGGTGCCGCGGTTCGAGCCGGGTCCCGGTGGGCAGCAGTGGTGTTCCGGCGCGGACGTCGCTGCCGCGGTCCCGCACGAACTCGCCGGCACCACGCGGCCGGAGCACCGTCACCGAGTCCCCGGACGCCGTGGTGTCCTCCACCGGCACAACGGCTTCCGTGCCGTCGGGGAGGACGGCGCCGGTCATGATCCGGACTGCCGTACCGGGGACGTGCGGGGCGGGTTCGGCGGGACCGGCCGCCACGGTCGCCACGATCGGCAGTGTGACCGGGACCGCCGCGACCGAGGCGGCGTCGACCGCGAAGCCGTCCATCTGCGAGTTCCGGAACAGCGGCAGGTCGACGGGGGAGACGATGTCCGACGCCAGGATCCGGCCGAGCGCGTCGGCGACCGCGACGGTCTCGGCGGGCCGGGTCAGCAGCGGTGCGAGCAGGTCGGACACCTCGGCGGCGTGGTCCTCGACGGAGCGGGCGGGACCGGTGTGCCGCTGCGTGTGTGCCATGGTTGCCCATCCTAGGCAGCCTGCCCCGCGCGCGGCGGTGACCGGCGGCATACTGGTGCCATGACGACGGCGCAGCGCACACGGGGCCGGGTGGACCTGGGTCTGCCGGCCGTGCACGACCCGCTGCCGTCGACCGCCGACCGGCCGGACGTGCCCGGGCTGGTGGACCGCTTCGGGCGTGTCGCCCGCGACCTGCGGGTGTCGCTCACCGAGAAGTGTTCGCTGCGCTGCACGTACTGCATGCCGGCGGAGGGGTTGCCGCCGATCCCGGCGCGGCAGTTGCTCACCGCCGACGAGGTGATCCGACTGGTCCGGATCGGTGTCGAGCGGCTCGGTATCGCCGAGGTGCGGTTCACCGGTGGGGAACCGCTCATGCGGCGCGATCTCGAGGAGATCGTGGCGGGCTGTGCGGCCGCCGTGCCGGGAACCCCGCTGTCGATGACGACCAACGCGGTCGGTCTCGAACACCGCGCCGACGTCCTGGCCCGGGCCGGGCTGACCCGGATCAACGTCTCGTTGGACACGATCGACCGCGCACACTTCGCGGAACTGACCCGCCGGGACCGGCTGGCATCGGTGCTCGCGGGAATCCGGGCGGCGCAGGCGGCGGGCCTGGCCCCGCTGAAGATCAACGCGGTGCTCATGGCCGAGACCCTCGACGGCGCCGCCGACCTGCTGCAGTGGTGCCTGGACGCGGGGTGCGCGCTGCGGTTCATCGAGCAGATGCCGCTCGACGCGGATCACGAGTGGGCGCGCGAGAACATGGTCGACGCGCAGGCGCTGCTGGAGGTGCTCGGGGCGCGGTTCGACCTGCGGGAGGCCGGCCGGGAGGACCCGTCCGCCCCGGCCGAGGAATGGCTCGTCGACGGCGGCCCCGCCACGGTCGGGATCATCGCGTCGGTGACCCGGTCGTTCTGCGCGGACTGCGACCGCACCCGGCTCACTGCGGAGGGCACCGTCCGGTCGTGTCTGTTCAGCGACCGGGAGGTCGATCTGCGGGATGCGTTGCGGGCCGGCGTCGACGACGAGACGATCGCGGAACGCTGGCGGGCCGCGATGTGGGACAAGTGGGCCGGGCACGGTATCAATGCGGCCGGATTCGTTCCGCCGCAACGCAGTATGGGGGCGATCGGTGGCTGACGTGCAGGTGCAGGTGCGGTATTTCGCGGCGGCCGCGGAAGCGGCGGGGTGCACCGACGAGACGGTCGAGATCGCGGCCGGCACCGACCTCGCGGGGCTGCGGACGCTGCTCGCCGACCGGTACGGCGCGCGCATGGCGCAGATCCTCGCGGTGTCCGCATATCTCGTGGACTCCGAACTGACCCGTGACCTCGACCGCCCGGTCGGGGGCCAGGTGGACGTGCTGCCGCCGTTCGCGGGCGGCTGACGCTCAGCGCTGCCGGGCCAGCCACTTCTCGAACGTGATGGTGCCGAATCTGTTGTCCGGCACCAGGTTTCCGCCGTCATGCAGGAAGGAGCCCGTCGAGCCGGGCATCCGGAGGTTCCTCACCCGGCCCCGCGCCCCGGTCGCGGCCTTCCATGCGACCGCCATGTCGCGCATCGTGAGGATCTCCGGGCCGCCGCCAGAAGATTCGCGGTGCCGGTATCGAGAACCCTTCGGGCACTGCGGGTCTTGCCGTCCGTCGTGCCGATCACGACGTCCACCCCGGCGAGGGCAGCGGCCAGGCCGGTGCCGCGCACCAGATCGCCGGTCACCCGGACGGCGCCGTCCTGCGCGCCGGGCCGGCGGCTGAGGACCCGCACCGTCTCGCCGCGTCGCACCAGTTCGGTGACCACGGCCCGCCCCGCGGTCCCGGTGCCGCCGGCCACCGGATACGTCGTCACGGTTCCTCCCGGATCAGTCCCGCCACCAGGTGTCGGACGGGGTCACCGGCACGGTCCGCTTGTGCCGGGTGTTCGTGAACATCCGGGTCAGCCGGTCGGCGACCGCCTCGGGCACATCGGCGCCCTCGAGGAAGTCGTCGATCTGCTGGTAGGTGACCCCGAGCGCCACCTCGTCGGGCAGTGACGGCCGGTCGTCCTCGAGATCCGCGGTCGGTACCTTGCGCCACGTACTGTCCGGGGCGCCGAGCTCGCGCAGCAGCGCCGCCCCCTGCCGTTTGGTGAGCCCGGTGAGCGGGGTGACGTCGACACCGCCGTCACCGAACTTGGTGTAGAAGCCGGTCAGCGCCTCGGCGGCGTGATCGGTGCCGACCACCAGGTAGCCGAGTTCCCCGGCGATCGCGTACTGGATCATCATGCGTTCGCGGGCTTTGACGTTGCCGCGCACGAAGTCCCGCAACCGCTCCCCGTCGCCGAGCAGTTCCCGCATCGCCGCGGACGCCTCCGCGATCGTCGCGTCCGCACCCGGGCGGACGTCGACCGTCAACGACCGGTCCGGCGCGACGAACGTCAGCGCCGTCTGCGCGTCGTCCTCGTCGACCTGCACGCCGTACGGCAGCCGCACCGCCACGAACTCGGCGTCGACCCCCTCGGCCCGCAACTGTTCGGCCGCCAGCTGCGTCAACCGTCCGGCCAGGGTGCTGTCCTGTCCGCCGCTGATACCGAGCACGAAACCCCGTGCCGGCGTGGACGTCAGGTAGTCGGCGAGGAACTGCACACGGCGCCGGATCTCGTCGGCCGGATCGATCGTCGACCGGACCTGCAGTTCCCCGATGATCTGTGCCCGCGTGATCGCCATGGAGGCACTGTAGCGGCCACCCGGCAGGATGGGGGCGCGGCGACCGTCCGGGCGCCGCCGCCGAGCAGAGGGAGATCGTCATGGGCAGCACCGGAATCCTCGTGGTCAGTGCCACCACGGAGGAGGCCGCGCACGTCCCGGACGGCTTCGACGTCGTCGTCACCGGCATCGGCAAGGTCGCCGCGGCCGTCGCCGTCTCCGCGACGCTCGCGCGGTATCCGGCCGGCCGGATGCCGCTCGTGGTCAACATCGGCACCGCCGGCGGCCTGCACACCCACCACAGTGGCCTGTACGTACCGTCGACGGCGATCAACCACGACATCAGCGCCGAGGTGCTGCGCTCGCTCGGGCACCGAGTGCACGACGTGATCGACCTGGACGGCGGCGACGGTTCGGTGCTGGCGACGGGGGACGCGTTCGTCTCCGACGCCGCCGTCCGCGACGCGCTCGCCGCCCGCGCCGACCTGGTCGACATGGAGGGGTTCGCGGTGGCGTCCGCGTGCGAGCGGTTCGGTGCCCGCTGCCGGCTCGTCAAGCACGTCAGCGACCACGCCGACGACACCGCGATGGACTGGCCCGCGCAGATCGACGCCAGTGCCCGGGTGCTCGCGGACTGGCTGGCTCGGGCGCTGTGACTACCGGGCGCGCAGCCCCAGGCCGGTGCCGTCGGCCTTCGTCAGGCGCATCGTCGGGCCGTCGACCGCGTAGGTGACCTCCCCGTCGAGGACGTGCAGCACCGACCGCTCCACCTCGGCGACGGCCTCGTCCGCGCACGCCATCTTCGTGGACGCCAGCGGGCCGAACGTGATGGTGCTGTCGCCGACGGTGACCGGACCGGAGAACCGGTTGCAGCCGCTCGAACCCGAGACCTGACCGTCCTGGCCGATCGTCAGGGTCGCGGCCGCGGTCTCGATCGCCTGCGACGACATGATCGCGTCCGCGGAGATCAGGGTGTCGACCGTCCACGTGGTGCCGATGACGGGCCGGTCCGGGTCGGTGGTCTTCTTGTCGGCGAGTTCGATCGTGACACCGGGCGACGACAGTGTGAGCACGTCGTTCGTGAGGGTCCACGCCGGTGTCGCGGCGAACACGTCGGCCATCCACGTGTCGGCGGCCGCGACGTCACCGGGGCACGCCATCATGGTGGTCGCGATCGGGCCGGCCTTCACGGTGCCCCCGGACAGGTCGACGCTGCCGACCCCGCGGTTGCAGCCCGCGCTCATCGCGATCCGGTCCCGTTCGGGGAACGCGACCTCGAACGGCCCACCGCCGGGGATCGCGGTGCCGGTCACCGACGTCGACAGGAACGTCCGGCCCCACAGTGCGTCCGCCGGCGAGGCCGTCGTCGTCGCAGCGGTCGTCTCCGACGTCCCGGTGGCGTCGGAGCCGTCGGAGCTGCCGCATCCGGTCAGGGCGGCGACGGACATCAGGGCGAGGGCAACCAGTGGTGTGCGCATGCGCACACCCTAACCGCCGGTCGGGGCCGTTCGGGTGACCCTGCGCGCCAAGTCTTCCCAACTGTCGGCGATCCGGTCGTGCGAGATCCCGCGGGCCCGGATCAGGTGCAGCACCAGCGTCGCCTCGAGCGGGGCGAGCAGGGAGACCGCGAGCAGTTCGACGTCACCGCCGACACCGACTTCGGTGAGCAGCATCGTGACGTGGTGCAGGCTCACCGCCCGCGCGGGCGCGCCGTACCGGAACTCGGGGGAGTTCTCCGCTGCGCGCAGGACATCGCCCTGGACGGTCACCATGTCCAGGCGGGCCCGCCCGAACGCGACGAGCCGGGCGATCGGGTCCGCTCCCGGACCCAGCGGCGGCGGGCCGAACATGAACGCGTCCTGGAGTTCACGCTCGGTGTGGTCGAGCAGCGCGTTCATCAGCCCGGATCGGCTGCCGAACCGGCGGAACACCGTGCCCTTGCCGACCCCGGCACGGGCGGCGACGGCCTCCGTCGTGACCGCGTCGGCGCCGTGTTCGGCGATCAGAGCGGCCGCCGCGTCGAGGAGCAGTATCCGATTGCGGGCAGCGTCACATCGCTCGGGGATCTCGCCGTCCACCAGCGGGAGAAGTGGGCTGTTCACGCCACGCATCGTAGCCCAACGGGAACATAAGTGGACCACGGTCCGTTTGTGCTGGTATACCTGTTGCAGCGTCAACTACCGCACCATCGAAGGAAATTTCGCCATGTCGCAGACCCGCGTCCTCGCCCTCGTCGGCAGCCTCCGCACCGGATCCGTCAACCGTCAGCTCGCCGAGACCGCCGTGTCCGTCGCCGCCGACGGCACCTCGGTCACCCTCTTCGAAGGCCTCGGCGACCTGCCCTTCTACAACGAGGACATCGACGTCCCCGGCGCCACCATCGCCGGCGTCGACGAACTGCGCGCGGCCGCCGCCCAGGCCGACGCACTCCTGCTCGTCACCCCCGAGTACAACGGCACCATTCCCGCCGTCCTCAAGAACGCCATCGACTGGATCTCCCGCCCCTACGGCGCCGGCGCAGTCAAGGACAAGCCCGTCGCCGTCGTCAGCGCCTCCCCGAGCCCCAACGGCGCCAAGTGGGCCCACGACGACACCCGCAAGGCCCTCGGCATCGCCGGCGGCAAGCTCGTCGACGCCGAACTGTCCATCGGCTCCACCATCACCAAGTTCGGCGAGGCCCACCCGCGCGACAACGCCGAGATCGCCGGCCAGATCGCGGAACTGCTCGCCACCCTCGTCGCCGCCACCGAACTCGTCGACGCCTGACATTTCGGCCTCCCGCCCGTTCAGCTGAAGGGACCCTTTGTTCGCCTCAGGCGACGGAAGGGGCCCTTCAGCTGTTTCGGGGGTGGGGGAGCCGAGCCCCTACAGCCCCGCGCGTTCCATGGCCTCGTCGACGGCGTCGCGGACGGTTTCGAAGTCGGCGTCGGATGCCAGTGCCGCGGCCTGGGCGGCTTCGATGCGGTCGCGGACCTGTTCGTAGCGGGCGGTCCAGGTGTCCTTGTCGGCGCGCCAGTAGCCGATGACGTCGTAGCGGTCGGCGGGGAAGTCGAGGTCGTGGCGGAGTCGGCGGCGCACGATGCGGGACAGTCCGGCTTCGCCGGCGAACCACACGTAGCCGGGGCCGTCGGGGGGCGTCCAGGCGCGGACGGTGGCGGCGAGGGCGCTGGGGCCGATGCCGTTGCCGGTGCCGTGCAGCCAGGTCCAGGTGACGTCGCCGGATGTGTCGATGTGCTGTTCGTCGAGGGGGTCGGTGATTTCGGCGACGACGTGGACGCGGGTGCCGGGCGTGAGTTCCTCGAGGATGCGTCCGACGGCGGGGAGGGCGGTCATGTCGGCGATCAGCAGCTGCCAGGCGGTGTCGGCGGGCGGGTGGTACCAGCCGGATGCGGAGGTCACGCCGAGGATGTCACCGGGTGTCGCGTGTAGTGCCCAGTGCACGGCGGCGCCGCCGTCGTGGACGGCGAAGTCGATGTCCATTTCGGTGGTTGCGGGGTTCCAGTGTCGGACGGTGTAGCTGCGCAGCCCGGGTTCGGGGCCGTCGGTGGGGAACATCACGAGGAGGCGTTCGTCGGGGTCGCCGCTGGATCGGAAGTGGTCGAGGTCGCCGCCGGACAGGGTGATCCGCTGCATGTTCGGCGTGATGCGTGCGACGCGTGTGACGGGCGCGAAGAGGTAGTGGTCTACGGGCACGGGTGACACCTTCGCATGCGGGGGTCGATTGTGACGCTGTCGACAGTCGGTTACTTCACGGTTAACGCCGCGTTCGGGGTGTTCGACGCGTCGTCGTGCGGATTCGTCCACGGTGTCGGCGTGTCGTCGGCCAGCGTGTCGTTTGCCGGCGGGGAGGTGCGTGCGAGCACCCTTCGGGGGAGGTGTGGTCCCGGGATGTCGGCGTGTCGCGTGGCCGTCTCGCGTGGCACTGCGTCAGGTGGGGGAGAGGTGGTGTGCGATGCGGCCGGGATCAGGCCGCGCCACCTGCCGGAACGTCCGGATCCGGACCCCCGCTCGGCGGTGTGCGACACGCCGGATCCATCTACTCCCTGGGGATGGAGCCTGGGGAATTCCGGGGAATTCCACGGGTGTGACTCACAAGATCTCGCGTTGTACCGAACTGTCGGCCACAAGGTGTAGTGTCTACACAGCCGAGAGGGCGCATCGGGAACCCGGCGGGTTCCGGGTCGCGGAGTTCGTCTCGACCTCGGCGCGAAGACTGCATCACCGACGTTTGCCAGGCTCGTCAGGCCGTGGGAAAGAGGGACCGAAATGAGCATCACCGTCTACACCAAGCCCGCCTGCGTTCAGTGCAATGCCACCTACCGCGCCCTCGACAAGGAGGGGCTCGAGTACGACGTCGTCGACATCTCCGAGAACCCGGAGGCGCGGGACTACGTGATGGCCCTCGGATACCTTCAGGCGCCCGTCGTGGTGGCCGGTGACGACCACTGGGCGGGCTTCCGTCCGGACCGCATCAAGACCCTCGCCGCAAACGCGGCCTGACGCGGCGCGGCACTCGCCGCGGGGTGGCCGGACAACGCTCGACTGGAACAGGTGAGAATCGATGACATCGCTGGTGTACTTCTCCAGCGTGTCGGAGAACACGCACCGATTCGTTCAGCGACTCGGCGTCCCCGTCACGCGCATCCCGATTCACGACCGCGAGGGCACCCTCGAGGTCGATGAGCCGTATGTCCTGATTCTTCCCACCTACGGGGGCGGGACGACGGCCACGGGGCGCGACACGAGCTACGTGCCGAAGCAGGTCATCCGATTCCTCAACAATCCGAGCAATCGTGCCCTTATTCGGGGCGTGATCGCGGCCGGAAACACAAACTTCGGCGAGTCGTACTGCTACGCCGGGAACGTGATTTCGCAGAAGTGTCAGGTTCCGTACCTGTACCGCTTCGAACTAATGGGAACAGCCGAGGACGTCGTCGCCGTGCGCGAGGGCCTCGCACAATTCATGGAGAGTGAACAGTGGCACCGACCATCACAGATTCAGCCCCGGCTGGGAGTGTAGAGCGCGCCGCGGTGGGCGACATGGACTACCACGCGCTCAACGCGATGCTGAACCTGTACGGTCCGAACGGCGAGATCCAGTTCGACAAGGACGTCGCGGCGGCCCGCCAGTACTTCCTGCAGCACGTCAACCAGAACACCGTCTTCTTCCACAATCTGGACGAGAAGCTCGACTATCTGGTCGAGGAGAACTACTACGAGGCCGAGGTCCTCGACCAGTACTCGCGGGAGTTCGTGAAGTCGCTGATCGACCGGGCGTACGCGCACAAGTTCCGGTTCCCCACGTTCCTGGGTGCCTTCAAGTACTACACCTCCTACACGCTCAAGACGTTCGACGGAAAGCGCTACCTCGAGCGGTTCGAGGACCGCGTCTGTATGGTCGCGCTGACCCTCGCCGCCGGCGACGAGGCGCTGGCCGAGCACCTCGTCGACGAGATCATCTCCGGACGCTTCCAGCCGGCCACCCCGACGTTCCTCAACTCCGGCAAGAAGCAGCGCGGCGAGCCCGTGTCGTGCTTCCTGCTGCGCATCGAGGACAACATGGAGTCGATCGGCCGGTCGATCAACTCGGCGCTGCAGCTGTCCAAGCGCGGCGGCGGAGTTGCGTTGCTGCTCAGCAACGTTCGTGAGCACGGTGCGCCGATCAAGAAGATCGAGAACCAGTCCTCGGGTGTCATCCCGATCATGAAGCTGCTCGAGGATTCGTTCTCGTACGCCAACCAGCTCGGTGCCCGCCAGGGTGCCGGTGCCGTCTACCTGCACGCGCACCACCCGGACATCTACCGCTTCCTCGACACCAAGCGGGAGAACGCGGACGAGAAGATCCGCATCAAGACACTGTCGCTCGGTGTGGTGATCCCGGACATCACGTTCGAGCTCGCCAAGAAGAACGAGGACATGTACCTGTTCTCGCCGTACGACGTCGAACGCATCTACGGTGTGCCGTTCGCGGACGTCAACGTCACCGAGAAGTACCACGAGATGGTCGACGACAAGCGGATCCGCAAGTCGAAGATCAAGGCGCGCGAGTTCTTCCAGACGCTCGCCGAACTGCAGTTCGAGTCCGGCTACCCGTACATCATGTTCGAGGACACGGTGAACCGGGCCAACCCGATTGCCGGCAAGGTCACCCACTCGAACCTGTGCTCGGAGATCCTGCAGGTGTCGACGCCGTCGACGTTCAACGACGACCTGTCCTACAGCCACATCGGCAAGGACATCTCGTGCAACCTCGGCTCCCTCAACATCGCCAAGACGATGGACTCGCCGGACTTCGCGCAGACCATCGAGACGTCGATCCGGGCGCTGACCGCGGTCGCCGATCAGACGGCGATCGACTCGGTGCCGTCGATCAAGCGGGCCAACGACGAGGGGCATGCGATCGGCCTGGGGCAGATGAACCTGCACGGGTACCTTGCGCGGGAGCGGATCTTCTACGGCTCCGACGAGGGCATCGACTTCACGAACATCTACTTCTACACCGTCGTCTACCACGCGGTCCGGGCGTCGAACCTGATCGCGAAGGAACGCGGCACCTCCTTCGCGGGCTTCCCGGAGTCGAAGTACGCGTCCGGCGAGTACTTCGACAAGTACACCGACCAGGTGTGGGAGCCGGCCACCGAACGGGTCCGTCAGCTGTTCGCGGACGCCGGCGTGCACATCCCCACCCAGGGCGACTGGCGTGAGCTGAAGGCGTCGGTGCAGCAGTACGGCATCTACAACCAGAACCTGCAGGC
This sequence comes from Prescottella subtropica, assembly GCF_005434945.1. Lineage (GTDB taxonomy): Bacteria > Actinomycetota > Actinomycetes > Mycobacteriales > Mycobacteriaceae > Prescottella > Prescottella subtropica. The sequence continues at coordinate 116,115 of NZ_SKCH01000006.1, read as the reverse complement.
CGTCCCGCCGACCGGCTCGATCTCGTACATCAACAACTCCACCAGTTCCATCCACCCGGTGGCCGCGAAGATCGAGATCCGCAAGGAAGGCAAGATCGGACGCGTCTACTACCCGGCGCCGTACCTGACGAACGACAACCTGGAGTACTACCAGGACGCGTACGAGATCGGGTACGAGAAGATCATCGACACCTACGCCGCCGCCACCCAGCACGTCGACCAGGGCCTGTCGCTGACCCTGTTCTTCAAGGACACCGCCACCACCCGCGACGTCAACCGCGCGCAGATCTACGCGTGGCGCAAGGGCATCAAGACGCTGTACTACATCCGTCTGCGGCAGATGGCGCTCGAGGGGACCGAGGTGGAAAACTGCGTTTCCTGCATGTTGTGACCGCCGATTCTCCAGTCCTGCACCGACACTCGAACAGGGAAGAACGATGACCTCCGCATCCCACGCGCATTCGCCGGCCGACGGCACGCGCATCAAGCTGATCGACCGCGTCTCGGCGATCAACTGGAACCGCGTTCCGGACGAGAAGGACTCGGAGGTGTGGGACCGTCTCACCGGCAACTTCTGGTTGCCGGAGAAGGTGCCGGTGTCCAACGACATCCAGTCGTGGGGGACGTTGACGCCGGGTGAGCAGCAGCTCACGATGCGGGTGTTCACCGGTCTGACGTTGCTCGACACGATCCAGGGCACGGTCGGTGCGGTGAGCCTCATCCCGGATGCGGTGACCCCGCACGAGGAGGCGGTGCTCACCAACATCGCGTTCATGGAGTCGGTGCACGCGAAGAGCTACTCGCAGATCTTCTCCACGCTGTGTACCACCCGGGAGATCGACGACGCGTTCCGCTGGTCGGAGGAGAACCCGAACCTGCAGCGCAAGGCGCAGATCATCCTCGACTACTACAAGGGTGACGACCCGCTCAAGCGCAAGGTGGCGTCCACGCTGCTCGAGTCGTTCCTGTTCTACTCCGGCTTCTACCTGCCCATGTACTGGTCGAGTCGGGCCAAGCTCACCAACACGGCCGACATGATCCGCCTCATCATCCGTGACGAGGCCGTGCACGGCTACTACATCGGCTACAAGTACCAGCGCGGACTCGAGCAGGTCACCCAGGCCGAGCGTGAGGAACTCAAGAACTACACGTTCGAGCTTCTGTTCGAGCTGTACGACAACGAGGTCGAGTACACGCAGGACCTGTACGACGAGGTCGGGCTCACCGAGGACGTCAAGAAGTTCCTGCGCTACAACGCCAACAAGGCGCTGATGAACCTCGGCTACGAGGGCCTGTTCCCGAAGGACGAGACGGACGTCAACCCGGCGATCCTGTCGGCGCTGTCCCCGAACGCCGACGAGAACCACGACTTCTTCTCCGGGTCGGGCTCGAGCTACGTCATCGGCAAGGCCGTCAACACCGAGGACGAGGACTGGGACTTCTAGTCTCCTCGCGAACCCCTTTGTGGCCGAATGTCACACACGTTCAGTCGAACTGAACCGATGTGACATTCGGCCACAAGCAGTTTCACCCCCGCACGAACCACGCCCGTTCGTCGCCGCGGAGGGCGGCCGCGAGCCGGTTCTTCGACGAGTCGGTGAGGTCCGTCGGCAGGGTGCCGGGGGTGAACCAGCGGACTTCGAGGTTCTCGTCGTCGGCGACATGAGCCTCACCGGACACGGCGCGGGCGAGGAAGCACACGTCGAGATAACTCGCGACGTCCCCGTTGGGGTAGGTGATGGGGCCGGCGGTATCGACGCTGGTGATCCTCACCAGTTCGGCCTCGATCCCGGTTTCCTCACGGATCTCCCGCAGTACGGCAGGGCCGGGTTCCTCGCCGGGTTCGAGGATCCCCGACACCACCGCCCACAGGCCGTTGTCGGCGCGCCGGGTCAGCAGCACCCGGCCGGTGTCGTCGACGACGACGGCACTCACGCCGGGCAGCCACAGGGGCGCGTGCCCGACGTGGGCGCGCAGTGCGGTGAGGAACTCGGGGATCGGCACGCCGACGACGGTACCGCCGGGCACGGATCGGTGTCGGTGAGGTACATAATCGCCGCATGACTGTGCAGCAGGCCGAGACGGGCGCGGTGTCGTCGAACGGAGACGGCGGGCGGTCCCGTCGCAAGATCGTGCCGCGGCGCGCACTGGGGGAGTGGGTGCCGTCCACTCGCGGCCACGACGCGTTGCGGACGATCCTGGCGCAGAACGCGATCCGTGACCAGCAGTTGCTGGCGTTGCGGCACGGCCGGATGGCGGCGTCGCCGTGGACGTACTACCGGGGCGCCGCCGCGGTGATGGCGGCGGATCTCGCGTCGACACCGCACACCGGGATCGACGTGCAGCTGTGCGGGGACGCCCATGTCCTGAACTTCGGCCTGTGGAACACCCCGGAACGCAACTTGGTGTTCGACCTACGGGACTTCGACGAGACGCTGCCCGGCCCGTTCGAGTGGGACGTCAAACGGTTCCTGACGAGCCTGGTGGTGCTGGCGCGGGCGAACGGGCTGCCCGCGGGCCGGGCCGCGGAGGCGGTGCGAGCCGGGTTCCGCGGCTACCGGGAGTGGATCGGCACCTACGCGACCCGGCCCGAACTCGACATCTGGTACGACCGGATCGACACGGGACAGCTGATCGCGTACACCGCGGCCGACGACGAGCACCGGCTCGACCGGATGGTCGAGAAGCTCGCGGTCAAGCGGACGAACCGCGGCGCCGCGAAGAAACTGGTGCGGATGGTCGACGGCCGCACCGGGATCGTGGAGGAACCGCCGTACCGCACCCACGTGCTCGAGGGCGGTGGTGCGGAACTCGACGCGATCATCGGGCAGTACCACGAGTCGGTGCCCGACCACGTCGCGAACCTGCTCACCCGGTTCGACCTCGTCGACGCCGTGCAGCAGGTGGTGGGCGTCGGCAGCGTCGGAATGCGCGTGTACCTGGCGTTGTTCGAGGAACGCCGGACCGGCGATCCACTGTTCCTCCAGGTCAAGCAGGCCGGCCCGTCGGTGTACGAGCAGTTCGTCGGCGCGAGCACCTACGGCAACCACGGGGCGCGGGTGGTGCAGGGGCAGCGCATGATCCAGAGCGCCACCGACATGTTCGTCGGCTGGACGTCGATCTCGGGACGCGACTTCTACGTCCGCCAGTTCCGGGACGGCAAGGTCATCCCCACCGGGGACATGATCGCGGGACGGCTGCCGCAGTTCGCGTCGGCCTGCGGGCACGTGCTGGCCCGCGCGCACGCGCGCAGCGGCGACCCGGCCGCGATCGACGACTACCTGGGCGCCTCGGACCGGGCGCAGGAGGCGCTGGCCGGGTTCGCGTTCGCGTACGCCGACCAGAACGACCGCGATCACGCTCAGCTGGTGGCGGCGATCGCCGACGCCGACGTCCCGGCCGCCGAGGGGTGGCCGGGACGGTAGCGATGTCGGACGGTCAGTACCGGAACGTCACCGGTGCGGCCTGCTGGCCCGAGTAGGGGAGCAGGATCGACGGCTGCAGCGGGAACAGGAACCGGGCCGGGGCGTCGGTCACGTCGTGCGATCCGGGACGAGTGTCCAACTGCGCGAACCGGATCCGGCTCATGGCGTCGGTGCCGACCATGTTGCCGTCGGACGTCTCCGCGGACAGGAACGTGCCCTGCGGGGTGAATTCGATCCACGGGTTCGCGAGTGCGATCTCGGCGAGATGGAACCGGGTGAACGACACGACGGTGCCGCGGTAGCGGACGGTGCCCAGGCCGGTGGCCGGGTCGACGTCGGAACCGTCGAGCGCGAACGTCAACCGGCCGTCACTGCGGACCGTGGCGCCGTCGGAACCGGTGACCGAACCCTGCGTCGCGTTCTTCACCAGATCGGTGTATCCGGGTGCCAGACCCCACACCAGGTCCTGCGACGGTGCGACGGGCGCGTTCGGGCCGGGCGTCGGATCGAAGGCGACCGGGACCGCGAGTTCCTCGGCGGCGTTGACGGCGTCGGCGGCGGCGTAGGTGTAGACGCCGTACTCGGCGCCCACGGGCACGGTCGCCGGCTTCTTGACGGTGAGGGTCGCGGTGAACGAGCCGTCACCGCCGAGCGGCACCCACTGCTGGCGGATGGTGCGACGGAAATCGAACGGCACGTCCGGGACCCGGTTCAGGGCGTCCTCGGACATCACCCATGCTGTCGCCGAACGCTGCTGTCCGACACGGGAATCCGCGGGCGAACCCTGAGACGGTCGCCAGTCGTCGGTGAACGCGCCGAACGAGACGAACGTGCCGTGCGGGACGCCCGGCGGCACCGGGACCGGCAGGCCGCCGGTGTTGGCGTTCGGGTCGAAACCGGTGCCGCGCACCACGATACGGTCGCCCTCGTGCACGGCGGTGTCACCGAGCGGGGTGACACCGTCCGCGGCGAACACCGTGATCGACGGGCCCGACGGGGTGGCGGCCTGCGCGGTGGCGGGGGCGGCGCACGCGATCACGGTCGCGGCGGCCGCGACGGCGCCGCGGGCGAATCCTCGGGTCCTACGGGGCGTAACCATTCAGAGAACTCCTCACATCGGTGATGACGGCACGGGCGGCGACGATGCCGTTGCCGGCGTTCCACACCTCGTCGTCGACCGCGAAAACTCGGTGGTCGGTAGCGGCTCCGAGATCGAGCCACGCATCGGATTCGAGGACGCCGGTGCCGTGCGCGAGGCCGGCGGGTCCGTCGAAGCCGACGTAGATCAGATCGCCGTCGGCCGCGGCGAGATCGTCGACCGGCGCAGTGGCCGTCTCGATCCGCTGGGTCTGCGGGCGTGCGACGCCGATGTCGGCGAGGACCCGCCCCGCGAACGACCCGGGTCCTTCGATCGTGGCCGCGTCGGCGCCGAACCGGATCACCGACGTCTGCGTCAACCGTGCGCCGAGTTCATCCCCGGTACGGGCCGCGTCGGCGGTGTAGTCGTCGAGTGCCTGCCGGGCGGCACCCGAACGACCCAGTGCCGCACCGGCGACCCGGAACCGGTACTCCCACGAGGACGGATCGTCGCCGGACGCCGAGATCCAGCCGAACCGGCCGTCGTGGAGAGTCCCGGTCGGGACTGCGGCGATCACTCGGTCGGCGAGGTCGGCCGACAGGGGAGCGGATGCCAGGACGAGATCGGGTGCGGCCGCGGTGATCCGGTCGACGTCCGGTGCGCCCTCGGGGCCGATGTCGGGAAGCGCTGCGATCCCGGCACCCAGGTACGACGGTCGTCCGCCGTCGACCGGCGACACCGTCGCGCCGACGACCCGGTCCCACATCCCGAGCGCGCACACCGCATCCAGTGCGGCGCTGTCGAGGACGACGATCCGCTGCGGGTCCGGCACGCCCGGGTCGGCCGGGGTCGGTGCCGCGCACGCACCACTGGTGTCCCGCTCGACGGTGACGACCCCGGCGCCCGCGATCGCGGTGGTCTTCCGCACGATCGTCGACGCGTCGTCGTCGGAGGTGTCACTGCATCCGGCGAGACCCGCGACGGCCAGTGCGGCCGCGGCCGCGGCAACGGTTGCGCGACGGGCGAGGCGAACGGACGGGGAACTGGGTATCACGGCGATTTCCTGTTCGACGAGCTCCTGCAGGCGGGCCGATCCAGGCTAGCCGTTGTGCGGATCCACCTCGAAGACCTTCGTGGGGTCGTCGAGGTGGTCTGGGAGGTCCGCGGGAACCCGGAGGCGGTGGCGCCCGTTGTCCCTGCAGTGGCGGCGGCGACGGCGGTCGGTGCGCGACGGGACTGTGTGGACACGAGCGCAACTCCCATACGAATAAGGTGAGGCTTGGGTTAGTAAGGAAGACCTTAACAGTGTGCCGTGGCGAAATCGGTGGATGCCGCCGCTCGAGGCGGACTCGAGAATCCGTCCGATCGCGGGGTTCGTGCCACCCGACACGCGGCAGCATGTCGGGTGTGCGACGGACCGGGGACTAAAGTCCTGCTCGAGGCTCTACGGGCCGGAGGCGGAAGTGCCCGAGTACGACAGGGAGTAGGACCCGGTCAACCGGGCACGAAAGCACCGTCTACGATTCGATGAGCGCAAGCCGGAGAACACCTGCCTCGAGCACGAGGCCGGGGGTTCGGAGCGAGCCTGCGGAGCGACCAAGGGCACATTCAGGAGGATCAGTGACTGCCGTAGCGCCCCAGCCAGTCCCAGAGATAACCGCGAGGCCGTACCCGCCGCGGCAGGGACCGAAGGGCTCGTTCATCCACAAGATGGTGACGACCACTGATCCCAAGGTGCTCGGGATCATGTACCTGGTGACCTCGTTCGCGTTCTTCCTCATCGGTGGCCTCATGGCACTGCTGATGCGTACCGAACTCGCGGTCCCGGGTCTGCAGTTCCTGTCGAACGAGCAGTTCAACCAGCTGTTCACGATGCACGGCACGATCATGCTGCTGCTGTACGCGACCCCGGTCGTGTTCGGCTTCGCCAACTACATCGTCCCGCTGCAGATCGGTGCCCCCGACGTGGCGTTCCCGCGTCTGAACGCGTTCAGCTACTGGCTGTACCTGTTCGGCGCCCTGATCACCACGGCCGGCTTCATCACCCCCGGCGGTGCCGCCGACTTCGGCTGGACCGCCTACACTCCACTGACGAGTGCCGTGCACTCGCCGGGCATGGGCGCCGACCTGTGGATCATGGGTCTCGCCGTCGCCGGCCTCGGCACCATCCTCGGTGGCGTCAACTTCATCACCACCATCGTGTGCCTGCGCGCACCCGGTATGACGATGTTCCGGATGTCCATCTTCACGTGGAACATCCTGATCACCAGCATCCTGGTGCTGCTCGCGTTCCCGATCCTGACGGCCGCCTTCATGGGCCTGTTCGTCGACCGTCACCTCGGTGGCCACATCTTCGACCCGGCCACCGGTGGCGTCCTGCTGTGGCAGCACCTGTTCTGGTTCTTCGGTCACCCCGAGGTGTACATCATCGCGCTGCCGTTCTTCGGTATCGTCTCGGAGATCTTCCCGGTCTTCTCGCGTAAGCCGATCTTCGGTTACAGCGGCCTGGTCTACGCCACCATGGGCATCGGCGCACTGTCGATCGCCGTGTGGGCGCACCACATGTACGCCACCGGCGCCGTGCTGCTGCCGTTCTTCTCCTTCATGACGTTCCTCATCGCGGTCCCGACCGGTGTGAAGTTCTTCAACTGGATCGGCACCATGTGGAAGGGGCAGCTGACGTTCGAGTCGCCGATGCTGTTCTCGGTCGGCTTCCTGGTGACCTTCCTCTTCGGTGGCCTGTCGGGCGTGCTCCTCGCGAGCCCGCCGATCGACTTCCACGTCACCGACTCGTACTTCGTCATCGCGCACTTCCACTACGTGCTGTTCGGCACCATCGTGTTCGCCACGTACGCCGGCATCTACTTCTGGTTCCCGAAGATGACGGGCCGGATGATGGACGAGCGTCTCGGCAAGTGGCACTTCTGGAGCACGTTCGTCGGCTTCCACGCCACGTTCCTCGTCCAGCACTGGCTCGGCAACGAGGGCATGCCCCGCCGCTACGCCGACTACCTGCCGTCCGACGGGTTCACGTTCCTGAACACGTTCTCGACGATCGGCTCGTTCATCCTCGGTGCGTCGACGCTGCCGTTCCTGTGGAACGTGTTCAAGAGCTACCGCTACGGCCAGGTCGTCACCGTCGACGATCCGTGGGGCTACGGCAACTCCCTCGAGTGGGCCACCAGTTGCCCGCCGCCGCGGCACAACTTCACCGAACTGCCCCGGATCCGGTCGGAGCGTCCGGCGTTCGAGCTGCACTACCCGCACATGGTCGAGCGCATGCGCGCCGAAGCCCATGTCGGCCCCGGCAGCCACAAGCACAACGTCGCGGTCCTCGAGGACAGCAAGTCCTGACGGACTCCGTGACACGGTACGACCCGGAAGGCCCCGCCCGATCCCCGCACATCGAGGGAACGGGCGGGGCCTTCCCGTTACATGCACCCGGCTTGGCAGAATGGGTGCGGAATTTTCCTAACGAACGGAGTTTCTCGGTGGGTGCGTCAGACGCCACGGTTCTGGTGACGGTTACAGGTCCGGACAGGCCCGGCGTGACGTCGGTTCTCTTCGGGGCGCTCTCGCGGCACGACGTGAGCCTGCTCGACGTCGAACAGGTCGTGATCCGGGGTCGGCTCACTCTCGGCGTGCTGGTGCAGTGCCCCACCGATCCGGAGGCGCTGCAGGAGGAGCTCGAGGAGGCGATGGACACCGTCGGCATGACCGTCGACGTGGCGATCGGTGCCGACCCGGACACTCGCCAGCACGTCTCGACCCATGCGGTCGTGGTGCTCGGCAGCCCGGTCAGTGCGCGGGCGTTCCGGGCACTGTCGCGGGAGCTGGCCCGGCAGGGCGCCAACATCGACTCCATTCGCGGGATCGCCGACTACCCGGTCACGGGTCTCGAGCTGTTGGTCACCGCGTCGAACACCGACGCCGACGCCGACGCCCGGCTGCGTGCGGGCCTCGCGGAGGTCGCCGCCGGGGAGAACGTCGACGTGGCCGTCGAGCGGGGCGGGCTCGCACGGCGCGCCAAGCGGCTCATCGTGTTCGACGTCGATTCGACGCTCGTGCAGGGCGAGGTCATCGAGATGCTCGCCGCCCGTGCCGGCGTCGAGGACGAGGTGCGTGCGGTCACCGAGGCCGCGATGCGCGGCGAGATCGACTTCACCGAATCCCTGAACCAGCGGGTCGCGACCCTCGCGGGCCTCGACGCGTCCGTCATCGACGACGTCGCCGCCGAGTTGCAGCTCACGCCGGGCGCCCGCACCACGATCCGCACGCTGCGTCGTCTCGGCTACCACTGCGGTGTCGTCTCGGGCGGGTTCCGTCAGGTGATCGAGGGTCTCGCCCACGAACTCGAACTCGATTTCGTGCAGGCCAACACCCTCGAGATCGTCGACGGCAAGCTCACCGGCCGGGTCGTCGGGGACGTCGTCGACCGCGCCTACAAGGCGACCGCGCTGCGCGCGTTCGCCGCCGAGGTCGGGGTGCCGATGGAGCAGACCGTCGCCGTCGGTGACGGCGCCAACGACATCGACATGCTCACCGCGGCCGGTCTCGGTGTCGCGTTCAACGCGAAGCCGGCGCTGCGCGAGGTCGCCGACACGGCCCTGAACTACCCGTTCCTCGACGCGGTCCTGTTCATCCTCGGCGTCACCCGCGACGAGGTCGAGGCCGCCGACGCGGTCGACGGCGGCGTGCGGCGCGTGCCGCTCGCGTGACCGCGCCAGACCCGACGGCACCGTCCGCGTTCGTGGCCCGGCACGCGGTGCTCGCGGCCGGGTACGGCGACCGGCCGGACCCCGCCGATCCGGCGGACGTGCTGGCGATGCCGATCGTGCTGCACATCCCCAAGGCCGATCCGCCGCCGCGGAGCGCGCTGCTCGCGGCGGCGGCGTCGGCGACGGTCGCGCTGTGCCTCGACGAGCGGGTCGGCCCCGACGACGACGGACAGCCGGGACTGTGGCAGGCGCCGTTGCGGGAGTGGGCCGACGCCCGGATCCGTAAGGTGTCGCGGCGGGCCCGCGGTGCCGCGTGGCTCGCCGCGCAGGACGTCGACGGGGTGACCGTCGACGTCGACGGCGCGCAGGCCCGCGCGCTGGTGCCGGGACCGGTCGGGGCGCTCGATCCGAGGATCCGCAAACTGCAGATCGGCGGCACCGACCTCGACGCCGACGAACCCGGTCCGGTGCGCGGCGGCGTCCCGGTCCTGTGGGTGAACGCGGCACTGGGGATGACCGTCGGCAAGGCGGCCGCGCAGGTGGGGCACGCGTCGATGATCCTCGCCGGTGCGATGCCGGTGGATCGAACGTTCGACTGGGCGGCGGACGGGTACCGTTGCGCGGTCCGTGACGCGGACGGGACGCGGTGGGCGGCGCTGTGCGCCGACGTCGCCGCCGGCAGGGCGATCGCGGTCCGCGACGCCGGATTCACCGAGGTGGCGCCCGGGTCGATGACGGTGATCGCGCGCCTGCCGTGACCGGTACGGGCCGATGTGAGCGGGTGCGACGACACGCACACCGGTCCGGTCGGCGCCGACTGTGCCCGGTGCGCGAAGATGGTGATCGTGTCGGAACCAGATCCTGATCTCCTCATCGATTTCGAAGACGTCGTGATCCGCCGGGGCGGTGCGACCCTCGTCGGTCCCGTCTCCTGGCAGGTGGAACTCGACGAGAAGTGGGTCGTCCTCGGCCCCAACGGCGCGGGCAAGACGTCGCTGCTGCGCATCGCGGCCGCCGAGGTCCATCCCACGGCCGGTGTCGCCCGTCTGCTCGGGGAAACCCTCGGCCGCGTCGACATCACCGAGCTGCGTCCCCGGATCGGCTTGTCGTCGTCCTCGCTGGCGCATCGGGTCCCGGCCGACGAGGTCGTCAAGGATCTGGTGGTCTCGGCGGGGTACGCGGTGCTGGGCCGGTGGCGGGAACGCTACGAGGACATGGACACCGAACGGGCCGTCGAGATGCTCGAGAGCCTCGGCGCCGAACATCTCGCCGACCGCACCTACGGGACGCTGTCGGAGGGCGAGCGCAAGCGGGTGCTCATCGCCCGCGCGCTCATGACCGACCCGGAACTGCTGCTGCTCGACGAGCCCGCCGCCGGTCTCGACCTCGGCGGCCGCGAGGAGCTCGTCGCCCGCCTCGGTGATCTCGCATCCGATCCGGATTCGCCGGCGACCGTGCTCATCACGCACCACGTCGAGGAGATTCCGCCGGGATTCACGCACGCGCTGCTGCTGTCGGAGGGGCGGGTCGTGTCGCAGGGCCTGCTCGACGACGTCATCACCGCCGAGAACCTCAGTGCGGCGTTCAGTCAGTCGATCAGCCTGGACCGGGTCGACGGCCGGTTCTTCGCCCGCCGCACCCGGCTTCCGGGCCGACACCGGGCCTGACACGCGCGGCGGGGCGGTGCCGAGACGCGGGTCACTCGGGGCGTAGGTTCCCGATATGGAAACCACGCGCGACTCCGCCGCCCCCGTCGCCCCGAAGGACGCGTCCACCGTCATGCTGGTGCGGGACGGCGCCGACGGTGTCGAGGTGTTCCTGCTGCGGCGGGTCACCGGGATGGCGTTCGCCGGCGGCATGACGGTGTTCCCCGGCGGCGGCGTCGACCCGGGTGACGGCGACGCCGACGTGCGCTGGGCGGGGCCGCCGCCGTCGTGGTGGGCGCAGCGCTTCGGGATCGACGAGTCGCGGGCGAAGGCGTCGGTGTGCGCGGCGGTGCGGGAGACGTTCGAGGAGTGCGGTGTGCTGTTGGCCGGGCCGACGGCGGACACCGTCGTCGCCGACACGTCCGGGTACGCGCAGGCCCGCCGGCAGCTCGAGACCCGCGAATTGTCGTTCGCCGACTTCTTGGCCCGCGAGGACCTGGTGCTGCGCAGCGATCTGCTGCGGCCGTGGGCGAACTGGATCACGCCCGTGCAGGAGGGCCGTCGGTACGACACCCGGTTCTTCGTCGCGGTGCTGCCGGTGGGGCAGCAGGCGGACGGGCAGACGTCGGAGGCCGCGGAGGTGGCGTGGCGGACCCCGGCCGCGGCCGTCGACGACTGGCGGGGCAGCCGTAGTATCCTGCTGCCGCCCACGTGGAGCCAGCTGACGGCACTCGGCGGATACGACGACGTCGACGCGATTCTCGCTGCGCAGCCGGAGATCTCACCGATCCTGCCGGATCTGTCGTTCGTGGACGGCAAGCCGCGCGTGTCGTTCCCGGGGGAATCCGGCTATTACGACACCGGCGCTCTGCCCTGGGGCTGACGACCAGTAGCCTGACCGCATGGCTGAGTTTGTGACCCTCGAGGTTTCCGAAGGTATCGGCACGATCCGTCTCTCGCGTCCCCCGATGAACGCGCTGAACCGTCAGGTGCAGGAGGAGATTCGGGCCGCGGCCCGGCAGGCGACGGTCGACGCGGACGTCGAGGCCGTCATCGTCTACGGCGGCGAGAAGGTGTTCGCGGCCGGCGCCGACATCAAGGAAATGGCGGAACTCGACTTCGTGCAGATGAGCGAGATCATCGCCGACCTGCAGTCGGCGCTCGGCTCGATCGCCGACATCCCGAAGCCGACGGTCGCCGCGATCACCGGCTACGCGCTCGGCGGCGGCCTCGAGCTGGCGCTCGGCGCGGACCGGCGCATCGCCGGCGACAACGTCAAACTCGGTGTCCCCGAGGTGCTGCTGGGCATCATCCCCGGCGGCGGCGGCACGCAGCGACTGGCGCGTCTGGTCGGTCCGTCGAAGGCCAAGGACATGGTGTTCACGGGACGCTTCGTCGGCGCCGAGGAGGCCCTGACGATCGGCCTGATCGACGAGATGGTCGCCCCCGACGAGGTGTACAACGCGGCCCGCGCGTGGGCGTCGCAGTTCACCGGTGCCGCGAGCCGGGCGATCGCCGCGGCGAAGGCCGCGATCGACGAGGGCCTGGACACCGACCTGGCGACGGGCCTGAAGATCGAGCAGCACCTGTTCGCGTCGCTGTTCGCGACGCAGGACCGCACGATCGGCATGGCGTCGTTCGTCGAGAACGGTCCGGGCAAGGCGACGTTCACCGGCAAGTAGCCGCACCGCCCACCTCTCGCGTTTTGCGCACTTGTCGTGGTCCACGCCGTCCGGCGGACAACGACAAGTGCGCAAAACGCGGAGGGAAGAACCGGGAAACTAGAACTTGTTCATCGCTTACCTTTCGGTAGGATTCTCCGCATGACTGCAAGCCCGACAGACCCCGCACCCAACCCGCACGCCACGGCCGAAGAGGTCGCGGCGGCGATGCAGGACACCAAGCTCGCCCAGGTCCTGTACCACGACTGGGAGGCGGAGACGTACGACGACAAGTGGTCGATCTCGTACGACGAGCGCTGCATCGACTACGCGCGCGGACGGTTCGACGCCGTCGTCGGCAGTGACCAGGACCTGCCGTACGAGCGGGCCCTCGAACTCGGCTGCGGCACGGGCTTCTTCCTGCTCAACCTGATGCAGGGTGGGGTCGCGAAGACCGGTTCGGTCACCGACCTGTCGCCCGGCATGGTCAAGGTGGCGCTGCGCAACGCCGAGGGCCTCGGTCTGCCGGTCGACGGCCGGGTCGCGGACGCCGAGCGGATCCCGTACGAGGACAACACGTTCGACCTCGTCGTCGGGCATGCGGTGCTGCACCACATCCCGGACGTCGAGAAGTCGCTGCGCGAGGTCCTGCGGGTCCTCAAGCCCGGCGGCCGGTTCGTGTTCGCCGGTGAACCCACCACGGTCGGCGACTTCTACGCCCGCTGGCTGTCCCGCGCCACCTGGTACCTGACCACCAACGTCACCAAGTTCGGGCCGCTCAACGACTGGCGTCGCCCGCAGACCGAACTCGACGAGTCGTCGCGCGCCGCGGCGCTCGAGGCGGTCGTCGACATCCACACGTTCGATCCGGCGGATCTCGAGAAGATGGCCCGTTCGGCCGGAGCCGTACAGGTGCATGCCGCGTCCGAGGAGTTCACGGCCGCGATGCTCGGCTGGCCGGTCCGCACGTTCGAGGCGGCCGTCCCGGAGGGCAAGCTCGGCTGGAACTGGGCCAGGTTCGCGTTCGGCGGCTGGAAGGCGCTCAGCTGGGTCGACGACAACGTCATGAAGCACATCGTTCCGAAGGGCTTCTTCTACAACGCGATGATCACCGGCGTGAAGCCGGGCGCCACCGACTGATCGATTCGTTTCGATACTGTGGGATACGACTTCACACTCGACGACGTCGACTACCTGCGCAGCGACGACGGTGTCGCCGCGCTGGCCGAGACGGCGGAGTCGGAACTGTCCACGCGTACGCGCCTGGCCGACATCGGCCGGGCGCGTACGCGTTTCGGTGATCGCGCCGGCATGCTGATCGAGACGGTGCTGCTGCGACGCAAGGCGGAGACCAAGCTCGACGGCGGCGCGTCGTGGTTGCTCACCGACGACGCGGTGCAGCAGGCCACCCCGTCGATCGTGGCCCGCCGCCGCGGGGTGCGGTTGGCAGGCCGACGCGTCCACGACGTCACCTGCTCGATCGGCGCCGAGTTGTCGGCGCTGGTTCCGGTGGCGGACACCGTGATCGGCAGCGACCTCGACCCGGTCCGGTTGGCGATGGCCGTGCACAACGTGCCCGGTGCGACGCTGCTGCGGGCGGACGCGTTGCGCCCGTGCACCCGCGACACCGTCGTGATCGCCGATCCGGCCCGCCGCTCCGGTGGCAGACGCACCCACGATCCGGCGGCGTTGATGCCGCCGCTGCCGGATCTGCTCGACGTGTACGCCGGCCGCGACCTCGCCGTGAAATGTGCTCCGGGACTGGACTTCGACCGTCTCGGCTGGGACGGTGAGGTGGAGATCGTCTCGCTCGACGGCGGGGTGCGCGAGGCGTGCCTGTGGTCGCCGGGACTGTCCGGGGCCGGGGTGCGCCGGCGGGCGAGCGTGCTGCGGTCGGACGGCACCGCGTGGGAGATCACCGACGCCGAACCCGACGACATCCCCGAACGGGAGCCGGGGGAGTGGATCGTCGACCCGGACGGTGCGGTCGTGCGGGCCGGGCTGGTCCGGCACTATGCGGCCCGGCACGGGCTGTGGCAGCTCGATCCGCGGATCGCGTACCTCACCGGCGACCGGGTGCCCGACGGGGTCCGCGGATTCCGGGTCCTCGCGCAACTCAAGTACACGGAAAAGGCGCTGCGGCAGGAACTGTCGGCCCGCGACTGCGGGTCGGCGGAGATCCTCGTCCGCGGACTCGACATCGACCCGGCGGTGCTGCGTCCGCGCCTGAAACTGCGCGGGTCGACGCCCCTGTCGGTGGTGCTCACCCGGATCGGCCGCACCCCGGTCGCGTTCGTGTGTGCGGCGCGGGACTGAGACGGCTACCGCAGGACGAACAGTTCGCCGATGAGGGTGGGGGTGAGGATCTCGCCGTCCGGCCCGATCGAGACACCCGCGGTGAAACCGGTGGCGCCGGTGAGGACGTCGGTGTCGAGGGTGCCGCCGGTGGCGGTGTCGAACGTCAGCAGTGCGACACCGCCGTCGCCGTCGCGTACCGTCGTGTACCCGATGCCGCCCGCGGTCTGCGCGGCGCCACCAACCGGAGTGAGATCATCACGCTCCCAGGCAGTTTCGACGCTCTCGCCGCGGTCCCGGAGTGCACGCAGCCGCGCATTCCCGCCACCGGCGGGGACGATCAGACCGTCACGGGAGACGGACGGTCCGCCGAGCGGGCGGTAGCCGAGGTCGTGACTCCACATCGGGGTGCCGTCCTCGGCGTCGACGGCCCACAGGTGCCCGGCGTTGTCGCCGGCGTACACGGTGGCGCCGTCCGCGGACAGGACGGGGGCTCCGGCGGGGCCGTCGTCGAGGGTCGTCGTCGACCACACGGGTTCGATGCGGGGATTCTCGCCACCGGTGTACCGCATCGCGACGAGGTCGGCGCGCGTCGATCCCGGCCGGGTGAAGGTGAGCACGAACCGGCCGCCGGCGAGGTCGATCGCGGGCGGGTTCGCGACGGGGCAGGCCGGGCCGCCGTCGAAGCACGCGTCCAGTCCCAGCCCGTTCGGGATCGGGTCGACGTTCGCGTCCTGCGTGTACGACGCGGGCGGGATCAGGTCGTACGGTGCGGTGACCCGACCACCGGTCTGCGGGTCGAGGACCATGATCTGCCCGAGATGCGTGACGAACAGCAGCTTTCCGTCGCCGGTGAACTGCGCGGACAGCGGTGTCCCGGTCACCGGGGTGAACCACCGCAGCTGGCCGCGCTGATCGAACGAACTCATCGCGCCCTCGGTGCCGACGTACACGTTGGTCTTGTCGTCGACCACCGGCGACGACGTCGCCGCACCCGGCCCGACCCACGTGCACCAGCGTTTGCGGCCCGCGTCGATCTGGAGCGACAGCAGGTTGCAGCCCTCGGTGGCCTGCGACGTGAGGAAGATCTGTCCGGTCGCGGCCACCGTCGCCCGCACCGGGGTCGGGGCGCCCACCGGCCGGGACCACGCGAACTCGGGTGCATCGGTTCCGGTGACGCTGCTCGTGCCGCTGTTGCGGGCGTCGGCGTGCATGCCCGGCCAGCCACCCGAGCCGAAGACGTTCTCGGTGCCGGTGTCCGCGGTGCATCCCGCGAGTAGGAGGGCCGAGACCGCCGTCAGCGTTGCCGCCGACGACTGGAGGGCGCGCCGCATTACATCTCCTCGAGTCGGAATCCGATCGGACGAGACTATCCCGGCCACGATTTCGCGTCGGAGGACCGTCCCCGACGTCGAATCGTGGGACGCTCGAAGCACGCTCGGCCGGGTGGAGGAGGCGTCATGCGCATCGGTGTACCGAAGGAGATCAAGAACGGCGAACTGCGGGTCGCGCTCACCCCACTCGCGGTGACCGAACTGCGGGCGCAGGGGCACGACGTACTCGTCGAGAAGGGCGCCGGTGACGGATCGTCGCTCCCGGACACGGATTTCGCCGCCGCCGGGGCGCGGATCGTCGACACGGCGGACGACGTGTGGGCGTCGGCGGACCTCGTCGTGAAAGTGAAGGAGCCGCTGCCCCCGGAGTACGGGCGGATGTGCCGCGGCCAGGTGCTCTTCACGTACCTGCATCTCGCGGCATCCCTGGACTGCACCGAGGCCCTGCTGTCGAGCGGGGTCACCGCCGTCGCCTACGAGACGGTCGAGCGGGCCGACGGCTCGCTGCCGCTGCTCGCGCCGATGAGTGAGGTCGCCGGCCGGCTCGCCACCCAGGTGGGCGCGCACGCGTTGCAGGCCACCGCCGGCCCGGACGGGCTGCGAGGGCGGGGGATCCTGCTCGGCGGGGTGCCGGGGGTGCCGCCGGCCCGGGTCGTCGTGATCGGTGCCGGCAGTGCCGGGACGCAGGCGACGGCCGTCGCCGTGGGAATGGGTGCCCGGGTGGCGGTGCTGGACCGGGACGTCGACCGGTTGCGGGCGGCGCACACCCGGTTCGGGTCCCGGATCGCGACGGCGGTGTCCACCCGCACCGAACTCGAGGCCACCCTCACCGACGCCGACCTGGTGATCGGCGCGGTACTGGTCCACGGCTCCCGCGCCCCGCACCTCGTCTCGTCCGATCAGGTGTCGCGGATGGCGCAGGGCAGTGTCCTGGTCGACATCGCGATCGATCAGGGCGGGTGCTTCGAGGTGTCCCGTCCGACGACGCACGACCATCCGACTTTTTCGGTTCACCATTCGATCGTGTACGCGGTCCCCAATATGCCGAGCATTGTTCCCCATACATCCACCCATGCTTTGGTAAATGTCACGCTGCCGTACGTGTCGGCAATCGCCGGCCGGGGATGGCGCGACGCGATGGCGACGGATCCGTCGCTCGCGATGGGACTCAATACCTGGTCGGGGCAGGTGACGCACGCCCCGGTCGCGCTCGCGCACGCGCTGCCGTACGTGCCGGTCGAGAATGCGCTGCGCGGTTGAATCGGGCAATCGGGCGAATTTCGTGGATGCACCCCGGTGTGTCCCGGAATTGTTGTCGATCGTTTACATATTCTGCAGCGACACGCCGACCGGAGTTGTATCTAATAGCGTCATGACGTCGGGAACGGGGAACGAATCCGCGATGCGGATGCAGGAAACGGATTATCTGCTGGGCTCACCGGCCGCCGGCCGCTTCGTCGCCGTGGCCCTGGTCGCCGGCATCGCGGTGGGGGTCGGTATCGCCCTGACCTCGCTCGTCGCGGCGGTCGTCACGGCCGTCGTCGGAGCCGTCACCGCGTATGCCACTGCGCACGACGACGACTGGGCGTTGCGCCGGCACCGTCGCCGCGCACGCCGACGGCACGTCGCCGTCGAACCACGGTGGGCGGACCGGTCGTGGAGCGCACAGTCGTGGGGCTCCGGCAGCGTCGGACGTCACGCCGCATAACGGACACCCGCACCGATCGCGGCGGTACGCGGGCCACGTGACGGGGCACACAGCGCCGGTCCGTAGGCTTGTCGACCATGACGAGCATGTGGGGCGCACCGTTGCGCTCGAGGTGGCGCGGATCCCGTCGACGGGACAGCGATCAGGCACGGTTCCTGACGGTGGCGTCGGCGAAGTGGGTGATCGCGAACAAGGCGTACACGCCGTGGTACCTGGTCCGCTACTACCGTCTGGCCAAGTTCAAACTGGCCAACCCGCACATCATCACGCGCGGCATGGTGTTCCTCGGCAAGAACGTCGAAATCCACTCCACCCCAGGGCTGTCGCGCATGGAGATCGGCAAGTGGGTGCACATCGGTGACGGCAACGCGCTGCGCTGCCACGAGGGGTCCCTGCGGATCGGCGACAAGGTCGTGTTCGGCAAGGACAACGTCGTCAACACCTACATCGACATCGAGATCGGTGCCTCGACGCTGGTCGCCGACTGGTGCTACATCTGCGACTTCGACCACCGCACCGAGGACATCACCTACCCGATCAAGGACC
The DNA here is from genome assembly GCF_005434945.1 of Prescottella subtropica. Classification (GTDB taxonomy): domain Bacteria; phylum Actinomycetota; class Actinomycetes; order Mycobacteriales; family Mycobacteriaceae; genus Prescottella; species Prescottella subtropica. The sequence continues at coordinate 97,704 of NZ_SKCH01000006.1, read as the reverse complement.
AGGGCATCGTCAAGGGTCCGGTCCGCATCGGCCCCGACACATGGATCGCCGCCAAGGTGACCGTCCTGCGCAACACCCGCGTCGGCCGCGGCTGCGTCCTCGGCGCCCACGCCGTCGTCAAGGGCGAGATCCCCGACTTCAGCATCGCCGTCGGCTCCCCGGCCAAGGCCGTCAAGAACCGCCGGGCCGACTGGGAGTCCGGCGCCGAGGACCGCGCCAAGTACATCGCCGCGCTCGAGGACATCGCCCGCAAGAAGGGCACGTAGTGCCCCGTGCGCCTTTTTGGTAGTGGGCACTACCAAAAAGGCGCACAGGGCCTACCTCCCGGGAAGGGGGCGTTCCGGAATTGTCGGACGCGACAACGGGTGTCGGACGCGACGTTTGGCGGCGGCGTACACCTGCACGGTCTCCTCGGCGACCTTGCCCCAGTCGAAGTCGGCGGTGAGCCGGTCCCGGGCCGCCTGCGCCCGGGTCTGGGTGGTGTCCGGGCCGTCGAGGGTGCGGCGGACCGCGCTGGTGAGCCCGTCGACGTCGCCCGGCGCGAAGGACAGTCCGGTCACGCCGTCGACGACGGCCTCGCCGAGACCGCCGGCGGTGGACGCGATGAGCGGGGTGCCGGCGGCGGCGGCCTCGAGTGCGATGATGCCGAACGGCTCGTAGCGGCTGGGCAGCACGATCGCGTCGGCGCCGTGCAGCCAGCCGAGCAGGTCGTCGTGGTCGAGGTTGCCGAGGAACGTCACCGACCGGGCCACCCGGTGGGTGCGGGCCTGCTGCTGCAGCCATTCGAACTGGGTGCCTTCACCGGCGATCGCCAGCGTCGTGCCGGGATGGGTGCGGCGGATCTTCGGCAGTGCCGCGATGGCGTCCTGGATGCCCTTCTCGTATTCGAGCCGGCCCACGTACAGCAGGGTCGCCGGACCCGAGCGGGGCGCCCGCGGACGGTAGTTCCAGGTGGTGACGTCGATACCGTTGCGGATCACCGTGATCGGTGGCAGCTCCGGGCCGTACAGTGCGGTGACCTCGTCTTCCATCGACGCCGAACACGTGATGATCGAGTCGGATTCGTTGGCGAGCCACCATTCCACCGAATGCACCTGACGGTTGATCTTCCCGGAGATCCAGCCGCTGTGCCGTCCGGCCTCCGACGCGTGCAGCGTCGAGACGAGCGGGACGTCGTAGAACTCGGCCAGTGCGATCGCCGGATGCGCGACCAGCCAGTCGTGGGCGTGCACGACGTCGGGCTGCCAGCCGTCCCCGATGCCGCCCTTCGACAGGGCGACACCGGCCCGGACCATCGCGTGCCCCATCGCGAGCGTCCACGCGAGCATGTCCTCGCCGAACACGAAGTGCGGGGCGTCCTCGGCGACCGCGACCACCAGCACACCGTCGGCGATCTCGGTGACCGTCGGATGCGTCGACGAGTCGGTGCCCGTCGGACGCCGCGACAGCACGACGACCTCGTGGCCGGCCGCGGCCAGCTCGGTCGCGAGATGGTGGACGTGCCGCCCCAGCCCCCCGACCACGACGGGCGGGTACTCCCACGACACGATCAGAATCTTCATCTCTTGTGCTCCCAGCGGATCAGACGGTCGCGGTGTCGCGGCCGGGCAGTCGCCGCGCGTCGAGTGCGGCGAACAGTCCGTCGGCGGCGTTCCAGCCGTCGGCGAGCCGGTGGGCCGCGTCGACACGTCCGGATGCGACGGCGTCGGCGATCTCCCGCAATGCGTGTGCGTGCTTGTGGGCCCGGTCGCGGGCGTATCCCGCGGCCGAATCCTTGCTGACCATGAAGGCCCAGTCGCTCGAGACTGCCATCAGCGTCTCACGCAACATCTGGTCGTGGACCCGATTGCGCAGTTCCGGGGTGCCCGGATGCGCGTCGCGGTCCTTGTCGATCGTATCCAGTGCGGTCTGTACGACCTCGGCGTTGAGCCGGACGAGGTCCTGCACCTGATCGCCGGCCCACACCCGCCAGTCCTTGCCCGACCCCCACGACGAGTCCTGCAGTTCGACGGGTGCGCCGACGTAGCCGCGGGCGCGCGCGTCGGCGAGGGTGCCGATCTCGATACCGGCCTCGGGCAGCGCCCGCAGCACCTTCTCGAGCCACTGCGGGCCCTCGTACCACCAGTGCCCGAACAGTTCGGTGTCGAACGCCGCCACCACGAGGGCGTCCCGGCCGATGCGGGCGGATTCGCTGCGCAGCCGACGCCGGACGGTCTCGACGAAATCGTCGACGTGCCGGTCGACGGCCGCCGCGGCCAGCGCCGGATCGTAGGGTGCCTTCTTGTCCGACGGCGTCGTCCGCGACGTGACGCGGGCCGGTTTGAGACCGGTGTCGTGGTCGTACGTGTGGAAGTCGCGGTAGGCGGCGTGCCCCGGATAGCCGTCCTTCGGCGACCACACCCGGTACGACACCTCGAGGTCGCGGCCGAACGCCACGACATCCGAGTTCCATACCGGCCGGCCGAGGGACGTGTCGCCGCGCAGGGCGGGGCCGTCGACCATGAAATGCGAGACGCCCGCCGCGGCGTAGCCGGTCTCCATGCCGGGCGTGTACCCGCATTCGGGCGCCCAGATCCCGGACGGGGTGTGTCCCCAGCGGGCGTGGGCGTCGGCGAGCCCCTCGGACAGGGAGAACGCCCGCAGCCGCGGATCGAGCAGCGGCTGGAACGGGTGCGCGAGCGGACCGCCCAGCAGTTCGAACGCGTCGGCGTCGATCAGCTCCCGAAGAACCGCGGAACCACCGTGGCGCCACCGGGTTTCGAAGTCCGCGAGCGCGACCGTGGACGCCCGGTGCTCGTGCGCACCGAGCTCGCGCAGCGACGCCGACGGCATCCCCGCCGCCTCGTGGGCCCGCAGCTGCCAGTTGCCGAGCCAGTGGTGCATGCCGTCGAGGCAGTGCGGGTCGTCGAGCTGCGCCGCCAGCACCGGGGTGATGCCGAGAGTGAGCAGCCGGCTGCGGCCCTCGTCGGCGAGGCGCCGCAGCACCGACGTCACCGGCAGATACGTTGCGGCCCACGACTGGTAGAGCCATTCCTCGCCGACCGGCCACCTGCCGTGGTTCGCCAGCCACGGCAGGTGCGAGTGCAGCACCAGAGCGAACATGCCGGGCTCCCGCGTTCCCCCTGAAACACCGTTCACGGCAGTCACTTCCGGGGATCCTTGACGGCGATCGCGACGAGGTCGAGGCTCGCGTCGATGTCGGCCTCGCGCAGCACGAAGTCGTCGACGCCGATGCCCTCGACGTCGCGGCACAGGTCCTCGGGCCACGGCTCACCGGCCAGTGCGCGTTCGATCTGTGCGTCGATGAACGACCCGCCGTGCTTGGCGTCGAGCTCGCGCAGCCGCGGCCCGTGGTGGACGCCCGTCATGAGCTCCACCCGGAAACCGGCGTCGACCAACAGTTCGGTCAACTCGGCGGCATTGAGCTCACGCGTGTGGAACGGATTGAGCGGCGTGTCCCGGCCGGGGGAGAACGTGATCCGGTTGGGGGTGCTGATCAGCAGTTCGCCGCCGTCGCGCAGCACCCGGTGGCACTCGCGCAGGAACTGGCCCTGATCCCACAGATGCTCGATCACCTGGAAGTTGACGACCGTGTCGACCGAACCGTCCGTGAGCGGCAGCTCGGCGAGATTGCCGTGCACCATCTCCACCCGCGGGTAGCGCGCGCGGACGTGCTCGACCGCGGAGATGTCGTAGTCGAGACCGGTGACCGCGGCGGCTACATCGACAATCATGTTGGCGCCGTAGCCCTCTCCCGATCCGGCCTCGAGGACGTCGCGCCCGGCGCAGCGGGGGAGCAGATCGCGGTAGACCACCTCGTGACGGCGGAACCAGTAGTTCTCCTCCGGAATTCCGGGCACGGTCCGCTCGCCGGTCAGGGGCAGCGTGGGGGCGGTCGGCTCGCCGACAGAAGACATGGTCGGCTCGCCGACTGTGGATTCGCTCACCTCAGCGAGGTTAGTGGCCGCTCTCGGACACCTGTGAAGGTGGTTCACATCACAGCGATCGAAGCGGGGGGCGACGGTTATGGTGAGACCGGATTTCACAAAAGTTACTCGTGAGTAACTTAGTGTGAGGTAACGTGTCGCACAGCCAACGTGCGACGAAAATTACTTACGAGAGCTCGGCACACGTCGCGGAGTGTCTCGCGAACATCAGCCGGCTACACACAGGAGGTCGACGAAGACCCATGACGAACATCGTCGTTTTGATCAAGCAGGTCCCCGATACGTGGTCCGAGCGCAAGCTCACCGACGGCGACTTCACGCTTGACCGTGAGGCCGCAGACGCAGTGCTCGACGAGATCAACGAGCGCGCCGTCGAGGAAGCCCTCCTCATCAAGGAGAAGGACGGCGGCGAGGTGATCGTGCTGTGCGCCGGTCCCGACCGCGCCACCGACGCCATCCGCAAGGCGCTGTCCATGGGTGCCGACAAGGCCGTCCACGTCAACGATCCGGCGCTGCACGGCTCCGACGCGGTCCAGACCGGCTGGACGCTGGCGGCCGCACTCGGCCAGATCAGCTTCGAGAACGGTGAGGCCGCCGACCTGGTCATCGCCGGCAACGAGGCCACCGACGGCCGTATCGGCGCCGTCCCGGCCATCATCGCCGAATACCTGGGCCTGCCGCAGCTCACCCAGCTGCGCAAGCTGACGGTCGCCGACGGCACGGTCACCGGCGAGCGTGAGACCGACGAGGGCGTCTTCGGCCTCGAGGCCTCGCTGCCGGCCATCGTCTCGGTCACCGAGAAGATCAACGAGCCGCGCTTCCCGTCCTTCAAGGGCATCATGGCTGCGAAGAAGAAGGAAGTTCAGGTCCTCACCCTGGCTGACCTGGGCGTCGACCCGGAGACCGTGGGTGTCGCCAACGCCGGCACCACCGTCACCGCGTCCACCCCCAAGCCCCCCCGTACCGCTGGCGAGCGCATCGCCGACGAGGGCGACGGCGGCACCAAGATCGCCGCGTACCTCGTGGGCCAGAAGATCATCTGATCGAGCCCCTCGATACCAGCAGACAAGACAGGGAGAAGTAAGCAATGGCAGAAGTACTGGTGCTCGTCGAGCACGCCGAGGGTGCCCTCAAGAAGGTCAGCACCGAGCTCATCACCGCAGCCCGCGCGCTCGGTGAGCCGTCCGCCGTCGTCACCGGCCCGGCCGGCACGGCCGCCAAGCTGGCCGACGCACTGGCCGCCGCCGGTGCCGCGAAGATCTACGTCGCCGAGTCCGACGACATCGAGGGCTACCTCGTGACCCCCAAGGTCGGCGTCCTCGAGAACCTCGTCGAGACCGCCGGCCCCGCCGCCGTCGTCGTCGCCGCCGGCACCGAGGGCAAGGAGGTCGCCGGACGTCTGGCGGCCCGCATCGGCTCCGGCCTGCTGTCCGACGTCGTCGACATCAAGGCCGACGGCAGCGTCGTCCACTCGATCTTCGGTGGCGCGTTCACCGTCGAGGCCAAGGCCAACGGCGAGGTTCCGGTCATCTCGGTCCGCCCGGGTGCCGTCGAGGCCGCCCCGCAGGCCGCGGCCGGCGAGCAGGTCGTCGTCGAGGTTCCGGCCCAGGACGAGAGCGCCGTCAAGGTCGTCTCGCGTGAGCCGATCGTCGGTGGCGACCGCCCCGAGCTCACCGAGGCGTCCGTCGTCGTCTCCGGTGGCCGCGGTGTCGGTTCGGCCGACAAGTTCTCGGTCGTCGAGGAGCTCGCCGACTCGCTCGGTGCCGCTGTCGGCGCCTCGCGTGCCGCGGTCGACTCGGGCTACTACCCGGGCCAGTTCCAGGTCGGCCAGACCGGTAAGACGGTCTCCCCGCAGCTGTACATCGCGCTCGGCATCTCCGGTGCCATCCAGCACCGTGCCGGCATGCAGACCTCGAAGACCATCGTCGCGGTCAACAAGGACGAAGAGGCCCCGATCTTCGAGATCGCGGACTTCGGTATCGTCGGCGACCTGTTCAACGTCGCCCCGCAGCTGACCGAGGCCGTCAAGGCCCACAAGGGCTGACGCCCCCCCGCTCGGCAACCGTCGCCCCGTCACCGCTCTCGGTGGCGGGGCGTCGTGCTGCCCACAGGCTCCCGCGCGCGACTTGACGTCCCGCGCGCGCAATCGTGCGCGCACGGCGTCAACTTGCGCGCAGCGTCTCCCCGAGAGGGCGGGGTCGGACGGCCGCGCGGCGCATCGCCCGGTGGATGCGGGCCTCGATCACCGGCGGGCGTGCGAGGTCTTTCCACACCCAGCGCACCACCTCCCACCCCGCGTCGCGGATCCGGTCCTCGCGCTGCTTCTCCGCGAACACCGCATCGCCCGGGTCCTGGCCGTCGCGAAGGTACTTGCCGTACTTCACCTTTCCGTCGAACTCGCCGACCACGCCGAGATCGTCGAACAGGAAGTCGACCCGCCCGAGGAACCGGCCGTCCGGGTCGAGGAGCGATGCCTGCAACTCCGGAGCCGATACCTCCAGTCCGGCGAGCGCGACGCGACTGCGGGACTCGCCGACGCTCTCGCTGCGCCCGTCGAGGAAACCGAACGCCCGCAGCGCCGCGGGATGGCCGGGACGTCGATCGGCGTAGGCCAGGGCGTCCGCCAGATCGCCGGGATGCACCGATCCGGTGTGGAGCGCGGCATCGCCGACGACGATCGCGGACTCGAACGGAACCGTCCGGCACAGATCGGCGACGGTGCGGGCGAGTGAGGTGACCCGGATCCCGTTCGCCTCCACGACGTCCCGATCGGTCAGCGGCGCACAGTGCGAGTGCAGCAGCCGAGTACGACGACCGCCGGACGTCCGGGCCCGCGTGACGTGCACCCGGTCGAGTGGGATCCGCCACAGTGGCAACCCGTGCAGGGCAGCGGCCGACTGGTGGCTGACGACGGCGCCTCCGCTCACCTTCGGCAGCGTCGCCCGGACGAGTTCCAGGTGCCGCTGCGACGGTTCGAGTCCGGCGTGGGTGTCGCGGTCGAGGTAGGCGCCGGGGCGCAGTCTGCGCAGCCCTCCGGTTCGGCACAGGGTCCGGATCTCGGCGTCGGTGTAGCCGCGGGCCAGGGCGTCGCTACGGCGGAGCAGTCGCGGGGTCTCGGTCATGGAATTCATGGTGGAGGGTCAGCAGGCGCCTGCGCGAGACCCGTTTCGGGATCTGTGGATAACATCGGCGCTGTCCACAGGCTCCCGCGCGCGACTTGACGTGCTGCGCGCGCAATCGCGCGCGCACGGCGTCAACTTGCGCGCAGCACGTTCACCGAAGTTGCATCGACGCGACACATCGTCGCCGCCTGGTCGCCGTACCGGCTCGGTAGACCTCTGGCATGACACTTTCGTCGTTCGTCGAAACCGTCTGTTCCGCGCAAACAACCCCGCGCTATTCCCTGATCGTCTCCTCCGACCGCGAGCACCGCGAGGCCGCGCAGCGGTTGCGGTACCGGGTGTTCTCCACCGAACCCGGCTTCGTCCTGTCTCGTACCGACGACCTGCTCGACGCCGACCGCTTCGACGAGTTCTGTGACCATCTGCTCGTCCGGGACAACGGCACCGGCGCATTCGTCGGCTGCTACCGGATGTTGCCGCCCGACGCCGCGGCCCAGGCCGGCGGCTACTACACCGCCACCGAGTTCGACCTGTCCGCCCTCGACCCGGCCGGGCGGCGGGTCGTGGAGATGGGGCGGGCGTGCGTCGACGTCGATCACCGCAACGGGTCGGTGCTGGCCCTGATGTGGGCGGGGATCCTGCACTACCTGCAGCTCACCGGGCACGACAGCGTCATGGGTTGTGTGTCGGTGCCGATGCAGGACCGTCCCGGTGCGGTCGCCGGTGCGAACGTCCGCGCGGTGCGGGACCTGCTGCTGGACCGGCACGCCGCCGATCCGTCCCTCTGGGCGATGCCGTTGCGGCCGGTGCGGGTCGACGGCCGCGTGCTCGACGACATCACCCCGGCCCCGCGTGCGGCGGTGCCGCCGCTGCTGCGCGGCTACCTGCGGTTGGGGGCGCGGATCCACGGTCAGCCCGCCCACGACCCGGACTTCGGGGTCGCCGACTTCGTGGCGCTGCAGAGCCTGCACGACGCCGACACCCGCTATCTGGAGCGGTTGCGGCGCGCGGCGGCGGTGATCGAGGCTGCGGCGTGAGCCACGGCACGGGCCATGCATGGCAGCCGGTGAGTCCGTGCGGGTCGGGGTGCCTGCCGAGCCGGCCCGACCGGGTGCCGGCGGCGGCGGTCTGGGGACGGTGGCTCGCGTTGATCGCGGTGGCGGCGTCGTCGGTGCTGCTGCCGGTGCTGCGGCTGCTGCCGGCCGGCCCGCGGTCGTCAGCCCATCGGGTGTTGGCGCGGACGGCATTGCGGGGCATCGGGATTCGCCTCGGGGTGCGCGGCGGCGCGGCGGACTTCGGGGGAGTGCTGGTGGTCGCCGGGCATGTCTCGTGGCTCGACGTGCTGGTGCTCGCCGCGGTCGTGCCGGGACGGTTCGTCGCCCGCGCCGATCTGGTGTCGTGGCCGCTGCTCGGCGGGGTGGCCCGGCGGGCCGGTGTCGTCCCGATCGAACGGGACCGGCTGCGGCGGCTGCCGGACACGGTCGCGGTGGTGCGGGACCGGCTGGCGGCGGGGGAGACGGTGATCGCGTTCCCGGAGGGCACCACGTGGTGTGGACGATCGTACGGACGGTTCCGCCCGGCACTGTTCCAGGCCGCGATCGACTCCGGCCGGCCCGTGGTCCCGGTGTCGATCGACTACGTCGACGCGTCCGGGGTGCGGACGACGGGGCCGAGCTTCGTCGGGGACGAGGGCATCGGGGCGTCGATGCTGCGGATCCTGCGCAGCCGGGGTGTGCGGGCGGCGGTGACGGTCGGCCCGGTACAGCAGCCGGGGACGGACCGGCGTGAACTCGCCGAGCGGTGCGAGTGGCACGTGCGACGGGTGACCGACGTCTCCGTGGACATGACCGGTACGCGGGACGGGCTATCCTGGTCGGGCCATGATCTCGCCTGCCCCCAGTTCCGCGGTCTACCTCGACCACGCCGCGACCACCCCCCTGTATCCGGCCACGATCGAGGCGATGACCGAGGTGTTCGCCACCGTGGGCAACGCGTCGTCGCTGCACGGATCGGGTAGATCGGCGCGCCGCCGGATCGAGGAGTCCCGTGAGTCGATCGCGGCGTGCCTCGGCGCCCGCCCGTCCGAGGTGATCTTCACGTCCGGCGGCACCGAGAGCGACAACCTCGCCGTCAAGGGCATCTACTGGGCGCGGCGGGACGCCGACCCGAAACGCACCCGCATCCTCGCGAGTGCCGTCGAGCATCATGCGGTGCTCGACGCCGTCGAATGGCTCGTCGCGCACGAGGGTGCCGAGGTGACGTGGCTGCCGGTCGACGAGCACGGCGGCGTCGACCCGGAGACGGTGCGGGCCGAGCTGGACCGACGCGCCGACGAGGTCGCACTCGTGACCGTCATGTGGGCCAACAACGAGATCGGCACGATCAACCCCATCGCCGACATTGCCGCGATCGCCGCCGATTACGGTGTCCCGATCCACTCGGACGCCGTCCAAGCCGCCGCGCATCTGCCGATCGATTTCGCCGCGAGCGGGCTGTCGGCACTGAGCATCGCCGGGCACAAGCTCGGCGGACCGCAGGGCGTCGGCGTGCTGCTGCTGGGCCGGCAGGTGCCGTGCGTGCCGCTGCTGCACGGCGGTGGACACGAACGCGACGTCCGCTCCGGCACCCAGGACACCGCGTCGATCGTCGGTCTCGCGGCGGCGCTGCGGATCACGACGGCCGAGCGGGCCGACGAACTGATCATGTTGCGGGACAGCCTGATCGACGGTGTACGGCGTATCGTGCCCGACGCGGTCCTCAACGGTGCGACGGGAGACGGCCGGCTTCCCGGCAACGCGCACTTCACGTTCCCCGGCTGTGAGGGGGACTCGCTGCTCATGCTGCTCGACGTCGCCGGGGTCGAATGTTCGACCGGGTCGGCCTGCACGGCCGGGGTCGCGAGCGCGAGCCACGTGCTGACCGCGATGGGCGTCGACCCCGTGGTGGCACGCGGATCGCTGCGATTCTCGTTGGGGCACACGTCGACCGAACGGGACGTCGAGGCGCTGCTGGCGGCGCTGCCGCAGGTGATCGAACGGGCCCGGGCCGCCGGGCTGGCCGGTGCGGGTGCGTCGGGACGACACGGAGGGAATCGGTAGATGCGAGTTCTGGCAGCGATGAGCGGCGGTGTCGACTCCGCGGTGGCCGCGGCGCGTGCGGTGGCCGCCGGTCACGACGTCGTCGGGGTGCACCTGGCGCTGTCCACGGCGCCGGGCACCTTGCGGACCGGGTCGCGGGGCTGCTGCTCCAAGGAGGACGCCGGCGACGCCAAGCGGGCCGCCGACGTACTCGGGATCCCGTTCTACGTCTGGGATTTCGCGGACCGCTTCAAGGAAGACGTGATCGACGACTTCGTCGAGTCGTATGCCGCCGGTGAGACGCCGAACCCGTGCCTGCGCTGCAACGAGAAGATCAAGTTCTCGGCTCTCGCGGAACGCGCGTACGCGCTGGGCTTCGACGCCGTCGCCACCGGGCACTACGCCCGCCTCGACGACGGGGTGCTGCGCCGCGCCGTCGACGCCGACAAGGACCAGTCGTACGTGCTCGCGGTCCTCACCGCCGACCAGTTGTCGCGGGCGATGTTCCCGGTCGGGGACACCCCCAAGGAGCAGATCCGCGCCGAGGCCGCCGACCGCGGACTCGCCGTCGCGAACAAGCCCGACAGCCACGACATCTGCTTCATCCCGTCCGGTGACACCCGTGCGTTCCTGGGCGCCAAGATCGGGATCCGTCCCGGCGCGGTCGTCGACGCCGACACCGGTGAGGTGCTCGCACAGCACGAGGGCGTGCACGGCTTCACCATCGGCCAGCGCAAGGGTCTCGGCGTGGAGGGGCCGGCCGCGAACGGCAAGCCCCGCTACGTCACCGCGATCGAACCCGAGACCGGCACCGTGCAGGTCGGTTCGGTGGACCGGCTGAACGTGTGGACCATCACCGCGGACCGGCCGATCTGGACGTCCGGTCAGGCACCCGAGGGGCCGGTCGAGTGCGTCGTGCAGGTGCGCGCGCACGGCGGCACCGCGCCCGCGGTCGTCGAGGAAACGAACGGCGGCATCGTGGTGCAGTTGTCCGAGCCGCTGACCGGGGTCGCGAAGGGGCAGGCCGTCGTCCTGTACCGGCCGGACGGCGCGGGCGACATCGTGATCGGCAGCGGCACCATCTCGGGCACCTCGTCGGACCGGGCGTGACGGACTCGAGGGTTCCCGTCGGGGTCGCGACGGGGGTCGGCTCGTGGCCGGGCACCGATCCGCGGTCGGCCGCGGAGATCGTCGTCGGGGAACTGCCCGGCCTGCCGCATCTGGTGGAGTTGCCGGATCGCGGGGTCGGTGCCGATCTGATCGGGCGGGCCGCGGCGCTGCTCGTCGACATGCCGTTGGACACGTCCACCACCGGCTACCGGTTGGCGCAGCGGGCCGGTGCGGCCACGCGGGCGGCGCGTGATTTCCTGGCCCGTGACCTCGACGCGTTCGAGGAGGCGTGGGAGACGGCCGGGCTGCGCGGCAGCGACCGGCCGGTGAAGGTGCAGGCCGTCGGGCCGCTGACGTTGGCCGCGCACGTCGAACTGTTCGGCGGGCATCGGGTGCTCACCGACCGCGGCGCCCTGCGGGATCTGACGGAGTCGCTCGCCGAGGGGGTCGCGAACCATGCCGCCGACGCCGCCCGCCGGCTCGGCTCCCCGGTCGTGGTGCAGATCGACGAGCCGTCGCTGCCGGCGGTCCTCGCCGGGTCGCTGCCCGGTGTGTCGATCCTGCAGCCGCCGCCGGCGCTGCCCGAACCGGAGGCCCTCGATCTGCTGCAGCGGGCGGTCGAGACCGTCGGCGCGCCGACGGCGATCCACTGTTGTGCCCCGGAGCTGCCGTGGAACCTGTTGCGCCGCAGCGGCGCAACGATGATCGGCTGCGACGTGTCGACGCTGCGCACCGCGGACCTCGACGGAATCGGTGAACTCCTCGACGCCGGTGTCGACCTCGCGCTCGGCCTCGTCCCGACGGCCGTGACCGAACCGGCGCCGGGCTGGCGGGACCTCGCCGAACCGGCCACCCGACTGTTCGACCGACTCGGCTTCCCGCGGACGCTGCTGGCGTCGCGGGTGACCGTCACCCCGGCGTGCGGTCTGGCCGGGGCGAGTCTCGACCGGGCGCGTGCGGCGCTGCGGTCCGCGGCCGAGCTGACCCGGGCCTTCGCCGACGGTGCGGACCCGTCCGAGCGGCGCTGAACGAACCGGGGAGTGTCACCGGTCTGCGATAGCCTTCCCGGGTGGACCAGAACGATGCCGTGACCGCGACGACCAGCCTGTCCGACGCGGAGGTGATCCCCGCGAGCGCCGACGACCGCGAGCGCTGGCAGGAACTGGCCGAGGTGGTCCGTAACCATCAGTTCCGGTACTACGTGCTCGACGCGCCGGTGGTGTCCGACGGCGAGTTCGATCGGCTGTTCGGTCAGCTGAACGCGCTCGAGGACGCGCACCCGGACCTGCGGACGCCGGATTCACCGACGCAACTCGTCGGTGGCGGGTTCGCCACCGAGTTCGCGGCCGCCGACCACCTCGAGCGGATGCTCAGTCTCGACAACGTCTTCGACGAGGACGAGATGCGCACCTGGGTGGGCCGGCTCGAGGCCGAGTTGCCGGTCGGCGACGTGCACTACCTGTGCGAGGTCAAGATCGACGGTGTCGCCCTGAACCTGGTGTACGAGAACGGGAAACTGGTCCGCGCCGCCACCCGCGGTGACGGACGCACCGGCGAGGACGTCACCCTCAACGCGCGCACCATCGCCGACATCCCCGAAACCCTCACGGGCACCGACGAATACCCGATCCCGGCACTGCTCGAGGTGCGGGGTGAGGTGTTCTTCCGGCTCGAGGACTTCGCAGCGCTCAACGCGTCCCTCGTCGCGGACGGCAAGGCGCCGTTCGCCAATCCCCGTAACTCGGCGGCCGGTTCGCTGCGGCAGAAGAATCCGGCGGTCACCGCGCGCCGCCGGCTCGGCATGATCTGCCACGGACTCGGCCGCACCGACGGTTTCGACCCGGTCTCGCAGTACGACGCGTACACCGCGCTCGCGGCGTGGGGGCTGCCGGTGTCGTCGCACACCGCGCGGGTCGTCGGTGCCGACGCGGTGATCGAGAAGGTGCGGTACTGGGGCGAGCACCGGCACGACGTCGAGCACGAGATCGACGGTCTGGTCGTCAAGGTCGACGAGATGGCGCTGCACCGCCGCCTCGGGGCCACGTCCCGGGCCCCGCGGTGGGCGGTGGCGTACAAGTATCCGCCGGAGGAGGCCACCACCGGGCTCCTCGACGTCCGGGTCAGTGTCGGCCGCACCGGCCGGGTGACGCCGTTCGCGTACATGGAGCCGGTGCTGGTGGCCGGTTCGACGGTGGCGCTCGCGACGTTGCACAACGCGTCGGAGGTCAAGCGCAAGGGTGTGCTGATCGGCGACACCGTCGTGATCCGCAAGGCCGGCGAGGTGATCCCGGAGGTGCTCGGCCCGGTCGTCGACGTGCGGGACGGCACCGAACGCGAGTTCGTGATGCCCACCGAGTGTCCCGAGTGCGGGACGACGCTCGCACCGGCGAAGGAGGGCGACGCCGACATCCGCTGCCCCAACCAGCGGTCGTGTCCGGCGCAGCTGCGCGAGCGGGTGTTCCACGTCGCCGGCCGCGGCGCGTTCGACATCGAGGTTCTCGGCTACGAGGCGGCGACCGCGCTGCTGCAGGCCGGGGCGATCGGCGACGAGGGCGACCTGTTCTCGCTCACCGAGGACGACCTGCTCGCGGCGCCGCTGTTCCGCACCAAGGCCGGGAACCTGTCCGCCAACGGCCGACGCCTCCTCGACAACCTGGGATCGGCCAAGGCGCAGCCGCTGTGGCGGGTGCTGGTGGCACTGTCGATCCGGCACGTCGGGCCGACGGCGGCGCGGGCCCTCGCGAGCGCGTTCGGCAGCCTCGAACGCATCGAGACCGCCGGTGTCGACGAATTGGCGGCCGTCGACGGGGTCGGAGGCACCATCGCGGCGGCGGTCGTCGACTGGTTCACCGTCGACTGGCACCGCGACATCGTCGGCAAGTGGCGGGCCGCGGGCGTGAGCACGGCGGACGAGCGGGACGAGTCGATCGTGCGGACCCTCGAGGGGTTGTCGATCGTGGTCACCGGCTCGCTCGACGGGTTCTCCCGCGACGAGGCGAAGGAGGAGATCCTGGTCCGCGGCGGCAAGGCGGCCGGATCGGTGTCGAAGAAGACGGCGTTCGTGGTGATCGGGGACGCGCCCGGATCGAAGGCCGCCAAGGCGGAGGCGTTGGGGGTGCCGATCCTCGACGAGGCGGGGTTCCGCCGACTGCTCGACAACGGCCCCGACGGCGTCGTCTGACGCAGGGAACCGGCAGAAGCGCAGAGCGACAGGAACTTTCGCACCCCGATGCCCGGGTTGTCCACGTGACGAACGCCACGTCTACGACATGGTGTCGTTGGCGTGGTGCCGGTGTGCAGGTCCCGGGCGTGGACCGCGAATCCCACACCTCGGGAATGTGACGCGAGTCTCGGGCCGGATTCCGAATCGGTTTTTCGGCTGTCGGGGTCGACTGTCATAGTGACGCCATGATCGATATCCGTACCGCGACTCCCGCCGACTTCGACACGATCGGCGACCTCACCGCCGGCGTCTACATCGGTGACGGCTTCGTGTCGGAGGACGACGTCTACGCGCAGCACCTGCGGGACACCGCGGTCCGTGCCGAGCAGGCCCGCGTCATGGTCGCCGAGGTCGAGGGCGAGATCGTCGGTTCGGTGACCATCGCCGAGCCGGGCACCCCGTTCGCGGACGTCGCGGCCAAGGGTGAGCTCGAGTTCCGCATGCTGGCGGTCTCGCAGTCGGCCCGCGGCAAGGGCGTCGGCTCCGCGCTGGTGCGGTACGTCCTCGACGTCGCGTACGAGCGTGGCGACCAGGCCGTCGTGATCTCCACGCAGCCGCAGATGGCGGACGCCCGCCGCATCTACGACCGCAACGGGTTCGTACCCGCCCCGGAGCGCAACTGGGAGCCGGTGCCCGGCGTCGAACTCACCGCGCTGGTGCGTGAACTCGTCTGATCGTCAGTTCAGGACGGTGGCGAGGATCCCGGTGAGGTAGCCGAGCCGCGCCACCTCCGACGGGCGGAACTCGGGGCCGCCGGGCCGGCCGAGCAGCAGCACGTTGCCGCTCGATCCGAGCGGCGCCGCGGCCAGCGCGGTGTCCATGTCCCGCCACAGTTGCGGCACCCAGTCGTCCTCGGTGTCGAGCACCGCGGCCCGCTCCAGGGGCATCCACGGGGCGTCGCCGGCATGGGTTTCCGGGGCGCCGGGGCTGCCCACCACCCGGTAGGCGCCGCGCGGTCCGACGGCGATCACCGTGCACCAGCCGACCCGCAGCACCCGGGGCGCGTTGTCGACCAGCACCTGCAGTCGGTCGGAGCGGGCCGCGGCGACCTGGTCGATCAGTTCGAGTTCGCGATGCGTGTCGAGCATTCCGGCGTACGGGCGGATCGAGTCGACGTGCACGTCCTGCAGGTTCTCGGCGGCCGTGATGAGGGCGTCCGGCAGTGACCCGGACTGCACGTCCACGACCAGGTCGTCGACGGCGAATCCGGAGCCGCGTTCGACGACGTCCAGCGACAGGATGTCGGCCCCGACGGAGCCGAGCGCGACCGCGAGCGCGCCGAGACTGCCGGGCCGGTCGGGAAGCTGGACGCGGAGCAGGTAGGACACGGGTGGCCTTTCCGTTCGGTCTGGTTCGACACTCGGGAAGGGACACCGGTCGGCCCCCGCCGCTCTCCATCCTGTCACTCCGGGGCGCCGACCGGTGGGGTGACGGGCTGCACGGGCGATCACGGCACGCTCTAGGCTGGTCGGGAACGTTCCCTCCGACCTGAAAGGGGTCACCGAAGGTGCCTGCCATCTCCCGTGACGAGGTCGCCCACCTCGCCCGGCTGTCCCGGCTCGCCCTGACCGACGCCGAACTCGACGAGTTCGCCGGTCAGCTGGATTCGATTCTCAGCCATGTGAAGGCGGTGGCGGAGGTCGCGACGGATGATGTCCCGCCCACCGCGAACCCCAACCCGATCACGAATGTGACCCGGCCGGACGTCATCGTCCCCGGTCTCACGCCGGAGCAGGCGCTCTCGGGTGCCCCGGCCGTCGAACAGGATCGGTTCGCCGTTCCGCAGATCCTGGGAGAGGGCGAATGAGCACCGATCTGACCCGTCTCGACGCGTCCGAGCTGGCGTCGAAGATCCATGCGCGTGAGATCTCCTCGGTGGAGGCGACGCAGGCGCACCTCGACCGCATCGCCGCCGTCGACGGCGAACTGAACGCCTTCCTGCACATCGCCGGCGAGCAGGCGCTCGTCGCGGCCAAGGAGGTCGACTCCGCGATCGCCGCCGGTGAGCAGCCGGCGTCGCCGCTCGCGGGCGTGCCGATCGCCCTCAAGGATCTGTTCACCACCACCGACATGCCGACCACGTGCGCGTCGAAGATCCTCGAGGGCTGGGTGTCGCCGTACGACGCGACCCTGACCACGAAGCTGCGCGAGGCCGGCATCCCGATCCTCGGCAAGACCAACATGGACGAGTTCGCGATGGGCTCGTCCACCGAGAACTCCGCGTACGGGCCGACCCGTAACCCGTGGGACACCACCCGCATCCCGGGTGGCTCGGGCGGCGGCAGCGCGGCCGCGCTCGCGTCGTACCAGGCGCCGCTGGCGATCGGCACCGACACCGGCGGCTCGATCCGGCAGCCCGCCGCGGTCACCGCGACCGTCGGCACCAAGCCCACGTACGGCACCGTGTCCCGGTTCGGTCTGGTCGCGTGTGCGTCGTCGCTCGACCAGGGCGGCCCGTGCGGCCGCACCGTGCTCGACACGGCACTGCTGCACGAGGTGATCGCCGGCTACGATCCGCGCGACTCCACGTCGGTGAACGAGCCGGTCCGCCCGGTTGTGGAGGCGGCCCGTCGGGGCGCGTCCGGCGACCTGAAGGGCGTGCGGGTCGGTGTGGTCAAGGAACTGCACTCCGACAGCTACCAGCCCGGTGTCATCTCCTCGTTCGACGCAGCCGTCGCGCAGCTGACGGCCCTGGGCGCCGAGGTCGTCGAGGTGTCGTGCCCCAACTTCGAGCACGCGCTGGCCGCCTACTACCTGATCCTGCCCAGTGAGGTGTCCTCGAACCTCGCCCGCTTCGACGCCATGCGGTACGGCATGCGCGTCGACGAGGGCGACATGAGTGCCGACCAGGTCATGGCCGCCACCCGCGCCGCCGGTTTCGGCAAGGAAGTCAAGCGCCGCATCATGATCGGCACCTACGCGCTGTCGTCGGGCTACTACGACGCCTACTACGGCTCGGCCCTCAAGGTGCGTACGCTCATCGCCCGCGACTTCGACGCCGCCTACGAGCAGGTCGACGTCCTCGTCTCGCCGACCAGCCCGTTCACGCCGTGGAAGCTCGGCGAGAAGGTGAACGATCCGCTGGCGATGTACCTGTCCGACCTGTGCACGCTGCCCACCAACCTGGCCGGCCACTGCGCGATGTCGGTGCCGTCCGGCGTGTCCGCGGACGACGGACTGCCCGTCGGCCTGCAGATCATGGCCCCGGCCCTCGCCGACGAGCGACTGTACCGCGTCGGCGCCGCCTACGAGGCCGCGCGCGGCCCGATCGCCTCTCCGGTCGTGTAACACCGCGACCACCCGAGCCCGCGCCGGCCCGGCACCCCTGACCGGGGTGCCGGGCCGGCGCAGTTTCTGGTCACCCCGCCTCGAGCAGTCCCTGCACGTAGGCGACCTGCCCGAGATGTTGCAGGCAGTCGCCGATCACACTGACGAGGCGGACGGCGGCCGTGACGGGCGGATCCCAGCGGCGGTCGACGATGCGGTCGAGTTCGTCGACGGTCAGGGTATCGACGTACGCGAGTGTCGCGGTGTGCACGTCGCCGTGGTAGTCGGCGAGCAGTCGGGCGTCGGCGTGGACGAGGCCGACCTGTTCGAGGGTGTGGCCGTAGCCGATGTCGTCGGCGGGCAACGGCAGCGCGAACCGCTCGTACCAGCCGCGGGCCGTCCACGCCTGCTCGACACCGGCCGCCCCGGACACGTGGTCGTCCTGCACACGGGTCAGGTGCCACAGCAGCCAGGCGATCGAGTTGGCGTCCGGTTCGGGCCGGTAGTCCGACATCTCGTACGTCAGCCCGTCGGTGGCGGCGACGACGAGTTCCCGGATCCGCTCGAAGTGGTCCCGCAGGATCGCCCGCGTCACGCCGACATCGGTGTGCTCGCTCATCCCTCCACGGTAGGAGCCTCAGCGGGTCTCCGCAGCCGATCCGCACCCCGGCATCCGCAGACCCTGATCGGCGCCGTACCGGTGCCCGTGCCCGGTGGGGGTGTCCCGCGCGAACACCAGGTCGACGGTGGTCTGGACGAAACTGACGAACGGAATCCAGTGCGGCACCGGGGCATCCACCCGTACTCGCGACAGATCGGGCGCCCGGGCGAGCAGTGCCGGGGACCACCACACGACGGGATCGGAACTGTTGGCGAGCACCACGGCGCCGTCGGTGTCGACCACGCCGGCCGGTGGCCCGGCCCACAGCGCACTGCACGTCGCGTCCGTCGCCGCCGGGTTCTCGAAAATGGCGCTGCCCCCGACGGATCCGAGACTCTGCCCGTACACGTGCAGTGCCGGACGGGCCTCGGCGGGCAGGGCCGCGATGTGCGCGGACACCGCGGAGAACAGTGCGCGGGCGGACTCGGCGGCGTCGCCGCGGTCGAACAGGAACGTCACCCAGCTCGGCGCGTACGAATACTGCTGCCCGACGATCGCGACGTCACCGTCGAAGCGGCGCTCGAGTCCGCGGGCCGCCTCCCCGTCGATCCACCCGGACCCGGTCGGGACCGCGACGACGACGTGACCGCGCGCGAATCCGCCGGCGCGGTCCAGTTCGCGCACGGCGAGCGCAGCACGGCCGGTGACGTCGGGGGCCGTATCGAGTCCGGCGTACGTGCGGACCGCCCGCGGATCGGACGTCCCGGCGAGGAAACGCTCACCTTCGACGTTCGTCGACCGGAAGTGCTGCGCCGCAGCAGCAGTAGACGCCGGGACGACGAACCAGCAGAGTGTGGTGAAGACGACGCCCAGCACGGTCGCACCCCGCCACCCCGGACGGCGTGCTCCCGCCACCGTCGCCCGCGCGGCCACGAACCCGGCCAGGCACACCGCCGCCGCCCAGCAGCCGGTCTGCACCCAGTAGGCCGCGTCGGTACCGGGCAGCGTCATCGCGGCGCGCAGCGAATTCTGCCAGTGGTCGGCGGAGGCCACGGACCCGACGAGGAGCACCGCCGATGCGGCCGCGGCGACCGTGCGGGTGCCGGACCCCGCGGCCGGTGTGTGCCGGCGGACGAGCGTCGTGAGTCCCCACAGCACCGAGACCAGGATCCCGGTCAGGACACCCTGGACGGCGGGGGTACGGGGGAGCAGTGACGGCGCCAACGACACCACCGACCCGGCCGACACCGCCAGCGACGTACTCGCGCGGGGAACGACGTCTACCCGAAGACGTTGCCGCGCACCGAGAACGGCCGTGGACAGCACGCTCATTCCGCAGCCCTCCCGGCGCCGCGCCGGACCCGTCGCACGGTCACGGCGACCGCCCACCCACCGAGCGCCGTGAGCGCCGCGACCAGTCCGTATCGGATCCACGGCTCGTCGATCGGTGCCCCGTACCCCTGCCGCTGCGAGTTGATCGACACGGCCGCGGCCGCGGAGTTCGCCATGACGAAGCACGACGCCCGTCCGATGCCGCGGGCATCGCACGCCGCGTGCATCCGGCGGTCGAGCTGCTCGTCGAGTGCCGTGCGCGCCCACGGCCCCAGATCGGCCCCGGCCGCGTGCGCGTACCGGAGCAGGTCGTACCCGTAATCGTGTGCCTTGCAGGCGGTGTCGAACTCGGCGGGCAGCGGCACCGGGGACGAGCAGGCACCGTGCGGGTTCACCACCATGCCGTCCACGACGCGGGGACGGTAGCCGAACCGGTCGACGAAGCCGGCGGGCACCACCGAGATGTCCGGGGCTTCGTCGGTGGTCAGTGCCGCAACCGCCGACGCCACCGCCGCATCACCGCGGGCGGGAGTACCGGCATCGGCGTGCGGCGCCGACAGGGTGAGTACCGCAACGGCCGTCCCGGCGACGAGTACGCCGGTCCATGTTCTCGCATCCATGGACCGAACGCTAGGAATGCGCGATGCGCGGAGGCATCACTCCGCGGAGCCGACCCGGACCGCGACCGTCGAGGGTTCGACCGGCCCCTCTCGTCCCGGGGTATCGGGCCGATCTCACTCTCGGGTATGACGCCCGACGAGACCCCGGTGCCTAGGGTCGGACGGGTGAGTGGCAAAGAAACGGTCCGCGGCGTGACGACCCGGATGCGCGGGCACGGAACGAACATCGTCATCGTGCTCGTCACCGTGATCCTGTACGCGGTGGCGTGGCCGACACTGCACGTCACGCATCAGGTACCGGCGCCGGTGCAGCCGATCATCGCGGCGCTCGCGGCCTGGCCGTTCGTGTTGGTGCGCGCCAATCCGGCTCTGGGATGGTCGATCTCGGCAGTGTCGGCACTGGTGATCCCGTGGTTCTTCGACCTGGTGCCGGATTCGGGCTATACGTACCCGTGGCAGGTCGTGCACATCATCGTGATCATGACGTTGCTGCTGTCGGTCGGGCTCACCGCCGGGCCGCCCACGGTACTGGTGGCGTGGGTCTCGACGTCGTTGCTGTTCCTGGCGGACGCCCCCGGCCAGGACGGTCGCGGCTGGGCGCTCGGGTTGACCGCGCTCGTCGTGTTCGCACTGCTGATCCGCTGGCTGGTGCTGTCCCGGCGGCAGCTGGCGGCCGAGGAGGAGACGAGCGAGCTCGAGCGGACCCGGCGGGCGATCCTCGAGGAGAAGGCGCGGATCGCCCGCGACCTGCACGACGTCGTCGCCCACCACATGTCGATGGTCGTGGTGCAGGCGCAGAGCGCCCCGTATCGGTTGGCGTCGGTGTCCGACGAGACCCGCGCCGAGTTCGAATCCATCGGGGCCGGCGCCCGCGAGGCGCTCAACGAGATCCGGGGACTGCTCGGGGTGCTGCGCAGCGACGCCGACCTCGTCGAGCGGGCACCGCAGCCGGGGACCGGGCAGATCCGGGACCTGCTCGACGGCACCCGGCGGGCCGGGATCGTCCTGTCGTGGGACGTGACGGGGGATCCGTCGACGCTGTCGGAGTTGTCGGGGCTCGCGCTGTACCGGATCCTGCAGGAGTCGCTCGCCAACGCCGCCCGGCACCGGCCCGGCGCCCACGTCGAGGTCACCCTCGCCTACGGTCCGGACTCCGCGTCGCTGCGGGTGGTCAACGGTCCCGGACGCGCGGACGCGGACGAGACGCCGGCCGTGGAGCATTCGGGTGGCACCGGTATCACCGGGATGCGTGAGCGGGCCGCCGCGGTCGGCGGCACCCTCGACGCCCGGCCGCTCGACGACGGCGGGTTCGAGGTCGTCGCGGCACTCCCGGTGGTGCTGCCGGTCAGCCGGTGACGTTCCGGTCGAGCCAGTCGACGGTCTGCATGCCGAACAGGTCGGTGCCCCAGCCGTACATGTCGGTCAGGAACCGGTCCGTGCTGCAGTCGCTCGGCGCGTAGGTGACGTCGGTGCCGCCGGCCCGGTAGCGGGCCGCCAGGTCGCGGGAGTCCTGCGCCGGCACCAGCGACATCGGCGAGTCGTCCTTCGCGCACGACGCGATGAGGACCTTCGACCGGGGTGCCCGACCGCCGAGCAGGTTGTCGTCGTACACGTGCTGGAACTCGGGAATGTCGGCCGGACTCCGCCCGTCGGTGAAGAACGTCTTCAGCGGCACGAACGGGGCCGTGAAGTAGGCGGGCATCTGGCACTGGGTGCGATACCAGTCGGCGACCTGCTTACCGATCGGGGTGAGCTTCTCGTCGATGCGCATCTCCGGATACTTCGGTTCGAGCCCGAGCAGCG
Source organism: Prescottella subtropica (assembly GCF_005434945.1). Classification (GTDB taxonomy): domain Bacteria; phylum Actinomycetota; class Actinomycetes; order Mycobacteriales; family Mycobacteriaceae; genus Prescottella; species Prescottella subtropica. The sequence continues at coordinate 75,602 of NZ_SKCH01000006.1, read as the reverse complement.
CCGCGAACGCGAACCCGGAACCGACCGAGCCGTCGGCCGTCCGCATGAACGTGCGCTGATCGACGACCATCCCCTCGAGCACCGTCGCGGTGATGTTCAGCTCCGGGGCGTACGTGGCGTGCGATTCGGCCGCGAACGCCGCCCCGACACCACCGCCCGCGACCCCGAACAGTCCCACCGGCACATCCGTGCGCAGACCGATCTCGTCGACGGCCGTCGCGGCGCGGATCGCGTCGAGCTGGGTGTGCCCGGCGTAGCGGCCGGCGAACACGCCGTGCGGTTCGAGATCGCCGTTGTTGCCGACATCGGAGATGACGACCGCATACCCCTTGCCGAACATCAGTGCCAGCGGCCCGAGCGCCGACCACGATGCCCCGTCCATCGGGTCGCCACCGGTCCACTGCGTGCTCGGATGGCAGTAGCCGCCGACACTGTCGTTGGCCTCCTGGTAGCTGATCAGCTTGCGCCGGTCGGCCGGGGTGCCGTCGTCGGGCACCATGACGATCCCGGTGCTGATCTCGGGGGTGACGCCGTCCCGGCCGGTGGTGACGAACATGATCCGGTAGGCGTCGATCTTCCCCGGTTTCACACCGGAGAACAGGATGTCGACCGGCTGCACCTTCAACAGCGTTCCGGGCTTCTCGGCGCCGGTGAGCGCGGGCTCGTCGTAGAACGGCTCGTTCGTGCCCATCCCGGCATCCATCTCGGCCTGCGTGGCGAGCCGGCCCGACGTGAGTGCGCCGACGACGTACCCGTTGAACGCCTCCGTCAACGCGGGTGTCCCCACCGCCGAACGGTCGGCGACGATCGGGGCCGGCGGTGCGGCCGGTGCCGGATCCGCCGACGCGAGCGCGGGCGCCACGAGCACCGACGCGACGGCCGCCACCCCCGTCAGTGCGCGAACGGAACGTCCCCCCCGGACGCTCATGACACCGCTACCGTGGTGTTCGCCACCGCGGACTGCATCGTCTGCGGGATGTTCAGCAGCGGCCGGTGCGTCTCGAGCTGCGTCTCGTACGGGGTCCGCAGTTCCGCCTCGAGCTGCGGCCAGTGGTTCTCGACCATGTTCTTGTACTTGGGCAGCAGCTGTGTGGTGATGTAGTCCCAGCGCGCGTCGTACACCGACCAGTTCCAGTCCGGCAGCGGTGTGGTCAGGGTCGCGGTCCGGCCGTCCGGCAGCGTCGTACTGACCTGGATCGGACGGAACGAGCGCGGCGGGACCACGCCGGCGACGGACGGCGACCCGGCGGCGGTGGACAGATACGTGATGGCGGCACCGACCTGGCCCTTGTAGTCGCGGACCGTGTCCCACTGTTCGCGGATGATCACCCCCTGCTCCCGCTGCAGCAGGGCCGCGTTGCCGCGGGCGATGCGGTCGGGTTCCTTCGATGCGACGTCCCGCCACGCGCCCATGATGTCGTCGCCGAACAGTCCGGCGTCGTGCATCTCCTCGAGCGCCGGCAGGCCTGCTGTGACGTACGCGCGGTGCATCGGCATCAGGTCCGAGAAGATGTTCTTCTGCATCACCATGATCATCCCGAGGATGTAGTGCAGGTCGTCACCGGTGATCTCGCTGCCCGCGTCGGCCAGCGCCCGCAGGCCCTCCGGCAGCGACCCCACGAGTTCCGGTCCCGCGACATCGGTCGCGGCCTGCACGACCGCCCGCGCCGACTGCTGCACGGCCGGGATGTCGAACCCGTCGGTCATCAACTCGAAGTCGATCAGCCCGCCGCCGAAGTCGGCGCCGACCATGCCGCCCATCCCGGCCCACTGCAGTTCGCGGTGCGACAGCTGCAGATCCTCGTAGAAACGGTACGACTTGATCAGGTTGCCGCGGTTGACCTCGACACCGGACCGCGGATCCCAGCCGGCCAGGTCGATCCCGGCCGCCTCGGTGGCCTGCACCAGCCAGTACTGGTACAGCAGCGCCTGGTAGGTGCTCGGCGCTGCACCGCTGTTCCGGGCCGCGTGCAGCAGCGTCGTCAGTGTCGCGCTGTCGGCGGGCAGGACCGGGTTGACACCGCCCGGGCCGTGCGCGGCGTCCCGGTTGACCAGGGGAAGATTCAGGTACTCGGCGACGCCGGTGGCGGGTGCCGCGGTCGCGGTCCACGTCATGCCGCCGACCGTGACGGCCGTGGCGGCGAGGACACCGATCGTCGCGCGGGCGACCTTTCGGGACCGCAGGGGCGTGCGTGCAGTTGTCATGTCCACTTCCTGATACCGACGAGACGAACCGTTCGGTAAATCATGGTCGACGTCCCGGTTGACGTTTCACGTATTAACAGAAAGTGGTCCAGATCTCACCGATTCGTCACGATCGACGGGAGCGTGGAACCGGCGCCTACGCTGTGACCGTGGCGATCACGGTCTTCATCGCGGACGATCAGGCGATGGTGCGGCAGGGGTTCGGGGCACTGCTGTCCGCGCAACCCGACATCAGCGTCGTCGGGGACGCCCCCGACGGCCGGATCGCGGTGTCCGAGGTGAAGCGACTCCGACCCGACGTCGTGCTCATGGACGTGCGGATGCCCGAACTCGACGGCCTCGGTGCGGCCCGGCAGATCCTGTCCGCGTCGTTCGACCCGCCGGTTCGGGTACTGATGCTCACCACGTTCGACATCGACGAGTACGTGTACGAGGCACTCGGGATCGGTGCATCCGGCTTCATGCTCAAGGACGCCCCGGCCGAGGAACTCGTCCGCGCCGTCCGGGTCGTCGCCGGCGGCGAGGCACTGTTGGCGCCGAGCGTGACCCGACGGCTGATCGAGGACGTCACCCGGCGCCGGTCGGCGCCGCGGCCCCGGCATCCGCGCCTGGACACGCTCACCCCACGCGAACGGGAGGTCCTCGAACTGATCGCGGCCGGCCTGTCGAACGCCGAGATCGCGCAGCGCCTGTTCGTGGCCGAACAGACCGTCAAGACGCACGTCGGCAAGGTGCTCGCGAAACTGTCGCTACGGGACCGGGCGCAGGCCGTGGTCCTCGCCTACGAGTCGGGTGTCGTCGTGCCCGGCTGAGCAGTCCGTCGCGCCGTACCGGGTGCCGGACGCAGGCGGGGCGGGCAGGATGGCAGTGCGGCCCGCATCCGTCGGCGGAAGGTTGTGCAGCATGACCCGGATCGGCATTCTCACCAGCGGCGGCGACTGCCCCGGCCTCAACGCGGTCATTCGCGGCGCCGTCCTCAAAGGCACCGAGGTGCACGGTCAGGAGTTCATCGGATTCCTCGACGGCTGGCGCGGACTGGTCGACGGGGACGTGATCCCGTTGGACCGCAGCCGGGTCCGGGGCCTGTCCCACGAGGGCGGCACCATCCTCGGGACGAGCCGGATCGGGCCGTACCAGGGGCCGGACGGGGGAGCGGCGAACATCCAGGCCACCCTCGACCGACTCGGTGTCGACGCCGTCGTCGCGATCGGCGGCGAGGGCACCGCGTCCGCGTCGAAACGGTTGTACGAGGACGGTATCCGGATCGTCGGGGTCCCCAAGACCATCGACAACGACCTCAGCCGCACCGACTACACGTTCGGTTTCGACACCGCCGTCGAGATCGCGACCGTCGCGATCGACCGACTGCGGACCACCGGCAACTCGCACCGCAGGTGCATGGTCCTCGAAGTGATGGGCCGGCACGCGGGCTGGATCGCGCTGCACTCGGGGACCGCGGGCGGCGCACACGCCATCCTCATCCCCGAACAACCCGAGACCCTCGACCAGATCTGCGCGTGGGTCACCAGCGTGCACGAACGCGGCCGCTCCCCGATGGTCGTCGTCGCCGAGGGATTCACCCTGCCGGGCATGGGCGAGGTGTATTCGACGAAGGGAAAGGACGGCTTCGACCGGCCCCGACTCGGCGGCATCGCCGACGTGCTCGCCCCGCTCGTCGAGGAACACACCGGGATCGAGACCCGCGCGACGATCCTCGGGTACGTCCAGCGTGGCGGCGTTCCCACCGCGTTCGACCGGGTCCTGGCGACCCGGCTGGGCATGGCCGTCACCGATCTCGTCGCCGACGAACAGTGGGGACGCATGGTGGCACTGCACGGCACCGACATCGTCCGGGTCGGGTTCGACGAGGCCCTCGCCGACCACAAGGTGGTGCCCGCCGAGCGTTACCGGGAGATGCGGATCATCTTCGGTTGACGGGGCCGTCGACGCCGGGGCCGACGCTGCGCGGCGGTGCGATCCGGGCCGTCTAAACTCGTGGGCATGACTGCCGCCGTGTCCGCTGACCTTCTCGACTATGACGCCGTTCTCGCGAAGTTCGAGCCCGTCCTGGGCATGGAAGTGCACGTCGAGTTGCACACCGCGACCAAGATGTTCTGCCCGTGCCCCACGGTGTTCGGCGCCGAACCCAACACGCAGGTGTGCCCCGTGTGTCTCGGTATGCCCGGTGCGCTGCCCGTCGTCAACCAGGCGGCCGTCGAGTCCGCGATCCGTATCGGTCTCGCCCTGAACTGTTCGATCACCCCGTGGGGCCGGTTCGCGCGGAAGAACTACTTCTACCCGGACCAGCCGAAGAACTACCAGATCTCGCAGTACGACGAGCCGATCGCCACCGAGGGCTACCTCGACGTCGTGCTCGACGACGGCAGCACGTGGCGCGTCGACATCGAGCGCGCCCACATGGAGGAGGACACCGGTAAGTCGCTGCACGTCGGCGGCGCCACCGGCCGGATCCACGGCGCCAGCCACTCGCTGCTCGACTACAACCGGGCCGGGGTGCCGCTCGTCGAGATCGTCACCAAGCCCATCACCGGTGCCGGCGAGCGTGCCCCCGAGGTCGCCCGCGCGTACGTCGCCGCCCTGCGGGACCTGCTCAAGGCGCTCGACGTCTCCGACGTCCGCATGGATCAGGGGTCGCTGCGCTGCGACGCCAACGTCTCGCTCATGCCGATCGGCGCCGACGTGTTCGGTACCCGCACCGAGACCAAGAACGTCAACTCGCTCAAGAGCGTCGAGGTGGCGGTCCGCTACGAGATGCGCCGTCAGGCCGCGGTTCTCGTCGCCGCCGGCGAGATCATCCAGGAGACCCGGCACTTCCAGGAAGCCGACGGCAGCACGTCCGCCGGACGCCGCAAGGAGACCGCCGAGGACTACCGCTACTTCCCGGAGCCCGACCTCGAGCCCGTCGCCCCCGACGCCGCATGGGTCGAGGAACTGCGCGGCACCCTGCCCGAGTTGCCGTGGCTGCGCCGCGCCCGCATCCAGGCCGACTGGGGTGTGTCCGACGAGGTGATGCGTGACCTCGTCAACGCCGGCGCGCTCGAGCTGGTCATCGCCACCACGGAGGCCGGCGCGTCCGCCGATGCGGCCCGCTCCTGGTGGGTGTCGTATCTCGCGCAGCAGGCCAACACCCGCGGTGTCGAACTCGCGGACCTGCCGATCACCCCGGCCCAGGTCGCTCAGGTGATCGCCCTGATCGACAGCGACAAGCTCAACAACAAGATGGCCCGCAAGGTCGTCGACCACGTCCTCGCCGGTGAGGGCGACCCCGAGCAGGTTCTCGAAGCGCACCCGGAACTCGTGGTCGTGCGCGACGGCAGCTTGATCAAGACCGCTGTCGACGAGGCCCTCGCCGCCAACCCCGACATCGCCGAGAAGATCCGCAGCGGAAAGGTCGCGGCGGCCGGCAAGATCGTCGGCGACGTCATGAAGGCCACTCGCGGACAGGCGGATCCGGCGCGCGTCAAGGAACTCGTGCTCGCCGCATGCAGCTGACGTAGCGGCTACTGTAGCGCCGCATGAGCGCTGCAGTAGCCACGTCACTGTTCTGGATCGTCGCCGCCGCGGCGATCGCGCCCCTGGTCGCGGGGTCGTTGCGGCGCAAGCCGATTCCGGAAGTCGTGCTGCTGCTCGTCGCCGGGATCGTGATCGGCCCGTACGCGCTCGACCTCGCGCAGGTCGACTCCGAGATCGGGATGCTGCGCGAACTCGGGCTCGGCATGCTGTTCCTGCTCGCCGGTTACGAGATCGACCGGGACGAGCTGACCGGACGCGGCGGACGTCGCGCGCTCGTCACGTGGCTGGTGTGCCTGGCGTCGGCATTCGCGGTGGTCGCCGGTCTCGCCGTCGCGGGACTGGTGCACTCGGAGATCGCCGTCGCGATCGCCCTCACCTCGACGGCACTGGGCACACTGCTGCCGATCCTCAAGGACCGCAAGCTGATCGACACCCCGGTGGGGCGGGCGATCCTCAACCACGGCGCGGTCGGCGAGATCGGCCCCGTCGTCGCCATGGCGATCCTGCTCGGAGCCCGCGGCGCCGTCGTCTCCCTGATCGTGCTCGCCGTGTTCGCGGTCGTGGCCGTCGTCGTGGCGATGCTGCCGGCCCGGATCCTGCGGGAGGGCACCGCGCTGCTCGCCGTCGTCCGGCGCGGCTCCGACACCACCGGACAGACCACGGTCCGGCTGGTGATGCTGCTCCTCGTCGCGCTCATCGCGGTGGCCGTCGTGTTCGACCTCGACATCATCCTCGGCGCGTTCGCGGCCGGTTTCATCCTGCGTCGGACCGTCCCGGACGGCGACGAACAGCTCGAACACAAACTCGAGGGACTCGCGTTCGGGCTGTTGATCCCCGTCTTCTTCGTCACCTCCGGCATGACGATCGAGGTGTCCGCGGTAGTCGGGGAGCCGCTGATCCTGCTCGCGTTCCTCGGCCTGCTGCTCGTGGTGCGCGGACTGCCGGTGTTCGTGGCGTCCCGCACCGACCGCGACTCCGGCCTCGACACCCGCGGCCAGATGCAGGTGGCGCTGTACGCCACCACCGGGCTGCCGCTGATCGTCGCCGTCACCGGGGTCGCCGTCGACGCCGGGCAGATGTCGAACGCGACCGCGTCGATCCTCGTCGCCGCCGGGGCGATCACCGTCCTGCTGCTGCCCCTGTTCGCGAACACGCTCGCTAGTCGGGGCCGCCGCCACCGGACGGCATCGGCAGCTTCACGACCCGATCGTCCGTCGGACCGGGCTGTCCGCCCGCCTTGTTGACCGTCGCCGACCAGATCCGGCCGTTCTCGTCGATCGCGGCGGCGCCGAGCCGGCCGTAGAGGTCCTGCGCGAGCAGCGCCGGAGCCGTCGTCACCGCACCGGACTCGCGGTCGGTGGCCAGCACCGCCATCGCCCGCCCGTCCGTCAACGCGACGGCGACCGCGCCCGGCCCGGCCGCGCAGTCCGCGACACCGGGGCGGTCCGGCCACGTCCACGCGGGGGTGCCGACGGTGCCGTCGGGGCGCACCCGCTGCAGCCGGTCCTCGGTGGCGGTGCGGTCCGTCACCCAGATCGCCCCGCTCGGATCGGGACAGACACCACCGGCCGTACCGATGCCCGACAGCATCACCGCGGGCCGCGGCGGATGCGGATTCGACGTCGGAGACAGCACTTTCAACAGTTTCCCGGCCAGCGAACCCGGGTCGGCGGCTGCCACCGGATCACCGGCATCACCGGTGAGGACCATCAGTTCGTTCGGTGACGCGAACGCCAGCGCACCCGCATTGCCGTCGGCGCCGCGCGGGATCCCGGTGAGCACGTCCTTCGGGACGTCGCCCGGCGCGATCCGCACCACCCGATTGTCCGACGGCGTCGTGACGTACGCGTAGATCAGATGGTCCTCGACATAGGTGGGGGACAGGGCGATGTCGAGCAGTCCGCCGTCGGACGTGCCGTCGACGGGGATCCGCGCGACCTCGACGGCCGGTTGCTGCGGCGTCACCCGCAGGATGCGTCCGGTGCGGCGTTCGGTGACGAGCGCCGACGCCCCGTCCGGGAGCAGCACCAACCCGCCGGTGGTGTCGAGGCAGGTCGCGACCACGTTGGGGTCGGCGTCGAAACAGGGGTCGTCGGGCACCGTCGGCTCGGGCTTCGGGGACGACGGTGCCGCCGGGGATTTCGGCTTCACCTCGGCGCCCGGATCGAACGTCGGTTCGGGAGTGAACGGGGACGAGGCGGCCTCGTCGAACCGGGCACACCCGGTCAGTGCCAGAGCCGTGATCGCGCAGAGCACGGCCACCCGCCGTGAGGTCCGGTGCGGTTCACCCTTCGTCATGGTGCACGACGTTACGCAAAGAGTGATCGGCCGGTGCCACGCGGCGCCTGCGACGGCGCACCGGACGACGGTACCGGTGGACTCGGCCGAACACCCTAGGCTGGCGATCGTGACGGACAAGCCGAACGAGACCACCGGTGCGGGATCCGCACCCAGCCCGTACGACCAACCGACCGGACGCATCCCGGTCGTACCGAACCCGGCTGCGCGGCCGTTGGCACACACGGACGAGGACCTCGACTTCGGCGCCCCCGACGGCCTGCCCACCGAACAGATTCCGACGTTCCGGCCCGCCCCGACACCCCCGCCCGTGGTCGACGACCAGCCGACCACGGTGATCGAGCGTCCGGAACCGGCGGTGCCGCAACAATTCCCGTCGCAACAGTTCGCGACCGAGACGTTCGAGACCGAGCCGATCCTGTCGGCGCCACCCGTCGCCGCACCCGTCGTCGTCCCGCCTGCGGCACCCGCCGTCGACGCCGGACGCGGCACTCTCGATGTCGGGCTGCTGATCCTGCGACTCTCGGTCGGCGGCACTCTGTTGGCGCACGGTCTGCAGAAGCTCACCGGATGGTGGAACGGGCCCGGCCTGCTCGGCTACCGTGACGACCTCGCCGCGGCCGGTTTCGACCAGGCCCGGGCTCTCGCGGTCGCCGGGGCGGTCGGCGAGGTCGCCGGCGGGCTGCTGCTGGTCCTCGGGTTGCTCACACCGGTCGCCGCGGCCGCCGTCCTCGCCGTGATGATCAACGCGTGGTGCCTGAAACAGTCGGCGGTCCCCGGACTCGAATACTTCGCGCCCGACGGTATCGAGTACGAGACCGTCCTGGCTGCGGGTGCCGCCGCGATCGCGCTCACCGGCCCCGGTCGTATCGCCCTCGACGGCCGCCGCCGCTGGGCCACCCACCCCCGCGCCGGTTCGGTGCTGATCCTGCTCGCCGGCGTCGCGGCCGGACTGGCCGTGTGGTTCGTCCTCAACGGCGCCAATCCGGTGATCTGACGCCCGACCCCTCTCACGTTTCGCGCACTTGTCGCGCCGATCCGGCCCGGAAAAGCGCGACAAGTGCGCGAAACGCGGGGGAGGAGGGTCGGGGGAGGAACGAACTGTGCCGCGCCCCGGATCGGGGCGCGGCACAGTGGTCGGTACGAGTGCGTCGGTACGAGTGCGTGTCTACGGCACCTGGCGGACGGCGCCCTTGTCGGCGGAGGTGGCGAGCGCCGCGTAGGCGCGCAGCGCGGTGGTGACCTGACGCTGTCGGCTGACGGGCTGCCACGGGCGTTCGCGGGCTTCCATCTTGGCGCGGCGCTCGGCGAGGACGTCGTCGTCGACGAGGATCTCGAGGGTGCGGGTGGCGACGTCGATGCGGACCTGGTCGCCGTCCTCGACGAGGCCGATGACTCCGCCGGCCGCCGCCTCGGGGGAGATGTGGCCGATGGACAGGCCCGAGGTGCCGCCGGAGAAGCGGCCGTCGGTGATCAGGGCGCACACCTTGCCGAGACCGGAGCCCTTGAGGAAGGCGGTGGGGTGCAGCATCTCCTGCATGCCCGGGCCGCCCTTGGGGCCCTCGTAGCGGACGACGACGACATCGCCGGGCTTGATCTTCTTCTCGAGGATCACCGAGACGGCCTCCTCCTGCGACTCGACGACGACGGCCGGTCCCTGGAAGGAGAAGAGGTCCTCGTCGATGCCGGCGGTCTTGAGGATCGCGCCGTCGACGGCGATGTTGCCGCGCAGCACGCACAGGCCGCCCTCGACGGTGTACGCGTGCTCGAGGTCCCGGATGCAGCCGCCCGCAGCGTCCGTGTCCAGGGACGACCACCGGTTGTCCGTGGAGAACGGTTCGGTGGTGCGGACGCCGCCGGGTGCGGCATGGAAGAGCTGCACAGCTTCATCGCTCGCCTTGCCGGAGCGGATGTCCCACGTGTCGAGCCACTCGTCGAAGCTCTTGGTGTGCACCGTCGAAACGTCGGTTTCCAGCAGGTCGGCGCGACGCAGTTCGCCGAGCAGGGCGGGTATGCCGCCGGCCCGGTGGACGTCTTCCATGTGGTAGTCCGAGTTGGGGGACACCTTCGACAGGCACGGCACGCGGCGGCTGATCTCGTCGATGGTGGTGAGGTCGAAGTCGACCTCACCTTCCTGTGCGGCGGCGAGGGTGTGCAGGACGGTGTTGGTGGATCCGCCCATCGCCACGTCGAGGGCCATGGCGTTGCGGAATGCCTTGGGGGTAGCGACGTTCCGCGGCAGGACCGACTCGTCGCCGTCGTGGTAGTACCGCAGTGCGGCCTCGACGACGGTGGTGCCGGCGCGGCTGAACAGGGCGCGGCGGGCCTCGTGGGTGGCCAGCGTGGACCCGTTGCCGGGCAACGCGAGTCCGAGGGCCTCGGTGAGGCAGTTCATCGAGTTGGCGGTGAACATGCCCGAGCAGGAGCCGCACGTGGGGCAGGCGCTGCGCTCGACCTCGTCGAGTCCCTCTTCGGAGACGGCCTCGTTGGCGGACGCGGAGATCGCGGTGATGAGGTCGGTGGGGGCCTGCGCGACACCGCCGACGACGACGGCCTTACCGGCTTCCATCGGGCCGCCGGAGACGAACACGGTCGGGATGTTCAGGCGCATCGCGGCATTGAGCATGCCGGGGGTGATCTTGTCGCAGTTGGAGATGCACACCAGGGCGTCGGCGGTGTGGGCGTTGACCATGTATTCGACGGAGTCGGCGATGATCTCGCGACTCGGCAGCGAGTACAGCATGCCGCCGTGGCCCATCGCGATGCCGTCGTCGACGGCGATGGTGTGGAACTCGCGGGGCACGCCACCGGCGGCGCGGACGGCCTCGGCGACGATCTCACCGACGTTCTTGAGGTGGACGTGGCCGGGCACGAACTGGGTGTACGAGTTCGCGATCGCGACGATCGGCTTCCCGAAGTCGGAGTCGGTCATACCGGTGGCGCGCCACAGCGAGCGGGCGCCGGCGGCGTTGCGTCCGACGGTGGTGGTGCGTGACCTGAGCGGGGGCATGGGCGATTCCTTCGTCGATCAGCGGATCTCGTCATCTCCGGGGAGCGGGGACGTCCCGGTGGGGACGCTACTCTCGCGCGCGGATCAGTCGGTATCCGACTCCTGGTCAGTGGATTCGGTGTCGGAGGCAGTGGCATTGCGGGCTTCGCGGGCCTCGAGGGCCTTGCGTCGCTCGGCCTCCCGGGCGGCGGCGTACGGGTCGGTGACGCGGCCACCGCTGGCGGCCGAGAGTTGCGGCAGGCGTCCGAAGGTCACGGTCGGCAGCGACACCTCGGTGCCGTCGACGAGGTCGGCTCGTGCCCAGCCGCGCTTGGGGAACCGGAACCCCCGGATCTGATCCCACGATATGGACGTCGACGAGAAGGTGTGGCGCAATTCGAGTCCGTCGGGGGTCACCGTGGTGCGCACACGCAGGACCCACGCGCCGACCAGGAACGGGATCAGCAGCATCCAGCCGAAGGCGAGCGGCCAGCCCAGAACCGGGAAGCTGACGCAGATCAGCAGGAAGATGCAGGCGATCAGGGCGAGAGGCGAAATCCGGATGACCTGTCGGGCGTCATCGGGGGTGTGGGATGATGGCTGTGGTGGCACGGGCTGCTGCGGAGTGGACACCTCACCATCTTCTCATTGCAGCCACCTCATCTCACATTCTGGGACAGCGCACTCACCCAAGTTGACTGTCTACGAACCGCGCGCCTACCGTCGAGCGCGTGAAGCAGAATGAGTTGCTCGTAATCGGCCGGCGCGTCGTCGCCTGAGCCGGTTGTTGCAACTCGCCAGATAACGACGCGCCACCCTCGTACAGCTGATGCTGACGAGGGTTTTTTGTTGCCCTGATCCAGAACCTGCAGAGCCAGAATCGCAGAGCCAGAATCGCAGAGGATTTTCCAGTGAGCGCACCAACCGCACGGCCTCAGCCGTCGCCGCGCAAGTCGGGAGCAGCCGGCCCGACCGCCGCGGCAGCCGCCGCATCGACCAATCGACGTCAGCTCGCCCCCGAGCGGGTCACCGGCGCGCAGTCCGTGGTCCGTGCGCTCGAGGAACTCGAGGTCGACACCGTCTTCGGTATTCCGGGCGGTGCGATCCTCCCGGTGTACGACCCGCTGTTCGACTCGCAGCGCGTCCGGCACGTCCTGGTCCGGCACGAGCAGGGTGCGGGTCATGCCGCGACCGGCTATGCGCAGGCCACCGGCAAGGTCGGTGTCTGCATGGCCACGTCCGGCCCCGGCGCCACCAACCTGGTCACGCCGCTCGCGGACGCGCAGATGGATTCGGTTCCGGTCGTGGCGATCACCGGCCAGGTCGCGCGCAGCCTGATCGGCACCGACGGCTTCCAGGAAGCCGACATCTCCGGCATCACGATGCCGATCACGAAGCACAACTTCCTGATCACCGACGGCCTCGACATCCCCCGGATCCTGGCCGAGGCGTTCTACCTCGCGTCCAGCGGCCGTCCGGGTGCCGTCCTCGTCGACATCCCCAAGGACATCCTGCAGGCGCAGACCACGTTCTCGTGGCCGCCGGAGATGCACCTGCCCGGCTACCGTCCGGTCACCAAGCCGCACGGCAAGCAGGTGCGGGAGGCGGCCCGGCTCATCGCCGAGGCCAAGGCCCCGGTCCTGTACGTCGGCGGCGGTGTGATCAAGGCCGACGCGGCTCCCGAACTGCTCGAACTGGCGGAGCTGACCGGTATCCCGGTCGTCACGACGCTCATGGCCCGCGGCGCGTTCCCGGACAGTCACCAGCTCAACTGCGGCATGCCCGGCATGCACGGCACGGTCTCGGCCGTTGCGGCACTGCAGAAGAGCGATCTGCTCATCACGCTCGGCGCCCGGTTCGACGACCGGGTCACCGGCCGGCTCGACTCGTTCGCACCCGATGCGAAGGTCGTCCACGCCGACATCGATCCGGCGGAGATCGGCAAGAACCGGCACGCGGACGTGCCGATCGTCGGTGACTGCAAGGAAGTCATCACCGAACTGATCGAGGCGATCCGCGCCGACATGGCGACCGGTACGACGCTCGACCTGGCCGCGTGGTGGACGTATCTCGACGGCATCCGCAGCACCTACCCGCTGTCGTACGACCGCCCGTCGGACGGCACGCTGTCGCCGCAGTTCGTGATCCAGGCCGTCGGCCGGCTCGCCGGACCGGACGCCATCTACTGCGCCGGCGTCGGCCAGCACCAGATGTGGGCCGCCCAGTTCGTGAACTACGAGAAGCCGCGCACGTGGCTCAACTCCGGTGGCCTGGGCACGATGGGCTACGCGGTGCCGGCTGCGATGGGCGCCAAGATGGGCATGCCGGACCGTGAGGTGTGGGCCATCGACGGTGACGGTTGCTTCCAGATGACCAATCAGGAACTGGCGACGTGTGCCGTCGAGGGTGTGCCGATCAAGGTCGCGCTCGTCAACAACGGCAACCTGGGCATGGTCCGCCAGTGGCAGACCCTGTTCTACGACCAGCGCTACTCGAACACGAATCTCGGCACGCACGGCGCCGTGCGCATCCCCGATTTCGTCAAGCTGGCCGAGGCCCTCGGCTGCGTCGGTATCCGGGTCGAGCGCGAGGAGGACGTCGAGGACGCCATCCGCACCGCGCAGTCGATCAACGACAAGCCCGTCGTCATCGACTTCATCGTCGGCAAGGACGCCCAGGTGTGGCCGATGGTCGCGGCCGGCACCGGCAACGACGAGATCATGGCCGCCCGTGGGATCCGTCCGCTGTTCGACGAGGACGAGCCCGCCGACGAGTCCACCGTCATCGACGAAGCCATCGCGGACGCGACCGAACGCAACCAGGTCGCCGCCGACACCGAAACCGGAGAGGAACGCCAGTGAGCACCAGCCACACCCTCAGTGTTCTCGTCGAGGACAAGCCGGGCGTGCTGGCCCGTGTCGCTGCACTGTTCTCCCGGCGCGGCTTCAACATCGAGTCGCTCGCCGTGGGCGGCACCGAGGTCCCGGACATCTCGCGGATGACGATCGTCGTGACGGTCGACGAGTTCCCGCTCGAGCAGGTGACCAAGCAGCTCAACAAGCTCGTCAACGTCATCAAGATCGTCGAGCAGGACACCGAGGCATCGGTCGCCCGCGAGCTGATCCTGGTGAAGGTGCGGGCCGACGCGAGTGTGCGCTCGCAGGTGATCGAGACCGTGAACCTGTTCCGCGCCAAGGTGATCGACGTCTCGCCCGAGTCGCTCACGATCGAGGCGACCGGTACCCGGTCCAAGCTCGACGCGCTCCTGCGCATGCTCGATCCGTTCGGTATCCGAGAGATCGTGCAGTCCGGTGTGGTGGCGGTCGGCCGTGGGCCGAAGTCCATCACGGCGACCCGGTAGTACCGTCCCACCCGAACACAACAGACAATCAGGCGTTCAAGAGAACCCACAAGGAGAGGTAAGAACTGTGGCAGTCGAGATGTTCTACGACGACGATGCAGACCTGTCGATCATCCAGGGCCGCAAGGTCGCGGTCATCGGCTACGGCAGCCAGGGCCACGCGCACTCGCTGAGCCTGCGCGATTCCGGTGTCGATGTGCGCATCGGTCTCCAGGAGGGTTCGAAGTCGCGGGCCAAGGCCGAGGAGCAGGGCCTGACGGTCGGCACGCCGGCCGAGGTCGCCGCATGGGCCGACGTCATCATGGTCCTGGCCCCCGACACCGCTCAGGCGTCGATCTTCAAGAACGACATCGAGGCGAACCTGAAGGACGGCGACGCGCTGTTCTTCGGCCACGGCCTCAACATCCACTTCGACCTGATCACGCCGCCGGCGAACGTCACCGTCGGCATGGTCGCGCCGAAGGGCCCGGGCCACCTGGTCCGCCGCCAGTTCGTCGACGGCAAGGGCGTTCCGGCCCTGATCGCCGTCCACCAGGACCCGAAGGGCGAGGGCCAGGCCCTGGCGCTGTCCTACGCCAAGGGCATCGGCGGCACCCGCGCCGGCGTCATCAAGACCACGTTCAAGGAAGAGACCGAGACGGATCTCTTCGGCGAGCAGGCCGTGCTGTGCGGCGGCACCGAGGAACTGGTCAAGACCGGTTTCGAGGTCATGGTCGAGGCCGGCTACGCGCCCGAGATGGCGTACTTCGAGGTGCTGCACGAGCTCAAGCTCATCGTCGACCTCATGTACGAGGGCGGCATCGCCCGCATGAACTACTCGGTGTCCGACACCGCGGAGTTCGGTGGCTACCTGTCCGGTCCCCGCGTCATCGACGCCGGCACCAAGGAGCGCATGAAGGCGATCCTGGCCGACATCCAGTCCGGCGAGTTCACCCGCCGCCTCGTCGCCAACGTCGAGAACGGCAACACCGAGCTCGAGGGCTTGCGCAAGGCCAACGCCGAGCACCCGATCGAGGTCACCGGCAAGAAGCTGCGCGACCTGATGAGCTGGGTCGATCGTCCGATCACCGAGACGGCCTGATCCTGACCCGGATCTGACGGCCTGATCTCTTCGGCCCGGGCGGTACGCGAGTACCGCCCGGGCCGAAGTGCATTCGGGTGTGGTGCGAATCTCCGATTTCGACGCGAAGAGTGTCCACTATCTGGTAAAGCCCACCCGCCCTGCGGAATCGGCGAGCCCCGCCCACTAAGCTGACACTGCAAGATCCAAGCCGCCACCTCAACACAGGGAGTTCGCTCGTGAGCCAGAATGGCCGTCCCGTCGTCCTGATCGCCGACAAGCTCGCACAATCGACCGTCGATGCGCTCGGAGACGGTGTCGAGGTGCGCTGGGTCGACGGCCCGGACCGCCCCGCGCTGCTCGCGGCCGTCCCGGAGGCCGACGCCCTGCTGGTCCGCTCGGCCACCACGGTCGACGCCGAGGTGCTCGCCGCCGCGACCAAGCTGAAGATCGTCGGCCGCGCCGGTGTCGGCCTCGACAACGTCGACATCCCGGCCGCCACCGAGCGGGGTGTCATGGTCGTCAACGCACCGACGTCGAACATCCACTCGGCCGCCGAGCACGCCGTGTCGCTGCTGCTGTCGACCGCCCGCCAGATCCCGGCCGCGGACCGCACGCTGCGGGAGAAGACGTGGAAGCGTTCGAGCTTCAACGGCACCGAGATCCTAGGCAAGACCGTCGGCGTCGTCGGTCTGGGCCGCATCGGTCAGCTGTTCGCACAGCGTCTGGCCGCGTTCGAGACCACGATCATCGCGTACGACCCCTACCTGCCCGCGGCCCGCGCCGCGCAGCTGGGCATCGAGCTGGTCGGCATCGACGAGCTGGTCGCACGCGCCGACTTCATCTCGGTGCACCTGCCCAAGACCAAGGAGACCGCCGGCCTGATCAACGCCGAGCGTCTGGCCACGGCCAAGGACGGCGTCATCATCGTCAACGCGGCCCGCGGCGGCCTCATCGACGAGGACGCGCTGTACGACGCGCTCGTGGGCGGGAAGGTCCGCGCTGCCGGTCTCGACGTGTTCGACACCGAGCCGTGCACCGATTCCAAGCTGTTCGACCTCGACAACGTCGTCGTCACCCCGCACCTGGGTGCCTCCACCTCCGAGGCTCAGGACCGCGCCGGCACCGATGTCGCCAAGTCCGTCCTGCTGGCGCTGGCCGGCGAGTTCGTGCCGGACGCCGTCAACGTCTCCGGTGGCCCGGTCGGCGAAGAGGTCGCGCCGTGGCTCGAGCTGGTCCGCAAGCTGGGTCTGCTCGCCGGCACCCTGTCGACCGAGGCCGTCCAGAACGTCCAGGTGATCGCGAGCGGTGAGCTGTCCGCCGAGAACGTCGACATCCTGGGTCTGGCCGCCCTGCGCGGCCTGTTCTCCGCGAGCAGCGACGAGGCCGTCACGTTCGTCAACGCCCCGCAGCTCGCCGAGCAGCGCGGTGTGAGCGTCGAGGTCGAGAAGCACAGCGAGGCGCAGACGCATCGCAGTGCCGTCGAGGTGCGTGCGGTCGCCGCCGACGGCACCGTCACCACCGTCGCCGGTGCGCTGACCGGCCTGCAGCAGGTCGAGAAGATCGTCGCCGTCAACGGCCGCAGCTTCGACCTGCGTGCCGAGGGCCACAACATCGTGGTCCACTACGCGGATCGTCCGGGCGTCCTGGGTGTGCTGGGCACCGTGCTCGGCACCGCCGGCATCGACATCCAGGCCGCGGCGCTGAGCCAGGACGCCGAGGGTGAGGGCGCGACCGTGATCCTGCGGGTCTCCCGCGTCGTCGGTGACGCCGAGGTCGCGCAGATCACCTCGCAGCTCGATGCGCGCGTCGCGCAGGTCGACCTGTCCTGATCGTCTTTTTCTGACGGTGGTGGCCGCGACTGTTGCGAAACAGTCGCGGCCACAGTCGAATTCACCGGTTCCGTGTTCGCGGCCGGTCCACGAGGAAGAGAGTGTGTTCATGAAGCTTGCGGTCATTCCCGGTGACGGCATCGGTGTCGAGGTCACCGCGGAAGCGCTGAAGGTCCTGCGGAAGCTGGTTCCCGACGTCGAGACCACCGAATTCGACCTCGGTGCCAAGCGGTACAACGAGACCGGCGACCTGCTGCCCGACGCCGAACTCGCGCAGATCCGTCAGCACGACGCGATCCTCCTCGGCGCGATCGGCGACCCGCGCTACGTGGCGCCGGGCATCCTCGAGCGTGGTCTGCTGCTGAACATGCGCTTCCTGCTCGACCACCACGTGAACCTGCGCCCGGCCCGCACGTACCCGGAGTCGAGCTCGCCGCTGGCCGCGAACCCGGACATCGACTTCGTCGTGGTCCGCGAGGGCACCGAGGGCCCGTACACCGGCAACGGCGGCTCGATCCGTGTCGGCACCCCGCACGAGGTCGCGACCGAGGTGTCGGTCAACACGTGGTTCGGCGCCGAGCGTGTCGTCCGCGCCGCCTACGAGCTGGCACAGACCCGCCGCAAGCATCTGACGCTGATCCACAAGACCAACGTCCTGTCCAACGCCGGACGCATCTGGACCCGCGCGATGGAGACCGTCGGCGCCGAGTACCCGGACGTCGAGACCGCATACTGCCACATCGACGCGGCCACCATCTACATGGTCACCGACCCGGCCCGTTTCGACGTGATCGTCACCGACAACCTGTTCGGCGACATCATCACCGACCTCGCGGGTGCGGTCACCGGCGGTATCGGCCTGGCGGCGTCGGCCAACATCGACGCATCGGGCACCAACCCGTCGATGTTCGAGCCGGTCCACGGGTCGGCCCCCGACATCGCGGGTCAGGGCATCGCGGATCCGACCGCGGCGATCCTGTCGGCCGCGATGCTGCTGCGGCACCTGGGCCGCGGCGACGACGCCGCGCGTATCGAAGCGGCCGTCGAGGCCGATCTGGCGTCGCGCGGTGACGCCCCGATCGTCACCGCCGAGGTCGGCGACCGGATCGCGGCTGCCGTCTAGCAGCCTCACACTCTCGAACGACGTGGCCGCCACCCGGATCCGGGTGGCGGCCACGGCCGTACCGGCGGCGGGTCAGTGGCGTTCGGGGTGATCCTCGGGCACCAGGGGCACCGCCACGAGCGGGAACAGTGCGGTGACCGCGAACGCGACCGGGAAGCTCACGGCGGCGATCAGGCCGCCGAACACCGGCGGCACCAGCGACGCCGCCAGATACTGGCTCGTGTTCTGCGCGCCGAGCGCGCGTCCGCTCCAGTACGGTCCGGCGATCTCGGCGACCGCGGTGAACGCCAATCCGTTGTCCGCCACCGTGATCACCGACGCCAGCACCAGCAGCACCACAGACGCCGGTGAGTCGAGCGCGTCCGTCCACGCCAGTGCCCCCATCGACAGGGCCGCCGCGATCGCGACCCAGCGCAGCGGACGCATCCGACTGCCCACCCGGTCGGACAGCGCGCCGGCCGCGATACGTCCTGCCGCACCGAGCAACTGGGTGACGGTGACGAGCAGTCCCGCCGACGCCGCGGACCAGTGTCGGTCCGACATCAGCCATACCAGCGCGAACGTCCACACCAGATACTGCGGCACCACGAGCAGCACCGAGACGCCGTGGATGCGCCACAGGACACTCGACGACCGGTACGGGTTGTCCAGCAGTCCGGACTGTGCGGCCGCCGTCCGGTCCGGGCGGGGTGGATCGAGCACGAACAGGCATGCGACCGCGGCCACGACCGTCACGGTGGCGGGGAGGGTCAAAGCCCAACCGACACCGTGGGTTTCGGCGATACGCGGCACGGTCAGGGCGGAGAACGCGACACCGAGTGGCAGCGCCATCTGCCGGATCCCCATCGCGAGTCCGCGGCGGTGCGGCGGGAACCATCCGACGACGACCCGTCCGCTGGCGGCGTTGGCGCTGGAGGCGGTCGTGCCGCCGGCCAGTAGGAACAGTCCGGTCACGACGAGGGAGTCCGCGACGGCGGCGCCGACGGTCGCGGCCGCCGTCAGTGTCATCCCGAGCACGAGCACCCGGCGTTCACCGATGCGGTCGACGACCGCGCCCCACGCCATGAGGCTGACGAGGAACCCGACCGTCGGTGCGGCCACGATCAGCCCGGCCCGTGACAGTTCCAGTCCGTGGTCGGATCCGAGCACGGGTAGCAGGAACGCCGGCGTGTTCGCGAACGTCGCCCCCGCGGCCTGGGCGAGGACACCCAGGCCCAGCATCGTCCACCGGCGTGCGGCGCCGGCCGTCGTGTCCGTGGATGTCATTCCGCCCACCTCTATCTCATAATATGAAACAATCGTCCTACATAGTGAATATGTTTCGGAGTGTAGACCCTTCGTGGCCGATCGCGCGCCGGGTATGGACGGGTGGGGCTCGCACACTCGATAGACTCGGCGCATGCGCCTAGGTCGAATCGCCAGTCCCGACGGAGTTGCCTTCGTGTCGATCGAAGGAGAGGGGGATGCGCGGATCGCGAAGGAGATCGCCGAACATCCCTTCGGTACACCGACTTTCACCGGCCGCAGCTGGCCGCTCGCCGACGTCCGACTGCTCGCCCCGATCCTCGCGAGCAAGGTGATCTGCGTCGGCAAGAACTACGCGGCGCACGCCGCGGAGATGGGCGGGGAGGCTCCGGAGGATCCGGTCATCTTCCTCAAGCCCAACACGTCGATCGCCGGTCCCGGAGCCCCGATCGTGCTGCCGCCGTCGTCGAACGAGGTGCACTACGAGGGTGAACTGGCCGTCGTCATCGGCCGCCCGTGCAAGGACGTGCCGGCCGCGAAGGCCCACGAGGTGATCCTCGGGTACACCGTCGCGAACGACGTCACGGCACGCGATCAGCAGCGGCACGACGGGCAGTGGACCCGCGGCAAGGGCTACGACACGTTCTGCCCGCTCGGCCCGTGGATCGAGACGAAGCTGGACGCCTCCGACCTCGAGGTGACGACCGATGTCGACGGCGAGGTCAAGCAGCGCAGCCGCACTTCGCTTCTGCTGCACGACATCCCGAAGATCATCGAGTGGGTGTCGACGGTCATGACGCTGCTGCCGGGCGACGTCATCCTCACCGGCACCCCCGAGGGTGTGGGTCCGATCGTGGACGGGCAGACCGTCAGCGTCACGGTCGAGGGCATCGGGACGCTCACCAATCCGGTTGCCGCCAAGCGCTGATCCGGTATCGCTGCGCGCGGGTACGGGACTAGCCTGTAAGGGTTCGTTCCCGTACCCGACCGCTGCCCGGGAGTGTCTTGGTGCGTTCCGGCAGCGTTACTCCGAAGTGAGCCATGACCACCAGCGAAGTACGCGTCCGTTTCTGTCCGTCACCCACCGGGACCCCGCACGTCGGGCTCGTCCGGACCGCCCTGTTCAACTGGGCGTTCGCCCGTCACCACGGCGGCACGCTCGTGTTCCGGATCGAGGACACCGACGCCGCCCGTGACTCGGAGGAGTCGTACCAGGCGATCCTGGACGCGCTGCGCTGGCTGGGCCTGAACTGGGACGAGGGCCCGGAGGTCGGCGGCCCGTACGAGCCGTACCGGCAGTCGCAGCGCCGGGATCTCCACCTCGACGTCGTGCGGCGTCTACTCGAGGCGGGGGAGGCGTACGAGTCGTTCTCGACGCCGGAGGAGGTCGAGGCCCGGCACAAGGCGGCCGGACGCGACCCCAAGCTCGGCTACGACAACTTCGATCGGGACCTGACCCCCGAGCAGATCCAGGCGTACCTGGACGAGGGCCGCAAGCCCGTCGTGCGGCTGCGGATGCCCGACCACGATCTGGCGTGGACGGACCTGGTGCGCGGTGAGACGACGTTCAAGGCCGGCACCGTGCCGGACTACGCGCTCACCCGCGGCAACGGCATCCCGCTGTACACGTTGGTCAACCCGGTCGACGACGCGATGATGAGGATCACCCACGTGCTGCGCGGGGAGGACCTGCTGTCGTCGACGCCGCGGCAGCTGGCCCTGTACGAGGCGCTGCAGCGCATCGGTGTCGCCGAGTTCACCCCCGAGTTCGGTCACCTGCCGTTCGTGATGGGGCAGGGCAACAAGAAGCTGTCCAAGCGCGACCCCGAGTCGAACCTGTTCATCCACCGCGATCGCGGCTTCATTCCCGAGGGCCTGCTCAACTACCTGGCGCTGCTGGGCTGGAGCATCGCCGACGACCGGGACGTCTTCTCGCTCGACGAGATGGTCGCCGCGTTCGACGTCACCACGGTGAACTCGAATCCGGCACGATTCGATCAGAAGAAGGCCGACGCCATCAACGCCGAGCACATCCGCCTGCTCGAGCCGGCGGACTTCTCGGCGCGCCTGCGCGCGTACCTGACCACGCACGGGCACCCGGTCGACGCATTGACCCCGGAGCAGTTCGACGTCGCCGCCGAACTGGTGCAGACCCGCATCGTCGTGCTGTCGGACGCGTGGGATCTGCTGAAGTTCCTGTTCGTCGCCGAGGCCGATTTCGCGATCGATCCCGCCGCGGCCGCCAAGAATCTCGGTGGTGACGCGGCGCCGGTGCTCGACGCGACGATCTCGGCCCTCGACGCGCTGCCGGAGTGGGCGACGGCGGACCTCGAGGAGGCGCTCAAGGACGCGCTGATCGAGAAGCTCGAGCTCAAGCCGCGCAAGGCGTTCGCGCCGGTGCGGGTGGCGCTGACCGGGTCGCACATCAGCCCGCCGCTGTACGAGTCGATGGAACTGCTGGGCCGGGACACGACGCTGGCCCGTCTGCGGTCGGCGCGGGCACAGATCGCCTGATCGCCCCGATCCGCTGTGCGGCATCGGCCCGCCCCCGTTTCCGGGGGCGGGCCGATGCCGTCCTACGCCTGATTTACCGCCTCTGACCTGCCGATTTGTAGTTCGATGCGGGGTTGATGCTAATGTTTCTCTCGGTTCGGAACGGAGGCCGCAACGCCCGCAGGGCAGGCCCCCGAAACAGACCATTGGGGTATGGTGTAATTGGCAACACAGCTGATTCTGGTTCAGCCATTCTAGGTTCGAGTCCTGGTACCCCAGCTTCTGCAGTCTCGTGTTCGCACGGTTCTGGAGTACAGACACTGTCGAGGCCCGAACGGGTCGAGCAGTCATAGCGTGTTTCGATGCACGTTCTCGGCCCCGTCGTCTAGCGGCCTAGGACGCCGCCCTCTCAAGGCGGTAGCGCGGGTTCGAATCCCGTCGGGGCTACCAACGTCGTATCGAACACAGTGTCTTGGCCCCGTCGTCTAGCGGCCTAGGACGCCGCCCTCTCAAGGCGGTAGCGCGGGTTCGAATCCCGTCGGGGCTACAACGAAACACCCTCCGGTCATCTGGCCGGAGGGTGTTTTTCTGTCGTGTGCCCCTATCCGCTCTTGCGGCGGAACTCCCGCTTGTGGTCGGCGCTGCCGTGGGCGTCGTGCACCTTCGACTGCCCGTCCAGGTGCGTGGTCGGATTCGAGTGCTGGTGATTCTTGCGGTCCAGCACCTCGCGGAACTTGCGCTTGATGTCGTCGGTTCCGGGGTCGGTCACGTCGTCCTCCTCCGCTCGTCGGTACGTGGGAAATGTACCGCCGAGCGGGGGAGCACGTCGCGTGAATTACGAGTGCAGGAACGCGGCGGTGGAGCCGCCGACCGGCATCGCGGGCAGCCCGAGCTTGCGGTGATCCCACGACCGGACACGGTCGGGGACGATCCGCACGGCGACCCGCTTGTGCAGCATCATCTCGACGGCCGGCTTCACGTCCTCGGAGTACGGCCCGGTGTAGCGCTCCCAGATGCTGATCCCGACCTTGAACAGGGCCTCGGGGTCGTCGATGATTTCGGCGCGGCCCTCGATCGACACGCCGCGCAGGGTGTCGTAGGTGTCGCCGTCCTCGATCATCATGGTGATCCGGTCGTCGCGGCGCAGGTTGACCGCCTTCTGCGACTTGGCCTTCGTCTCGAACCACAGTTCCCCGTCGATCACCGCATACCACATGGCAACCAGGTGCGGCGTGCCGTTCGCCCCCACCGTCGCCATCGTCGACACCCGGCTGCGTTCGACGAACTCGGTGATCTCGGCGTCGGTCATCGTGATCTGACCACGCTGATTCGTCCCCACGGCACTACCTCCACTCGGCTGGAATTCGTTCTCGTGCACGACTGTGCCACGAATCACGTTTCCGATCGCCGAGTGGGGTCCGCAATATGCATTGCGGACGCTCGGGGAGTGCCGTCAGAGTCGCTTGTGGAGGGCTTCCGCCGCGGCGAGGAGATCGGCGGCCCAGCGGGCGCCCGGCCGTCGCCCCATCCGGTCGATCGGCCCCGACACCGAGATCGCGGCGACGACGGTCCCGGCCGCATCACGGACCGGTGCGGCGACGCTCGCCACCCCGGCCTCGCGTTCGGCGGCGCTCTGCGCCCATCCGCGCCGGCGGACCTCGGCCAGCACGCGGTCGCCGTACGCGGCCTCGGGGAGAATGCTGCGCTGCAACTGCGGGTCGGCCCACGCGAGGAGGACCTTCGCACCCGAGCCGGCCGTCATGGGCAGGCGGGCGCCCACCGGGACGGTGTCGCGCAGGCCCGCCGGCGGTTCCACCGAGGCGACGCACACCCGCTGGATGCCCTCGCGGCGGTACAGCTGGACGCTCTCGCCGGTGATGTCGCGCAGGCGGGGGAGGACGAGTGCTGCCGCGTCGACGAGGGTGTCGGTGGCCTTCGCGGCGAGTTCGGCGAGGCCGGGTCCGGGGCGCCACAGTCCGTCGGTGTCGCGGGCGAGGAGGCGGTGGACCTCGAGGCCGACCGCGAGCCGGTGCGCGGTGGCTCGGGGCAGGCCGGTCCGGGTGCACAGTTCGGTGAGGCTGCAGGGCTGTTCGGCCACGGCGTGCAGCACGCCCATTGCTTTGTCGAGTACCCCGATGCCGCTATGCTGTCTCATAGGTCGATACTCCGTTCTCGCATATTGGGATCATAGCCGATGGGCGTCGCGGAGGGGCCGGCACATCACGCGACACGGGTCAGCCCTGGATTCCCGCGGCGCGGCATCGAGATTGCAGAGGTGGAGAAGATGGCTCACAGAGGACGCACACTGGCCGAGAAGGTGTGGGACGAGCACGTGGTCGTGCGCGGCGAGGGAGAGGGCTCGGCGCGTCAGCCCGACCTGATCTACATCGATCTGCACCTCGTCCACGAGGTCACCAGCCCGCAGGCGTTCGACGGGCTGCGGCTCGCCGGCCGGACGCTGCGCCGCCCCGACCTGACGATCGCCACCGAGGACCACAACGTCCCCACCGTCGACATCGACCGGCCGATCGCGGACCTCGTCTCGCGCATGCAGGTCGACACCCTGCGACGCAACTGCGAGGAGTTCGGGGTGCGCCTGCACCCGATGGGCGACCTGGATCAGGGCATCGTCCACGTCGTCGGCCCGCAGTTGGGTCTCACCCAGCCGGGCATGACCGTCGTCTGCGGTGACAGCCACACGTCCACCCACGGTGCTTTCGGTGCCCTCGCAATGGGAATCGGCACCAGCGAGGTCGAGCACGTGATGGCGACGCAGACGCTGTCGCTGCGGCCGTTCAGGACGATGGCCGTCACCGTCGACGGCGAACTGGCGCCCGACGTCACGAGCAAGGACCTCATCCTCGCGGTCATCGCGAAGATCGGCACCGGCGGCGGGCAGGGTTACGTCATCGAGTACCGCGGTGAGGCCATCCGGAAGCTGTCGATGGAATCGCGGATGACGATCTGCAACATGTCGATCGAGGCGGGTGCCCGCGCCGGCATGATCGCGCCGGACGAGATCACCTACGAGTTCGTCCAGGGTCGCCCGCACGCGCCGCAGGGTGCCGACTGGGATGCCGCGGTCGCCGCGTGGGAGCAGTTGAAGACGGACGACGATGCGGTGTTCGACGCCGAGGTCCGTATCGACGGTGCGTCGCTGACGCCGTTCGTGACGTGGGGCACCAACCCGGGGCAGGGCGCGCCGCTGGGGGCCGCGGTGCCGAACCCGGCCGACATCGTGGACGAGAGCGAACGGTTCGCGGCGGAGAAGGCATTGGCGTACATGGGATTGGAGGCGGGCACCCCTCTGCGGGAGATCGCCGTCGACACCGTGTTCGTCGGTTCCTGCACGAACGGCCGGATCGAGGATCTGCGCGCGGTGGCCGACGTCCTGAAGGGCCGACGCGTCGCCGACGGTGTACGGATGCTGATCGTGCCGGGTTCGATGCGGGTGCGGGCACAGGCGGAGGAGGAGGGTCTCGGTGAGATCTTCACCACCGCGGGGGCCGAATGGCGTCAGGCGGGTTGCTCGATGTGCCTCGGCATGAACCCCGACCAGCTCGCACCCGGTGAGCGGTCGGCATCGACGTCCAACCGCAATTTCGAAGGCCGCCAAGGAAAGGGTGGACGCACCCACCTCGTCTCCCCGGCCGTCGCGGCGGCGACCGCTATCCGCGGCACGCTGGCTGCACCGGCAGATCTGGCATAGGGCGCAAGGGAACTAGGAGAACAACGATGGAAGCCTTTACCACTCACAAGGGAATCGGTGTTCCGCTGCGCCGCTCCAACGTGGACACGGATCAGATCATTCCGGCGGTCTACCTGAAGCGTGTGACCCGCAGCGGTTTCGAGGACGGACTCTTCGCCGGATGGCGCTCCGATCCGGAGTTCATCCTCAACGTCGCCCCGTACGACCGGGGTTCGGTTCTGGTGGCGGGCCCGGATTTCGGTACGGGTTCGTCGCGCGAGCACGCAGTGTGGGCGCTGTCGGACTACGGTTTCCGCGTCGTCATCGCGTCGCGCTTCGCGGACATCTTCCGCGGCAACGCCGGCAAGGCCGGACTGCTCGCCGCGCAGGTCGAGCAGTCCGACGTCGAGACGCTGTGGAAGCTGCTCGACGAGCAGCCGGGACTCGAACTGGTGGTCAATCTCGAGGACAAGACGGTGACCGCCGGAACCATGGTGGTGCGCTTCACTATTGACGACTACACGAGGTGGCGGCTGCTCGAAGGGCTCGACGACATCGGCCTGACGTTGCGCCAGGTAGACGCGATTTCGGAGTTCGAAAAGTCAAGGCCGTCATGGAAACCTGCGACTCTGCCCGCCCGAGTCGCGGACGACAATTGACGCAATCGGACAGCTGACGCGGCCCCTCGATCCCTCTCGGATCGGGGGGCCGCGTTTGGTGAGAATCACCGTGGCACATAGACTCTTGCCGATTTCGGGTTTACCGTAGTTCGTAGTCGGTCCGACGGTGGGCCACAAGTTTTCGGAGGAATTTCCATGAACAAGGCAGAGCTCATCGATGTTCTGACCGAGAAATTGGGCACGGACAGGCGCACTGCCAGCGATGCTGTCGAGCACGTCGTCGACACCATCGTGCGTGCGGTCCATGCGGGTGAGAGCGTCACCATCACCGGGTTCGGCGTCTTCGAGCAGCGTCGCCGCGCTGCTCGTGTCGCACGTAACCCGCGGACGGGCGAGACCGTCAAGGTCAAGCCGACGTCGGTGCCGGCGTTCCGCCCGGGTGCTCAGTTCAAGTCGCTCATCGCGGGTGGACAGAAGCTTCCGTCCAGCGGCCCGGCCGTCAAGCGCGGTGCCGCCGAGCCCGTGAAGAAGGCTGCCGCCAAGAAGACCGCAGCCAAGAAGACCGCAGCCAAGAAGACGGTCGCCAAGAAGACCGCGGTCAAGGCTCCGGCCAAGACGGTCGCCAAGAAGACCGCGGTCAAGGCTCCGGCCAAGACGGTCGCCAAGAAGACCGCGGTCAAGGCTCCGGCCAAGACGGTCGCCAAGAAGACGGTCGCGAAGAAGACTGCGGTCAAGGCTCCGGCCAAGACGGTCGCCAAGAAGACCGCGGTCAAGGCTCCGGCCAAGACGGTCGCCAAGAAGACGGTCGCGAAGAAGACTGCGGTCAAGGCTCCGGCCAAGACCGTCGCCAAGAAGACGGTCGCCAAGAAGGCGGCGGTCAAGGCTCCGGCCAAGACCGCGGCCAAGAAGACCGCAGCGAAGAAGGCTCCAGCGAAGCGCACCGCCCGCAAGTGATTCCTGTGTGAACAGGCGCTGCGGCGTTCGCGTCGAACGGAATACTCCGTAACCGACTCGGCGGCCACGGGTTCTCCCGTGGCCGCCGAGTCGTGTTCGGAGAGCGAATGTTCTAGTGCGCGGTGCGCACGACGGGCAGCGGGCTGTCGAGGTGATCGGCCGCGACGAGTCGGCCATCCGACAGCGACAGGACCCACACGCTGGCCTTGCGGTTCCGGGCCGGCGGCAGGGCGACACCGTCGCGATCGGCCCACCACTGCAGGAGATCGGGGATGACGCCGCCCTGACTGGAGATCACCTGCACGCCGCCGAGCGCGGCGATCTCGAGGACACGCGCGTGGGCCGCGGCCGGGTCGGCGGCATACCCCTCTTCCGACAGCAGCGGTTCGATCCGTACCGGGACCCCGATCGTCGCGGCGAGGGGGTCGACGGTCTCGACGCAACGGGTGCGGTCGGCGGACGTGATGTCACTCGCCCCGAACGCGTGTAGCTGGGGGACAAGGGCTTCCGCCTGGAGCTGACCCTTGGTCTCGAGGGGGCGGAGGGTGTCGTCGCCGCTGTACGTCTTGCGGCTGCCGGCCTTCGCATGCCGGACGAGCAGCACCGTCGTCGTGTCCGCGGGTAGTTGCGCGAACCGCCGCAGGATGGTCCGGTCCATCGGATACGAGAGTTGCTCGGGTACCGCGTCCGGGGCCAGCCAGCGCAACTCGTCGACCTCGTCGTTGGGGACGAATTCCCCCGAGACCGCCTCGGCCGCCCAGTATTCGACCCTTTTCAATTTACGATGCCCGGGTATCGGATAGGTCACACCCGACAGATATCTTCCCAATTGCGCGTCGAGCCCGGTTTCCTCGCGAATCTCCCGCACCGCCGCAATGATCGAGGTTTCACCGGGGTCGAGTTTCCCCTTGGGAAACGACCAGTCGTCGTACCGGGGACGGTGGATGAGAGCGATCTCGATCTCGTCCGGATTCGATGGAGACTTCCGCCACAACACGGCCCCTGCTGCGAAGATATTCGCCTTCACGGGTTTACCGATCGTCGGATTGTCGGGGTGAGGATGCTGGGGACTCAAAGGAATCGTTCCTTCCGTCGACCACGGCCGGTACCGGTCCACGATGCGGTCATCCGTTGACCCGGCGGCGGCGCATCATCTCTTCCTGATGCTCGCGCACCTTCTCGCCGCGGGCAGGGGAGGCCTGCCAACTGCTGTCGGCCTGCAGCACCCAGCATCGCGTCGTCGGATCGAGCGCGGATTCGAACATCTCGTCGAGCTGACGGGTCAGCCGCGGATCCTTGACCTGTGCCATCACCTCGACGCGCCGATCGAGGTTGCGGTGCATCATGTCCGCGCTGCCGATCCAGAACTCGTTCGTGCCCCGGAAGTGCATGATGCGGGAATGTTCGAGGAATCGGCCGAGAATCGAGCGGACCTCGATGTTCTCGCTCAGCCCCGGGACCCCCGGCTTGAGTGCGCAGATGCCGCGCACCACGATCCGCACCGGGACACCGGCCCGGGACGCCCGGTAGAGGGCGTCGATCACCTGTTCGTCGACGAGCGCGTTCGCCTTCAGTCGGATTCCCGCCTCCCGGCCCGACTTCCGGTGCGCGATCTCGGCCTCGATCCGGTCGATGATGCCGCCACGGACCCCGTAGGGGGCGACGAGGAGATTGCGGTACTGCGACTTTCGTGAATAGCCGGTCAGCGAATTGAACAGGTCCGTGAGGTCGGCCCCGATCTCCGGTGCCGCGGTCAGCAGGCCGACGTCCTCGTACAGTCGTGCGGTCTTCGGGTTGTAGTTGCCGGTACCGATGTGGCAGTAGCGGCGGATCGTCGACCCTTCCCGGCGGACGACCAGGCATGTCTTGCAATGCGTCTTGAGTCCGACGAGTCCGTACACGACGTGGACGCCGGCCTGCTCGAGCTTGCGCGCCCACTTGATGTTCGCCTGCTCGTCGAAGCGGGCCTTGATCTCGACGAGGGCCACGACCTGCTTGCCCGCCTCGGCGGCGTCGACGAGCGCGTTGACGATCGGTGAGTCGCCCGACGTCCGGTAGAGCGTCTGTTTGATCGCGAGGACCTGGGGGTCGGCGGCGGCCTGCTCGATGAACCGTTGCACGCTCGTCGAGAACGAGTCGTACGGATGCTGCACCAGTACGTCGCCGTCGCGCAGTGTGGAGAACACGCTCTTGGGGGTCTCCCGTTCCCCGAACGCGGGATGCGTCGCGGGAACGAACGGGGCGTCCTTGAGGTTCGGCCGGTCCACACCGTACACCTGCCACAGGCACGACAGGTCGAGCAGGCCGGGCACCTGGATGACGTCACCGGGGTCGACGTCGAGTTCCCGCAGCAGCAGTTCGAGCATGTGCTCGGTCATGTCGTCGGCCACCTCGAGCCGGACGGGGGAACCGAACCGGCGCCGGGCCAGTTCGCGTTCGAGGGCCTGCAGGAGGTCCTCGTCCCGGTCCTCCTCGACCTCGAAGTCCGCGTTGCGGGTGACCCGGAAGGCATGGTGTTCGACGACCTGCATGCCGGGGAAGAGGACATCGAGGTGCGCGGCGATCAGATCCTCGGTGGGCAGGAACGCGGGCACGGCACCGGGGGCGCCGGCGGTGCGGGTGACCCGCGTGAACCGGTCGACGTTGTCCGGCACCTTCACCCGCGCGAAGTGCTCGCCGCCGGTGGTCGCGTCCTTGACCGTCACCGCCAGGTTCAGGCTCAGGCCGCTGATGTAGGGGAACGGGTGCGCCGGATCGACGGCGAGCGGGGTCAGGACCGGGAACACCTGCTCGTGGAAGTGCGCGGAGAGTCGGCTGCGTTCGGCGGTGTCGAGATCGGACCAGCCGATGATCGAAATGCCCTCACCGGAGAGTGCCGGAAGGACCGCGTCGAGGAACACCCGCGCATGCCGGTCCGCGATCTCCTGTGTCCGAGCACCGATCAACGCCAACTGTTCTCGCGGTGACAGGCCGTCGGCCGAGCGGACGGACAGCCCGGTTTCGTCGCGGCGCTTGAGTCCGGCGACGCGCACCATGTAGAACTCGTCGAGGTTCGACGCGAAGATCGCCAGGAACTTCGCGCGCTCGAGAAGCGGCAGCGAGGCATCCTCCGCGAGTGTCAGGACACGCGAGTTGAAGTCGAGCCAGCTCAGCTCCCGATTGAGGTAACGATCGGGCGGCAGTCCGCCGTCGGGGCTGCCGGTCGGTGTCGCGGCCGGTGGCGCGGCCGGGATCCGCGGCGACTGCGGACCTCCCGTCACGGTCCTGCGATCGGCATCGGAACCGTCGTCCGCTGTCGGCCCGGCGTCTGTGCGTGGTTCGACTGCTCTCCCGTTGGTCACGTGTCGATCATCCCTCGAGAATCCCAGGCGAGACAATCGATCACGCGCCGTTCACGGCTGCGGCGAGTACCCGACACCCGGCGTACACGCGAGGCCGTCGAGGACGACGCGCGTGCAGGGACCCGCACCGAGGCGAGCGACCGCGGCCAGATCGGCGACCGTGTCCACGTCCTGCCGCAGGCCCGGCCAGTCCCCGTCCAGGGCGAGCGCACCGGAGGCGACGTGCCGGGCCGCGGAACCCGTGCCGAACCGCGGGGCGAGCCGGCGACCGGGGCCGCACGCGAACAGAGCCGCGGTGCCGGTACCGGTGTGGTCCACCACGATTGCCCGCCCGACCCGGCGGGCCGAGGTGAGCGCATCCAGCAGTTCGCGGCCGCACAGCGCCGGCAGATCGGCCTGCAGCGCCACCAGATCCGCGGCGGGGGACCACACGAGGACGTCGTGTGCGGCGGCAGCGAGAGCCGTGTTGAGACCGGACTCCCCGGTGTCCGCGGGACACGGATCCGGCAGATAGCGGACACCGTGTGCGGCGGCGATCGCGGCCACCGCCGGGTCGGGACTCACGACCGTCACCCCCGATCCGGGGTCGGCACCGAACCCGGCCCCGGTGAGCGTGGTGAGCGTGTCGTGCAGCATCGCCGCCACCAGCGCGGTCCGGTCGCCGGGGGCGAGATGTTCGGCCAGGCGCGACTTGGCCAGGCACAGTTCCTTGACCGCGACGAGGACATGCGTGTGTACCGCCCGTCCGGCTCGGTGCTCCGCGTCCATGCGCGCAATAGTGCCAGCCGCCGCGTCGGGGCCGCACGACCGGCGACGGGGTGCGACGGCGGGATATCGTGTTCGGCGAGCGGTCGGTGCGGTGCGCGGCCGGGAGCGGAACGGCATGAGCGGATCGGAGGGGCGGCGTGAGCAAGGCTGCAGTGCTGGGGGCTGGTTCGTGGGGGACCGCATTCGCGAAGGTCCTCGCGGACGCGGGCACCGACGTGACGTTGTGGGCGCGGCGCGCCGAGATCGCCGACGCCGTCGTCGCGCGGCACGAGAACCCCGACTATCTGCCCGGCATCACGCTGCCCGCCACGGTGACCGCGACGGCCGACCACGAGGAGGCGCTGGGCGGGGCGGATCTGGTGGTGCTCGCGGTGCCGTCACAGTCGTTGCGCGGCAATCTCGAACGCTGGTCGGGTGCGATCGGCCCGGACGCGACGCTGCTGAGCCTGGCCAAGGGCATCGAGAGCGGCACCCTGCTGCGGATGAGTGAGGTGATCTCCCAGGTCGCCGCGGTCGATCCGGCACGGGTCGCGGTGCTGTCGGGGCCGAACCTGGCCCGCGAGATCGCCCTCGGTCAGCCCGCCGCCACCGTCGTGGCGTGCACCGACGAGGCGCGCGCCATGGCCGTCCAGAAGTCGTGTGCCACAGGATATTTCCGTCCGTACACCAACACCGACGTGGTCGGCTGCGAGATCGGCGGCGCGTGCAAGAACGTGATCGCGCTGGCGTGCGGGATGGCGTCGGGCATCGGACTGGGTGAGAACACCGTCGCGAGCCTGATCACCCGGGGCCTCGCCGAGATCATCCGGCTCGGGGTCGCCCTCGGTGCCAACGCGGCGACCCTCGCAGGCCTCGCCGGGGTCGGCGATCTGGTCGCGACGTGCACGTCACCGCTGTCCCGCAACCGCTCCTTCGGGGAACGACTCGGCCGCGGCGGATCCCTCGAGAGCGCGCAGGCCGCCACCAACGGGCAGGTCGCCGAGGGCGTCAAGTCCTGCACGTCGGTGCGGGCACTCGCCGCCGCGCACGGTGTCGAGATGCCGCTCACCGATGCCGTGCACCGGGTGTGCCACGAGGGGATGTCCGTGCACGACGCCGTCGGCATGCTGCTGGGTCGCCGCGTCAGACCCGAGTGACCGGCGACCGTCGTCCGGGGTGTTCGGTCGGTTCGGTCGCAGGCGCCCCGCAACGGTACGGTTTGGGGCGTGAACAATCCGCGTACCAGGGTCGCCGTCGTCTTCGGTGGCCGCAGTAACGAGCATTCGGTGTCCTGTGTGTCCGCAGGCAGTGTCCTGACGAACCTCGATCCCGAGCGCTACGACGTCGTTCCCGTCGGGATCACGACGGACGGTGCGTGGGTTCTCGGCTCCACCGATCCGGCGTCGCTGGCGATCCGGGACCGTTCGATGCCGACGGTCGACGCGACCGGGGCGGCACTGGCGCTGACTGCGGACCCCACCCGTGCGGGTGCGCTGGTCGCGCTCGACGAGACCGAGAAGAGCCGGACCCTGGCATCCGTGGATGTCGTGTTCCCCGTCCTGCACGGTGCGTACGGGGAGGACGGCACCATCCAGGGCCTGCTCGAACTCGCGGGCATCCCGTACGTCGGTCCCGGTGTGCTCGCGAGCGCCGCCGGCATGGACAAGGAGTTCACCAAGAAACTGCTGGCCGCCGAGGGGCTGCCCGTCGGCTTCCAGGTGGTGCTGCGCCCCGGCACCGAGACGCTCACCGAGGAGCAGAAGCAGCAGCTGCAGCTGCCGGTGTTCGTCAAGCCGGCCCGCGGCGGGTCGTCGATCGGCATCACCCGCGTCGCGGACTGGGCCCGACTCGACGAGGCCGTCGCGGAGGCGCGCCGACACGACCCGAAGGTGATCGTGGAGTCCGGCATCGTCGGCCGTGAGGTCGAGTGCGGTGTCCTCGAATTCGCCGACGGCGACGTCCGCGCGAGCGTGGTCGCCGAGATCCGGATGCCGGACACCGACGGCGACGACTCCGCGTTCTACGACTTCGACACCAAGTACCTCGACGACGTGTGCGAGTTCGACGTCCCGGCCAAGCTCGACGACGACGTCAGCGAGCAGATCCGGGAACTGGCGGTCCGCGCGTTCCGGGCACTCGACTGCCAGGGCCTGGCCCGCGTCGACTTCTTCGTCACCGCCGACGGCCCGGTGATCAACGAGATCAACACGATGCCCGGGTTCACGTCGATCTCGATGTTCCCGCGGATGTGGCAGGCGGCCGGTGTCGAGTACGCCGACCTGGTGTCGACGCTCGTCGACACGGCCCTCGCGCGGGGCACCGGACTCCGGTAGACCACCGGAGCCCGGACCCGGGGGTGTCCTACGACCCGGGTACGGGTGCCGGATCGAGCGGCTGCGCCGGCAGCACCTGCGCGACGGCCGCGGACGCGTCCTGCAGCGGCGTCGGACCCGACCCGTTCGGGACGGTGAGCGCGACGTACACACCGCGGTCGACGGCGTACCACGTGCTGGCGTCGATGCCCTGCGGGGCGCCGGAGATCTCGAACCACTGCACGCCGTCGACGACGCTCAGCGCCGCCGCCTGGTCGAACTCGGGCGGCCGCGGCAGACCGCAGCGCAGCACGACGGGGTCGCCCTCGGCCTGCTGCCATGCGGCGGTCGCCTCGGGTGCCGGGTCGCGCAATTCGGCGCGGGTGTAGTCGCCGAGATTCTCGGGCAGCTCGGCCATCAGGGTGCCGCACTCCGGTGACGTTGCCGCAGGCGCTTCGACGGGACCGAGTCCGACCGGTTCGAGGGCCGGGGAGCGGTTCGCGATCGCGGCGGCGGCGATGATGCCGATGACGAGTGCCACGGGCAGCGCGACCGCGGTCGCGATCAGCGCCGGGTGCCGCTTCTCGGCGGTGCCGGTGTCGTCGTGCTCGGTGCCGTCGTGTTCGGAGGGGGCGGGGGCAGGGTGTTCCGGTTCAGCCATCTCAGTTCTCGGTCGGTGCGGCGGGTGCCGCGATCTGGCAGGTCAGGATGCGGGTGATGCCCCGGACCTTCTTCATGTCGTCCACGACGTCGGACACCCCCGTCGAGGCGGGCGCGCCGACGCGGGCGATCACGTCGTACGGTCCGAGGACGTCCTCGGCGGAGGTGACACCGGGAATCCGGGAGAGTGCCGCCGCGACCGCGGCGGCCTTGCCGACCTCGGTCTGGATCAGTACGAAAGCCTGCACCGCGGGTCCGTCCCTTCCCGTCGTCGCGCGCTGTCACCTCGGTAGAGTCACCGCATCTAAAAGGTACCGGACCGCACTCGAACGACCCAGCACTCGAACGACCCAGGGAGAACATCATCGACGCCGCGCGCGCACCGCAGGACGACACCGGCCGGACCGTCGCGCAGGTCGGTGAGTTCGCCGTCATCGGGCG
Organism: Prescottella subtropica; assembly: GCF_005434945.1. Taxonomy (GTDB): domain Bacteria; phylum Actinomycetota; class Actinomycetes; order Mycobacteriales; family Mycobacteriaceae; genus Prescottella; species Prescottella subtropica. The sequence goes on along the minus strand of NZ_SKCH01000006.1, from coordinate 40,699 downwards.
TGCCGTGCAGGGGCGCCGGCAGCCGGCCACGACGCTGCTCGGTCCCGGGGACGACGCCGCGCTCGTCCGCGCCGGCGACGGCCGGGTGGCGGTGTCTGCGGACATGCTCGTCGAGGGCCGACATTTCCGGTTGGACTGGTCGACACCCGAACAGGTCGGGCGGAAAGCGGTGGCGCAGAACGGCGCGGACATCGCGGCGATGGGCGGACGGCCGACCGCGTTCCTGGTGTCGCTGGGCTGCCCCGCGGACACCCCGGTGGCCGTCGCGGCAGGCATCTCGGACGGGCTCGGGGAGGCGGCGGAGGCGCTGGGCGCCGGGGTCGTCGGGGGAGACCTGGTGCAGTCCGATGCGGTGGTGGTGTCGGTGACGGTGCTCGGCGACCTCGAGGGCCGGGCGCCGGTGCTGCGGTCGGGGGCGCGGCCCGGTGACGTGGTCGCGGTCGCGGGCACGCTCGGCCGGTCGGCGGCGGGCCTGGCGGTGCTGCTCGCCGGCCGCGGGCAGGAGTCGCTGTTCGCGGCGGTGGTCGACGCCCACCGGGTGCCGACCCCGCCGTACGGCGCCGGTGTCGATGCGGCCCGGGCCGGAGCGCACGCGATGACGGACGTCTCCGACGGTCTCGTCGCCGACCTCGGGCACATCGCGGACGCGTCCGGCGTCCGGATCCGCCTCGACCGCGGCCTGCTCGGACCCGGCCCGGACCTGGCGGCCGCGGCCGCGGAACTGGGCGCCGATCCGTTCGAGTGGATCCTCACCGGCGGGGAGGATCATGCGCTCGCCGCGACGTTCCCGCCGCGGACCGCGCTGCCCGACGGCTGGACGGTGATCGGTGACGTCACCGTGGTGGGGGACGGTCCGGCGGTCCTCGTCGACGGACGGGAACGGCCGGCGTCCGGCGGTTGGCAGAGTTTCGACGCCCGATAGGTTGCACGCATGGCTATCTATGCACTCGGTGAGCGCGAGCCGGACATCGCGCCGGACGCCTACGTCCACCCCGACGCGGTCGTGATCGGCGCGGTCACCCTCGGCCCGGGCGTCTCGGTCTGGCCGGGCGCCGTCCTGCGCGGCGACTACGGCACCATCAGCATCGGTGCGGGCACCAACATCCAGGACGGCACCGTCGTGCACTGCACGTCGATCGACGCGACGGTCATCGGGGCGGGCTGCGTCGTCGGCCACAACGCGCACATCGAGGGCGCCACGATCGGCGACGACTGCCTCGTCGCGTCCGGGTCGATCGTGCTCAACGGTGCGACGATCGGCGCCGGGTCGGTCGTCGGTGCCGGGGCCGTGGTGCCCTTCAAGTTCGAGGTTCCGCCGCGCAGCATGGCGCTCGGCGTGCCGGCGAAGGTGCGTGCGGGCTACGAGGTCCCGGAGGGGCACCTCGACCTCAATGTGAAGCTGTACCAGGCGAATGCGGTGTACTACCGCGATGCGCTGCGGCGGATCGACGGATGACCGGCAAGCCCCTGACCGACCTCGTCGAGCCCGGGTGGGCGACGGCGCTGGCACCGGTGGAGAGCCGGATCGCCGAGATGGGCGAATTCCTGCGCGCCGAGAACACCGCCGGCCGCGGCTACCTGCCCGCGGGCGAGAACGTGCTGCGAGCCTTCACCCAGCCGTTCGCCGACGTCCGGGTGCTCATCGTCGGGCAGGACCCGTACCCGACACCGGGACATGCTGTGGGACTGAGCTTCTCGGTGGCCCCCGATGTGCGGCCCGTGCCGCGCAGTCTGAACAACATCTTCGCCGAGTACACCCGGGACCTCGGCTACCCGACACCGTCGAACGGCGACCTCACCCCGTGGGCGCGGCACGGCGTGCTGCTGCTCAACCGGGTGCTCACCGTCGAACCGGGAAACGCCGGATCCCATCGGCGCAAGGGCTGGGAAGCGGTCACCGAACAGGCCATCCGGGCGCTCGTCGCCCGCGGCACCCCGATGGTCGCGATCCTGTGGGGCCGGGACGCCGCCACCCTGAAACCGATGCTCGGTGACGTGCCGACCGTCGAATCCGCACACCCGTCACCGCTGTCCGCGTCCCGCGGCTTCTTCGGCTCCCACCCGTTCAGCCGCGCCAACACGCTGCTCACCGAACTCGGCGCCGACCCGGTGGACTGGCATCTGACCTGACACCGAACGGCCCGCCCCCGTCCGGTCGCGGACGAGGGCGGGCCGTTCGGTGTCCGTGGAACTCAGGCGCCGCGGACCGAACCCCAGTCGGGGCGGCGCTTGCCGACGAACGCGTCGACACCCTCACGCCCGGTCGGGCTGTCGGCGGCCGCCGAGATCGACGCGGTCTCGGCGTCGAGCTGCTCGGACAGCGTGGCGCCGCGGCTGCTCGTGAACAGGGTCTTGATACCCGCGTACGCCGCGGTCGGGCCGGCCGCCAGGGTGCGGGCGACGCGCAGCGCTTCGTCCTGCACCTGATCGTCCTCGACGATCCGGCTGAGCAGACCGAGGCGCACGGCCTCGTCGGCGCCGAGCACGGCATCGGTGAGGAGGATCTCGCGGGCCCGGGACGCGCCGACGGCACGCGGCAGCGTCCACGACATGCCGCCGTCCGGGGTGAAGCCGATCGTCGGGTAGGCGGGGCGCATCTTGGTGGAGGTGCCGCCGATCGCGACGTCGGCGAGGCACACGATGCTCATGCCTGCGCCGGCCGCCCAACCGTGGACGGCGGCGACGACGGGCAGCGGCGACGCGTCGAGGGCGCGCACGAACTCGTGGAACGCGGCGGCGATCTGTCCGACGTACTCGCCGCGGTTCTCGGCGGACCCGAACGCACGGACGTTGCCGCCGGCACAGAAGTTGCCGCCGTCTCCGACGAGCAGCACCGCGCGCACGCCGTCGGGAAGGTTGCGCAGTGCGGTCGTGGCGTCGGCGAGCCCGTCGACGTCGAGGGAAGTTCCGTCGGCGGACGTGGACACGGCCACGCGCAGGACGCCGTCCTCGATCCGGACATTGCTGGGTGCGTCAGTTGCAGTCACGTGGAGCACAGTAGCGGCCCCGCCGACCCGAGTCGGGAACCCGTCCCACCCAGCGACGACAGGGCCCGCTACAACAGGGAACAGCGAAGAACCCCCGACACCGATGGTGCCGGGGGTTCTTCGAGAACCGTGTCTGCGGGCTGGATCAGCCGCGGACGACCTTGCCTGCCTTGAGGCAGGAGGTGCAGACGTTCAGCCTCTTGGTGTTGCCGGGAGCAACCTGAGCACGAACGGTCTGGATGTTCGGGTTCCAGCGACGATTGGTGCGCCGGTGCGAGTGCGAGACCGACTTACCGAAGCCGGGGCCCTTGGCGCAAACGTCGCAGACGGCAGCCATAGTCGCGAACTCCTTGTGATAGTCAAACATTGTCTTGTTGCGGTGCCTTCGGAACACATACGGCTGGGCCGCTTGTGCGAGGCAACCCGACAAGGGTAACCGCACCCGGTTCGATTGGCCAAATCGCTGTATTCGCGACCGAAGAATCGGAGCCGAACCGTGTCGAAGACTGCACCCGACGGTACCCGCCCCCCGGTGCCGCGTGCACACCGGGTCCGTCGGTGCTCGCGGCTAGGCTTGCCGACGGGATCGAACCGGTCCGTGCACGACCACGGTCGACCGGAGAGAAGTCGACCAGTAGAGAAAGAGGACAGGCGCGTGCTCGAAGCCCCGGAGGCGATCGACGGCCCGGTGCTGCACCGGTGGGCCCGCGCATGCGTCACCGGTCTCGCGGAGCACTGCGACGAGATCAACGACCTCAACGTCTTCCCGGTCCCCGACGCCGACACCGGCACCAATCTGGTGGCGACGATGCGGTCGGCGGTGCGCGCCGCGGATGCGGTGCGCGACGGTGAACATGCCGGGGACGTCACCGCGGTTGCGGCGGCCCTCGCGCGCGGCGCGGTCGCGGGTGCGCGGGGGAACTCGGGGGCGATCCTGTCCCAGGTGCTGCGCGGCCTCGCCCGGGGGACGGCCGACTCGGCGGATCCCGGCCGACTCGACGGGGCGGGCCTGCGGTCCGCGCTGCGGCACGCATCCACCCTGGCGCGCGACGCGGTGAGCCGGCCGATGGACGGGACGATCGTGACGGTTCTCGCGGCCGCCGCCCACGCCGTCGAGACCGCAGCCCCGGACGTCGTCCTCCCCGATCTCGTGCGGACCGCCGCGGACACCGCGGCCGCAGCCCTGCTGCACACTCCCGCCCAACTCGACGTGCTCGGCGCGGCCGGGGTCGTCGACGCGGGCGGGCGGGGACTGGTGGTGATCCTGGACGCGCTCGTCGAGGTCGTCACCGGACGGGCCCCCGACCGCGCGCCGATCCCCACCCGGCGGGGACGGCCGGTACCGGACGGTGGGCATCCGTGCACGGACCCCCAGGACTGTCCGGTCGCGCCGGCGGCGGCCGACCAGGACTACGAGGTGATGTACCTCGTCTCCGGCACCGACAGTGACCGGATCGGGAAGCTGCGTGCGGTGCTCGGGACGATCGGGGACTCGGTCGTCATCGTCGGTGACGGCGCCGGTGACGACGTCGGGGCGTCGGCGACCTGGTCGGTGCACGTGCACTGCACGGACGCCGGCGCCGCTGTCGAGGCAGGGCTGACCGCCGGGGTGCTGTCGCAGGTGCGGATCACGTGCTTCGTGCTCGACGCCGCCCGGACCGCGACGACGGGACGCGGCCCGCGGGCGGTGCTGTCGATCGTCGCGGGGCAGGGGGCGGCCGACCTGTTCGCGCAGGAGGGCGCGCACGTGCTGCGGGCGGACGACGCGATCACCGGCGCCGACCTGCTGGACGCGATCCGTCGCACCGGCCGGCGGGACGTGACGGTGCTGCCCAACGGGGCGCTGCCGGCGCCGGACCTCGTCGCGGTCGGTGCGCAGGCCCGGGCCGACGGCCGCGAGGTCGTGTTCCTGCCGAGTTCGTCCACTGTCCAGGCGCTCGCGGCCCTCGCCGTGCACGACCCCGGCCGCATCGGCGTCGACGACGCGTACTCGATGTCGGAGGCCGCCGCCGCGGTCCGGTGGGGGTCGTTGCGGATCGCCGACGAACGAGCCCTCACCTATGTCGGCACGTGCGAACCGGGGGACTGCCTCGGCCTCGTCGGCCACGAGGTCGTCGTCATCGAATCCGATGTGGCGGCGGCCGGTCGGCGGCTCGTCGAACTGGTGCTGCGGGCCGGCGGTGAACTCGTCACGATCCTGTTGGGGGAGAAGGCGAGCGATGCGCTCGGGGAGCGGATCGCCGACCACCTCACGTCCCGGAACCCGGGTGTCGAGGTGATGGTGTATCGCGGTGGGCAGGGCTGCGACCTGCTGCAGTTCGGCGTCGAGTAGGAGACGGAGAGACGAGATGGCGGCACTGGACGATCGGCTCGAACCCTTGCTGGGGGCGAAGACCGCGGATGCGCTCGTCGACGCGTTCGACATCCACACGGTCGAGGACCTGCTGCGGCACTACCCGCACCGGTACGCCTCGCAGGGCCGGGAGTTGACCGAGAAGGATCCGGAGGAGGGCTCGCACGTCACGATCGTCGCGAAGGTCGTCAAGGCCGACGTGGTGAACATGAAGAGCCGCCGCGGCCAGATGCTCAAGGTGGTGCTCGCCGCCGAATCGCAGAGCGTCGACGTCACGTTCTTCAACCCGCAGAAGGTCAGGCACGCGGTCCGGGTGGGAGCCAAGGGGATGTTCTCGGGCACCGTCAAGACGTTCCGGGGCAAGTGGGGGCTGACGCATCCGAGCTATCTGATCCTGCCGGACACCACTGCGGGCGACGACCCGATCGTGTCCATGGCGCACGTGAAGGGTGCGGGTGCGCTCGCCGGGATGGCCAGGGCCACACAGGATTCCGGGGCCGGTGTGGACATGTCGATCTTCGACCGGGAGCTGATCCCGCTGTATCCCGCCACCCGCGACGTGGAGAGCTGGACGCTGCTGCGCTGCGTCCGCCAGATCCTCGACCAGCTCGACGTCGTCGACGATCCGCTCCCGGCGGACGTGCGCGGCGAGCACGGCCTGATCGGGCTCGACGAGGCGCTGCGGGCCGTGCACCTGCCCGAGCACCGCGACGACGTCGGCCGCGCCCAGGAACGGCTGCGGTTCGACGAGGCCGCGGCGCTGCAGTTGGTGCTCGCGCAGCGCCGCCGCGACGCCGCGCTCCGGGTGGCGCCGCAGTGCCCGCCGACGCCGGACGGGCTGGCCGCGGCCTTCGACCGGCAGTTGCCGTTCGAACTGACCGACGGGCAGCACGAGGTGGCGGCGGAGATCGCCGCAGATCTCGCGGCCGCACACCCGATGAACCGGCTGCTGCAGGGCGAGGTCGGGTCGGGCAAGACGATCGTCGCGTTGCGGGCCATGCTGCAGGCCGTCGACGCCGGCTACCAGTGCGCGCTGCTGGCGCCGACGGAAGTCCTTGCCTCCCAACATGCCCGGTCGCTGGGGGAGATGCTCGGTCCGCTCGGGACGGCCGGGGAACTCGGCGCCGCGGACGGTGCGACGAAGGTGACGCTGTTGACCGGGTCGATGTCGGCGAAGGCGCGGCAGGCGGCGCTGCTCGACATCGTGACCGGCCAGGCCGGCATCGTCATCGGGACCCACGCGCTCATCCAGCAGGGGGTCGAGTTCGACAATCTGGGCTTCGTCGTCGTCGACGAACAGCACCGGTTCGGTGTCGAGCAGCGCGACGAACTCCGCAACCGCGCCAAGAACGGGCTGAGCCCGCACCTGCTGGTCATGACCGCCACCCCCATCCCGCGCACGATCGCGATGACTGTCCTCGGTGACCTGGAGACGTCGACGCTGCGGCAGCTGCCGAGCGGGCGGGCGCCGATCGTCAGCAACGTCGTCCCGGCCCGGCAGAAGCCGCAGTGGGTGGCCCGGGCGTGGGAACGGATCCGCGAGGAGGTGGCCGCCGGCCGGCAGGCGTACGTGGTGTGCTCGCGGATCGGGGACGGCGAGACCGAGGAGGACCTGATCAAGGCCGGCAAGGAGCCGCCCGAGACGACGTCCGCGGTGGACCTGTTCGACCGGTTGCGGACCGGTCCGATGCGGGATCTGCGGGTCGGGCTGCTGCACGGACGGCTGCCGTCGGACGAGAAGGACGCCGTGATGCGCGATTTCACGGCCGGCGGCATCGACGTGCTGGTGTGCACCACGGTCGTCGAGGTCGGGGTCAACGTCCCGAACGCGACCGTCATGGTGATCGTCGACGCCGACCGTTTCGGGGTGAGCCAGCTCCATCAGCTCCGGGGTCGCGTCGGCCGCGGCAGCCACCAGGGGCTGTGCATCCTCGTCACCGACGCGATGCCGGAGTCGCCGACGTACCAGCGGCTCACCGCGGTCGCCGGCACCAACGACGGTTTCGAGTTGGCGCAGCTGGACCTGCGGCAGCGGCGGGAGGGCGACGTGCTCGGCCGGGCACAGTCCGGGAGCACGACGACCCTGCGGCTGCTGTCGCTGCTCGAGCACGAGGACGTGATCGAGTCGGCCCGCGACTTCGCGTCCCGGATCACCGCGGCCGACCCGGACCTCGCCGGGCATCCGGGTCTGGCGGCGATGGTGACGGCCGCTCTCGACGAGAAGCGGATCGCGTTCCTGGAGAAGTCCTAGCGCGCGGGAACGGGCTCGGACGGCCCTGTACTGGGCACTTCTTCCCCTGTTTGCAAACTTGCCAATTTCGCACGTCAGAGGCGTTGTTTGCGAAGTTTGTTAAGTCCGGGTTCCGGAGTGGGGGTGCCCCGGCGAACCGCTCCGGAACGCGGTAGTTTCCTTGCCATGTTCACCAAAGTCCTCGTCGCCAACCGCGGCGAAATTGCGATCCGCGCATTCCGTGCAGCCTACGAACTGGGCGCCGGAACGGTCGCGGTGTTCCCGTACGAAGACCGCAACTCGGTGCACCGTCTCAAGGCCGACGAGGCCTACCAGATCGGTGAGGTCGGGCACCCGGTCCGCGCCTATCTGTCCGTCGACGAGATCGTCTCGGCCGCCCGGCAGTCGGGTGCGGACGCGATCTACCCGGGCTACGGCTTCCTGTCGGAGAACCCGGATCTGGCGGCGGCGTGCGAGGCGCAGGGCATCACCTTCGTCGGTCCGTCCGCCGAGGTGCTCGAGCTGACCGGCAACAAGGCGCGGGCGATCGCGGCCGCGAAGGCGGCGGGGCTGCCGGTGCTGGCGTCGTCGGAGCCGTCGGCCGACGTCGACGCGCTGCTCGCAGCCGCAGGTGACATGGAGTTCCCGATCTTCGTCAAGGCCGTCGCAGGCGGCGGCGGACGCGGCATGCGGCGCGTCGCCGAGTTCGCGCAGCTGCGGGAGTCGATCGAGGCGGCGTCGCGGGAAGCGGAGTCGGCGTTCGGTGACCCGACGGTGTTCCTCGAGCAGGCCGTCGTCGACCCGCGGCACATCGAGGTGCAGATCCTCGCCGACGGCGAGGGCAACGTGATCCACCTGTTCGAGCGGGACTGCTCGCTGCAGCGCCGGCACCAGAAGGTCATCGAACTGGCACCGGCCCCGAATCTCGATCCGGCACTGCGGGATCGGATCTGCGCGGACGCCGTCGCCTTCGCGAAGCAGATCGGCTACCGGTGCGCCGGCACCGTCGAATTCCTCCTCGACACCCGCGGCAACCACGTCTTCATCGAGATGAATCCGCGCATCCAGGTGGAGCACACGGTGACCGAGGAGATCACCGACGTCGACCTGGTGCAGGCGCAGTTGCGCATCGCGTCGGGGGAGACCCTCGCCGATCTCGGCCTGAGCCAGGATGCCGTCACGATTCGCGGGGCGGCACTGCAGTGCCGCATCACCACCGAGGACCCGGCCAACGGATTCCGTCCCGACACCGGACGGATCACCGGCTACCGCACCCCCGGCGGCGCCGGCGTCCGGCTCGACGGCGGAGCCAACCTCGGGGCCGAGGTCGGCGCGCACTTCGACTCGATGCTCGTCAAGCTGACCTGCCGCGGCCGCGACTTCGAGGCCGCCATCGCCCGTGCCCGCCGCGCCGTCACCGAGTTCCGTATCCGCGGTGTCTCCACGAACATCCCGTTCCTGCAGGCGGTTCTGGACGATCCCGAGTTCCGCGCCGGCCGGGTGACGACGTCGTTCATCGAGCAGCGCCCCGAACTGCTGACGCTGCGCAGCTCCGCCGACCGCGGCACCAAGATCCTCAACTACCTCGCCGACGTGACGGTCAACAAGCCGCACGGCGCCCGCCCGACGACGGTGTACCCGCACGACAAGCTGCCGAAGATCGACCTCACGGTGGCGCCGTCGAAGGGTTCGCGGGACCGGCTCCGCGAACTCGGCCCCGACGGATTCGCGAAGGCACTGCGCGAGCAGAAGGCCCTCGCGGTCACCGACACCACGTTCCGCGACGCGCACCAGTCGCTGCTCGCGACCCGCGTGCGCACGTCCGGCCTGCTCGACGTCGCCGGTCACGTCGCCCGGATGACCCCGGAACTGCTGTCGATCGAGGCGTGGGGCGGTGCCACCTACGACGTGGCCCTGCGGTTCCTGCACGAGGACCCGTGGTACCGGCTCGCCGCGCTGCGCGAGGCCGTCCCGAACATCAATCTGCAGATGCTGCTGCGTGGCCGCAACACCGTCGGCTACACCCCGTACCCGGAGAAGGTCACCCGCGCGTTCGTGGACGAGGCCGCGGCCACCGGTATCGACATCTTCCGGATCTTCGACGCCCTCAACAATGTCGACCAGATGCGGCCCGCGATCGAGGCGGTCCGCGAGACCGGCACCACGATCGCCGAGGTCGCGATGTCGTACACCGGTGATCTGGCGAACCCGGACGAGAAGCTGTACACGCTCGACTACTACCTGCGCCTGGCGGAGGAGATCGTCGGCGCCGGCGCCCACGTCCTCGCCATCAAGGACATGGCCGGTCTGCTGCGGGCCCCGGCCGCCGCGAAGCTCGTGTCGGCGCTGCGCGCCAACTTCGATCTGCCGGTGCACGTGCACACCCACGACACCCCCGGCGGCCAGCTGGCCACCTACCTCGCGGCGTGGCAGGCCGGGGCCGACGCCGTCGACGGCGCGTCGGCGCCGCTGGCCGGCACCACCAGCCAGCCCGCGCTGTCGGCGATCGTCGCGGCCGCCGCGCACGGCGAACACGACACGGGCATCGACCTGCAGGCCGTGTGTGATCTCGAGCCGTACTGGGAGGCGCTGCGCAAGGTGTACGCGCCGTTCGAGTCCGGTATCCCGGCCCCGACCGGACGTGTCTACACGCACGAGATCCCGGGCGGGCAGCTGTCCAACCTGCGGCAGCAGGCGATCGCGCTCGGCCTCGGCGACCGCTTCGAGGAGGTCGAGGCCAAGTATGCGGCCGCCGACCGCATGCTCGGACGCCTCATCAAGGTGACGCCGTCGTCGAAGGTCGTCGGCGACCTCGCCCTGCACATGGTCGGCTCCGACGTCCCCGCCGACGAATTCGCCGCGGACCCCGCGCGGTTCGACATCCCGGACTCGGTCGTCGGCTTCCTGCGCGGCGAACTCGGCACCCCGGCCGGCGGCTGGCCCGAACCGTTCCGCAGCAAGGCCCTCGAGGGCCGCGGCACCGCCAAACCGGAGACCCCGCTGACCGCGGAGGAGGAGAAGGGTCTGGCGGGCACGTCGAAGGAACGTCAGGCGACCCTCAACCGGCTGCTGTTCCCCGGCCCCACCAAGGAGTTCGAGGAGCATCGGGAGAAGTACGGCGACACGTCGCAGCTGTCGGCCAACCAGTTCTTCTACGGTCTGCGCCGCGACGAGGAGCATCGCGTCAAGCTCGGCCGGGGCGTCGAACTGTTGATCGGTCTCGAGGCGATCTCCGAGCCCGACGAGCGCGGCTACCGCACCGTCATGTGCATCCTCAACGGCCAGCTGCGGCCGGTGGCGGTGCGCGACCGGTCCATCGCCAGCGAGGTGCCGGCGGCGGAGAAGGCCGACAAGAACAATCCCGGCCACATCGCCGCACCGTTCGCCGGTGCCGTGACCCTCGTCGTCACCGAGGGCCGGCACGTGTCGGCCGGGGACACCGTCGCCACGATCGAGGCGATGAAGATGGAGGCGGCGATCACAGCCCCCCGCGGCGGTATCGTCACGCGGGTTGCCATCGGCGGCACCTCCCAGGTCGAGGGCGGGGATCTCCTCGCCGTCGTGTCGACGCGGGAGACCGCCGGCAACGACTGACGACCAGCGAGGGACAGGACTGACACCGTGACGAGAATCGTCGCCGGCCGTGCCGGGGGCAGGCGTTTGCAGGTGCCCGCGAGCGGGACCCGACCGACGTCCGAACGTGTTCGGGAGGCCCTGTTCTCCTCGCTGGACAGCCGCATCGAGCTCGAGGGCGCCGCCGTACTCGACCTGTTCGCAGGTTCCGGCGCCCTCGGGCTCGAGGCGCTCTCGCGGGGCGCCGCGCACGTGCTGCTCGTCGAATCCGACGCCAAGGCGGCCGCGGTCGTCAAGGCGAACGTGGCGACGGTCGGCCTGCCCGGTGCGGTGGTGCGGGTCGCCCCGGTCGCGGCGGTCGTGGCGGGCACCCCGGAACGCGAGTACGACATCGTGCTCGCCGATCCGCCGTACGCGCTCGGTGAGGACGCGGTCACCGCAGCCCTGACCGATCTTCTCGCGCACCGCTGGGTGGGGGAGGGTTCGATCGTCGTGGTGGAACGCTCGTTCCGCTCACCGGAGACGACGTGGCCGGACGGCATGCGCCCCGACCGCGTGAAGCGCTACGGGGAGACCAGAATCGAGGTCGCCACCTGCTACGGTCTCGACTCATGACAGGTGCCGTCTGCCCCGGATCCTTCGACCCCGTGACCAACGGTCACCTCGACGTGATCGGCCGTGCGGCCGCACTGTTCGACGAGGTCGTCGTGACCGTGATGATCAACAAGAACAAGAGCGGGCTGTTCACCGTCGACGAGCGGATCGAGATGCTCGAGGACGCGACCGGTCACCTGCCGAACGTGCGGGTCGCGTCGTGGTACGGGCTGCTGGTGGATTACGCCAAGACGCAAGGGATCTCGGCGATCGTGAAGGGCCTGCGCGGCGCCAACGACTTCGACTACGAGCTGCAGATGGCGCAGATGAACCAGAAGCTCTCCGGGGTCGACACACTGTTCATCCCGACCAACCCCACCTACAGCTTCCTGTCCAGTTCGCTGGTCAAGGAGGTCGCCACGTTCGGCGGTGACGTCGCGGACATGGTGCCAGAGAAGGTGCACACGCGTCTGACGGCCCGGCTCGCCGAGCGGGCCGCCGCCAACTCCTGACCCGACACACCGTCGGCGGCGACGCCCCGACCGCCGCATCTGGGGCAGACTGGTTCCCGACACCAGCGAAGCAACGGACGAATGGGGTTGTGCGTGTACCGGGTATTCGAGGCACTCGACGAACTTGTCGCGATCGTCGAGGAGGCGCGGGGAGTTCCCATGACCGCGGGATGCGTCGTCCCGCGTGGTGACGTCCTCGAACTGCTCGACGACGTCCGCGACGCGATCCCCGGCGAACTGGACGACGCGCAGGACGTCCTCGATCACCGGGACAAACTCGTCGGCGACGCCCGGCACAACGCCGAGCAGACCGTCACCCGCGCGAATGCGGAAGCCCACGAGACGCTCACGGATTCGCGGGAGAACGCCGACCGCATCCTCGCGGACGCCAAGGCGCAGGCCGACCGGATGGTCGCCGAGGCCCGCGCGCACGCCGAGCAGATGGTCCACGACGCGCGGGCCGATGCGGACGCCGCCGTCGCCGACGGGCAGCGGGAGTACGACACGCTGACGTCCCGGGCGCGGGCCGAGTCGGATCGGATGATCGAGTCGGGGCAGGCGTCGTACGAGCGGTCCGTCGCGGACGGTGTCGCGGAACAGCAGCGGCTCGTCTCGCAGGCCGAGGTGGTGCAGGCGGCGAACGCGGAGTCGACGCGGGTCGTCGACGCGGCGCACGCCGAGTCGGACCGGTTGCGGTCCGAATGCGATCTGTACGTCGACACCAAGCTCGCCGAGTTCGAGGACTTCCTGAACGGGACGATCCGCTCGGTCGGGCGGGGCCGGCAGCAGTTGCGGACGGGGACCGGGGTTCCGGACTACGACGCCGGTTACGGCGACAGCCGGCGCTGACCGGCCGCCCACCCTCTGCCGATTTCCCTTGCAGCCCCTCCGTCGCGTACCGTCGAGTGGTTGCCCGTTCCATGTACTTCCGAAAGAGAACATTCGTGTCATCGCATCGCCGCAGGTCCTCGCGCCCCACGCGTGACGAGGGTTTCGTGCTCGACACGCTGTCGCTGGGGCGTCGCCCCGGTTCGATGCGTGCGGTGTCCCGAGTTGTTCCTTCCCCCGCTCGTATCGGCCTCGACCTGGTCGCGATCGACGAGGGTGCGGACGTGGAATTCGATCTGCGGCTCGAGTCGGTTTCCGAGGGGGTGCTCGTCACCGGATCCGTTCACGCGGATACCGTCGGTGAGTGCTCGCGGTGCCTCGAGCCGTTCGACGGCTCGGTCGATCTCCATCTCACGGAACTGTTCGCCTACCCGGACAGTGCCACCGAGGAGACCACCGAGGAGGACGAGGTCTACCGGATCGTGGACGACGAGATCGACCTCGAACCGGTGATCGTCGATGCAGTCGGGCTCGAGCTTCCGCTCAAGCCTCTGTGCAGTGACGATTGCGAGGGATTGTGCCCCGAATGCGGCGTTCGCTTGGCGATTGCCGGATCTGGGCACGGTCATGAGACAATGGATCCCCGCTGGGCTGGGCTCGCAGCCAAATTCGGTGCAGGATCCGACACCAGTAGTGCAACTGCTGATGCCAGCAAGATCAACGAGGAGAAGTAGACGTGGCCGTTCCCAAGCGCAGAATGTCGCGTTCCAACACGCGTTCGCGGCGGAGCCAGTGGAAGACCACTGCGCCCACCCTCATCACCTGCCCGAACCGTGGCTGTGGCGAGAAGACGCTGCCCCACGTTGCGTGCCCGTCGTGCGGCACCTACAAGGGCCGTCAGGTTACCGCTGCCGCCGTCTAGTCTGCTCAGTGGCGCTGTGACCAAAAAAAGTAATACAGCACTCGCCGGCGGCGAGGAGGATCACGGATCGCTCCTCGCCGCTATCGGCGTCCAATTGGATGATTCGCTGTTGACGTTGGCGCTCACCCACCGCTCGTATGCGTACGAGCACGGCGGGCTGCCCACCAACGAGCGTCTCGAATTCCTCGGCGATTCGGTCCTCGGAATCACGATCACCGAATGCCTCTACCTGTCGCACCCGGAGAAGTCCGAGGGTGAACTCGCGAAGATCCGCGCCAGCATCGTCAACATGCATGCGCTCGCCGAGGTCGCCCGCGGTCTCGGTCCGGGCGGACTCGGTGCGCATCTGCTGCTGGGCAAGGGCGAGGAGATGACCGGCGGGCGTGACAAGCCGAGCATCCTCGCGGACGGTATGGAGTCGATGCTCGGCGCCATCCACCTGCAGCACGGCATCGACACCGCCCGCACCGTGGTGCTGGCATTGTTCGCGGACCTGCTCGCTCGGGCCCCCAAGCTCGGTGCCGGACTCGACTGGAAGACGAGCCTGCAGGAACTCACCGCCGAACGCGGTGTCGGGGTGCCGGCGTACGAGATCACCGCGACCGGACCCGACCACGACAAGGAGTTCACCGCGACGGTCGTCGTCGGCGGCGAGCCCCTCGGTGTCGGTGTGGGCCGGTCGAAGAAGGAAGCCGAGCAGAAGGCGGCCAGCACCGCGTGGAGCGCGCTGTCCGAGCCGGCCGGTTCGACGGGGTCGGCAGACGCCGCCGACTCCACGGTTCAGGGCTAGACGCTCGACCACACCGTGCCGGAGCTTCCCGAAGTCGAGGTCGTACGGCGTGGGCTCGATGCCCACGTCGTCGGCCGCGGCATCGATACCGTCGACGTCCTGCATCCGCGGGCGATCCGACGGCATCTTCCCGGCGCCGCCGACCTGATCGGCCGTCTCGAGGGCCGCACCGTCGCGGCCGCCCGGCGGCGCGGCAAGTACCTGTGGCTCGTCCTCGAACCGGACGATGTCGCGCTCGTCGTGCACCTCGGGATGAGCGGCCAGATGCTCGTCCAGGATCCGACCGTTCCCGACGAGAAACATCTGCGCATCCGGGCCCGGCTCGACTCCGGCACCGAACTGCGATTCGTCGACCAGCGCACGTTCGGTGGGTGGGCGCTCGCCGACCTGGTGACCGTCGACGGCACCGACCTCCCCGACGCGGTCGCACACATCGCCCGCGACCCCCTCGATCCACGCTTCGACCCCGACCGGGTCGTGAAGACGTTGCGCGGCAAGCACACCGAGATCAAACGAGCTCTGCTCGACCAGACGATCGTGTCCGGCGTCGGCAACATCTACGCCGACGAAGCCCTGTGGCGTGCCGAACTCCACGGCAACCGGCCCACCGACCGGATCACCGGCCCCCGGCTGCACCGCCTCCTCGACGCCGTCGCCGCCGTCCTGCGCGAAGCCCTCGACCAGGGCGGCACCTCCTTCGACGCCCTCTACGTCAACGTCGACGGACAGTCCGGCCACTTCGCCCGGTCCCTCAACGCCTACGGCCAGGAAAACCTGCCCTGCCCCCGCTGCGGCACCCCCGTCCGCCGCGAGAAGTTCATGAACCGCTCGTCGTACAGCTGCCCCAAGTGCCAGCCACGGCCGCGCGGATGACGTCGGCGATCACGCCCGCGACGGCGTCGGCCTGCGATTCCGGTAGGCGGGCATAGCCGCACAGCAGTCCACGCGGTCCGGCGGCGTCCGTCCGATACGAGTCGAGTGACCGCACGAGGACACCACGCTGGGTGATCTCCTGCGCGACCTTTGTATCGTCGACGTCGTCGGGCAGCCTCAGCGCGACGTGCAGTCCCGCCTCGATGCCGAGTGGTTCCACATCGGGAAGGTAGGCACGCAACGCGTCGACGACAGCGTGCCGGCGTGCCGCATACGTCCGGGACACCCGCGCCAGATGGCGGGTGAGCGCACCGGATTCGATGAACCGGGCGAACGCGTCGGCAGTGATCCCGGACACCGTCTCGCCGCTGACCGCGAGTGCGTCGCGCACCCGGGGGAGCAGCGGTGCGGGTGGGATCAGCCACGCCAGCCGCAGCGACGGTGAGACGATCTTCGACGCGGTGCCCAGGTAGGCGACGGTGTCGCGCCCGCCGTCGAGGGAACGTAGCGCCGGCAACACTGCTGCACCGTAACGGAATTCGCCGTCGTAGTCGTCCTCGATCACCAGACGTCCCGTGTCGGCCGATGCTGCCAGCAGCGCGGCCCGCCGCGCGACCGGCATCCGTCCGCCCATCGGATACTGGTGCGCCGGAGTGCAGTACACGGCGGAGTCCGAGTCGTGGAGCAGGTCGGGTGACAGGCCGTCGTCGTCGACCGGGATCGGACGGATCCGGACGCCGGTCGACGCGAACAGGTGCCGGGCACGGGTGTACCCGGGGTCCTCGAACGCCAGGGTGCGTCCGGGAAGATCGGCCGCGGTGACCACTGCCCGCAGCGCGGACAGGACACCGGGCACGACGACGATCTCGCCGGGGTCGGCGACGATACCGCGGGTGCGCCGGAGGTGCCCGGCCAGGGCGGTGCGCAGGCGCAGGTGGAGGTCCGGTCCGGGGGCATCGTTCGGGACGGCGTCGGACAGTGTCGTCCGCCATGCCGATCGCCAGTCCCGCGGGGAGATCAGCGTGGTGTCCGGGTATCCGGGGGACAGGTCGACCACGGACGGTTCGCGGGCGGGAACGGAGCGTCGAGCGGCGCCGGCGACATCGGTGACGTGCGGTTCGGCACCGGCCCGGGCGGCGTCGACGGCCCCGGTCGCGACCCGGGTGGCGGCGCCGGCGCGGGCGACGACATAGCCGGCCGTGACCAGTTCGTCGTAGGCGTCCACCACCGCGCCGCGGGACACCCCGAGATCCGCGGCCAACACCCGACTGGCGGGCAGTGCGTCCCCGGCCGCGAGTTGCCCGGTGCGCAGTGCGGTGACGACGGCAGCGGCGATCCGGCGCCGCAACGGTTCCCGGGTGTCCGGCAGGGTCAGGTGCAGTGTCGTGGGCGTCCGGGTGCGAGGCATGACGGGCAGAATACTGGTCTTCGAACTCTGGTGATTCCGGCTCTCGATCACGGACCGGATTGCGGCCAGGGTGGAGCCATGACAACGATCGACGCCCTGACCCGTGTCCGACGACTCCCCGACCGCGCTCTCGGCGACCGCGCCGAACTCGACGCGGTGCTCGACGCCGGCGCCGTCGGCACCCTGTCCACCGTCGTCGACGGCCTGCCGTGGGCGGTTCCCATGCTGTATGCGCGGATCGGTGATGCGATCCTGCTGCACGGCTCCACCGGCGCGGGAGCGTTGCGACGCGTCGCTGCAGGTGCACCCGCCTGCCTGTGCGTGACGCACCTCGACGGGATCGTGGTGGCCGACAACCTGTTCAATTCGTCGGCGAACTACCGGTCCGCGGTGGTCCGTGGGCAGCTCGAGCCGATTGCCGGCGCCGAGGCGGAGGACGCACTCACGGTGTTGTCCGATGCACTGATCCCCGGTCGCAGCGCCGAGGTGCGGGCGTCCACCCGCAAGGAACTCGCCGCGACCCTGACCCTGGCGCTGTCGATCGAGCCGGGACAGTGGACCGTCAAGGCGCGTTCGGGTCCGCCGAGCGAGGGCGATCGGAACCCCGGCGTGTGGGCGGGTGTCGTCCCGCTGCGCACGGTGGCCGGCGAACCGGTGCGGGCGGACCGGGTGCCGGACGACGTCCCGGTGCCGGCCTCGGTGCGGGCGCTGCGCAGCCGCTGACGCCGAACCGACCGGACGGTGGTGTCCGGCCTCACCGCCGCGTAAAGATCGCATCAACGGGGCAGGACGGGATGTCAGCGATGCGTCAGGGGCGGCTGTGGGGCGCCGGATCGGGTGCACGCTCACCGAGTGCGTCGACGGTCGACGCCGCGTCGCGCTGCCGACTCGCAGTGCGCACGAACTCGGAAGAGGAAACGCAATGGCTGACTTGGCCTATGTCGGGTTGATCATCGGTGTGTTCACCGTCTGCGCGCTGGTGCTGCGCGGACTGCAGTCCCGGAGCGTGCGGTGACGGTCGCGGGGACGGTGAGTGTCGCCGTCGTCGCGGCCGCCGCTGCCCTCGTGATCTATCTGCTGATCGCGCTCCTGAACCCGGAACGGTTCTGAGTACCCCGACGGATCCCACCGGGGATCCCCGAAAGGTCACAGCCCTATGAATCCCGCTCTCGCGGCGGGACTGCAGATCGCGCTGGTCGTCGCCGTCCTCGCGATCTTGTACGTCCCGGTCGGTGACTACATGGCCAAGGTCTACACCACCGACACCGATCTCCGATCCGGGGATCTGCGTATCGAATCCGTCCTCTACCGGCTCTGCCGGATCGACTCCCGCGCCGAACAGACGTGGTACGGCTATGCCGGCAGCCTCCTCGGCTTCTCCGCAGCCAGCGTCCTGTTCCTGTATGTGCTGCAACGCATTCAGGGGGTGCTGCCACTGAACAACGGACTGGGCGGCGTCAGCCCCGCTGTCGCGTTCAACACCGCGGCGTCGTTCGTCGCCAACACCAACTGGCAGTCGTACACCCCCGAGACCACGATGAGCCACCTCACCCAGGCCGCCGGCCTCGCGGTGCAGAACTTCGTGTCCGCCGCCGTCGGCATGGCGGTCGCCGCGGCCCTCATCCGCGGATTCGTGCGGGTGTCCCGCGGCGGGGAGATCGGCAACTTCTGGGTCGACCTGGTCCGTGGCTGCCTGCGGATCCTGCTGCCGCTGTCGTTCCTGATCGCACTGATCCTGCTGTCCCAGGGCGTGATCCAGTCGTTCCACAGCAGTTTCGCGTCGACGGGTCTCGACGGCACGTCCGTCGCCAACGCGCTCGCTCCCGTCGCATCGCAGGAGGCCATCAAGGAACTCGGCACCAACGGCGGCGGTATCCTGGCCGCCAACTCGGCGCACCCGTTCGAGAACCCCACCCCGCTGAGCAACATCGTGGAGATCCTCGCGATCCTGCTGATCCCGGTCGCCCTGACCCGAACCTTCGGCACCATGGTCGGTGACCGCCGCCAGGGTCTGACGCTCCTCGGTGTGATGGCAGCGATCTGGTTCGCGATGCTCGCCGTCGTCCTCGCAGCCGAGTCCGGGACGCGGGGCGTCGCCGCGAACGCGGCCGGCGCGATGATGGAGGGCAAGGAAGTCCGGTTCGGTATCCCCGGCAGCGCCCTGTTCGCGGTCACCACGACCGGCACGTCCACCGGTGCCGTCAATTCCGCCCACGACAGCATGTCGCCCCTCGGTGGCGGTGCAGTGCTGCTGAACATGCTGCTCGGGGAGATCGCGCCCGGCGGTGTCGGCACCGGCCTGTACGGCATCCTCATCCTCGCGATCATCGCGGTGTTCGTCGGTGGCCTGCTCGTCGGTCGCACCCCCGAATATCTCGGCAAGAAGCTGGGGCAGCGGGAGATCACCCTGGCCGCGCTGTCCGTGCTCGTCATGCCGGCCCTGGTCCTGATCGGCACCGGCATCACCGTGGTCCTCGGCTCCACCGTCGGCTATCTCGGCAACAGCGGCGACCCCGGCAGCCCGCAGGCGATCCACGGCTTCACCGAGGTGCTGTACGCGTTCGCGTCGGCGTCCAACAACAACGGCAGCGCGTTCGGCGGTCTCACCGCGACCAGCGACTGGTTCCAGTCGGCGCTCGGCGTGTGCATGCTGCTCGGACGGTTCCTGCCGATCCTGTTCGTCCTCGCGCTCGCCGGATCCCTGTCCGCGCAGCGCAAGACCCCGGCCGGGGTGGGCACCCTGCCCACGTCCGGCCCCATGTTCGCGGGACTGCTCACCGGCACCGTCGTGCTGGTCGCGGCCCTCACCTTCTTCCCGGCCCTCGCACTCGGGCCGATCTCGGAGGCCTTGCAATGAGTCTGCAGACCGATACGAAACCTCCTGCCGTGCACGACGGCCCGGACGACGCCGGTCCCACACCCGTCCCCGCCGGCCTTTTCAGCCCGCGGCAACTGCTCACCGCCCTGCCCGGTGCGCTGCGCAAGCTCGACCCGCGCCACCAGGCGCGCAACCCGGTCATGTTCGTCGTCCTCGTCGGGTCGATCGTCACGACGCTCCTGGCGATCGGACAGCCGAGCCTGTTCTCGTGGCTCGTCGCCGTCTGGCTGTGGTTCACCGTGGTGTTCGCGAACCTCGCCGAGTCCGTCGCCGAGGGGCGCGGCAAGGCGCAGGCTGCGAGCCTACGGAAAGTCAAGCAGGACACCGTTGCCCGACGACTGACCGCATCCGGTGCGGTCGAGGAGGTGTCGGCGACGACATTGAAGATCGGCGACACCGTCCTGGTCGAGGCCGGTCAGGTCGTCCCCGGCGACGGTGACGTCATCGACGGCATCGCGACTGTCGACGAATCCGCGATCACCGGAGAATCCGCGCCCGTGGTCCGCGAATCCGGGGGCGACCGGTGCGCTGTCACCGGCGGCACCACCGTGCTGTCCGACCGGATCGTCGTGCAGATCACGTGCG
This sequence comes from Prescottella subtropica, assembly GCF_005434945.1. GTDB lineage: Bacteria > Actinomycetota > Actinomycetes > Mycobacteriales > Mycobacteriaceae > Prescottella > Prescottella subtropica. Next base: position 20,166 of record NZ_SKCH01000006.1, on the reverse strand, counting down.
CGCCCGGGCAGTCGTTCGTCGACCGGATGATCGCACTCGTCGAGGGGGCGTCCCGCAAGAAGACGCCCAACGAGATCGCCTTGAACATCCTGCTGTCCGCGCTGACGGTCGTCTTCCTGCTCGCGGTCGTCGCGATCGGGCCGATGGGACAGTACGCCGGCGAGGCGCAGGATCCGGTCAAGCTCATCGCACTGCTGGTGTGCCTGATCCCCACCACGATCGGCGCACTGCTCTCCGCGATCGGCATCGCCGGCATGGACCGGCTCGTGCAGCGCAACGTGCTGGCCATGTCGGGCCGCGCCGTCGAGGCAGCCGGCGACATCGACACCCTGCTCATGGACAAGACCGGCACCATCACCTACGGCAACCGCCGGGCCACCGCCCTGCACCCGGCGCCGGGACGTTCCGACGACGAACTGTCCGCCGCCGCACGGTTGTCCAGCCTCGCCGACGAGACACCGGAGGGCCGCAGCATCGTCGAGTTGTGCGCGCAACGGTACGGGCTGGGTACCGAACCGGCCGAGTTCGAACGCGCCGCCGAGTTCGTGCCGTTCACCGCGCAGACCCGGATGAGCGGCCTCGACATCGCCGCCGCGACCGGGCTGCAGCAGATCCGCAAGGGCGCCGGCGATGCGGTGCTCGCCTGGGTGGCCGGGTTCGGTGGCGTCGTCGACCCGGAGGTGTCCGCCGCGGTGGAGAAGGTCGCCCTCGGCGGCGGCACCCCGCTGGTGGTGGCGGTCGCCGAACGCGGCACCGCATCGGTACTCGGCGTGATCGCGCTGACCGACGTCGTCAAACCGGGCATCGCGGAGCGGTTCGCGCAACTGCGGGCGATGGGGATCCGCACCGTCATGGTGACCGGCGACAACCCGCTCACCGCGCGGGCCATCGCCGCGGAGGCGGGCGTCGACGACTTCATCGCCGAGGCCACCCCCGAGGACAAGCTCGACCGGATCCGCGCCGAGCAGGAGGGCGGCCGGCTCGTCGCGATGACCGGTGACGGCACCAACGACGCGCCCGCGCTCGCGCAGGCCGACGTCGGTGTCGCGATGAACACCGGCACGTCGGCGGCCAAGGAGGCCGGCAACATGGTCGACCTCGACTCCGACCCGACCAAGCTCATCGAGGTCGTCGAGATCGGCAAGCAACTGCTCATCACCCGCGGCGCGCTCACCACGTTCTCGCTCGCGAACGACCTGGCGAAGTACTTCGCGATCCTGCCGGCCCTGTTCGCCGGCATCTACCCGCAGCTGGGGGTGCTCAACATCATGCACCTGGCGACACCGCAGTCCGCGATCCTGTCCGCGGTGATCTTCAACGCGCTCGTCATCATCGGGCTGATCCCGTTGGCGCTGCGCGGTGTCCGCTACCGGCCGGCGGCGGCGTCGACGCTGCTGGGCCGCAACCTGTCGATCTACGGTGTCGGCGGGGTTCTCACCCCCTTCATCGGTATCTGGCTGATCGACCTCGTCGTCCGCCTCGTCCCTGGAATCGGGTGAAACCGCAATGCGATTCGGAATCGGATTTCTCAAGCAGGTGTGGGCCGGGCTGCTGGTGCTGCTCGCGCTCACCGTCGTCCTCGGCGTCGCCTACCCGGCCGCAGTGTGGGGCGTGTCCCGGATCTCGTCGGGGTCCGCGGAGGGCTCACCGGTGACCGACGCGTCCGGCTGCGTCGTCGGCAGCCGTTGGCTCGGCGTGGACCCACAGGTCCCGGCCGGCGACCCGGACCCGTTCTTCCACAACCGGGTCGTCGGCTCGGTGGCCGACGGTGACCCGTTCGCGGCCGGGGACCCGGCAGCGGGTCTGCCCACCAACCAGGGGCCCAGCAGCGACATCCTCGCCGGGTTCGTCGACGCCCGGCGTGCTGCGATCGCCGAACGGGAAGGTGTTGCCCTCGAACAGGTTCCGACGGACGCCGTGACCGGGTCCGGCTCAGGCCTGGATCCGCACATCTCGCCCGAGTACGCGGCCCTGCAGGTGCCGCGCGTCGCGCAGGCCACCGGACTGAGCGAGGACCGGGTGCGGGATCTCGTCGCCGAGCACACCGCGGGCCGGCAGTTCGGATTCCTCGGGGAGCCGCGGGTGAACGTCCTCGAACTGAACGTGGCGCTCGACCTGACCGCACCCGGGTGCGACCCGGCGGCACCGGGTGAATGATGACGGGGTGAGCAACCTCGAGCAGCCGCGCCCGCCCCGCGCGGCGAGACGCGGCGAGCTGCGGATCTACCTGGGTGCGGCCCCCGGCGTCGGCAAGACGTTCGCGATGCTGGGGGAGGCCCACCGGCGGCTGGCACGCGGCCGGGACGTGGTCGCGGCCGTGGTGGAAACCCACGGCCGCGCCCGCACCGCCGAACAGCTCGCGGGACTCGAGATCGTCGCACCGACGCTGATCGCGTACCGCGGCACCGCGATGCCCGAACTGGACGTCGACGCGGTGATCGCGCGGCGCCCCGCGGTGGTGCTGGTCGACGAGCTGGCCCACACCAACACCCCCGGCAGCCGCAACGAGAAACGCTGGCAGGATGTGTACGAGCTGCTCGACGCCGGCATCGACGTGCTGTCGACGCTCAACGTGCAGCACCTCGAGAGCCTCGGTGACGTCGTCGAGCAGATCACCGGGGTGGTGCAGCACGAGACGGTGCCCGACGAGGTGGTCCGCGCGGCGGCGCAGGTCGAACTCGTCGACATCACCCCGGAGGCGTTGCGGCGCAGACTCTCCCACGGCAACGTGTACTCGGCGGACAAGGTCGACGCCGCGCTGCGGAACTACTTCCGGCGCGGAAACCTCACGGCACTACGGGAACTCGCGTTGCTGTGGGTGGCCGACCAGGTGGATGCGGCGCTGGCGAAGTACCGTGCCGAGAACCGGATCACCGACACGTGGGAGGCGCGGGAACGGGTCGTCGTCGCGGTCACCGGTGGCCCCGAGTCGGCGACGCTGATCCGCCGGGCCGGCCGCATCGCGGGCCGGGCCAGCGCGGAACTGATGGTGGTGCACGTGGTGCGCGGCGACGGACTCGCCGGGGTGTCCGCCGGCGACATGGGGAAGGTGCGCGGGCTCGCCGCCGGTATCGGCGCGAGCGTCCACAGTGTCGTCGGCGACGACGTCCCCACCACACTGCTCGAGTTCGCCCGCGAGGTGAACGCCACCCAACTGGTGATCGGCACGTCCCGGCGGTCGCGGTGGGCGCGGATCCTCGACGAGGGCATCGGGGCGTCGATCGTCCAGCAGTCCGGGACGATCGACGTCCACATGGTCACCCATGCCGAGGCCGCGACCCGCCGGCGTCTCTCGGCCCTGGGGCGGGGGGAGCGGCGGCTGGTGTCGTGGCTGGCGGCGGTGGTGGTGCCGGCGGTCGCGGCGATCCTCATGGGCGTCGTCGACCGGTACGCCGGGGTCGGCGGGCAGAACGCGCTGTTCTTCGTCGTGGTGCTGGCCGTCGCGTTGCTCGGCGGGATCGGGCCGGCGATCCTGTCGGCGCTCATCTCCGGGCTGCTGCTCAACTACTTCTTCACCAGCCCGCTCTACAGTTTCACGATCGCGCAGCCGGAGAACTTCATCACCACGATGGTGCTGCTGGTCGTCGCGGTTGCCGTCGCGGTCCTCGTCGACGCCTCCGCCGAACGGGCCCGGGAAGCGCGGCGGGCGTCGCAGGAGGCGGAACTGCTGGCACTGTTCGCCGGGTCGGTGCTGCGCGGCGCCGACCTGCCGGCACTGCTCGAGAAGGTGCGCGAAACCTACGCGCAGCACGGTGTCAGCGTCGTGCACCGCCGGGACGGCGTCATCAGTGCCGCGGGCACGACGCCGCCGGCCGCCGTCGACGCCGCCGACACCGTGTGCGAGTCGAGCGACGGCGAGTACACGCTGCTGCTCGCCGGCAGCGAACTCGGCGCCCGCGACCGCAAGGTGCTCTACGCGGTCACCAATCAGGCCGTCGGGCTGATCCGGCAGCGGCAACTCGCCGAGGAGGCCGGCCAGGCGCAGGCCCTGGCCGAGGCGGACAGGCTGCGCCGGTCGCTGCTGTCGGCGGTCAGCCACGACCTGCGTACCCCGCTCGCCGCCGTCAAGGCCGCCGTGTCGAGTCTGCGCAGCGACGACATCGAATTCTCGCCCGAGGACACCGCGGAGCTGCTCGCCACCGTCGAGGAGTCCGCCGACCAGCTGACCGCGCTCGTCGGGAACCTGCTCGACTCGTCGCGGCTCGCGGCGGGCGTCGTCACCCCGACACTGCGCCGGGTGTACCTCGAGGAAGTGGTGCACCGCGCCCTCGTCGGCGTCGGCTACGGCGGCCCCGGGACGGCGCGCCGGGTGCGGGACCAGGTGAAGGTGGAGGTCGGCGGCGCCACCGTGATGGCCGACGCCGGTCTGCTCGAACGGGTGATCGCGAACCTCGTCGACAACGCGCTGCGGTATGCGCCGGACGAGCCGGTGCGGATCGGGGCGGCGCGGGCCGGGGACCGGATGACGATCACCGTCGCCGACACCGGGCCGGGACTGCCGCCCGGCGCCGACGAGCAGATGTTCGACGCGTTCCAGCGACTCGGGGACCGCGACAACACCAGCGGGGTGGGGCTGGGACTGTCGGTGGTGAAGGGATTCGTGGAGGCGATGGGCGGCACCGTCGGCGCGACCGACACCCCCGGTGGTGGACTGACGATGATGGTGGAACTGGCGGCCTGCCCGGCCGACGGCGAGAAGGGAGCCCGATGACCCGGGTACTGGTGGTCGACGACGAGCCGCAGATCCTGCGGGCCCTGCGGATCAATCTGAGCGTCCGCGGCTACGAGGTGACGACGGCGTCGACCGGGGCGGCGGCACTGCGGGCCGCCGCCGAGAAACATCCCGAGGTGATCGTCCTCGACCTCGGCCTGCCCGACCTCGACGGCATCGAGGTCCTCGCGGGACTGCGTGGCTGGTGCACCGCCCCGGTGATCGTGCTGTCGGCGCGCACCGATTCGTCGGACAAGGTGGAGGCCCTCGACGCGGGCGCCGACGACTACGTGACCAAACCGTTCGGGATGGACGAGTTCCTGGCCCGGCTGCGGGCCGCGGTCCGGCGCGGCGCCGCAGCCGCCGAGACCGGTGAACCCGTCGTCGTCACCGACACGTTCACCGTCGACCTCGCCGCGAAGAAGGTCACCCGCGACGAGGCCGAGGTGCATCTGACGCCCACCGAGTGGGGGATGCTCGAGATGCTGGTCCGCAACAAGGGCAAACTCGTCGGACAGAAGGAACTGCTGCGCGAGGTGTGGGGTCCGGCGTACGCCACCGAAACCCACTACCTGCGCGTCTACCTCGCCCAGTTGCGACGCAAACTCGAGCGGGATCCGTCGAAGCCGCGGCACCTGCTCACCGAGACCGGAATGGGGTACCGGTTCCAGGCATGAAACAAACCGATCGGTACGCGGGTGGCGGTCGACGGCGATCGTCGGCGATAGTTTTCAGGTGGATTCACTCGTCGATCTGATCGGGAACGTCAACGACACCTACTGGTACGTCGTCATCGTTCTGCTGGTGGGGCTGGGACTGTACTTCACGGTGCGCTCACGGTTCGTGCAGATCCGGCTGCTGCCGGACATGCTGCGGTCGGTCGTCGAGGGTGCCGAAACCCTGCCGGACGGCAGCAAGGGCATCTCGGCGTTCAAGGCGTTCTCGATATCCGCGGCGTCCCGCGTCGGCACCGGCAACATCGCCGGCGTCGCGATCGCGATCAGCGTCGGCGGGCCGGGCGCCGTGTTCTGGATGTGGGTCATGGCGATCCTGGGCGCATCCAGTGCATTCATCGAATCCACCCTCGCCCAGCTGTACAAGGTGCGCGACAAGGACGGCGGCTTCCGCGGCGGCCCGGCCTACTACATGCTGCACGGCCTGCGGAAACGCTGGATGGGTGTGCTGTTCGCGGTGGTCATCACCGTCACCTACGGGTTCGTGTTCAACGCGGTGCAGACCAACTCGATCGTCGACGCCGTGAACACGTCCCTCGACACCGACGGCTCCGGTGCCGCGATCGTCGTCGGCCTGGTGGTGGCGGCGTTGACGGCAGCCGTCATCTTCGGCGGTGTCCGACGCATCTCCACGGTGTCGAGCATCGTCGTCCCGATCGTCGCCGGCGCCTACATCCTCATGGCGCTGATCGTGGTGGCCCTCAACGTCACGGAGGTGCCCGGCATGTTCCGGCTGATCGTGGAGAACGCGTTCGGCATCCAGGAAGTGGTGACCGGCGGGTTCGCGGCCGCCTTCATGAACGGCATCCGCCGCGGCCTGTTCTCCAACGAGGCCGGCATGGGATCGGCCCCCAACGCGGGCGCCACCGCCGCCGTGTCGCACCCCGTCAAACAGGGTCTCGTGCAGAGCCTCGGCGTGTACTTCGACACGCTGCTCGTGTGCACGGCCACCGCCTTCATCATCCTGCTGTCGGACCCCGAATACGGCACCCGCGCCGGTGCGTCCCTCACCCAGAACGCCCTCGCCGCGCAGCTCGGCGGCTGGACCATCCACTTCCTGACCGTCGCGATCTTCTTCCTCGCGTTCACGTCGGTGATCGGCAACTACTACTACGGCGAGACGAACATCGAGTTCCTCACCACGTCGCGCCGCGTCATCACCTGGTTCCGTGTCCTCGTCCTGGTGTGCGTGTTCGCCGGTGCGATGGGCTCGGTCCCGCTGGTGTGGGGCCTGGCCGACCTCGTCATGGGCGTCATGGCGACCGTCAACCTCGCCGCACTGCTACCGCTGTCCGGTGTCGCGTTCCTGCTGTTCCGTCACTACAGCACGCAGAAGGCCGCCGGCCAGGACCCCACCTACCACCGCGACGAACTCCCCGAGATCACCGGTGTCCAGGTGTGGGAGCCGCCGGTCGCGTCGGATACGGATGGCAGGATCAGCACCCGTGACTGAACAGAGCCCCGCCCCCACCGAACTGTGGGTCGAACGCACCGGCACCCGCCTCTACACCGGACACAGCTCCCGCGGCGCCGAGGTCCGCATCGGCTCCGAGTCGGTCGACGGCGTCTTCACCCCCGGTGAACTCCTCAAGATCGCCCTCGCCGCCTGCTCCGGCATGAGCTCCGACTTCCCGCTGTCCCGCCGCCTCGGCGACGACTACGACGCCACCATCCGCGTCTCCGGCGCCGCCGACCGCGACAACGAGGTGTATCCGCACCTCGAGGAAACCCTCGAACTCGACCTCAGCGAACTCGACGCCGACGCCCAGGAACGCCTCGTCGCCCTCGTCGAACGCTCCGTCGACAAGGTGTGCACCGTCGGCCGCACGTTGAAGGCCGGCACGAAGGTGACCCTGCACGTCACGCGGGACTGAACCGCGTGGGAACATCCCCCGAACGTCTCACCGCCTGGGTCCACGGGCATGTCCAGGGCGTCGGATTCCGGTGGTGGACGCGGGCCCGCGCCCTCGAATTCGGGCTCGTCGGGCACGCCACCAACCACGCCGACGGGCGGGTACTGGTGATCGCGGAAGGACCGCGGGAGCGTCTCGACCGCCTGCTGGCGCTGCTCCGGTCGGGGGAGACCCCGGGCACGGTGTCGCTCGTCGTCGAACATTTCGACGCGCCGCGTGGGGGCCTCACCGGGTTCGTCGAGCGTTGAGCTGCCGGTAGGATCGACCGTCGTGCATCTGAAGAGTCTGACGTTGAAGGGCTTCAAATCCTTCGCGTCCGCGACGACTCTGCGGTTCGAGCCGGGCATCACGTGTGTCGTCGGCCCGAACGGCTCCGGCAAGTCGAACGTGGTCGACGCCCTCACCTGGGTGATGGGGGAGCAGGGCGCCAAGGCGCTGCGCGGCGGCAAGATGCAGGACGTCATCTTCGCCGGCACCGCGGGCCGGACCGCCCTCGGCCGCGCCGAGGTGACCCTCACGATCGACAACTCCGACGGAGCCCTGCCCATCGACTACTCCGAGGTGTCGATCACCCGCCGCATGTTCCGCGACGGCGCCGGCGAATACGAGATCAACGGCAGCGCCTGCCGGCTCATGGACGTGCAGGAACTGCTGTCCGACTCCGGTATCGGCCGCGAGATGCACGTCATCGTCGGGCAGGGCCAGCTGGCGGCGATCCTCGAATCCCGCCCCGAGGAACGCCGCGCGTTCATCGAGGAGGCCGCCGGCGTCCTCAAACACCGCAAACGCAAAGAGAAAGCGGTCCGCAAGCTCGACGCGATGGCTGCCAACCTGGCCCGGCTCACCGACCTCACCGCCGAACTGCGCCGCCAGCTCAAACCGCTCGGCCGACAGGCGGAGGTGGCGCGTCGCGCCCAGACCGTGCAGGCCGACCTGCGCGACGCCCGGCTGCGGCTGGCCGCCGACGACCTCGTCACCCGCCGCACCGAACTGGCCGACCAGAGCCGCGACGAGAAACTGGTCCGCGAACAGCAGCAGACGGTGGCGGTCGCCCTCGACACCGCCACCGCCGAACTCGGCGGCCACGAGCGCTCCCTCGCCCGGCTCGCCCCGCAGGCCGACGCCGCCGGGCAGACCTGGTTCCAGCTCTCCGCGCTCGCCGAACGCGTCGACGCCACCGTCCGGATCGCGGCCGAACGGGCCCGGCATCTCGAGGCGGAGCCGCCGACCGGACGCGGCCAGGACCCCGACGAGATGGAGGCCCGCGCCGACCGTCTCGCACTCGAGGAGACCGAACTCGTCGCGGCCGTCGAGGAGGCCCGGGGCATGCTCGACGCCGCCCGCGAACAACTCGCCGACCGCGAAGAAGCGGCCGCGGACGCCGAACGCGCCCACCTGGCCGCGGTGCGGGCGGTCGCCGACCGGCGGGAGGGCCTGGCCCGGCTCACCGGTCAGGTCGACACCCTGCGCTCCCGGGCCGACTCCGCCGCCGCGGACGTCACCCGCCTCGACACCGCGCTCGCCGACGCCCGCCGGCGCGGCGACCTCACCCGGACCGAGTTCGACGACGCCCACACCGCCGCCGGCGAACTGGAAGCGGCCGAGGTCGGACTCGACGAGCAGCACGAACGTGCCGTCGCCGCACTCGAACTCGTCACCGCCCGGGTCACCGAACTGCGGGCCGCCGAACGCGACGCCGGACAGCAGGTGGCGTCGCTGACCGCCCGCATCGACGCGCTCGCGATCGGCCTCGACCGGGGCGACGGCGCCGCGTGGCTGCGCGACCACCACGACGGCCGCGGCATCACCGGCCCGGTCGCCGGACAACTGCGGGTCGAACCCGGATTCGAGACGGCCGTCGCGGCGGTCCTCGGACCGGCCGCCGACGCGCTCACCGCCGACACCGCGGCGGCCGCCGCCGTCGCACTCGACGCCCTCGCCGCCGGCGACGGGGGCCGGGCGGCGCTGTTGTTCCCCGTCGAGAATGATTCGCCTGCACCGGATTCCGTCCTACCGGACGGTGCGCGGTGGCTCGTCGACGTCGTCACCTGCCCCGGCGGACTGCGGTCCGGCATCGGCGCCCTGCTCGGCGGGGTGGCCGTCGTCGCCACCCTCACCGACGGCGCCGCCCTGCTGGAGGAGACGCCGGCCGTGCGGGCCGTCACCCGCGGCGGCGACCTGATCGGGCCCGGCTGGATGGTCGGCGGCACCGAACGGCGCCCGAGCACCCTCGAAGTCCAGGCCGCGATCGACGCGTCCACCACCGCCCTCACCGACGCCCGGCGCAGCGCCGAGGAACTGGCGGCCGCACTCGCCGGGGCCGACGCCGAACACACCGACCGCGCCGAGATCGCCGAACAGACCCTCGCCGCCCTCCACGAATCCGACACCGCCCTGACCACGATCTACGACCGGCTGGGCCGGCTCGGACACGCCGTGCGGGTGGCGCGGGCCGAGACGGACCGGCTCGTCACCCAACGCGACACCGCCGAGACGCGGCGCGACGAGACCCTGACCGCGCTCGCCGACCTCGAGGAACGCCTGCGCCGCGCCGAGAACGAGACCGGCACCGACGACCGGGACACACCAGGCGTCGACACCGACATCGAACGGGAGACCACCGCCGCGGCCCTCGCCGAGGTGCGGGCCGTCGAGATCGAGGCCCGGCTCACCGTCCGCACCGCCGAGGAACGCGCCGAATCGGTCCGCGGCAGAGCCGATACGCTGCGCCGCGCCGCGCAGGCCGAACGCGAGGCACGCTCCCGAGCCGAGCGGGCGCTACGGGCCCGGCAGGCCGCCGCCGGTGTCGCCGCCGCCGTCGCCGAGGCCGGCCGGACAGTCGCGGCCCGGCTCGACCAGGTGGTGGCGGACGCCACCGCGCACCGCGACGAACTCACCCGGCTGCGGGCCGTCCACACCGAACAGGTCGAAACCGTCCGCGAACAGGTGCGGCAGTTGACGGCGCAGATGGCGTCGCTCACCGACACCGTCCACCGCGACGAGGTGGCCCGCGCCCAGGCGGCACTGCGCATCGAACAACTCGAGACCACGATCACCGAGCAGTACGCGATCGCCCCCGACGACCTCGTCACCGAATACGGGCCCGACGTGCCGCTGCCGCCGTCCGAACTCGAAATCACCGAATACGAGCAGGCCCGCGACCGCGGCGAACAGGTCGTCCGCCCCGCCCCCGTCCCGTACGACCGGGCCACCCAGGAACGTCGCGCGAAACGCGCCGAGAAGGACCTCGCGACCCTCGGCAAGGTCAACCCGCTCGCGTTGGAGGAGTTCGCGGCCCTCGAGGAGCGCTACACGTTCCTGTCCACCCAACTCGAAGACGTCAAGAACGCCCGCAAGGACCTCCTCGGGGTGGTCGCCGACGTCGACGCCCGCATCCTGCAACTGTTCACCGACGCCTACACCGACGTCGAACGCGAATTCGTCGACGTGTTCGCCACCCTGTTCCCCGGCGGCGAGGGCCGACTCGTCCTCACCGACCCGTCGGACATGCTCACCACCGGCATCGACGTCGAAGCCCGCCCACCCGGCAAGAAAGTCAAACGACTCTCCCTGCTGTCCGGCGGCGAGAAATCCCTCACCGCCGTCGCCATGCTCGTCGCGATCTTCAAGGCCCGACCGTCCCCGTTCTACGTCATGGACGAGGTCGAAGCCGCCCTCGACGACACCAACCTGCGCCGGCTCATCGGACTGTTCGAGGAACTACGGGAGAAATCCCAACTGATCGTCATCACCCACCAGAAGCCGACCATGGAAGTCGCCGACGCCCTCTACGGCGTCAGCATGCGCGGCGACGGCATCACCACCGTCATCTCGCAGCGACTACGCGGACACGACCTGACCGCGTCGGGCTGACCGGCACCCGGACCGCCTGACAGGATGTGTGGGTGACTACCGGAGCCTGGATAGCAATAGCGGCCGTACTGGCCGTCCTCCTCGTGGCGCTCGTCGTCGGCCTGATCGTGTCGCGGCGCCGCCGCATCACCCTCACCGCCCCCGAACAGCAGCCCGAACTCGAGAAGCCCAAGGACCGCTCGGGTGGCTACCAAGCCGGCGGCGGATTCAACTTCAGCCAGGGCCCCACGGCCACCGCGCCGCCGGTCGCGCCGCCGGTGGTTCCGCCGGTGGTCGAGAAGCCGGCGCCCGAGCCGGTCGTGGAACCGGAACCGGTCGTCGAACCGGAGCCCGTGGCCCCGCCGGAGCCCGTGGTCGAAGAGACTGTCGTCGAGCCGGAACCTGTTGTAGAGCCAGAACCGGTCGTCGACGAGGCAGCACCCGTCGTCGAGCCCGAGGCACCCGCCGCGCCGGAGCCGGTGGTCGAGAAGCCGGTCGTCGAGCCGGAGCCTGTGGTCGAGGAACCGGTCGTTGTCGAGCCGGTCGTGGTGGAGCCCGAACCGGAGGTCGTTCCGGCCCCGACCCCGGCCCCGGCGATCGAGGAGATCGAGCCCACCGAGGGCCGTCTGGATCGGCTGCGTGGACGGCTGTCGCGGTCGCAGAACGCGGTCGGCAAGTCCCTGCTGGGTCTGCTCGGTGGCGGTGACCTGGACGAGGATTCGTGGGAGGAGGTCGAGGACACGCTGCTGATCGCGGACCTCGGCACCGCCACCACCACGAAGGTCGTCGAGCGGCTGCGTCAGGAGATGGCGGCCCGCGGTGTCCGCACGGAGGCCGATGCCCGCGCCCTGCTGCGTGAGGTGCTGATCGAGGAGCTGCAGCCGCAGATGGATCGGTCGATCCATGCGCTGCCGCACGGTGATCATCCGGCGGTGCTGCTGGTGGTCGGCGTGAACGGCACCGGCAAGACCACCACCACCGGAAAGCTGGCGCGTGTCCTGGTCGCCGACGGTCGTCGTGTGCTGCTCGGTGCCGCGGACACGTTCCGTGCCGCCGCCGCCGACCAGCTGCAGACGTGGGCCGAGCGTGTCGGTGCCGAGGTGGTGCGCGGCAAGGAGGGCGGCGACCCGGCTGCGATCGCATTCGACTCGGTCGCGAAGGGCATCGAGGACGGTGTCGATGTCGTCCTCATCGACACGGCCGGCCGCCTGCACACCAAGACCGGTCTCATGGACGAGCTCGGCAAGGTCAAGCGGGTCGTCGAGAAGAAGGCCGCCGTCGACGACGTCCTCCTCGTCCTCGACGCCACCGTCGGACAGAACGGCCTCATGCAGGCCCGCGTGTTCGCCGACGTCGTCGACATCACCGGTGTCGTCCTCACCAAACTCGACGGCACCGCCAAGGGCGGCATCGTCTTCCAGGTCCAGCACGAACTCGGTGTCCCCGTGAAACTGGTCGGACTCGGTGAGGGCGCCGACGACCTCGCGCCCTTCGAGCCCGCGGCGTTCGTCGACGCGCTGCTCGGCTGAGAATCGGTTCTGTAGAGCCACACTGCCCGGCCCCTCGTTTCAGGGGCCGGGCAGTGGTGTATCGGGGACCTGTCCTGGACGCTAACGATCAGCGACGAACTGGCCGAATCCGAAGTGGCTGAGCGCTCCGAGGAACACAGGCCCGGTCACAGATTCAGCGAAATGCAGTCGGATATAGACGCCGCGGCGATTGTCGGATGCGCGGGAGTTCATCCGCCGCCGGCGGAACTCGACGATCTGTGAGCGTGTTGCGTCATCGTCGACCAGTTCGGCGCTGACAGGTGCCGGTAGACCGCGATACTTACACTCGGCGGCCACGTCTTCCAGGAGATACTCGGCGTCGGTGCGGTTGCGGTGACGATGCCGGACCGGAAGGTACGGGGTTTCGGAGCGCCATTCGGTAGAGGCGCCTACCCACGTCGGCGGTACGAGTTCCGGGAGATGCCCGATGCCTGATACCAGCAGTCGTTGAGAGGGTAGGTGCTGATCGAGATCTTTACGGCGGGTGTGTAGGGTTTGTGGGCGGGATGTCATCGCAGACACTGCGATATCGGGGAGTGGATGTTTCGTCCACAACACCAGCGATGCCACGCTGTCCCGGACAGAGGTTGGGCGTCCTGCATCGGTACGTCCAGGAATGACGCCGATGTGTAGATGATCATGGTCTGATCGTCGCGGCCCTGACCCGTCCTTCCCGATGAGTGATGCTGTCAGTTCCGGATCGAGGTTGTCGATGAGCTTGCGGGCGAGACCGTGCATGGCGTCGGTAGCAAGTACGAAGTTCCTCATGCGAACGGGGACGCTGCCGTGCAGTTGGAAACGGATCGCGTTGTACTGCGATTCGGCGGGACGGGCTGAGGGGGTCAGGGTCGAGTGGATCCGCCCGTATCGCAGCAATCGGGTACCGACCGGATAGGGCCGACGCTCTTTCCGGACAGATTCCGTGGTCTGTTCGAGCACGGCCCGATTCGGTGGGCCGTCGAGTCCCAGTACGACGGTCTCCTCGACGGCCCCGCCCTCACCGAGGCGCCACCAGTTTTCATCTGGTGTAGCTGGCGATTCGAGTAACCGTGCAATGCAGATGGATTCGCTTCTACCCAAGTATGGGAGGCGAGTGGTCAGCATCGACAGTGTGTCGGTCTCGGAATCACTCAGTTCGGTGTCCCAATGGATGAGGAGCGGGGCGTCCTCCTCGATCGAGACGAAGGCGTCGAGCACCTGGCTGGTGCCGCCGGTCTCGTCCGAACGATGCCCCATGTCCGCCATGTAGTGGCGTGTCGATCCTGGCCCGCTGGCCGGGGTGAGGTACGCGGCCGGGTTTCCCAGGCGAGCAAGCACGGCATCGACCGCATCGGAAGCGATCTCAGGGCATCGTTCGTGGGCTACTGCCAGCAGTGCCCGTGCGATCCGCCATGGAGACGGTGGCCACTCCACCGCACCCGAGTTCGCGCCCATGTCCCATGGCGTCGCGTGATAGCGACCCAGTGGGAAAGTGATGGAAAGGGTGGTGCCCACGGCTACTTGCCCTTCTTGTCCTTCTTCGGGATCCAGGTCACCGTCGTCACCTCACCGAGTTCACCGGAAGCCGCCCCGATCGCCTGTTCGAGGCGTGTGGTTGCCGCAGCGAGGTCCGGGACGGGTGAGCCGTCGACGACGGTCAGATCGCACGCGGTGCGCAGTCGGAGTCCACCGGCGAGAAGCGAGGCAATCTCCCACTCGGCCAGCGCGACGAGCAGTTCGGTGGCCGCATCGGACAGCCCGTACGACCGGATCTGTTGGTTGTCGATGACGACATGCATGGTGATGGTGTCCGCGACATACTCGGTCCGGTGGTGTGGCACCATGCCGTACCCTTCGCTCGAGCCGCGGCCTTCCTCGGACTCGTTGTACACGGAGTCCTTCTTGACTCCGCCGGTCACCGCGGGCGCGACCTTGTCTGCGTCGATGAATGCGGTGACCGCCCTCTGCACCCGCGGCTGCCATGCCCAGGGCTTCTGCGCGAAGAACACGCCGTGGAGCAGACTCACGGGGTCGAGAGCGAAGATCTGCTCGACGACCTTTCTTCGGTTGAGCGGGCGGCCCTTGACCAATTCGAAGCGCTCGGCAAGTACCTCTCGGAACTCGCGGCCATCGAGTTTGCCGTCGAGAAGGTAGGCGCCGGCCAGTCGATGGGCCTCGAGTCGGCTGCTCGTCAGAAATTCGCCGGCGTCGTCGACGACTCGTACATACGGCAAGGACGCGACGGGGGAGGTCGGCTCCTGTCGAGCCTCGTCCCAGGTGGTTCCCTCGAGATGATTGCTCAGGGACTGGACCGATTCGACAGCCAGTCGGTTCGTCCCATCGGCGCCGCGATACTCACCCGCTCCGAGATCGGGAAAACCGGTGGGCTGGAATCGGTCTCCGGCGATGGGTGCGAGCCCGAAGTGCCACACGGTGCGGGCGGGGGTCGTGGTCATCATGAATCCTCTCGTGCGGTGGTATCGGTAGTGAGCGGTTTGAGTGGATAGCCGATCAGGTCGAGAGTGCTCCTGTGGTGGCTGCGCGGTAGCAGTGCGGCGGCTAGTCTGCGGCCGTCCGCAGAGATTTGTGACGTCTCGTCATCGGAGGTGATAGTTCCGAATCCACACTGGCGCAGTCGTTGTCGCGCTGTCCGGACTGCCGGCGCGACGACATCGTGGGCGAGGGGAACCACGATCTCGGTGGTGAGGGCATATCGGCGGCCCGCCGCCCCGTCGTTCGACTCCGGTGCGCCGAACCCGTCGCGCAGGAGCCCCAACAACGCCAACCGGGGATCCGGGACGAGCGCGAGACCGCCGACAGCGAACTGTCGACCGGACCGGATTCCGCGCCAATCGAACACGAGGAGTGCCTCGATCCATTCCTGAATCAGGTGGTCGTCGAGTGCGCCGCGACTGAACGCGTGAATATCGCCGATCGGTACAGGAATACCGGATTCCGGTCCCCGAACCCCTGTCGTCGGCGGGTTCGTGGATGAGGCGGCACCGTCGAGGACGTGGCGTACGAGAACGTCGGAGAGTACGTCGACGAGTGGTCGCAGCGTGAAACCTTCGACCACGGGATGCTCGGTCCAGGTTGTCCGTCCGGATACGGTGGTGACGGGCAGCAGGAATTCCCTCAGACCGTGACCGGAGCGGTTTCCATCCTGGCCTTTCCACGTCAACGAGGCGACACCGAGCGCGATCCGGAACTCGGCCTCCTCGAGGAGAAACCGCAATGGCCCGCCCAGTAGGTCGATCAGGTGGTTCGCGGGCGTAGGCGCACGGGGAATGAGCGCGGCGCGGGAATGGGTTCCACGGGCGACAGCTGCCTCGATCCGTGTGATTCCGGCGAGCATTCGGCGCAGCGATAGTGCGCGCGCAGCATCGTCCTCGGCCTTCGCGAGAGTGATCCGAGCCTGGCCGAACTCCCGAGCCGCTTCCTGGACTGTCCGCGGCATCCGGGATGTACTTGACGCACGATTCGGCCAGGTCTCGACCTCGGCAACGAGTGCGAGAGTTGAATCGGAGTGGACGTCGACAGTATCGGTGCGGACAGCGCTGTAGGACAATCCGTTCCGTTTCAGCAGGCTGTAGCGGTCGAACGAGGAGATCGCGGCGGACACGCCGTTACTTCCGGCTGCGAGATACATGTCCGCGGATTGAACGGCGATGCGTCCGTTCCAGACCGCCCGGCCCTCTGTGAAGATCCGTTGGACCGCAGACAGGGACAGCCAGTTCACCCACGAAGGAACCCACACCTCACCGCGGCTCTCCTCGGCATCGGATCCGGTGGGGGTGCCGTTTGCGCTGCCGTAGGTGGTGAACGTCATCGCGGCCCGGGGTGCAGTATGTGACTGCATGCCGAGTCTGCGAGCAGGTGACGCCGCAAACCACGTGGCACCTTCGATCATCAGCACGAACGACCACGGGTTCACCAACCCGTCCGCTGCACCGTACGTCGAGGAGTTCGGTGTCCCGGTGGCCCCGGGGTCGAACTGCCCGCTGGTGCCCCGGCTCAGTTTGGACAGCGCGGTGCCCTCGAGGAAATCCCGTGCGGCGGCGAGCGAGCTTTCCCGTAACCGTTCGGATGTAGGGAGCACCTCGAGGAGTCGCTGGTGGTAGTTGGTCGAGAAATCGAGACGTCCGTCGTTGCCGCCGGACCCGAGCAGCGGGGGGAAAGCGAGGTCGTCGTCACCGAGAAGGACGACGGCGGCGTTGATCCACGGCAACATCTCGTCGGGGCATACGTTGCGGATTTCCAGTACCAGCTGGTCCTTGCCCCACTTCTCGTCCCGCGCCCGTTGGGCGATGGGAGCGACGATGCGGTGGGCCTCCCGAAGTCGAGCGAGTCGCGTGCCTTCGATCGCCAGGAGTTGCTCGAGGGTCGACTTGGGGGTCTTGTCCTTGGCCCCGTACCCGGAACCTTCGTTCCACGGGCTGAGCACGGGCCGTGGCCAGTACTCGTCGACCAGCCACACTGCCAAATCGTCGACAGCGGTGCGGATCTGGAGATCCTCGCCGACGAACCGACTCACCAGTCCCGGATCGGCCTGCTCCGACAACACACGAATCAGCCCCAAGCCGGCCAACGACCGCATCAGTGACCGGTTCCTGATGCCGGCAATTTCGTGCACTGTCATCGGTCGGCCTTTCCGGTGTGGAGGCTGCTGGCTGTCCAGTCCGCGACCCGAACTAGCATCTCGAAATAGGCCAAGCGGAAGACGCCGTATCGGCGCAGCAGGGTATCCACGGTGTCCTCCCAGGAGGCTGTGCCGTCAGGGTTGCTGGGCCGCAGGGGACGGAGGTCGAGGACGGACTGGGTTTCGGGCAGCCCCAGCACGGGAAGGACCGTTGCAGGTTCGACGCCGGAGATCCCGACCAGCGTGTCGGTGACGGCCGGGTCTGTGTTGCGGATTTGCACGCGCGCTTTGCCATGATGGGACGCGACGAGATAGCGGACCAGGTCACGGTCGTGAGCATCGGTGATCAGCGAGGACAGCGGGCCGTCGAGCAGTGCGACGCTGGCGACTTCGTGACGGAACGACGAGATTCCATTGCCATAGCTGAGACGACGAGACGTTCCCGGAGACTTCGCCCACGGAACCGGGCCGTCGCCACCTGCTGCAGTCCTGCGGAGCGCTGCCTGCCAGGTGCCGTGAGCCTTCCCGGCATCGTGCAGGCGGGCCGCGAGAACGAGATCCTGCGCGACCCGGTCGTCGAGATCGAGATCGGCGGTCAGAGTACGCGCAGCTTCCGCGGTCTCTTCCAGATGCTGGTCGAGGGGGATCCACCCGGTGGCCGAGACGGATCGTGGGTCGGCATCGGAGGCGTCGAGCACCGGCTCGGATTCGGGGTCGCCGGCATCATCCGCCATAGGTATCCCGGGCAGTGGAACCCGAGCGTGGGAGCGCGGATCGAAACCGGTATCGGTCCGGTAGCGACCATCCTCGCTACGGAGAAGGAGAACCTCACCCGGCCTGGCGCGGCGGGCGTAACCGAGGGAACGCCAACGGCGTTCGGCGGTCTCGAAATACCAGACCTTGACTCCGTCATCCACCAGATCCTTGATCGCCCCCAGCGGGACACGACAGCGGTATTCGGGGGGGAGCGGTTTCAGGTCGGGATCGGGTTTGCTCTCGAAGTCCATCCAGACGAGTTGGGCGTCGAGGTCGTCTGCATCGCGGACGTAGGGGGCGATGTCGAGGTCGCTTCCGGTGAGGTCGGGGGCGGTGTCGAACAGGGACAGGAAGTCATCTCGGCGTAGCGTCTGGACGCGTCGTTCGGAGGTGTGGACCGGGCACGCTAGAAGTGTTTCGTTCGTCGGCGCCGAGTCTTCGAGTTCACGTAGTTGGGCCACCGAGGCGGCGATGTCGTCCGCGGGATACGGTCCCGGCTTCGCGGGTGCGAACCACCACAGTTCAGCGTCGGCGTAGATGCCGGCGCGGTTGCAACGCCCGGATCGCTGGATGAGGGAGGGCCACGGGGCGGCCTCTGTGATGAGGGTGCGGGCATCGAGGTCCATGCCGGCTTCGACGACCTGCGTCGAGATGACGATGCGATCAGCCGAATCGGTGATGACGTCGGTGACCAACTCTTCCCGGTCGATAGGTCGGAACCTGCTGTGCAACAGCGTTACCGGTGTCTTTTTCTGGACCTTCGACTTGGTCAACGCGGAGTGCAATTCGCGCGCTGTGGCGACCGTGTTGACGATGACGAGTGTCAGGCCCGGTCGGTGATGTTCCAGGATCGAGGCCGCCAACTCGCTGAATTTTCCTGGGGTGAAGGAGAGCTCGCGGACCCTGCGCGTGGCCATCCGTCGTTTCCGGAGGGCCGGAGTCTCGTCCTCGGTGGACAGGGTGACCACGCGTGAAGCTGCCGGGTAAGGGTTGTCGACGGTATCGAGCAGGGAAGGGGCGATGGTTGCGCTCATACAGGTCAAGCCGGTACGGATGGCGCCGAACTGTTGCTGGAAGGCGGCGATCTGCCGTGCTGTCCGAGTCGACGCGGCAGCGAGTTGGACCTCGTCGACGACGAGATGGCAGTCACCCCAGAAGAGTCCTGCGTCGACGGGGTAGCCACTGCGGGAGGAGCCGTAACCGCGCATCAGCATGCGGCTGACGATCATGTCGACGGTCCCGACGATGATCTGAGGCTTGTCCGGACGCATCCGCCACGGATGGCTCCGATCGGTCATACCGCCGATGAGGAGATCGACCGTGACGTCGTCGGCGATACCGAGATCGGTGAGCCACTTCTCGACCGCGTCGACCGTCTGACGGGTCAACGTCCGCATGGGAAGTGCGACGACGAGGCGCCGAGCGGTGCGGTTCCGGGCACCGGAATCCGGATGGAACTGGCGGAACCACAACCACGCCAGCACGGCCGCTGCTGTCTTCCCGTATCCAGGGGGGACGTCGATGACCTCGGGAAGAGAGTCGCCGGCGGCGACACGTTCCTGATATGGGTAGGGGGAATGCCCGGTCGCGGCCGTGAACATGTCCGTGTACGACACATAGTTGCTGGTCATCACTGGCTCCCCCATGGATGTCGGACCCTTCGTGTACTTCTTGTCCATCTCCATGGAACTGCATCCAGCAAGATCTGTCAACGATTAACAGGAGCTGAGTATGCTGAAAGTTGATATGAAGGTTGGTGAGGCCGTGGGTTCGAAGACACACGATCTGAGGATGCTGCCTCAATGGAGCCGACGGGTCGGGTACGCCCTGGAGCCCGTGCCGGCCTCGGCCTGCTCGGGACGGCCTCGCTTGCAACTTTCGCACGGTCGGGTGTTGAGCGCGAAACGAATGGGCCTTACCCCTGGTTCTTGGACACGCTGAATCCAGCATGATGCTGGGGAAGCGAGAGAATCGAGATCATGGCCAGGAAGCACTACGACGAGGAGTTTCGGCGGAACGCGGTCGACTTGTA
>NZ_SKCH01000059.1 GCF_005434945.1 Prescottella subtropica | reverse complement strand
CCCTGCGTGTCAGGGTGAGTTGAGTCCAGAGGTTCACAGCAACCCCGCCAGCAGGGCGAGATACGGATCAACCCCACCATGACGATTTCCACCACCGCCCCGGTCCAGGACAATAACCGAATGGACCCGTACCACCCCCGAGCAGACGGCCCCCGCAAGCGCCGGGCCTTCACCCCCGCCGACAAGCTCGCACACCTCGCCGCCTACGAGCAGGCCTGCCAGGAGAATGCGGGCGGGGCCTACCTGCGCAGCGAAGGTCTCTACTCCTCCCTGATCGCCGAATGGCGCAAACAGCGCGACGCCGGCGTCCTCGAAGGCCGACCACCCGGCGCGAAGATCGGCAAACTCACCGCCGAACAGATCGAGATCGCCCGCCTCACCCGTGAGCTCGCGCGGGCGAACAAGCGGTTGACCACCACCGAGGCAGCCCTGTCGATCATGGGAAAAGCACACGCGCTCTTGGAGCAGATCTCCGAGAGCGCGGACACCGACGAGCCGCGGAAGAAGCGCTGAAGCGCACCCACCACGACCTCACCAAAGCCGGAATCACCACAAGGGCAGCAACGACTTTGACCTCGGTGGTGCGATCAACCGCGGCAAGGAGCAAGACGCATTCGTCCGCGCCGTGGCCATACGGGCAGACCCCGAAGAAGGCGCCGGTCAACAAGCTCACCGCCGCCGAACGCCACAGCGTGCTCACGATGCTCAACTGCGACCGGTTCGTCGACCAGGCCCCGCTCGAGATCTACGCCGAACTCCTCGACGAGGGCACCTACCTGTGCTCTGTGTCCACGATGTACCGGATCCTGCGGGAGAACACTCAGGTCGCGGAGCGGCGCCGACTGGCCCGTCACCCCGCGCGGACCTGCCCGGAGTTGGTCGCGACGGCGCCGCGGCAGGTCTACTCCTGGGACATCACCAAGCTCGCCGGTCCCGTCAAGGGCACCTACTTCGACGCCTACGTGATGATCGACATCTACTCCCGGTACATCGTCGGGGTGCACGTGCAGACCCACGAGTCCGGGCTCCTCGCCGTCGAGTTCATGACGGAAATCTTTGCAGTACATGGCATTCCGAATGTGGTGCATGCCGACCGCGGAACGTCGATGACCAGCAAGCCCGTCGCGACGCTACTCGCCGACCTGGAGGTGACCCGGTCGCATTCGCGGCCGCGGGTCTCCAATGACAACCCGTACTCGGAGTCGCTGTTCAAGACACTCAAATACGGGCCCGGGTTCCCGGAACGGTTCGGGTCGGTCCATCACGCACGAGACTTCATGGCCACCTTCGTCAATTGGTACAACCACGAGCACCGTCACACCGGGATCGGGCTGCACACCCCCGCCGATGTCCACTTCGGGTTGGCGCCGCAGAAGGCGACCGAACGATCCACCGTGCTCGCCCAGGCCCGTCTCGATCATCCGGAACGGTTCGGGGCCACGAACCAGAACCCGAAGATCCTGGACCTCCCGGCGGACGCCTGGATCAACAAGCCGCCCGCACACGGCGACGCGGTCGTCTCCCGCCCGGATCAGGCCGCCGCGTAACACCCGTTGGACTCATTCACCTTGACAAGTTCCG
>NZ_SKCH01000058.1 GCF_005434945.1 Prescottella subtropica | reverse complement strand
CTAGTGGTCGTCGGCGTTAGTTCGTCGGGGGTCAGGCGGCCTCCCCGAGTTCCGGAGCAGGCGCGTCCGGTTCGTGGCGCCGGAGCCGCGCCAAGTAGTCGTTGAGATCCGCGCGGGTGTACCGCCAGTCGAACGGACGGGCGGTGGTGTTGTAGCGCTCCTCGAACGCCAAGACCCGAGCGGCGAGGGCATCGAGGTCGGCGAAGTCGGCCGGTGCGATGGCCTTGCGTTGCAACACTGAGAAGTAGATCTCCACCTGGTTCAACCACGACGCATGCACCGGCAGATGCACCAACGTCGCTGTCGGCCACGCTGTTTCCATCCGTTCGATCGAACGGGCACCGTTGTGGGACGAACCGTTGTCGACCACCCAATACACCCGTTTGGCGGAGGCGTACGGCTCGGTGGTCATCACCTTCTCGACCAGCTCGGTGAACGGGACGATCCCAGTCCTCGGGGCAATGGTGCCGAGTACCTGCCCGCGATGCACGTCGTACGCAGCGAAGTACGCCAGCGTGCCACCGCGGCGGTATTCGGCTTCCACCCGGGTCTGCCGCCCCGACCCGGCGGCCAGGCCCGGATGCCGCCGCCGCAGCGCCTGGAGCTGGGACTTCTCGTCGGCACTGATCACGTACTCGTCGTCACCGAGAGCAATGCCCTCCCACCGCCTGTCGTACAGATCGAGGACCCGACCGGCCTTGACCGCGAACGCTGGGTCCCGCGGGAAGATCCAGGATCGGTGCTGCCACGGCTTGATCGCGTCGGCGGCCAGCCACCGCTGCACCGTCCTCGAGCTGACCGATTCGACGACCCCGTCCCGGGTCACCTGACGGGCCAACTCCGCGGCGGACCAGCGGGCCAGCGGCACTTCCCGCTCGGCCGGCGGAGTACACGCCAACGCCTTGACCTCGGCGACCTGCAACGCGGTGAACACCGCGGGACGACCTGACCGGGGCCGGTCGGTCAACCCGTCCATCCGATGCACGGCGAACCGCGCCCGCCACTTGCGGACGGTGTCCACATGCAGTCCCAACCGGTCCGCGATCACGGCATTCGGTTGCCCGTCCGCGGCGGCGAGCACGATCCGGGCCCGGAGCACGTCGCGGTGCGCGCCGCTGACCGCGCGGGCACGGGCAGCCAACGCGTCCTGCTCGGTGGTGGACAGGCCGATCACAACGGCCGAGACAGACACCATGCCCGCAATGATCGCCACACCCCGGTAGGGCCGGTGCACCAGGATGGAGGTCATGGCCGCCATTCCGGACTCGACGAAGACCTCACTGCGCCAACGCCTGTCCGCCCGAGCCCGTGATCGGTGGACCGAGATCACCCGGATCGAACTGCGTTTCCGGGCGCCGTACGCCTACGTCGACGCCGTCGTAGCCGACGGGCAGACTCTGCCCCTGTGCCGGCTGAAGTACGCCGGTTACGCCAACATGTGGGGCTTCGCGATCTACCGCGCCAGCCACGACGACTACCAAAACTCCTACCTGCCCACCGGCCAAGGCGCCGGCACCGCCGAGGACGCTCTCGACACCGCCTGCGGCCTCTACCTCGCAGACCCGACCGCGTGGGGCTGAACCCCCGACGAACTAACGCCGACGACCACTAG
>NZ_SKCH01000057.1 GCF_005434945.1 Prescottella subtropica | reverse complement strand
AACAGTAGGCGGCGTCACTCGTCGATTGGGATGCTCAGTCCCGACGAGTACGAGATGTCACTGGCTGCGATGGATCACGTCGAAGCTGCTTAGCCCCTTGTCCGCTGTTCGGGGGGAACCTCACCGTTCACCCAACGGCTCGCAGTCCGCGGAAGCGGCATGCCTACGCAATGGCGAATCTTCTTACATTGCAGCGCGATACACGCGTAAGAAACAGGTGAAATTGGTCCACGGAGGCCTTGACCCGCGCTCGTGACCATGACACGGTAGTCGGAACTTACCGAGCGATCGCTCGGTCAAAATGACGGAGGTGGGTAGTGGATCTGTCGTATTCCCCGGAAGTGCTGGACCTCGTCGAACGGACCCGGGTGTTCGTGCGGGAGACGGTGCTGCCGATCGAGGACGTGCACGGTGGTGACATCACCGCCGCCGGTGGGGACCGGGTGCGGATCGAGTTGCAGGCCGAGGCGGCGGCGCGGGGACTGCTGGCCCCGCACGCGCCCGTCGAGGTCGGCGGTCTGGGCCTGACCATGTGTGACCGGTCCCCGGTGTTCGAGGCGGCCGGGTATTCGCTGTTCGGTCCGACGGCCCTGAACATCTGCGCCCCGGACGAGGGCAACGTGCACCTGCTCGCGCATGTCGCGGATCCCGCGCAGCGGGAGCAGTTTCTGGAGCCGTTGGCCCGGGGTGTGGTGCGGTCGGCGTTCGCGATGACCGAACCCGCCCCGGGTGCCGGATCGGATCCGTCGGCGTTGACGACCCGCGCCGTCAAGACGCCGGGTGGCTGGAAGATCAACGGCCGCAAGTGGTTCATCACCGGCGCCGACGGGGCCGGATTCCTCATCGTCATGGCCCGCACGTCCGGGGCGCCGGGGGATCGGGGTGGGGCGACGATGTTCCTGACGCCCGCGCCGGCGCCGGGGATCCGGGTGGGCCGGCACCTCGACACCCTGGATCGGGCGATGATCGGTGGGCATTGCGAGGTGTTCTTCGAGGACCTGTTCGTCCCCGACGAGGCGGTGCTGGGGGCGGTGGACGAGGGGTTCGCGTATGCGCAGGTGCGGCTCGGTCCGGCGCGGATGACGCACGTGATGCGCTGGCTCGGGGCCGCCCGCCGCGGGCACGACGTGGCCGTCGACTATGTGTCCCGCCGTGAGGGTTTCGGGTCACGGCTCGGGGATCTGGGCATGATCCAGCAGATGGTCGCGGACAACGAGATCGACATCGCCGCGACCCGCGCTCTGCTCACCCGGGCCTGTTGGGAGCTCGATCGCGGTGGTGCGGCGGCGGATGCGACGTCGATCGCGAAGACGTTCGGGTCGGAGGCGATCTTCCGGATCGTCGACCGCTCGATCCAGATGTGCGGCGGGATGGGCATTTCCGGTGATCTGCCGTTGGCGCGGTTGTCGCGGGAGGTGCGCCCGTTCCGGGTGTACGACGGGCCCTCGGAGGTGCACCGGTGGGCGCTCGCCAAACGGGTGATCGGCCGGGCGGTCCGCGGGCAGGTGCAGTCGTGACGAGCGTCGGTCTGGACGGCCTGGATCTGGGTGCGCTGCACAGGTTCTTCGACACCTCCGGGGTGGCGACGGCCGGGGAGTTGCGGGCGTCGCTGATCTCCGGCGGCAAATCGAATCTCACGTTCGAGGTGTCCGACGGGGTGTCCCGGTGGGTGCTGCGCCGGCCGCCGACGGCCGGGTTGACGCCGTCCGCGCACGACGTGGCCCGCGAATACCGGGTGTGCGCGGCCCTGCAGGACACCGCGGTGCCGGTCGCCCCGACCGTGGCCTTGTGCGAGGACACCGCGATCCTGGGGGCGCCGTTCGCG
>NZ_SKCH01000056.1 GCF_005434945.1 Prescottella subtropica | reverse complement strand
TCCCAACCGGTCCTCGTCGGCGACAACATCGGCGAGGCGACCCAACTGGTCAAGACACGGGGCGATCGGGGACACTGTCCCAGCGGGCATGGGTGACTCCTGGTGGACGATCTGGATGCTTAGACACACCCATGATCGGTCCCTGTCCCCATGCCCGTTCCACCACCCTCACCGACTCCCTGCCGGCCTCGAATGCCCAGGTCGCAGGCCCGCCCATCAACAACTACGGGGCCCTGACGACTTTGCCGAGGCCCTGCCTGGCGCCCACCCGATCACGCCGCTGTTCATGACCAAATGGTCAAGCTACGGTTGGGAAGCCGGCCAACTCGGCTACCCCACCACCGACGAAATCCCCAACGGAGACAACATCGGCAGCCGCCAAGACTTCCAAAAAGAGAACGCCGCCATCTACTGGAACTCCAGTCTGCCGCTAACCGGAATCACCGTCATCAAAGGAATGATCCGATCGAAGTGGAACACACTCGGGGCCCAAGGAGGATCACTCGGCTATCCGATCACCGATGAAACGGACTCGATACCGGTCATCATGCCTGCCGGCGAGAAGATGCAGGTATTCGCGAGCGGAACCGCGCTCGTCTTCAGTTCCGCTCGAGTCGAGGTTGGTGTAGCAGGCTGGGAAACCATGAATCCCCGGCCAGATCATGGTCCTACCCAAGCCGATCAGTCGAACCGAACAGTGACGCCCCGGTTCCAATCCGCTTGCCCAACTGGGACGACCGATTTGCCTGACGGATATAGTTGCGTCAAGCGATTCCAAGATGTCGACGGGACCTGGATCAATCTCCGAGCAGGGAAGGCAAATCCAAACGGATTTGGGCAGATCCACTACAAACTCGACCATTCCGTTTCAGATCGTCAGGTCGAGTTGATCCTGCAAGACTCTTATGCGACTCCACTCAATTTCGACCCCGAGGGCGGGCCGGACCGTACACCCAACCCAGACAGGTACGTCTACTCCCAACTGTTCCACGTTGAATTCATGGGTGAGCGGCAGAAGATAATTGCGCTCGGCGTTTTCGTCGACTTCGCTCACACAAGCGCCGTCTACGACAGCACTCAGTTCGGAATTCTGACAGCGTACTGCATGGATCCGAACCATAATGACAACATTATCCAGCACTGCCCGACCCTGCCCGCGCCTTACGACCACTAGGAGATACGCAACCTCAGCTTCGTCCGGGTTGCGCCAAGTCCGAACTAATTGCAATCGGCGCAACCCGGACGCACCACTGGTAAAGTCGCCTCAACGGGCCCACTGAGTCAATGTCACCACCCTCGTGAAACCGAATCGTCCGCCCTACTCCCCCAATCATCGAACGAGTCTCCGTGCTCAAGAATCCAACCCCATCAACCTCAGCCGTAAAAGAAGGCGCGACCGAATATCTCAAATGCTCGAATTCCTCCCAGGCCTGCAGGTATCCGATGACGGATTGATTACCCTCCGGGATGAAGGCATGACAAATGACAGCCGAAATTCCGGATTTCGACTCAATCGTAGACAGCCCGACGTTCCACCCTTCTCCTACCGGTTCTATAATTTTTACCTCCCCGACTACGGTGGAGACAACATCGACCGGAATTCCCTCGACCTGAGTCGCGAGCGTGCAATTCATACACACACGGCTTCCGGATTGAAATGGCGGAGATTTGGACTGCAAATCCATATCGCCGAGTAGTATCCAAAAGCGCTCCATCCTCCAATGGTATGCCGCGAACTCGGCGTAGTCGACGAGTACGCAGGGCTGCAGGGCAGGGCCTCGGCAAAGTCGTGAGTGATGCCCGCTGACCTGCGGTTTCAAGGTGGGATGGCGCACGATCGGGGTGCGGATTGGGGCGGGCACGACCGTCTCGGTGATGATGCAAGTCTCTACTCCCGCGTCATCAGGAACGAGTCGTGCCC
>NZ_SKCH01000055.1 GCF_005434945.1 Prescottella subtropica | reverse complement strand
GAGTAGAGACTTGCATCATCACCGAGACGGTCGTGCCCGCCCCAATCCGCACCCCGATCGTGCGCCATCCCACCTTGAAACCGCAGGTCAGCGGGCGTCACTCACGACTTTGCCGAGGCCCTGGGTGTGCACTCGGTCGATCTGGTCACCAACACGCCTGAGCGTGTCGAGTTCTCGATCAATTTCGTCGGGAAGCTCGTCCGAAATGGGCCGCCGCCCAAAGGGTATGGGAACCCGTACACGTCGCTTGACTTGCAACTCGCGCAGGACTCTCCGAACAGCCCTGAAGTGTCCGCGAATATGTCTGGTCCATGGTCTCCCGGGCCCGGCGCGGAAAAGTATTCGATCAACCTTCGAGCCGAAGAAGGCCCCGAAATTATCGACGTGTTCGATGAGGGTAACGAATCCGGTGTCGACGCATCCGACATCACCTGGGAGGAAACCGAGAACAACCTCCGGATCGGATTAGACCCCGCGAAGTTCCCGAAACTTGATGCAGGCAAAAACTTTGGATACACACTGACACTCAGGCACACCGACTACGGCGGCGTCTACTACGAGCGAGAGGCGTGCACCGACTCGATCCCCCGGTCGTGATGACTCGTCGCCCGAACAGAAAAAGACCCCGCACCGAATTTCGGTGCGGGGTCTTTTTTCACGTCACGACTCAACGACTGGGCTCCAACTCGCCGAAGTAGAGCTTCAGCGAATCCGGCACCACGAAATAGACCTTGGTCGATCCTTCCCGCGGCTGCGAGGCCGCGAGTACCGACACGGTGTCTGCCCCTGTCCACTTGTCCGTACCCCGAGCCGACGCCGGTAGCTGCGACAGGTCAGCCACCGCAACGAGGGAATTCGTAACCTCAATCGCCGTGAGCAGTTCGCTCGGCCGATCTCTGATGGAGTTCGATGCTGTGAGCATCGCTGGTTCCGACCCCGATACATCGAATGCGATGCGGTAAACCTCCTGGCAGTTCTCATTGTCCGGATCGTTCGGGATGAACTGGCAACTCCAACTCAGATGCAGGACGTTGTTCTTATCGGTGAACAGTGAAACCTGCGGAGTTCCCTGGAAGGTCGGGAAGCTGGAGTCCGTTGCCACGTACTGCCCGTTCTTCGGCAGTCGCTGTTCTGCCGCGCCGTAACCGATCGACTCGGCCCACTCGGTCAGATCGAGGCTGCCGGTGATCGCGATGCGCTGCGGTGGGGCGATTCGCTTGTCGGTCTTCTTGTCGTAATGACTGCCGGCGGCGTCGAAAAGATCTGGAACGAACTTCGAGGCAGGTGTCGTGGAGGTACTGGTTCCGGCCTCAGCTCCAGCGACCGCACCGGCACCGTCGTTGTCGCCACCGCCGCCGGTCACGACGATCACCAGGACCACCACCACTGCAACCACCGCGGCCGCGCCGCCGGCGAGCACCGACCGTGGCACGCTCGACCACAGGCTCGGCTTCGGGTTGTACGGCGGCTGGGGCTGTGCCGGGCCGCCGGGGCGGCCCTGATGGTCGGGCCCGTTCGGTATTGTCATCAGTTCGTCTTTCCGTATCTTTCCGAGACGACATCTGCGTTCGGAAGCGATGAACAGTGCAGGTGGTGCGCCTGTGCCTGTCCGATACGAAGTATCATCTCCAGTTTTGAATTCACTATGTCACATCAATAACAAACTCGTACAATCTGTCCTGTCCGGCAATGGTGATCCACCCTCTTCTCGCGTCGGTCTTGTCGAGGGTCAGGCCGGTGACGTGTGCGTCCTCGGGGACACCGTCGCCGTGTACCCGGAATCCGGCGACGGCGACGCCGGTCAGGGGCCCGGCAAAGTCGCATAACCCCATGTCAGGCGGCATGAAGTAGATCGATCGGCCGGTGTGGATCACGGCCGTGGTGGCGTAGCGCGCCGGCGATGTTGGTGTGGCCGGCGAGCCGCA
>NZ_SKCH01000054.1 GCF_005434945.1 Prescottella subtropica | reverse complement strand
GGGCACGACTCGTTCCTGATGACGCGGGAGTAGAGACTTGCATCATCACCGAGACGGTCGTGCCCGCCCCAATCCGCACCCCGATCGTGCGCCATCCCACCTTGAAACCGCAGGTCAGCGGGCATCACTCACGACTTTGCCGAGGCCCTGGGGGTAAGGCCCCTCGAGTGGAGCCTGCGGCAGTTGTACCAATCCACCCAGCCGGCGGCGGCGTACTCGACATCGGCGATCGACGTGTACGGCCCGGGATGGAACACCGTGGTGCCGATGCACTCGGTCTTGTAGAGCCCGTTCGCCGACTCGATCAACGCATTGTCGTAGGCGTCGCCGACCGATCCGATCGATGCCGCGATCTGTTGCAGTGCAAGATGATCGGTCAGTCTCGTCGACGTGTACTGGCTGCCGGCATCGGAGTGGTGGATCAACTGTCCGGACCTCACCGGATGCCCCTGGCGGTCGCGTTCCCACATCGCCATCCGCAGTGGGGTCATCACCAGATCGACCTGTTTGTTCGTCGCAGCATGCCAGGAGACGATCTTGCGGGAGAACACGTCGACGATGAACGCCACATACACCCAGCCCGACCAGGTGTTCACGTAGGTGAAATCGGTGACCCACACCTGATCGGGGGCATCGGCGGTGAAGTCCCGGTTCAACAGATCACCGGCCCGTACACCATCGGCGGCCGGGATCGTGGTCCGAACCCCCTTTGAGCGCCGGATTCCGTTGAGTCCCAACAGTTTCATGGCACGGTCCACCGCCCCGGGTGTGACGTCGGGGAGGTGGCTGCGGCGCAGATGTGCGGTCATCTTGACCCGCCCGTAGAGGCCCTCGGGGGTCAGTTTCCGGCGGCCGTCGGCGCCGGTCGTCCAGGCGGTGTCGCGGACGGCGTCGACAGCGACGGCATCGGTGATCGTGCGCGCGGCCGGGCAGGCGTGACGCCAGGCCCGGTAGGTTCGTGCGGCGATCCGGCAGCCCTGTTCACGCAGGACCCGGCAGATCGACTCGACCGCATGATCTTGATCGCGCATGGCGTCGATGAACCCCATGATCATCGGTTGCGGGGGTCGAGTTCCCCCACGAAGAAAGTCGTGGCCGCTTTCAAGATCGCCACATCCTCGCGGAGCCGCTTGTTCTCGGCCTTGAGTCGCTTGATCTCGGTCGACTCGTCCGAGGACACCCCGTCCCGCTGGCCGGCGTCGATCTGGGCTTGGACGGCCCAGCGGCGAACGCTTTCCTTGCTGACCCCGACCTGTTTCGCGATCGCCTCGCTGGCCGCGGTCACCGTCGGATACTCCTGGGCGTGGGTGTCGAGCAGTCGCAGCACGCGGGCCTTGACCTCCGGATCGATCTTCTTCGGCATGATTGTCATCCTTCCTGACTCAGAAAGGACCGGCATCAAACCTGGGGTGCTTCAAACTCACCGTCGAGCGATACCTCAAACAATGGCTCGACGGCCTCCGACTACGCCCCGGCACCATCGCCAACTACCAGCGCACCATCCGCCTCCACGTCACCCCCTACATCGGAGACGTACGCCTCGACCAACTCACCGGGGCACGCCTATCCACCATGTACCGGCAACTCGAGACAGACGGATTCCGGCGCGGCACCAAGGCCGGCGAACAAGGACTGTCCGCCCGCACCGTCCGCTACGTCCACACCATCGTCTCCGCAGCCCTCAAACAAGCAGTGGCAGACGGCCTCCTCGTCATCAACCCGGCGACAAAAGCGAAACCACCCACCGCCACCGAAGCACGCGCCCCCGAAATGACCGCCTGGACAGCCGAACAAGCCGCCGGATTCCTCGCATGGACCCGCGAACACCGCGACAACTGGGAAGCCTGGCACGTCCTGCTGTACACCGGAATGCGTCGCGGCGAACTCGTCGGCCTCCGATGGTCAGACATCGACCTCGACGGCCAGACAATCAGCGTCGGTAGGTCCGTGGGCGTCCTCATGGCAGACGGCCGGCGCACCACCATCATCGGCCCCACCAAGACAGGCAAACCGCGGGTCGTGAACATCGACGCCGAGACCGTGGGCGTACTCCGGGAATGGCGCAAAGCACGGGGGACTGAGGTTCCCCCCGAACAGCGGACAAGGGGCTAAGCAGCTTCGACGTGATCCATCGCAGCCAGTGACATCTCGTACTCGTCGGGACTGAGCATCCCAATCGACGAGTGACGCCGCCTACTGTT
>NZ_SKCH01000053.1 GCF_005434945.1 Prescottella subtropica | reverse complement strand
CCGCAAGCGCCGCCAGCGGCGCCTGGGGAAGCTCACCCCGATCGAGTTTGAGACAATCAATCAGGCCGCACACGCGGCTTGAGCCTCTCCACCCCATGAGTCAACTGAAGTGGGGGCAGTCCCTCCCGTTCGTGGCTATCGACGTCGAAACCACCGGCGTCAACGCCGACACCAGTCGCGTCATCGAGATCGGTGCCGTGAAAATGAACCACCGCGGGGAAGTGCTCGACACGTTCTCCTCACTGCTCAACCCGGGCTACGACGTCCCCCTGAACCCGCAAGCGCAGCGCGTACACGGCATCACCCCACAGATGGTGTGGTCCGCCCCGCCCACCGAGGAAGTCCTGACCCGACTCGCCGCATTCATCGGCGGCTACGGCGTCGTCGCCCACAACCTCGCATTCGAAAACCGGTTCCTGACCGCCGAATACGAACGCATCGACCGGCCCGCCCCCGCATGGCAGGGCATCTGCACCCTCGCGGCTGCACGCGCACACCTCATCGCCCCCAACCACAAGCTCGGCACACTCCTCGACCTCCTCGACCTTCCCGCGATCAACAACCACCGCGCCGAAGCCGACGCCCACGCCTGCGGCCTGCTCCTGGCGGCCATGATCGAACGATCCGGGGTCAGCGATCTCGTGCCCGTCGGTGAAACCGTTGCGCCGACGACTGCGCAGCGGACACACCACGAAACCATGCCAGTCGCCGCAGGGGAGCCGCCTGTCGTCGACCAGGCTGCGACCCGGGCCGCGATGGGCGGGTTCGATCCCACCGACGAACAAGCCTGCATCATCGACAGCTTCAACACCGGCAGCGACCTGGTGATCTGCGCTCTCGCCGGCACCGGAAAAACCTCCACCCTTCGTGGCATCGCCCGACTCGAGGCCACCCGCCGACCCCACCGACACGGCCTGTACATCGCGTTCAACCGATCGGTCGCCGACGAGGCGAAATCCCAGTTCCCCGACCAGGTTCAAACCTCGACCGCACACGCTCTTGCGCTCCGCAACCTCCGAAACACGCCGCACGGGCCGCTGCTCGCCAAACTCGACGGCGGCCGGGCCACCTTCCGGGACATTGCTGCCGCCATCGACTCCCACAAGATCTTCTTCACCCCCGGCGGCGACGGGCCCAGCGTCCTCGCCCAATACCCCGTCACCCGACTCGCACTCGCGACCGTCGAAAAGTTCTGCACCACTATGGACGAACACATCGGACCCCACCACGTGCCTGAACAGAAGGGCATCGACCAGTGGAGTCCGCAGCGCAGCGAACTCGTCGACCACGTCCTCCCCATCGCCCGCCGCGCCTGGGCCGCGATCCGCGACCCCCACAACTGGACCATCAAGTTCACGCCCAGCCACATGCTGAAACTGTGGGCCGACACCCACCCGATCGTCGGCCGCGACGGCGACTACCTCATGCTCGACGAAGCCCAAGACGCAAACCCGCTGATCGCCAGCATCGTCAACGACCAAACCCACATGCAACGCATCCGCGTAGGCGACCAAAATCAGTCGATCTACTGCCAGCCGGTAGGGACGATGGTTGAAGTGCCTACGGTCGACGAGGTTCCTCCCCATCGTCTATGTGGGGTCGCAGGGTGTGGCCGCGCCAAGGCACACAGGGCGAGTGGATACTGCGATTCACATGAGCAGCAACGTCGCCAAGGTACGGAGCTTTCGCTACCTGATCGGCGGCGAGCGATCGTCCAGACCGCACGAGTGCCTATCGAATCGTTGAAGGCTGGCGATCGGGTCTGTACCTACAACAACGCGAACGTCTACATGAATGGTCGTCGAGTGGTGGCCTCGACACGGTTCCACTACGAGGGCCAACTCGTTCGCGTCAGGACCACGTCAGGACTGGAAAGCCGCTATACGACCAAGCACCACTGCGTTGTCCGATTCGCCGGCAATGAAGGAAAGCACGTGGTCTACCTAATGAAGCGGGGAACGCAGTTCCGTGTGGGCCGAGTCCCGCTGTTCTACAAGACGCAATCGAACTCCTTCGGGTTGCGGCTGCGACTCACTGCGGAGGGCGCTGACGCTGCATGGATCCTGACAGTGCACGACACGGCTGCCGGGGCTTCGCTCAACGAGGCACTGATTCAGCACAAGTTCAACTTGCCGGGGGTCTGCTTCAACGATCACGCACACAAGATGGACGTCGAAGTGTTCTGGTCAAAGGTGGGTGACACCGCCGCCGCAGGCGAGCGATGCCTGCGCGAGCATGGGCGGCTCCTGGAGTACCCGTTGATCGCAGGGCCCCGTAGTTGTTGATGCGCGGTCCTGAGACCTGGGCATTCGAGGCCGGCAGGGAGTCGGTGAGGGTGGTGGAACGGGCATGGGGACAGGGACCGATCATGGGTGTGTCTAAGCATCCAGATCGTCCACCAGGAGTCACCCATGCCCGCTGGGACAGTGTCCCCGATCGCCCCGTGTCTTGACCAGTTGGGTCGCCTCGCCGATGTTGTCGCCGACGAGGACCGGTTGGGA
>NZ_SKCH01000052.1 GCF_005434945.1 Prescottella subtropica | reverse complement strand
TCCTGGACCTCCCGGCGGACGCCTGGATCAACAAGCCGCCCGCACACGGCGACGCGGTCGTCTCCCGCCCGGATCAGGCCGCCGCGTAACACCCGTTGGACTCATTCACCTTGACAAGTTCCGCTGCCGCGATCGCAGTCTTGGGCAGCGCAAGCTTGGCAGTTCCCCGGGACAATCCGCACGATCCACGTATCGAACTCGCACAGTCGCTTGCGGTTGTACCTCTAGGCATCGTGCTCGCCGGCCCCGGCCACTACTCTGTTGACCGATTCATCGGGCTGTCAGTTCCGCTATGGCCTGCCCTTGTCCTGGTCGTCGCCGCGGTGGTCGCGGTCTTCGTTGGGGATCGACTCGTGCGTGTGCACCCGGTATCCGTCTGACGGCACTCGCACCGAGTCGCATTGCTGCGGCATGCTTTCTTATGGGGCTCACCTTCGTCCAGAGGTGAGCCCCACAGGTTTGAGGGCTCTTCCGACTTGATGGGGGTCTGGCATGACCGATCCGGATCGTGTCGGTGATTGATCGAGGGCTCGCGCCCTTGTGAACTGGGTGTTCTCTACGCATCCAGCAGCAACAAAGGCGCGAGCATGCCCAACAGTAGTAGTTCACTGCTACTCGGTCTCGACGGTGTCGTCGTCGAGGCCGTGCAGATCGATCCCGACGGCGCCCGAACGGTGGTGGTGACGACCGCCCCGGCGTGGGCCGGGGTGTGTCCGTCGTGCACTGTCGTGTCGACCCGCTCGAAGGGGTGGGTGGCGACCCGACCCCGGGACGTCAAGGTCGGGCCGGACCGGCCGAAGATGGTGTGGAACAAACGGAAATGGGTGTGCAGCAACACCTCCTGCGATCGTCGATCGTTCACGGAGTCGGTGCCGCAGATCCCGCCACGAGCCCGGATCACCACCCGGGCGAAGACCGAGATGGCGTTGGCGGTCCGGGGCGACGACCGCTCGGTCAAGGCCGTGGCGGCCGCCTACGGCTGCACCTGGAACACCTGCCACCGGTCGGTGATCGCCACCGCCGACCGGGTCCTGGACACCGAGCCCGAACCCGTGACGGTCCTGGGGATCGACGAGACCCGGCGTGGGAAGGCCAAGTGGGAGATCTGCCCCGACACCGGGGTCAAGTCGTGGGTCGACCGATGGGACACCGGGCTGGTCGATATCGCCGGCAACCAAGGCCTGTTGACGCAGGTCAACGGGCGGACAGCGCAGGTGGTGATCGACTGGCTCACCGAACGTGACGCAGGGTGGAAGGCGCAGGTCACGCACGTCGCGATCGACATGTCCGCGGTCTACGCGAAAGCGGTCCGGGACGCCCTGCCGCACGCGAAGTTGATCGTGGACCGGTTCCATCTGGTCAAGAAGGCCAACGACATGGTCGACACGGTCCGCCGCCGGGTCACCCACACCGAACGCGGCCGGCGGGGCCGCAAGTCCGATGTCGAATGGATCAACCGACGCCGGCTACTCCGCGGCGCCGAACGGTTGACCGGCGAGCAGCGGGCCGCCCTGTTCGAGAAGCTGACCTCGGCCGACCCGAACGGCGACATCGCCGCCGCCTGGATCGCCAAAGAACTGCTGCGGGGCGTGCTGGCCTGCACCGACACCGGTGGCCTCGCCTACGAGGTTCGTGACGCGCTGCACCGGTTCTACCGGTTCTGCGCGGACTGCTCGGTCCCCGAAATCCGGAAACTCGCCGCTACCATCTCCGACTGGCAAGACCCGATGCTCCTCGCCATCAGCACCGGGTTGTCGAACGCGCGGAGCGAGGGCTACAACCGGATCGTCAAGCACGTCGGCCGGATCGCCTTCGGGTTCAGGAACCCGACGAACCAGCGCCGGCGAGTACGGTGGGCCTGCACCCGTCAAGCACGACGGGCGTCATCCAGTGCCAGGCAGCTACGCCCCTGCTAACTCGGAAGAGCCGGTTTGAGTCGGCGCCGTACATGAGTCGGAATCAACACAGGTCGGCGGTTGCCGCCCTGCAGTGCGAACCGGGCAGCTTCGAAACCGGTACAGAGCATCATCGGCGACATCGTTGCCGCCTTCGCCGGTCAGGCTGTGAACGCCGAAGCGCCGGCGCGGCTGAGCACTAGTTTGGACAGCACGGCCCGGTTCGACAGCCGCAGCACCGCATCAGCAAGTTCGACGATGTCGTTCACCGTCAGCATCGACTCCGCCGGGATGCGGTCCTTTGTCCAATCGGACATGTCGGTGTCGACGTACCCGGGGGCGATCGCTGTGGCGGCGACCCCATTGCCGGATTCCTCGGCATTGAAGGTTTCCACGAGCGAGATCAACGCAGCCTTCGTAGCGCCGTACACCGCTAGGTTGCTTTCGGCGTAGGCGCCAGTGATGGACGATAGAGCAACCACTTTCGCGCCGCAGTCCAGATTCACTGCTGCTCCTTCACGGAGCATTGGCAAGGAGCGCTGTAGCAGCAGAAAGGGGGCTTCGAGGTTCACCGCGATCGTCTTGTGGAAGCGGTGCATCGGAAAGTCTGCTATCGCCCCTGCGGTGCCAACCCCAGCGTTGAGAATGAGCGCGTTCATCGTTCCGAACCGGTCCCGATGGGCTGTGGTGACGGTGTCTGCGGCAGCGGGGTCGGCGAGGTCGGTAGCGACGGTGATGACGTCGGTGGCCCCGGCAGATCGGAGTTCGTCGGAGACTGTGTCCAGGCGGTCAGGGTCGCGTGCGGTAATGGTGAGGGCGTATCCGCGGGTGGCGAGTCGGCGGGCGATACCGAGTCCGATACCGCGGGATGCCCCCGTGACCAGTGCACTGTTCGTCATCGGTGTCCTTCCAATGCTGCGAGTCCGGCGGCGACCAGCGGTGGAACGGCTTCACAAGCGAGGGCGAACCCGTCACCGGTGGTGGCACCCGCCCGATACCGGTACGTGATGCCCTCCGCGATCACCGCGAGTTTGAAGTTC
>NZ_SKCH01000051.1 GCF_005434945.1 Prescottella subtropica | reverse complement strand
TCGAACGCCGCCACCAAATGCGGAGCCACACTCGTCTGGTCGGAACGGTTACGGGCGCCGCGCACGGTTTTCCCGTCGATCGCAAGCACCCGCCGCCCGCCTGAAATGAGGGTGCGGGTCCATGCCCATCTGCCCAACGCGGCATCGAGGGCGTCGGCGTCGAGGCGGGCGAACAGCTTCCGCAGCGTCGATTCCTCCGGCACACCGCAGGTGATCCCGAACCCGGACAGCACCTCGGCCGCCTGATCGGCGGCCCATTGGCCGATCGCCGTGAACGACCGACACCCAGCAAGGGTCGCGGTCACCGCGAGCGCGAGAACACCGGCCAACGGATAGCGGATCCCGCGCCGGTCCCGCGGATCAGGCACCGACTCGAGCACCGCCAACAGGTGGTCGTGGTCGGCCGGGTGCACGGCAGCAGACGGCATCGGGGAAGATGACATACGGGTGTGACCTCTGGTTTCGGCTGGGTGCTTCGCAACTTCCATCCAAGCCGGTAGGTCACACCCTCAAAACACCGGCCCCGCCTCCGCGAATCCGCAGGTCACAGCTGCCTCATCCGATCTTTCCGGGGCCCTGGGTCAAGTCCAGAGGCGTGGTGTCACTCGGTCGCCGCGTGATTCCTCGTCGGATTATGCGGTCCGTGCTGGCGTGGCCTCCTCTGCGGGTTCGGTGGCGGTAGGTTTGTCGCCGTGAGTTTGGAGGAGATCGCCGAGAATCCAACGAGGTTTTCTCACCAGGGCCGCGTTGACGACGGTCCCCGCGAGTCGGGGACCACGTACTGAGGCAAGGACGTGGGGGCAGTCCCGGGTCCCGCCTGGTAGAGAGTGGTTTAGGCCAAGAAATCATTCCCGAAGCAGGACCCCACGTGATCTGCTGCCGCGCCATCCGCGACGTGCCCGAGCACACCCTGACCGTTGTCTGCCGTGTTCTGCCGCGCACCGCAAACAGTCCGATCGTCGGCCGTGGCAGCGGGCCGCAACCGTCCACGCCCAAGCGGTACTGGTGTTGCGGTGGTTCCGCGACGGCACCGACGTCGCCGCCCTGGCCCGGGACGCCCGGATCTCCCAGGCCACCGGCTACCGCTACCTGAACGAAGCAATCGACGTGCCCGCCGGTCACGCCCCGGACCTGCATGATGTCCTCACCCGCGGGACCGCGTCCGGGTGGGAGTACGTAGGTCTCGACGGCACCCTGATCACCTCGACCCGCTGCCGGGAACCCTCCGAGACCGGCCACGACCTCTGGCGCTCGGGCAAACACCACCGGCACGGCGGCAACATCGAAGGTCCTCACCGATCCGACCGGCTACCCGATCTGAGTGTCCGACGTCGAACCCGGCCCGGTCCACGACATCACCGCAGCCGGCCGCAGTGGTGTCCTCGACGCCCTCTACACCACAGCCGCCGACGGCATGCCCACCCTGGCGGACAAGGGCTACACCGGCGCCGGGATCGGCGTCCACACCCCGACGAAAGGCCACGATCTCGATGCCGGCACCCGCTGCCGCAACACGATCCTGTCCGCGATGCGGGCCCCAGCGGAACGCGCGAACGCCCTGCTGAAAACCCGATGGAAAGCCCTGCAACGAATCAGCCTGTGTCCGTGGAGGATCGGCGCGATCACCGCCGCCGCTCTCGTGCTTCTTCATCTACAAGCGCCAGCCCGGTGAGAAAACCTCAGTGATGGCGTTGTCGCGGGAGTACGCGGCGCTCGACGCCGACGAGCTGGGAGTCGACGAGTTGGGTGATCCGTTGTCGGTGGCAGAGGCGCTGTCTCGGACGCGAGCCGGCCTGGCCGGAGTGGATCGGGCGCTTGCGGCCGTGGACGACGCGTTCGATCCGGCGTTGGCCGCGAGTTCGCGACTGTTCCGTAAGCGAGTCGCGCAACCCTGATGCCCGACATCTCCCCGAGGTGGGAGGTGCAGGCGCGCCGGCGAGCCAGGTAGCTCTGACGGTCAGCTCTGTGGCCGATCCGTATCGCCACCGCGAAGGGTTGTGAGGCGACGTAGTTCGGTGCGCTGCCGGGTGCCCAGTTCGACCAGGATCGGGAAGAGCTCGTCTTCGGACGCGGCCTCGGCCGCGTGCTGGACGATCCCGGCGAGCTCGTGGAAGCTGCGCCGGTAGGCGGCGGCGACGACGGTGGCGGCGTAGTGCCGGACGGCGCCGGCGGAGCTGCCGAGTGTGACAACGGTGCGGTGGGTGCGGTGAACGGCCTGGGGGACGCGATCGGTGCCGGCTCGAGCGAGTTCGGCGCTGATGCTGACCGGGTCGTGCGGTCGGCCGTGGGCGACAGTGCCGCGGATGGCTGCGTAGATGGGTCGGTGGAACGGGTCCGCGAAGTCGTCTTCGCGAACCAGGCCTGTCACGAACCGCAGTTCGTCCACGTCACTGGACCACATTGCGGCGCACAGCAGGTGCGCCTCGGGGTCGAGGTCCGGGGCGGTCCAGTCCGAGTTGGGTTCGTCGCCGGGCTCGGGCACGGGGATGGCTGCGTTGTCAGCCATCAACGACACCGTGAAGAAGGATGGGGAGAAACCCCAGCACGACAGTCACTGCGATGAGCGCCATGAGCACCATCCATCGGAACTCCTGATTCGGATCGGGCAATGTGCGGCGGCCGCGTGGAACGCGTCTACGACCCCGGGCCTCGGCGACAGGGTGATCGTCGACAGACCGGCATGGCTCGATAGGCGAGACTCGATCCCCGTCGACACCCCCCGGTCCGACCGCACTGGCCTGATCGAGGCGCGCCTCGACGTTCGTCACGCCACCCATACATCCCCCTGTTGTTCGAATGTCCTATTTTGCCTGATTGACCTGGGCATGCTGGACGAGGCCGCTTCGCAGGCTCAGCGATCGCCGCGTCGTTCACGTCACAGGCGGACGACAGGCGGACTCCGAGCGGGCGAAATGTCCACATCGTGTCGTGTGCCACAAACCGTCTCGTCTGATTGCCTTTCCTTTCGACCTCGTGGTGATGTCGAGGCATCGCCGCTGATTCGTGGCGGCGGGAACAGGGAGGATTCCCACATGGGGACCATGAAGACGACGTTGAAGATCGCAGCAGTTTCGGTTGGCGTCGGTGCATCACTCGCGCTCGGTACCGGAGCGGCATCGGCCGCAACCCTGTATTCGGGGGAGGGCTACCAGGGGATCACGTTCGACCAGAACGAGACTCGGGTTCTGCGGGACCTGGGTGTAGGCCACGCCATCGAGGCTGTCATGCCGCTCGAGCAGATCGGCGTGTATCTCGGCGACGGCTCGATCCAGGGCCCCGTAGTTGTTGATGCGCGGTCCTGAGACCTGGGCATTCGAGGCCGGCAGGGAGTCGGTGAGGGTGGTGGAACGGGCATGGGGACAGGGACCGATCATGGGTGTGTCTAGGGCGTGTCTGTTAATTGCGGACACGGTGGTGGATGAGTAGCGCCGCAAGGAGTACGCCACCGAGGTAGGTGGTGGCGTACTTGTCGTAGCGTGTCGCGATGCCGCGCCACTGTTTGAGG
>NZ_SKCH01000050.1 GCF_005434945.1 Prescottella subtropica | reverse complement strand
CACGCGACGTCGGCATTCCTACTGCGACAACACATCCCCGAACGCCTACGAACGCCACTTCTCCGATAGCATCGGCGACGCAGCGTAATCCACCCCTGTGTCCACTATCCGGGGGTAAGGCCCGTTCGACACGCGGGTGCGTCTGCGCCGGGCTGCCCGGCCGGTGGACGCCGTGTACGGCGGGTTCGCCGATGTGGGCCGGCACGTCACGTTCTACGGCCACGCGGTGGCGTCGTTGCCGTATGCGGCGGTCCGCTACCGCAAGCACGTCCTCACCCAGATCGGTGAGGTGAGTTTCGGTAACCGTTCGCTGCTGTCGGGTGGTGGGACGGTGGGGATCGTGTTCGCGATGTCGTTGGCGGCGGCGATGATGTTGGGCGTCGAAACGCATCGCGGTCTGGAGTTGATCGGCATGTCGACGCTGTCGGGGATGCTGTCGGCGATCGCGAACACCCGCGAGCTGGCGCCGGTGGTGGTGGCGATCGCGTTGGCGGCGAAGGTGGGGACGGGGTTCACGGCGCAGTTGGGGGCGATGCGGATCTCCGACGAGATCGACGCGCTGGATTCGATGGCGGTGCGGTCGATTCCGTTCCTGGCGGGCACGCGGGTGCTGGCGGCGATGGTGTGTGTGCTGCCGATCTTCATGATCGGACTGTTGGCCAGCTATCTGTCGACACGGCTGGTGATCGTCTTGTTCAACGGGGCGTCGGCGGGCACGTACGACTACTTCTTCCACCTGGCGCTGTCGCCGATCGACCTGGTGTACGCGGCGGTCAAGGCGATCGTGTTCGCGGCGGTGGTGGCGCTGGTGCACTGCGCGTACGGCTATTTCGCGTCGGGTGGCCCGGCCGGGGTGGGGCAGGCGGCGGGGCGGGCGTTGCGGACGGCGATCCTGGCGATCGGCGTCCTGGACGTGCTCATGACGTTCGCGCTGTGGGGTCTGGTGCCCACCGTCCCGGGGATGGGGGTGTGACGTGCGCCGCCGCGGGACGAGTACCGCGGTGTTCGCGGTGCGCGGCGCGGTGGCGACCGTGGCCGCGGTGGCGGTGGGCACGCTGATGGTGCTGCACGGCACCGGCCGGCTGGACCGCGACCCGGAGGTGACGGTGGAGGTGCCGGCCGCGGTCGGGTTGATCACGGGGGAGGCGCCGGTGCGGTTCCACGGCGTGAACGTGGGCCGCATCGCCGGTATCGAGCCGGGAGTGGACGCGTCGCGGGCACGGCTGCAGATCGATGCCGACGCGATCGGCCGGATCCCGGCGTCGGTGACGGCGCGGGTGCTGCCGCGAACCTTCTTCGGCGACATCTACATTCAACTGTCCGGGACGCCGGACGGGACCGTGCTCACGGACGGCGACGAGATCCGCATCGACGCCGGCCCGGACGCGGTCGCCCTGTACGACGTGTACGCCAGGCTGGTGGACGTGCTGGACCGGATGCGGCCGCAGCAGATGCAGGTGGCGTTGTCGACGCTCGCGCACGCCCTGGACGGCCGCGGTGCCACGCTCGGCCGGACGGTCGACCGGTTGGCGGCGGCCGCCCCGACGCTGACCCCGGCGGTGCAGGGCCTGCTCGACGCGGCCCCCGATTTCCGGACGGTGCTGGGGTCCCTCGACGCCGCCACCCCGGACGTGCTGGCGACGTTGGAGTCGGTGACGGGCTTGTCCCGCACGGTCGTCGATCACGCGGACGACGTCACCGCCACGATCGGCACCGCCGCCGAATTCGCGCCCACGGTCGCCGATTTCGTGGGCGACAACCGGGACGAGCTGTTGACGGTGCTGGATGCGTCGGGGGTGATCCTGGGGACGGTGGCCGCGAATACGGGTGGGCTCACCGCGACGTTGGAGGGGGCGCGCACGTTCGGGGCGGCGGGGGCGCGGGTGTTCGCGACGGGCCGGTTCGACATCGTCGCGGTGCCCACGTTCACCGATCCGCTGCCGTACACGGCCGCCGACTGCCCGCGTTACGGGACGCTGCCGGGCGAGTGTGGCCCCCCGACGCAGCCCCCGACGCAAATCCCAGAACGACAGGGCCCGGCGCGGTGACGGCCCGCTGGTGGCCGCT
The DNA here is from genome assembly GCF_005434945.1 of Prescottella subtropica. Classification (GTDB taxonomy): domain Bacteria; phylum Actinomycetota; class Actinomycetes; order Mycobacteriales; family Mycobacteriaceae; genus Prescottella; species Prescottella subtropica. The sequence goes on along the minus strand of NZ_SKCH01000050.1, from coordinate 3,079 downwards.
GGTGAGGGTGGCGGCGTTCTGCGCGGTGGGGGTGGTGTGCGGGGTGTTGGTGGCGAACACGTTGCCGGTGCCGGTGCGGGGCGCCACGGACGGGTATGCGGCGGTGTTCACGGATGTGGAGGGCCTGCATGTGGGGAATCCGGTGAGGTTGTCGGGGGTGCGGATCGGGCGGGTGGCGTCGATCGGGGTGGCGGGTGCGGCGGACGGGACGCGGACGGCGGTGGTGCGGTTCGAGGTGGCGTCGGCGCACCGCCTGGACGGTGAGGTGACGGCGGCGGTGCGGTATGCGGACATGCTGGGTGCCCGCTATCTGGCGCTCACCCCGCCGGCGGAGCCGAGTGGGCGTCGGCTCGAGCCGGGCGCGACGATCCCGGTGGAGCGGACCACGCCGCCGGTGGATCTGACGGCGTTGATGAACGGGTTCGCGCCGCTGTTCGACGCGCTGGATCCGGGGCGGGTGAACACGCTGTCCCGGGCGTTCGTGGAGACGTTCGCGGGCCGGGGTGCGGCGGTGTCGACACTGTTGGACGGGATCGCCACGCTCGGAACGGATCTGGTGGACCGGCGGGCGGTGTTCGAGGAGTTGACGGCGAACACCACCATGCTGCTCGGCTCCCTCGACACCCGGCAACCGCAACTCGAGGAGCTGTTGACGGGGCTGCGGCAGCTCACCGCGTCGGCGGCGGACAGTGACGCGGACGTGGCGGCGGTGCTCGATCACGGGGATCGGGCGGTGGCGGCGCTGGCGGGCACCCTGTCCCGGTCGGAGGGGGCGATCGGCCGGTCGGTGACGGACGCGACGGCGGTGACGGGGGAGTGGATCGCGAACACCGGCTCGTTCGAGGAGTTCCTGGCGGGGATGCCGCGGTTCGCGGACGGTGTCAACCGGATCAGCCGGTACGGCGGGTTCGTGAGCCTGTATCTGTGCAGTTTCGTGGTGACGGCCGGGGACGTGGAGGCGAACCTGTTCGGGTCGACGCATTCGGAGGTGTGCCGATGATGTCGCGGACGGCGTTGGGGGCGGTGGGGATCGCGGCGCTGGTGCTGGGGTTGGCGGCGGCGATCGGGGTGCCCAAGGCGTGGTATCTGGCGCGGACCAGCCCGTACACGGCGGAGTTGGCGAACGCGAGCGGCCTGTCGGGTGGGGATCCGGTGCTGGTGGCGGGGGTGCCGTCGGGCCGGGTGGAGGGTGTGGAGCTGGCGGGGGATCGGGTGCGGGTGGCGTTCCGGTTGGACGACGGGCAGCGGCTGGGGGATCGGACGACGGCGTCGGTGCGGCTCGAGACGGTGCTGGGGAAACGCTATCTGGAGGTGGTGCCGGCCGGCCCGGTCGACGACGTGGCGGCGGTGATTCCGTTGGCGCGCACCAGCGTCCCCTACAGTCTCGACGACGTGAGCCGGGATGTGACGGCGTCGACGGAGCGGCTCGACACGGCGTCGCTGGAGGCGATGATGCGGACGCTGTCGGAGGTGCTGCCCGATCCGGGGCTGGCGGCGCGGGCGGTCGCGGGGGTGAGTGGGGCGTCGGCGGCGGTCGCGGAGAACGACGAACAGCTGACCCGGCTGCTGACGCTGTCCCGGTCGCTGTCGGATCTTGCGGTGCGGCAGCAGGATTCGATCTCCGAGACGCTGGCGAACGCGCAGACGATCGTGGCGACGCTCACCGTCCGCAAGCAGGTGCTCACCCGGCTGGTACAGAATCTGCGGACGGTGCTGGGCAGCACGGCCCGCACCGTCACCGCCCACGAGGGCGAGCTGGGGCAGCTCACCGACAATCTGGTGGCGGTGACGGACACGTTGCAGCGCAATGCCGACGACGTCGACGCGATCCTGGAGCGGATGCCGGCGGCGCTGCGGGCCGCCACCGACGCGACCGGCAACGGCAGCTGGACGGATGTGACGGCACCGGCGGCGGTGATCCCGGACAGTGCGCTGTGCGCGCTCGGTGTGATGCAGGGCTGCCGGTGACGGGGCGGGCGCGGGTGGCGGCGGCCCTGGTGCTGCTGCTGGTGGTGGCGTCGGGCAGCTGGTTCGTGTTCGGCCGCACCGACACGGCGCGGACGGTGGCGGTGGATTTCGCGTTCGCGAGCGGCCTGTATCCGGGGAGCCCGGTGACGGTGCTGGGGGTGCCGGTGGGGACGGTGACGGCGGTGGAACCGTCGGACACGCACGTGCGGGTGACGGCGTCGGTGCGCGGGGACGTGGTGTTGCCGGCGGACGTGCAGGCGTATGTGTTGAATCCGTCGGTGATCAGCGATCGGCATCTCGAGTTCGGTCCCGCCTACACGGGTGGGCCGCCGCTGGGGGACGGGGCGGTGGTGCCGCTCGAGCGCAGTCACGCACCGATCGAGTTCGACGCCCTGCTGGGCAGCCTGAGCACGCTCACCGAGGCCCTCGGCCCGGACGGCGGGGATGCGGGGGCGCTGCTGTCGCAGTCGGCGGAGGGACTGGCCGGGCAGGGCGGCCCGGTGAATCGGGCACTGCGGAATCTGGGGGCGGCGTCGGGGGTGGTCGGGGCTCGCAGCGGCGACGTCGAGGCGCTGGTCGGGAACCTGAACTCGCTGCTGGTGGCGCTCGACGACCGGCAGGTGAGCATCGACACGCTGGTGACGCAGTTGGGGGAGTTGGGCGAGGAGTGGGCGGCGCAGGATCTCGACATTGCGGCGCCGTTGCAGGATCTGCGGACGGTGTTCGACGCGATGGACCGGTTCGTCGCCGAGCACGGCGACGATGTGGGGTCGGTGGCCAGGGCCCCGGAATAGTCGAATTTCCTCAGGTCAGGACCAGTGCGGCGGCATGATCCGGGTGTCTGGCGTGGTGGCGTAGCGCTTCGGTGATGTTGGTCCAGCCGGCGAGTCGGAGCAGACCGATCGCGAGGTTGCGGCAGGTTGCCATGATCCGCGGAGCCTGTCCGGTGCGGACCTGGGAGAGGTCTTCGGCGAACGCGACGTCCCGGACCCAGTGCAGGCGGTTCTCGATGCCCCAATGCCCCTGGATCCAGGCGGCGAGGACCGCTGGTGGTGCCGCGATGTGGTCGGCGGAGGTGATCAGATAGACCACCTCGACGGTCTTGCGCCCT
>NZ_SKCH01000005.1 GCF_005434945.1 Prescottella subtropica | reverse complement strand
TCGAACGCCGCCACCAAATGCGGAGCCACACTCGTCTGGTCGGAACGGTTACGGGCGCCGCGCACGGTTTTCCCGTCGATCGCAAGCACCCGCCGCCCGCCTGAAATGAGGGTGCGGGTCCACATCCAGATCCCCAACGCCGCATCGAGAGCATCCGCATCGAGACGGGCGAACAGCTTCCGCAGCGTCGACTCCTCCGGCACACCGCCGGTGATCCCGAACCCGGACAGCACCTCGGCCGCCTGATCGGCGGCCCACTGCCCGATCGCCGTGAACGACCGACACCCTGCGAGGGTCGCGGTCACCACGAGCGCGAGAACCCCGGCCAACGGATAGCGGATCCCGCGCCGGTCCCGCGGATCGGGCACCGACTCGAACACCTCGAGCAGGCGTTCGTGGTCGGCCGGGTGCACGGCAGCAGACGGCATCGGGGAAGATGACATACGGGTGTGACCTCTGGTTTCGGCTGGGTGCTTCGCAACTTCCATCCAAGCCGGTAGGTCACACCCTCAAAACACCGGCCCCGCCTCCGCGAATCCGCAGGTCACAGCTGCCTCATCCGATCTTTCCGGGGCCCTGCCCCTGGACGCGTCCCGCAACAGCTAACGCACGCCGAGCCCTTTCCGATGGAAAGAACGGCGGAATCGAGACCCGGCTCGTATGCCCCACGGAATTGGAGGATCCGAATGCGACGTATCACTGCTGTGATCGCGGCCCTGGCTGCCGCCCTGACGATCGGCGCCGGGGTGGCCCACGCGGACTCCTGGCCGGCGGATCCCGGCAACGGGTCCCCGTCCCGGCCCGTCGACGTCACAAACTTCGTGCTCACCCCGGACCAACTCGACTTCTGGAACCCGTCCGTCAACCGGACCCGGGTGATCTCGCCGTACGGTCGATCCACCAGAATCGTGTGCACTGGTTACCGCGTCGACACGGACTGCTGGCAGGCCGACCGAGCGGGCAACCCACACAAGCTCCAGAACGTGTTCAACATGGGCGCTTTCGGCTCGCTCATCAGCCCACCCGCGCAGAACGTCTTCCTCTACCCAGGGATGATTCCGGGTATGTAGATCTTCCTCGAGCGCCCGGAGCTCCCTTCACGCCCTTCCTGGCCAGCTTGTTCGCCGTTCTTGTCGGAGAGCCGTGGCAGGTTTGCTGTGAACCCCACGGGGTTCACACAGAAGGAACTCAGCTCAGGGAGGACTGACCGATGGCGCGTTACGTGAAGCTGCTGACCGGACCCGACGGCACGGGGCGATGGGGAGCGCCCGCAACAGATTTGGGCTACCCAGCCCTGACGCTGCACGGCTACACCATCACCATCTTCGGGGACACCTTCTCCGACCACGTCAGCGGCAACGGATGGCGCTCACCGACCGGGTTCCGCCAGTCCAACCCCGACATCGAGAACGGGATCCGCTGGGACAACGCCATCGGCGGCGCCTACGCCAAGCAGATGATCGACTACACGCACTGCGGGACAAAATACGACGGCTGCCTGCCTGACGGGTTCACCAACATCCCGAACGATCTGATCCACCTGCCCGACGGCCGCTACATCATGACCACCTTCGCTGTCCGCTCGTGGGCCAACGTCACCGCCGGTCAGAGCTGGGCGACGTTCCATTCCCGGATGTGGACGTCGACCGAGACCCACGCAGAGAACTGGGTCCGCACCTGGGACGTCGAGGCGAATCACGAGAACTTCGATTTCCCGAACGCTGGGGAGTGGAGTCACTTCCAGAACAACACCATGATCATGTTCCCCGGTGAGCCGTGGGTCTACATCTACGGCACGAACGAGGGCCGCTGGGTCAATGGCGGCATCCACCTGATGCGGGTGGACTGGCACACCATGTGGAATCGGAGCACCTATCAGTTCTGGGGCCAAGACGCCTCCGGCGTGTGGGCCTGGCGCACCAACGGGCCGACGACGCCGATCCTGACGCCCTCCTTACCGAGCAGCGCCATCGGGGAGATCTCGGCGCAGGTCATCGACGGCCGGGTGGTGTTGTCCTACGTCGACGGCGCGCTCGGTGCCGTCACCCGAACCTCCCCACGGCCTGAGGGGTTGTGGACGTTGCCCTCGGTGCACGTCACGCAGCTGCAGCAGCCTGCGCTTTATGCTCCGGCCATCCATCCCTACAGCCATCTCGGGCGGGCGCAGATGCTGCTGTCCAAGTGGCCGACCGACCCGGAATACGGTGTCGTGCAATGGGAGGTGAACCCGTCGGCGGTAATCGGGCTGAACGCTCTGCGGTCAGGGGCAACCACGCGCGCCGCTGTCGATGACATGCCGGCACAGGAGATCCCCGCCGATCAGGAGTACGTCGGGCGACTCAGCCCGGATTTGTCCAAGCTCAGCCCGGATGAGCAGGTCGCGGTCCTTGCCGACGTCGCGGACCCGGACGTCGACCGCGACTACCTGCGCGAGGCCATCATCACCAACACCGTGGCCGATGACCGCCCGAATCCGACGCAGCGGTTCAAGGATTGGAATCCTGATACCGAACCTGAGCCGGTAGGAACTGCTGACCGGTAGGTGCACAGATCTGGATAGGCATGCAGCGCCCACAAGATCATCGACTCTCGTGGGCGCTGCATCGGCGAGGCGATGCGACACCCACCGCCGATGCAACCAGAACCACAAGGCCTGACCGCACTTGTTCTCGTCGACATCCGCATTGTCAGAACAAGGTGTCACGTACCCGCAGTGGCCGGTAGCCGGTCGGGTCGAGCTGGGCGAGTTCGGCGTCGATGTCGACCTCGATGGCACCGAAGAAGTTGATGTTCTCACTGTGCGCCGGCGAGATGTGCGCGAGGACCTCGTCGTCGATCCGGCGCCCGGCCCGCCGCAACTGCTCGGCGGCGAGCCCGTAATACTCCGTGGTCCAGGCGATCACGGCGTTGGTGGCCAACGTCAGACACCACGCCTGTTCGGTCTGCCCCTCCAGATGCCGGGCCCGGACCGCGCCCTCGTGGGCGTAGAGCAGATCACGTTTGAGCGCGTGCAGGGACTCGCCCTTGTTCAGCTGGCGGGAGATCCTGCGCCGGTAGTCCGGATCGGACAGGTAGCGGGCGGCGTAGATCGTGCGCCGCAGCGCCCCGTACTCCCTGAGGGCCGCGGCCAGCGCGTTCTGCCGGCCCGACGCGGACAGCTTGCCGACCAGCAGAGACGCGGTGGCGTGCCCGAACTTCAGCGACCCCGCCAACCGGAGTAGGTCGTCCCAGTGGTCGGCGATCAGATCCAGGTTCACCTTCCGGGTCAGCAACGGCCCGACATGCGGGAACCGGGACTCGACCTCGGAGAGTGGCCCGGCCCGGTAGAGGGTGATCTTGCCGAGGTCGCGGATGCGGGGCGAGAGTTGCAGGCCGAGCAGGTCGAACAACCCGAAGTTCACCAGCGTCACCCCGTGGGTGTCGGTGGCGTGTTCGCTGATCGGCAGATCGGTGGCGTTACCGAGGATCTCGTCCAACACGTAGTGCGCCTCGCGTTTGGTGGCGACGATGACCTTGGTGCCGTAGGTGGCGTGCTGGTCGGTGACGTGGGTGTAGGTGGACAGGCCCTCGTTCGCGAAATACCTGCTCAACGCCCGTGCGGTGACCGACTTGCCGCGGGTCGGGAACCGCTGCCCATCACTCGAGGACAGGGTGCCCGCACCGAACACGGCAGTGAGCGGTAGCCGCTGGTGGTGACCGATAATCGTCAGGTTCGCCGCCCGCAGCGTCTCCTCCCGCACGTACCACTCGGAGGTCCAGGCGAGGATGTCGTAGGAGATGCCACTGGATTCGGCCATCCGGGTGAGCCCGAGGTTCGTCGCATAGGCGAGCAGGACCGCGATCAGGTTGCGTTTCAGCTCGCCGCTGCGGGCCTGCGTCCCGCCGGCATGGGTGAAGCAGCCCAGGTAGCCGGTGCGTGTGTCCAGTTCGATCAACAGGGACACGATCGGCGCGAACGGCAGCATCTGCGTCAGCTCCGCTTTCAGCACGATCGCTTCGGCGGGCACGTCTTCCGCTTTCAGCGGTGAGATCACCAGTTCGCCCGCGTCGTCGAGGCGGACCGGTCCGTCGCCGCCGGCGAGCACCGTCTCCAGTCCGGCGAGTGCGCCGTGGAGTTCGTCGACGGTCGCCGCGAGAGCGCGGGCGGGGTCGGCGGGTTTGCCGACGAGGCGGCAGAACTCGTCGCGTTGCAGGTGCCACTGGTCGGCGGTGAGCAGGTAGGCGGCCGGGTCGGCGTAGCGGCGCGACCCGGGCACGTGCACGTCGCCGCTACGCAGCCCGTCCCGCAGCCCGAGCAGTACGCACAGCTCCCAGTAGTGCCGGTAGGCGCTGGTGTTGCCCGACTTCGCGGCGGTGTCGAGGTAGCCGCGCCACCTGGTGGGCACGAACCCGGTCGGTGCGTCGCTCGGGACCTTCCGCGCCCCGGTGGCGTTGAGTTCCCGCAGCACGTCCACCGCGGCGAGTAGTTCGGCGGCGGCGGTCCCGCCGGCGAACCCGACGGCCGAGAGGACCTGTGGGGTGAATTGCCGCAGGTACCCGTACGAGCTGTCGAGGGCGGCCAAGTGCCCGTGATCGCGCGGCAACCGCGGTGCCGACTGCGCGGCCGCGGCCCGCAGCCGTTCCCACCCGATCCGCTCGCCGCGGATCAGTGCCCCGATCTCCTCGTCGCCGATCAGCGGGTCGCAGACGATCGTCAGCAGGTCGTCGAGCAGTGACTGCCGATCCTCACCTGTTCTTCCGCGTGCGGATAGCTCGTCACGCATCCGCCGCTCCGCCCTGCTCACCTTCGCCGAGATTGCCTGGTCGAACAGTTGCACCACCTCGTCGAGGACGTCGCTAGCCGACTGCGCCACCACAGTGAGCAGGATCGGGTACCGGCGTTGCGGATCCCGCCGTTCGAGGCCCTGCCCGGTCAGCCGGCGCCCCATCGCGGCCAGGAACCGGCGCCGCTCGGCGGGAAGCACCGTCAGGTCCACGTCGTCGGCTCCGAGGCCACGCAGGAACTCGAGCTTCGCGACCTCGGCCTTCACCGCCGCGGCGGACGCCTCCACCGGCCCGGTCGCCAGCCACCGCAACCGGGTCGCCCCGATCGCAGGATCGACCGTCAGCAGTGCGTCCAGTTGTGTGCACCGCTCGGGGGTGAATTGGTGGGCGAGCCGGTCGAACGTCTCCCGTTGGGCCTGTACTCGGGCGTGAGCGACCCGCTCGACGAGTGCGACCGGGCCCGGGCGGATCACCCGCACCGAGATCAGATACTCGCAAGCCAGCCGGAACAACAGGGTCGGCGAGTCATGCTCGAGCGCTCTGGCCAGCAGGAACTCGTCAAGTTCCTTCAATGCGAGTTCGTCGGCCGTCCGCCACCCCAGGTACTGGGCCACCAGCCGCACGTGCTCGCTGCGGGTCTGCGCCCGGCGTCCGTACGAACGAAGCTGTGTCGAATCGACATTCAGGCTGTCCAGCCAGTCGGGCCACCGCTACCGATGGCGCGGTGGCTACCTTGTCCGGCACGAACCCCAACCACGGCAGGCTGCACAGGATCACCGACAGCCCCAAGCGCACACCAGCGCCGCGTCCCTGCGGTGCAACGAATGCCAGATCCGCCGGGGTGAGGGTGAAGTGCCGGATCAGCTCCTCGCGGCTGATCTCCGGGAACTCTCGGAGACGTTGCAACTCTTCGTCCGCGAACACCCGCGTTGCCACTAATCCTCAGCCTCCACCCGCACCCGATCGACCCCGTCGGCAGCCAAGCCAAGCACCAACCATCCCACTCGGTAACCGGAACCGTCAGATCGTCCTCAACCAGGGCGTATGCCGAACTTCGTTGGGTTCTCGGCGATTACTACCGGAACCCCGACCAGGTGCACACATTCCGGTCGCGCCCGCCCGCTGGACGCCGATCGGATCCCTCGATCCGGTGAGCTTCTTCGAGCAGGTCGCGAGGTGAGGACCGCGGCCACCGCCTAGCCTGGTAGCCATGACTTCCGAGAACGCCACCGACGCTTCCTCCCGTTTCCCGACCGCCGTGTATGCGGACCGGTTGGCGCGGGCGGCGCGGTTCGCGCAGCGGGTCGGCCTGGACGGACTGCTGATCACGCCGGGCCCGGATCTGCGGTATCTGATCGGGTCACGGGCCGATTCGTTCGAGCGGCTCACGTGCCTGGTGGTGCCGGCGGACGGCAACCCGGCGTCGGTGGTGCTGCCGCGGCTCGAGCTGGCGTCGCTCGGTGATTCGGCGGTCGCCGAACTGGGCCTGCCGGTGCACGACTGGGTGGACGGCGTCGACCCGTACGAGCTGGTGGCGTCGCTGCTACCGGAGACCCCGAAGGTGGCGGTCACCGACGCGATGCCGGCGCTGCACCTGGTGCCGCTGGCCCGCCGCTTCGGGGAGACCCCGCGGCTCGCGACCGGGGTGCTGCGGGAACTGCGGATGATCAAGGACGGCGCCGAGATCGAGGCGCTGCGCCGCGCGGGTGCCGCGATCGACCGCGTCCACGCCCGGATGGCCGAGTGGCTGCGGCCCGGACGCACCGAAGCCGAGGTGGCCGCCGACATCTCCGCCGCGATCCTCGCGGAGGGGCACACCGCGGCGGCGTTCGTGATCGTCGGCTCCGGCCCACACGGCGCGGACCCGCACCACGAGGTGTCCGACCGCGTCATCGAGTCCGGGGACGTCGTGGTGATCGACATCGGCGGCCCGGTCGAGCCCGGCTACAACTCCGACTCCACCCGCACCTACGTCCTCGGCGAACCCGATCCGCAGGTCGCCGCGCAGGTCGCGATCCTCGAGGCCGCGCAGCGGGCCGCGACCGCGGCCGTCCGGCCCGGGGTGACCGCCGAATCCGTGGATGCGGCCGCCCGCGACGTCCTCGCCGACGCCGGACTGGCGGAGGTGTTCGTGCACCGCACCGGGCACGGCATCGGGCTGTCGGTGCACGAGGAGCCGTACATCGTGGCCGGCAACGAGATCGTCCTCGAGACCGGGATGGCGTTCAGCATCGAACCGGGCATCTACTTCCGCGGACAGTGGGGCGCCCGGATCGAGGACATCGTCGTCGTCACCGCGGATGGCTGCGAATCGGTCAACCGGCGCCCGCACGGGCTGACGATGCTGCCCGGCTGACCTTCCGCTCGGGTCACCGGGCCCGCCCGTCACCGTCGAACCTTCCCTTCCAGTGGAATCGCTCTTGGCTGCGCCCCGCCCACGACGCATCGTGATGTGGACCACAGCACGTGCGACAGTGGGAAGGAGCTCGGATGACGAGCAACCAGGAGCCGGATCCGTTCGAACCGATCCGGCTGGGACCGGTGACGTTGGCCAATCGCATCATCAAGGCCGCCACCTCGGAGGGCCGATCACCCGAGGGCCTGGTCACCGATGACCTGATCGACTTTCATCTGCAGTTCGTTCGCGGCGGGGTCGGGATGACCACGGTGGCGTACTGCTGTGTGAGTCCGCAGGGGCGTTCGGCCCCGGGACAGATCCTCATGAGCGCCGAGGCGCTGCCGGGGCTGCGCCGGCTGACGGAGGCCGTGCATGCGGAAGGGGCCGCGATCTCGGCGCAGCTCGGGCACGCCGGCCCGGTCGCGTCGAAGAAGATCACCGGCGTGCGCTCGGTGGCGCCGAGCCCGATGGTCAATCCCACCTCCTTCGAACGCTGCCGGGAGATCACCCGCGGTGAGATCGCCGAGGTGATCCGGCAGTTCGCCGACGCCGCCGAGGTGGCCGTCGACGCCGGATTCGACGCGGTGGAACTGCACTTCGGGCACAACTATCTGCCGAGCGCGTTCCTCAGCCCCCTGTTGAACCGCCGACGCGACGACTACGGCGGCGGAATCGACCAGCGCTCCCGGCTGGTCCGGGAGATCGCGGCCGCGGTGCGCGCCCGGGTCGGCGGGGCCATCGCGGTGATCGCGAAGGTCAGCATGATCGACGGGGTCCCGGGCGGTATCAAGCTGGCCGAATCGTTGCGCACCGTCCAGTTGCTCGACACCGACGGCAACCTCGACGCGATCGAGCTGACCCAGGGCTCGTCGGTGGTGCGGCAGATGTTCCTGTTCCGTGGGGACGTGCCGGTCGAGGATTTCGCGGCGCTGATGAAGCAGCCCGTCAAGACCGGTGTGCGACTGTTCGGCAAGAAGGTGCTCGGCGAGTTCCCCTACCAGGACCTGTACATGCTCGAATCCGCCCGGCAATTCCTTCCGGTGGTGCGGAACAGCAAGCTCATCCTGCTCGGCGGGATCACCGACCACGGGCACATGGTCACCGGCCTGCGCGAGGGTTTCGACATGGTCGCGGTGGGTCGGGCGTTGCTGCGTGAACCGGATCTGGTCGGGGCGATCCGCGCCGACCACGACCGGACCACGCTGTGCACCCACTGCAACCGGTGCATGTACACGGTCTACGGGCGAACCCACTGCGTCCTGGACCCGACGACGGCGTACGGGCCGGTGGACACGGACGGGCGGACGTCGCTGCCACTGAATGCGGCCCCGGCGCGGGCCTGAGCACATCGAGAGGGAGACAACCTGATGACCGAGCAGTATCTGAGTGGCAAGACCGCACTGATCACCGGGGCCGGCCAGGGCGTCGGCCTGGGTATCGCCCACGCGCTGGCCGAACGCGGCGCCGCGGTGGCCCTGGCCGGCCGCACCCGGGAGAAGGTCGAGAAGGCGGCGGCGGAAGTACGTGAACACGGCGGGATCGCCGAGGCGTTCACCTGCGACGTGACCGACCCGGAGCAGCTGACCGGGCTGGCCGATGCCGTGGCCGCACGCATGGGTGGGCTGTCCATCCTGGTCAACAATGCGCACACCGTGTTCAACGGCTCACTGCTGAGCATCAGTGAGGACGAGTACACCGCGGTGATGGAATCCGGCCCGCGCGCAACCTGGCGGCTCATGCGTGCCTGCCATCCGCATCTGGTCGGCGACGGCGTGATCGTCAACCTGGGGTCGGCGGCCGGGGTGCGCTGGGATCCGTCCGGGTACGGGGTGTACGCCGCGGCCAAGGAGGCGATCCGGGCGCTCACCCGGGCCGCCGCCTGCGAGTGGGCCGACGACGGTATCCGGGTCAACGCGGTGCTGCCGTTGGCGTCGTCCCCGGGACTGGCCGAGTGGGCGCAGGCCCGCCCGGAGGAGGCCGAGGCGTATCTGCAGACCGTTCCGCTGCACCGGTTCGGTGATCCGCGGCACGACATCGGTGCGGCGGTGGCATTCCTGTGCGGCGACGAATCCCGTTACATCACCGGCCATTCGCTGCCGGTCGACGGCGGCCAGGTGCTGATGCGATGAGCAGGACACGCCTCAGACGATGAACTCGCCGAACGTCGGATTCACCTGGCACAGCGGCATACTGCCGAGGTTGATCGTGCCGAACACCATCGCCCGGATGTTCCCGGGACCGGTGTGTACGGTCGTCGAGTAGTACGGGTAGTCGCCGACGAGGTTCGCGATGCCGGTCGCCCCGGTGTCGAGGTTGATCCAGGCGACGGACACCTGCCCCGCCGCCGGGATGGGCGGCGCCGCCGGGAAACTGGCGAACCGGAGCTCGCCGGGCCCGATCGGGGGTGACTGTTCGGGTCCGGACTGCCCGGTGGCCCCGGTCAGCGACATCAGGCTGCCCTGGTTGGGGCAGCCGACGGTCAGGGCCGGGGGACCGAACGGGTGCGGAGGTGCGGCGCCGGCCGTCGCGGGTGCAACGAGTGCGCCCGCGGCGGCGACGCCCACGAGGGCCGACCAGCGAAGGATCCGTCGTGCTGTCATGGCTCTCCCCGTTCGGGTGCGCAGGTGTCGTCACCCCTCACGGTACTGCCGCCGCCACCACCGCGGCCAGACCGCATAACGGTCGAATCGTGGTGCAAATCAGTCGATTTCGTGAATCCGGGCTACCGGTTCACGAGAACCGCGGACCCCATCACCCGGTCGACGGCGATCTCGACGACCACCCGGGTCGGGTTGACCCGCGGCGGGTGGTAGCGGGTGGCGTACCGGTCGACGGCATCCGCGACGGACTCCGCGTCCGAGAGGACCCGCGCCGGACCCTCGAGGGTCAGCCACCGTCCGCCGTCCACCTGCGTCACCGCCGCATATCCGCCGCGTTCGGCGTTGCGGGCCTTCTGCGAACCGTCGTTGGTGATGATCCGGGCGATGCCGTGTTCGGCGTCCCACGTGAACCCGACGGCGACCACGTGCGGGGTGCCGTCCTTGCGGAGGGTCGTCAGTGTCGCCAGGTGGTATTCGGTGAGGAACGTGGTGGCGTCGGCGGTCAGGTCGGACGGGGTTCGAGGCATGACCCGACGGTACTCGAGGACCTCCGATCCGGGAGAATGGAGGGATGAAGGACACGGACAGTGAGGCGGACGCGGCACCCGGCTCGGTGCTGCTGCTGGGCGGCCGCAGCGAGATCGGACTCGAGGTGGCGACCCGGCTCGCACCCGGCCGGGTCGTGATCCTCGCCGCCCGCCGCAGCGGCGACCTGGAGAACGAGGTCGCGGCGGTTCGGGATGCCGGCGCCACCGAGGTGCACTGCGTCGAGTTCGACGCCGACCGCGTCGAGAGTCACGCGGCCGTGCTGTCGCAGGTCGTGGAGGCGCACGGCCCGATCGGGGTCGCGGTGCTCGCGTTCGGGATCCTCGGGGACCAGGCCCGCGCCGAGGCCGACGCCGCGCACGCCCTGGCCGTCGTCCACACCGACTACGTCGCCCAGATCAGTGTGCTCACCCACCTGGCGAACCTGCTGCGGACCCGCGGGTCCGGGCAGATCGTGGTGTTCTCGTCGGTCGCCGGGATGCGGGTGCGTCGCGCCAACTACGTGTACGGCTCCGCGAAGGCCGGCCTGGACGGATTCGCGTCCGGGCTGGCCGACGCCCTGCACGGCACCGGCGTCCGGCTGCTGCTGGTGCGGCCCGGTTTCGTGATCGGACGGATGACCGAGGGCATGACCCCGGCCCCGTTCTCGAGCACCCCGCAGCAGGTGGCCGACGCCGTCGCGCACGGTCTGCGCACCGGCCGCGAGAAGGTGTGGGTGCCGGGCCTGCTGCGTCCGATCTTCTTCCTCGTGCGGCTGCTGCCGCAGGCCGTGTGGCGGCGGCTGCCCCGATGAGCGGACCCGACCCGATCGTGGTGGTGGGCATCGGCGCCGACGGCTGGGACGGGCTCTCACCCCGCGCCCGGCGGGCCGTGCAGGACGCCGAGGTGTTGATGGGGTCGACGCGGCAGCTCGCGCTCGTCCCCGACAGCGAGGCGCAACGGGTGCCGTGGCCGTCGCCGATGCTGCCCGCCCTGCCCGCACTGTTCGACGAGCACCGGGACCGGAAGGTGTGCGTGATGGCCAGCGGAGACCCCATGTTCCACGGCATCGGCGTCACCCTCGGCCGGATCCTCGGACCGCAGCGGCTGCAGATCATCGCGCACCCGTCGTCGGTGTCGCTGGCGTGCGCCCACCTCGGCTGGCCGGCGCACGAGACCACCACCGTCAGCCTCGTCGCCCGCGACGTGGCGACCCTCGCCGCGAGCCTGACCGACGGGCAGCGGCTGCTGGTGCTCGCCAACGACCAGCACACGCCGGGCGCCGTCGCGCAGCTGCTGCGCGAGCACGACTTCGGCGACAGCCGCATCGTCGTGCTCGAACAGTTGGGCGGCCCGGCCGAACACGTCGTCGACGGCGTCGCGCAGGCGTGGGACCGGCAGCCGGGGGATCCGCTCAACGTGATCGCCCTCGAGCTGCGAGCGGACCCGTCGGCGCCGCGACTCACCCGGGTCCCCGGCCTGCCCGACGCCGCCTACACCGGGGACGGGCAGATGACCAAGCACGAGGTGCGGGCCCTGACCCTGTCGGCGCTGGCCCCGGCGCCCGGCGAGCTGCTGTGGGACGTCGGCGGCGGCTCCGGCACGATCGCCGTCGAATGGATGCGTACCGATCCCCGCTGCCGCGCCGTCACCTTCGAGAAGGTGGCGTCCCGCGTCGACCAGATCACCGGCAACGCGGCCCGGCTCGGGACCCCGACGCTGCGGGTGCGTGGGGCGGCGCCGGACGCGTTCGCCGACGAGACGTCCACACCGGACGCGATCTTCGTGGGCGGCGGCGTCACCCAGGACGGCATGCTCGACGCCTGCTGGTCCCGGCTGCGCCCCGGCGGCCGGATGGTCGTCAACGCCGTCACCGCCGAATCGGAGGCCCTGATCCTGCAGTGGCACACCCGGTTCGGGGGACAGCTTCGCAAGTTCCAGATCTATCGCGGCGAACCGCTCGGCGGGTTCACCGCGTGGCGACCGCAGCTGCCGGTGGCGCAGTGGTCGACCGTCAAACCGGAAGGGTAGTTCCATGACCGTCCACTTCATCGGCGCCGGACCCGGCGCCCCCGACCTCATCACGCTGCGGGCGTCCCGGATCATCGCCGAGAGCCCGGTGTGCCTGTATGCGGGCAGCCTGGTCCCGGCCGAACTGCTCACGCTGTGCCCCGACGACGCCGACGTGATCGACACCGCCCGGATGAGCCTCGACGAGATCGTCGAACAGTTGATCGCCTCCGATGCGGCGGGCCTGGATGTCGCCCGCCTGCACTCGGGGGATCCGTCGATCTATTCGGCGGTCGCCGAACAGGTCAGGCGCCTCGACGCCGCCGGCGTCGCCTACGACATCGTGCCCGGTGTGCCCGCGTTCACGGCCGCGGCCGCCGCCCTGGGCCGGGAGCTGACCGTGCCGGGGGTGTCGCAGTCGATCGTGCTGACCCGGGTGTCGACGCTGTCGACGGCGATGCCGCCCGGTGAGGATCTGCGATCGCTGGGACGGTCCGGCGCCACCATGGTGGTGCACCTGGGCGCGCACCGTATCGAGCAGATCGTCGAGGAGTTGTCCGAGAACTACGGGGCGGACTGTCCGGCAGCGGTGGTCGCGTTCGCGTCCCGCCCCGACGAGATCGTGCTGCGCGGCACCCTGGCGACCCTCGTCGACCAGGTGCATGCGGCCGGGGTCACCAAGACCGCCGTCGTGATCGTCGGACGGGTCCTGACCGCGGAGGGTTTCCCGGACAGCTACCTGTACTCGGCCACGCGCAGCCGCACCACGCATTGAGAATGTCGTTGCGTCGAGTCCTGATTCTCGGCGGCACCCGCGAGGCCCGCACCCTGGCCGCCCGGCTGGACGCCGACCCGGCGATCGACGTGGTCTCGTCGCTCGCCGGGCGGGTCCGGGAACCGGTGCTGCCGGCCGGTCGGGTGCGGATCGGCGGGTTCGGGGGAGTCGACGGACTCGCACAGTGGGTGCGCGACAACGGCATCGACGCCGTCGTCGATGCGACGCACCCGTTCGCGGCCCGGATCACCGCGAATGCGGCGGCCGCAACCCGTGACGTGGGCGTGCCGCTGCTGGTGTTGCGGCGTCCCGAATGGGTGGCCGGGCCGGGGGATCGGTGGCACGTGGTGCCCGACCTGTCTGCTGCAGCGGAGGCCGTGTCGCGGCTGGGGGAGCGGGTGTTCCTCACGATCGGCCGGCAGGGGGTGGACGCGTTCGCGCACTGCCCCGGCCGGTTCCTGATCCGGGCCATCGACCCGCCGGACGGTCGCCTGCCGGCGGATGCGGAGGTGCTGTTGGCGCGGGGACCGTTCACGGTGGCCGACGAGATCACGCTGATGGGGGAGTACGGCATCGACGTCGTCGTCACCAAGAACAGTGGGGGAGCGCTCACCTCCGCGAAGCTCGAGGCGGCCCGTGAGCGGGGGATCCCCGTCGTCGTGGTGGCGCGGACGCCGATTCCGGATTCGGTGACGTCGACGTCGGAGCTCGACGTCGCGCTCCGCTGGACACATCACCCGAACTGAAATCGGTACAAGACGGAACTGGAGAAAATACCGAAACCCAACCACTTCCCACCCAAAAGTCACCCCAAGCTTCGACGCCGAAGGCGGTGATCGGTACTACGCCCTGTAGTACCGATCGGGGTGGGGTCCTAGGATCGGTCCATGACGACGGTGACTCCGACGAAGCGATCCAAGAGTTGGCATCAGCGGGCGGGCATGCCGGTGCGAATCTGGTTGGTGCTGTTGGTGGTTGCGGGGCTGATGCATCCGTTCCTGCCGGAGTCGCGGTGGCTGCTGGTGCACCTGTTCACCCTCGGTGCGGTCACCAACTCGATCCTGGTGTGGTCGCAGACGCTCGCCGAACGGTTCCTCGGCCACCACCTGCCGGAGACCGAGCGGGGCGTGCAACTGGCCCGGATCTACCTGCTCAACGTCGGCATCGTCGTCACGATCGCCGGGGTGCTCGGTGCGCTGTTCCCGGTGACGTTGGTCGGCGCGACGTTGGTCGGGGCGATGGTGGCGTGGCATGCGATCGGGTTGTTGCTGCTGCTCCGTCGCGCCCAGCGGGCGCGGGTCGCCGGCGGTGAGCAGCCGGCCGAGCAGGCGCAGTCGGTGTGGTTCCTGATCGGGTCGTCGACGTTGCTGCCGGTGGGGGCGGCGTTCGGTGCCACCCTCGCGTACGGGCTCACCGATCCGGCGCAGGCCGGGTTCCTGCTGGCGCATCAGGCGATGAACATTCTCGGTTTCCTCGGGCTGGCAGCGGCCGGGGTGCTGACGGTGATGTATCCGCGGCTGATCGGGATGGAGAACCCGGGGGCGGGCCGGCGGCCGGTCGCGCTGGTGATGCTGCTGACCGGGATCGCGGTACTCACGATCGGTGCGTTGGCGGATCTGCCGGTTCTCGCGGCGGCGGGTGCCGGACTGTATCTGACCGGGTGGCTGGTGGTGGCCGGGCCGATGCTGCGTGGTGCGCTGCGGCATCCGCCGCAGGGGTACGCGGCGGCGTCGATCACGGCAGCGTTGCTGTGGCTGCTCGGGTCGCTGGCCGCGTTGACGGTGGTGTTGGGGTCCGGGCCGCTGACCCCGGATCGGGCGACGCTCATGACGATCCCGTTTCTCGCGGGGTTCGCGGCGCAGTTGTTGTTCGGGGTGATGAGTCATCTGCTTCCGACGATGATGGGCGGCGGGCCGGCCGTCGTCGCGTCCGGCAAGGACCGGATGGACCGCTGGTGGCTGTGGCGGGTGACGACGATCAACCTGGGTCTGCTGCTGTGGCTGCTGCCGTTGCCGAGCTGGATGCGGGTGGGGGTGTCGGCGC
The DNA here is from genome assembly GCF_005434945.1 of Prescottella subtropica. Classification (GTDB taxonomy): domain Bacteria; phylum Actinomycetota; class Actinomycetes; order Mycobacteriales; family Mycobacteriaceae; genus Prescottella; species Prescottella subtropica. The sequence continues at coordinate 192,903 of NZ_SKCH01000005.1, read as the reverse complement.
TGGTGACGGCGGCGTTCGTGGCGTTCCTGCCGATCATGATCTCGAGCGCGAAGACGCAGGTCGTGGGACGTCGGGCGGTACTGGCGGGGCAGTCACCGCCGGAGTTCACGCCGCGGCCGCAGCAGCGGTCGGTACAGGTGGTGGCGGCGTTGGCGGTGCTGGCGCTGGTCGCGGCCGTCACATCCGGTCTGGGCGGGTCGACCACGACGGTGGACGCGGGTGCGGGGGTCGCCGCGACGGGACAGACCACCACGGTGCGGGTGGAGGCGAAGGGGATGCGGTTCACGCCGGAGACGATCACGGTGCCGGCCGGGAATCGGTTGGTGCTCGATGTGGTCAATGCCGGGGATCAGGTGCACGATCTGGTGCTCGAGACCGGGCAGGCGACGGGACGGCTCGCGCCGGGGGCGTCGGCGACCGTCGACGTCGGAGTGGTGGGGCGGTCGGTCGAGGGCTGGTGTTCGATCGTCGGGCATCGGCAGCAGGGGATGGTGCTGCACATCGTCACCGAGGGTGACGGCGGTGATTCCGGTGGTCATGCGGCGCATGCCGGTGGCGCGTCGGCGGCGTCGTCCGTGGACCTGGCGCGGGATCCGGGCCCGGGTTTCGTGGCGCGGGATCCGCGGCTCGCACCGGCGCCGGATGCGGCGGTGCACCGGTACACGTTCGAGGTGACCGAGGTGCCGGGCGAGTTCGCGGCGGGGGTGTCGCAGACGATGTGGACGTACAACGGGTCGCCGATGGGGCCGACGTTGCGTGGCCGGTTGGGGGACACGTTCGAGGTCACGCTGGTCAACAACGGCACGATGGGGCATTCGATCGATTTCCATGCCGGGATGGTGTCGCCGGACGAGCCGATGCGCACGATCAATCCGGGTGAGTCGCTGGTGTACCGGTTCACGGCCGAGCACACCGGGATCTGGCTGTACCACTGTGCGACGGCGCCGATGGCGGTGCACATCGCGGCGGGCATGTTCGGGGCGGTGGTGATCGATCCGCCGTCGCTGACACCGGTGGATGCGGAGTATCTGTTGGTGCAGTCGGACGTGTATCTCGGGGATGGTGGTCCCGACGCGGACAAGGTGGCGGCGGGGACCCCGGATCTGGTGGTGTTCAACGGGTACGCGAACCAGTACGTGCATCGGCCGTTGCGGGCGCGGGTGGGGGATCGGGTGCGGTTCTGGGTGCTCGACGCCGGCCCGAACGAGCCGGTGGCGTTCCATGTGGTGGGTGGACAGTTCGACACCGTCTACAAGGAGGGCGCGTATCTGCTGCGGCCGGGCGGCCCGGATCACGGGGGTGCGCAGGTGCTGGATCTGGCGGTGGCGCAGGGCGGTTTCGTGGAGCTCGAGTTCCCGGAGCCGGGCACGTACACGCTGCTGAACCATCGGATGGTGGACGGGGATCGGGGAGCGAGCGGTGTGATCGTCGTCGAGTAGTGCGGCGGCGCATACTGGGGCGATGGTGTGGGCGTATGTGCGCCGCGCGCCGGGCACGTTCGCCTGGCTCGCGATCCTGTTGGTGACGACGATCGTGATGCACCGGTTGTCGGAGCCGACGCTGACGCATGTGCTGGGCAGTCGGTCGACGAATCTGCATCATCTGCGGGAGGATCCGCTGAGGGTGCTGGTGACGAGCCTGTTCTGGTTGTCCGGGGGCGGCTGGCTCGGATATGTGGTGCTGTTCAACGTGTTCCACGTGCCGGTGGAGCGGTGGTTGGGGACGTGGCGGTGGCTGGCGGTGGTGGTGATCGCGCACGTCGGGGCCACATATCTCAGTGAGGGTGTGCTGTATTGGGCGATTCGGGTGGGGCAGGCGCCGGCGTCGGCGGTGAACACCCTGGACGTGGGGGTCAGTTACGGGTTGGCGGGAGTGACGGCGGTGCTGGCGTATCGGCTGGTCCGGCCGTGGCGGTACTGGTACGTGGCCGGGGTGCTGGTCGTGTATGCGGTGCCGCTGTTCGGGACGCTCACGTTCACCGACATCGGGCATTTCGCGGCGGTGCTGATCGGGTTCGCGTGCTATCCGCTCACCCGGGCGCGGCCGGGGGTGTGGGATCCGGGGGAGTGGGCGTCCGGGGTGCGGGCGTGGGTGGTGTCGCGGGGTCGGCCGGTGGAGCACGGGTGAGCGTCGAGGATCGTTTCGTACACGGTCTCGGGTTTTGTACAAAACTGTGTTCGTCCGGACAGGTGTCGGTGGCCGGCGGTAGCGTCGGCGTCCATGAGTGAACCGGTGAAGGGGCCCACGTCGTATTTTCCGTCGATCGAGAAGACGTACGGCAAACCGATCAGTGAGTGGCAGAGCCTGATTCGGGCGTCGGAGCTGAGCAGGCACATGGAGTTGGTGAACTGGCTCAAATCCGAGCACGGGCTCGGTCACGGGCATGCGAATGCGCTGGTGGCGCACACGTTGAAGGAGGACACCGCGGGCTGACGGCGTCCCCCTTCGTCGGGTGTCAGGCCGGGTAGTGCCGGGGGGTGAACACCGTGGTCCCGGACCCGGTCTCGACGATCCGGGTCTGCGACGAGCCGACGATGAGCAGGCAGCGCATGTCGACGTCGGCGGGATCCAGGTCGGCGAGGCGGACGATCTTGATCGATTCCTCGGGTCCGGCGATGTCGCGGCCGATGACCACCGGGGTGTCGGGGGCGCGGTGCTCGAGGACGAGGTCGCGCATCGCGGCGACCTGCCAGGTGCGGGACTTCGACGCCGGGTTGTAGACGGCGAACGCCATGTCCGCGGACGCCACCGCCGAGACCCGCTTGGCGACGATGTCCCACGGCTTGAGCCGGTCGGACAGCGAGAGCATCGCGTAGTCGTGGCCCAGCGGGGCGCCGACGCGGCTGGCGACGGCGTTGGCGGCGGTCATGCCGGGCAGGATCCGGACCGGCACATCGCGCCACTGATTCTCGGCGGCCACCTCGAGGACGGCGGCGGCCATCGCGAACACACCGGGATCACCGGAGGAGACGACGGCGACGCGGGCGCCGTGCTTGGCCAGATCCAGGGCCATCGCGGCGCGTTCGGCCTCGACCCGGTTGTCGCTGGCGTGCCGGCGCTGCCCGGGCCGCACCGGAACCCGATCGATGTAGGTGGTGTAGCCGACGAGGTCGGTGGCGGCGGCCAACTCGCGGCGCACCTCCGGGGTGGTCCACGCCTGGTCGCCCGGTCCGAGCCCGACGACGACGACCTCCCCGGCCGTCGGGGCCGGTGCGGTGCGGTTGTTGAGCGGGCTGGGGACGACGGCGATCGAGAAGTAGGGCACGTCGGCGTCGTCGACGTCGGCGGCGGCGGCGACCTTCTGCCGGTCGGTGCTGGCGCGTTCGACGTAGCGGGCCTCGCCCAGGCGTCCGGCGTCCGAGAGTGCCTGCCGCACGGCCGGATACGTGCGTCCGAGTTTCATGATGGCGGCGGCGTCGGTGTCGCGCAGGCGTCGGGTCAACTCGTCCTGCGGGAGGGTGCCGGGCAGGATCGTGAGGACCTCGTCGGCCTCGACGAGCGGTTCGGCCAGGGCCGCGGACGCGGCCTGCACGGCCGTGACTCCGGGGATGATCTCGGTGTCGAAGCGGCCGGTGAGCCGTTTGTGCATGTGCATGTACGAGCTGTAGAACAGCGGATCCCCGGCCGCGAGGAGCGCGACGGTGCGGCCGGCGGCGAGGTGTACGGCGAGACGTTCGGCGGCCTGCTCGTAGAACTCGTCCATCGCGCCCTGATACCCGCCGGGATGGTCGATCGTTTCGGTGGTGACCGGATAGATCAGGTGTTCCTCGATCTGCCCGTCCCGTAGGTAGGGGGCGGCGACGGCGCGGGAGATGCTGCGGCCGTGCCGGGCGGAGTGGAACGCGACGACGTCGGCGTCGGCGATGACGCGGGCCGCCTTGACGGTCATCAGTTCGGGGTCACCGGGGCCGATGCCGACACCCCACAGTTTGCCGGTGCTCATGCTGGTAGTCACTCGGTTTCGCTCGCGATCGCGTTGAGGGCGGCCGCGGTGATCGCGGAGCCGCCGCGGCGTCCCCGCAGCACCAGGTACGGCAGTTCGGCGGAATGTGCGATCAGGGCTTCCTTCGATTCGACGGCGCCGATGAACCCGACCGGGCCGCCGACGATCGCCGCCGGGCGCGGGGCGCCGGCCTCGATCATGTTGAGCAGGTGGAACAGGGCGGTGGGGGCGTTGCCGATCGCGACGACCGCGCCGTCGAGTTTGTCGGCCCACAGTTCGAGGGCGGCCGCCGAGCGGGTGTTGTCGATGGCCTTCGCGAGTACCGGGGTGCGCGGGTCGTCGAGCATGCACAGCACGTCGTTGTTGCGGGGCAGTCGCTTGCGGGTGACGCCGGCGGCGACCATCTTCGCGTCGCACAGGATCGGGGCGCCGCGGCGCAGGGCCTCGCGGGCGTCGGCGACGACGTTGTCGGTGAACGCGATGTCGTCGACCAGATCGACCTGTCCGCTCGCGTGGATCATCCGGACCACGGCCTGCGAGACGTCGGCGGGGAACCGTGTCAGGTCGGCCTCGGCGCGGATGGTGGCGAAGGACTGGCGGTAGATTTCCGCGCCGTCGCGAATGTAGTCGATCATGCGCCCCAGAATAGTGGGGTCACGACGAGGGCTTCTGCACCCGGTAACCGTCCGGACCCGCGACGACGTCTGTTATCTCGCCGCGGGGGCGTCCGCACGTCCGGTCGCATCCGGACCAGTGTTGGCGTGCCCCGGCCGGGATGTCGCCGGCGGCGATGGCGGCGCGGGCGTCGGCGCGGACGTCGGCGAGGGCCTTGGCGCAGCCGGGGCGTCCCGCACACGCGGTGACCTGTAGGTGTGGGGAGTTCTCGTCGAAGATCAGGCCCATCGGGGCGAGGACGCGGACGACCTGTTCGGCGGTACCCTCGGCGAGGTCGGGGAGCAGGATCGACCGCCACGGGGTGATCACCAGGGGCATCTCGACGGCGGCGAGGAATTCGGCGAGCCGCGCGGGAAGGGTGCCGAACGCGAGTCCGGCGGCGAGGGTGACGCGGCCGTCGGGTTGGTCGAGCCAGCCGATGGGGCCGTTCTCGGCGGCGTCGGGCAGAGCGATCGGGTCGGCGGCGTCGAGGCCGAGACGCGCGAGGACCGTCTCGGTTCCGTCGGGAATCTCGTGGAGGCGCCAGGCGTCGCCGCGGATCTCGCCGAAGACGCGGGCCGCGGCCAGGAGGGTGTCGACGGCGGTGTCGGCGGTGAGTCGGGCGCCGGTGTCGGTGCCGGCGAGGATCAGGGCGAGCCGGCCGTCGGGCAGTGCGTGGATGCCGGTGTCGCCGCGCAACCCGGTGATGTCGCCGCGGCCGTCGTCGAGGGTGAACAGGACCCGTCCGGGCAGGGCCGCGAGGGTCGGGTCGGCGCACAGTCGTTCGTCGAGGACGGCGGTCAGGGGCCGGACGTCGACGTGTCCGCCGATGCGCCCCGACAGTGGGGACGCGAGGATGTTGCGGACCCGTTCGTGGGTGGCCGACGGCAGCAGCCCGGCCGCGGTGATGCGGCGGGCGAATTCGCCGGGATCGGTGACCGCGCGCAGCTGCAGGTTGCCGCGGGAGGTCAGTTCGATCTCCCCGTTGCCGAGTTGGTGGGCGGCGTCGGCGAGCGTCTGGAGCTGGGTGGATGTGATGGTGCCGCCGGGGAGGCGGACACGGGCCAGCGGCCCGTCGGCGGCGACGTGGACCTGCAGGGCGCCCGGGCAGCGGTCCGGGCCGGAACGGGGAGATGACACGACGTCCAGGCTAGCCGGGCGGTCGGGGCGGGCCCGGCTGCCCGGTAGGATCACCGGCGACCGCGGCAGGAGCGGAAACCGGTGTGAGTCCGGTGCGGTCGCGCCACTGTGAAAGCCAGACCCGCTCCCGCCGCCCGACCATCTGCTTCCGCGAGCACCGTCTCGACGGAACCCTGCCGTGGGGCGCGAAACCCCAGAAAGGCCGCACAGTGATCCTGCTGCTGTCGACGTCCGACACCGACCTGCTCAGCGCCCGCTCCAGTGGCGCCGACTACCGGTGGGCCAACCCGTCCCGCCTCCTCGTCTCCGAGGACCTGCCCGCGCTGCTCGACGGCGTCGACCTGGTCGTGGTCCGTATCCTCGGTGGCCGCCGCGCCTGGGAGGACGGCATCGACGCCGTCCTCGCGTCGGGGCTGCCGACGGTCGTCCTCGGCGGCGAGCAGGCCCCCGACGCCGAACTGATGGAATGCTCGACGGTCCCGGCCGGGATCGCCGCCGAGGCGCACACCTATCTCGCGGAGGGCGGCGCCGACAACCTGCGGCAGCTGCACCACTTCCTGTCCGACACCGTCCTGCTCACCGGTCACGGCTTCGAGCCGGCCGTGCACCTGCCGACGTGGGGTGTGCTGGAACGGAGCGTGCGGAGCGACCATGTTGCCGGTGCGGGCGTCGATTCTCCGACGGTGGCGGTCCTGTACTACCGGGCGCAGCATCTGGCGGGGAACACCGCGTACGTCGATGCGCTGTGCACGGCGATCGAGGACGCCGGGGCGACGGCGCTGCCGATCTTCTGTGCGTCGCTGCGCACCGCCCCCGCCGATCTCCTGGACACCCTCGGCGGGGTGGACGCGATGGTGGTGACGGTGCTGGCGGCGGGCGGTACCAAGCCGGCGACCGCGCAGGCCGGTGGCGACGACGAGGCGTGGGACGTCGCGGCGCTCGCCGCCCTGGACGTGCCGATCCTGCAGGGCCTGTGTCTGACGAGCAGCCGCGCCGACTGGGAGGCCAACGACGACGGCATGTCCCCGCTGGACGTGGCCACCCAGGTGGCGGTGCCGGAGTTCGACGGCCGGCTGATCACGGTGCCGTTCTCGTTCAAGGAGATCGACGCCGACGGGTTGACCGCGTACGTGCCGGACACCGAACGCGCCGCACGCGTCGCGGGGATCGCGGTGCGGCACGCGAAACTGCGTCGGATCCCCAACGGGGACAAGAAGGTTGCGCTGATGCTGTCGGCGTACCCGACGAAGCATGCCCGGATCGGCAACGCGGTGGGCCTGGACACCCCGGCCAGTGCGATCGATCTGCTCACCGCGATGCGCGAGCACGGCTACGACCTCGGCCCCGCGGACGGCGACGACGCCCTGCCCGGTCTGGCCGACAGGGACGGCGACGCGCTCATCCACGCGCTGATCGCCGCGGGCGGGCAGGACCCGGACTGGCTGACCGCCGACCAGCTCGAGGGCAACCCGATCCGCATCTCCGCCGCGCAGTACCGGCAGTGGTTCGCCACCCTGCCCGCAGATTTCCGGGACGGCGTCGAGGAGCACTGGGGGGCTGCGCCCGGCGAGCTGTACGTCGACAAGGCGTCCGACCCGGAGGGTGAGATCGTGATCGCCGCGATCCGCGCCGGGAACGTGGTGCTGATGGTGCAGCCGCCGCGCGGGTTCGGGGAGAACCCGGTCGCGATCTACCACGACCCGGATCTGCCGCCGAGCCACCACTACCTGGCCGCCTACCGGTGGATCGCAGCGGATGCGGCTGCTGGAGGTTTTCAAGCCGACGCGATCGTGCACCTCGGTAAGCACGGCAACCTCGAGTGGCTGCCCGGCAAGACCCTGGGCATGTCGGCGTCGTGCGGCACCGACGCCGCTCTCGGGGATCTGCCGATGATCTACCCGTTCCTGGTCAACGATCCCGGTGAGGGCACGCAGGCCAAGCGCCGCGCGCACGCCACCCTCGTCGACCATCTGATCCCGCCGATGGCCCGCGCCGAGTCGTACGGCGACATCTCCCGGCTCGAGCAGCTCCTCGACGAGCACGCCAACATCTCCGCCCTGGATCCGGCGAAGCTGCCGGCGATCCGGCAGCAGATCTGGACGCTGATGCGGGCCGCGAAGATGGACCACGACCTGGGCCTGGCCGAGCGTCCCGAGGAGGACGTGTTCGACGACATGCTCATGCACGTCGACGGCTGGCTGTGCGAGATCAAGGACGTCCAGATCCGTGACGGCCTGCACGTGCTCGGCACCGCCCCCGCCGGGGACGCCGAGGTGGAGTTGGTGCTGGCGATGCTGCGGGCGAAGCAGATGTGGGGCGGCGAGCAGTCCGTGCCGGGTCTGCGGGAGGCGTTGGGGCTCAGCGAGGCCGGTGACGAGAACCGCGGCCGGGTGGACGACATCGAGGCGCAGGCCCACGCGCTGGTCGCCGCGCTCGCTGCCGCCGGCTGGGATCCGGCCGTCGTCGACGGCCTGCACGAGAACGCCACCGTGCGGCAGATCCTGCGGTTCGCGGCCACCGAGGTGGTGCCGCGGCTGCGGGAGACGAACAACGAGATCGGGCAGGTGCTGCGCGCCCTCGACGGCCGGTTCATCGAGGCCGGGCCGTCCGGGTCGCCGCTGCGCGGGCTGATCAACGTGCTGCCCACGGGCCGCAACTTCTACTCCGTCGACCCCAAGGCGGTGCCGTCGCGGCTGGCGTGGGAGACCGGGCAGGCGATGGCCGAATCCCTGGCCGCCCGCTACCTCGCCGACCACGGGACGTATCCGCAGTCGGTGGGCCTGTCGGTGTGGGGGACCTCGGCGATGCGGACCTCCGGTGACGACGTCGCCGAGGTGTTCGCCCTCCTCGGGGTGCGTCCGGTGTGGGACGAGGCGTCCCGCCGGGTCACCAGCCTCGAGGTGATCGGTCTCGAGGAGCTGGGGCGGCCGCGCATCGACGTCACCGTCCGCATCTCCGGGTTCTTCCGGGACGCGTTCCCGCACGTCCTGGCGTTGCTCGACGACGCCGTCCGCCTCGTCGCCGGTCTCGACGAATCCCCCGAGGACAACTACGTGCGGGCGCACACGCAGGCCGATCTCGCCGAGCACGGCGACGACCGCCGCGCCACCACCCGCATCTTCGGGTCCAAGCCCGGCACGTACGGGGCGGGCCTGCTGCAGCTGATCGACTCGAAGAACTGGCGCGACGACGCCGACCTCGCGCAGGTGTACACCACGTGGGGCGGTTACGCGTACGGCCGCGGCCTCGACGGCGTCCCGGCCGGCGACGACATGCGCTCCGCCTACAAGCGGATCGCGGTCGCCGCGAAGAACACCGACACCCGCGAACACGACATCGCCGACTCCGACGACTACTTCCAGTTCCACGGCGGCATGGTCGCCACCGTCCGCGCCCTGACCGGGCACGATCCGGAGGCGTACATCGGGGACAGCACCCGCCCGGATGCCGTCCGCACCCGCACCCTGTCGGAGGAGACCGCCCGCGTCTTCCGGGCGCGGGTCGTGAACCCGCGCTGGCTGGACGCGATGCGCCGGCACGGCTACAAGGGCGCGTTCGAGATGGCCGCCACCGTCGACTACCTGTTCGGCTACGACGCCACCACCAACGTCGTCGCCGACTGGATGTACGAGAAACTCGCCGAAACCTACGTCCTCGACGAGACCAACCGCGAGTTCATGACGCAATCGAATCCGTGGGCACTGCACGGCATCGCCGAACGCCTCCTCGAGGCCGTCGAACGCACCATGTGGGAAGAACCGTCCCCCGACATCCTCGCCGGCCTGCGCCGGGTGTACCTCGAGACCGAGGGCGAACTCGAGGGCTGACACCCTGTGCGCCTTTTTGGTAGTAGCAGCTACCAAAAAGGCGCACGGGCGGCGCAGCCGCCTACGGAAGCCGTGGCGATGGACGATGGGACGGGACGCGGATGCCCGCGGGTCGTGGTCGAGACCGAGAACGGCCGCACACGCCACAGGGCGGGCAGAGCGGTACGTATCGGCCGGAACCCGCAGGTGGAGATCACGATCGTCGATCCTGTGGTGTCGCGCGAGCATGCGCGGCTCGAGTGGGACGGGGGATGGCAGCTCGTCGACTCCGGCAGCCGGAACGGGATCTACGTCGACGGTAAGCGCCGAGAAGAGGTGCCTGTCACGGACACCGTCCTCGTCCGTCTGGGTGACGCGGTCGAGGGTCCCACCGTGCGGATCTCGATCGAGGATCCCGACGCGCCGCGGCGTGGGCAGTCGATGGGGCGAGTCGACGATCGAGGTGGGGGCCTCGGTCGCCCCGACCCCGCCGCCGCGCGTGACCGTCCCGGCGGGCGCCCTCACGATCGGACGGTCCCTCGACAACGACATCGTCGTCCGGGATGTACGGTTGCCACGATCATCTCCGGTTCGGCCGGTCCCACGGACTGCGTCGTCGAATTCGACGGGCGCAGCGTGCACACCGACTATTCGGTGATGCGCTCCCGTATCGGCATGGTCCCGCAGGACGACGTCGTCCATCGGCAGCTGACCGTCCGGAGGGCCCTCGGTTACGCCGCGGAGTTGAGACTGCCGCCGGACACCACCCGGGCCGACCGTGACCAGGTGATCGCCGGGGTACTCGACGAACTGCACCTGACCGAGCACGCCGACACCCGCGTCGATCGCCTCTCCGGCGGGCAACGCAAACGCGTATCGGTGGCGCTGGAGTTGCTCACGGGCCCGTCCCTGCTCATCCTCGACGAACCGACCTCGGGTCTCGACCCCGCGCTCGATCGCCAGATCATGGCGACGCTGCGCCGCCTCGCCGATTCGGGTCGCGTCGTCGTCATCGTCACGCATTCGCTGTCCTACCTCGAGATGTGCGACCAGGTCCTGCTCCTCGCTCCCGGCGGCAAGACCGCCTATGTGGGACCGCCCGACCGGGTCGGGAGCGCACTCGGCAGCACAGACTGGTCCGACATCTTCGCCCGCGTCGCCTCCGACCCGGATGGGGTGTTCGCCGAATATCGCGCCACCCGCCCCGCGGTGGCGCCACCCGGGCCGCTCGGCTCTCCCGCGCACACCTCGAGGCGTAAGCAGTTGAGCACCGTCGCCCGCCGCCAGGTTCGACTGATCCGTGCCGACCGGGGCTATCTGATCTTTCTGTCGCTGCTGCCGTTCGTGTCCGGCGAACTCACCCAGATCCTGGTGGTGCCGATTCTCGGCGCCGCCTTCATGGGCTGTTCACTGACCGTCCGCGACCTGGTCGGCGAGCGCATGGTCTATCAGCGCGAACGTGCCGCCGGGCTGCTGCCGGTCGGTGGTCATGGTGCTGATCGTCTACGTGGGCAAGGGTGTCCCGGGCCACGGCAGTGTGCTTCCCTCGGGCTCCGTCGAACTGATCGTGGGCATCGCCGCCACCACCTGCTGCTGTGTCGTGGTCGGATTGGCGTTGTCGTCGGTGGCGCGTTCGACCGAGCAGGTGCTGCCGATGCTGGTGGTCACGATCACCGGACGGGCCGTGCTCGAGCAGGTCGCGTGGCTGTTTCCGTCCCGCTGGGGGTTCGCGGCCGCCGCCTCGACGGTGGACCTGGTCACGAACGCCACCGGCACCGAGCCGGACACGCTGTGGCAGCACACCGGATCGTGGTGGCTGCTCAGCATCGCGATGCTGGTGCTCATCGGTTGCGTGCTCGCCGTCGTCACCCACAGCCGGCTCCGGCTGCGCCGGCGGTAAGCGCCTACAGTCGGCGGTCGAACGCGAGTGTCGGTTCGGCGGTGGGGATGTCGACGGTGTACACCTGCACGCGGGCGGTGTCGGGGGACAGGTCCAGGGCCATGAAGCCGACGTCGGTGAAGTTCTGGAACAGGTTCGCCCGGTCGGGCTGCGACGCCTTGCCGTGGCTGTTCTTCCCGGCGGCGCCGGAGACGATCTGCCGGGTGCCCTTCGAGGCGACGGTCGGTTCGAGGACCTGCAGGGCGTGGTCGTGTCCGGACGCGATGAACTGGCAGCGGCCGACGACGTGGTCCTCGAAGAACCGTTTCGCGTGGACACCGTTCATCGGTTCGATCGGGATGCCGTCGTAGGCGCCGGCGTCGCCGTGGGAGCCGTTGCTCAGGTACGGGTGGTGGGTGCAAGCGATCTTCCACGTCGCAGTGGAGTCGACGAGCGCCCGGTCCAGCCACGCCCGCTGCTCGGACATGAACTGGCCGTCCGGCATCCAGTAGTCGACGAACAGCGGCGGCAGGTAGGCGGCCAGCGGGTTGAGGTCGAGGACGAAGAACTCGACCACCGGATTCTGTTCGGGGATCCGCACCGAGTAGTAGCGCGACGGCATCCACCACCGGCGGGACAGCCCGTGGTAGGCGACCTCGTCGTCGCCGCGGAGCAGCCAGCCGCCGTCACCGGGGACGATCGCGGAGTTGTCGTGGTTGCCCTGCACCATCACCCACGGGAAGTCGAGGCCGTGGTTGGGGTCCTCGAACTTGGCGGTGAACTGGCCGTCCCCGCTGCCGTGCGGGCCGGACTCGTAGATGTTGTCGCCGAGACCGAGTGCCAGGTCGAACGGCTGCCGGGCGTGCACGCTGCGGATCGCGTCGGCCACCGCCCACTGCGCCGGGGTGCCGGTGCCCGCGTCCCCGGTGACCAGGACCCGCACCCTGTTTCCGTTCGGAAACGGGAACTTGTCGGCGACGGGAGCGGGGGCCGCGGACGCGGTCGACGTGGTCGCCACCAGGGCGGCCGCCGCACCGGTCGTGCCGGCGGCGGCGAGGAAACGGCGGCGGTCGATCGGGTTGAACTCGGTCACGGTGTTCCTCGTCGGTGTCCAGGATGTCGGAAAGTCCGTCCCAGCAAACCGCACGACGAGCCGGAGAACGCCCGAAACAGCAATATCTCCACCGATATTCACGAAACGTTCAACCGGCCGACGGTCGGACGCGATCAGTGATGCTCGAGCCAGGTGAGGATCGCCTTGACGCGGCGGTTGTCCTCGCCGGGTGGCAACCCCAGCTTGAGGAAGACGTTGGCGACGTGTTTGCTCACCGCAGCCTTCGACAGGAACAGCGCGTCGGTGATCTCCCCGTTGGACTTGCCCTCGGCCATCAGCGCGAGGACCTCGCTCTCGCGTGCCGTCAACCTGCCGAGCGGTCCTGACGAGGATTCCGGCCGGGTGACGTGACGCACCACTTCCGGGTCGACCACGACGCCGCCGGTGGACACCGTCTCGATGGCCCGCAGGAAGTCGCCCACCCGCCCCACCTTCTCCTTGAGGAGATAGCCGACACCGTCTGCGCCCGGGCCGCCCAGCAGCTCCTTGACATACGGCCCGGTGACGTAGGCCGACAGCACCAGAATCGGCAACTCACGATGGTGCGCCCGCAGATCCATCGCGGCGCGCAGGCCGTCGTCGGTGCCCTCGGGCGGCATCCGCACGTCGGTGATCACCAGGTCGGGCAGCTCACCGGCGGCGGCCAGGGCGTCGACGGCCGACACCAGCGCGGGTGCGTCGTCGCATTCGCACACCACGTCGTGCCCGCTGGCCACCAGGATCTCCTTGATCCCGGCCCGGATGAGCGGGGCATCGTCGGCGAGCACGATTCTCATGGCTGCACAGTTCCTCGTCGTGCTCGAATCCGAATCTTCACCACGGCGGTTCGGCGGGGGCCGTCACCACCACCGTAGTTCCCACGCCGGCCGGACTCACCACCCGAATGTCGCCGCCGACACTGCGCATCCGCTCCCGCAGCCCCACCAGCCCGGTGCCACGCCCTTCACCGAGTTCGACGCCGCCACCGCCCTCGTCGACGATCCTCGCCGTCACACCGTCGGGGGTGCAGCGGAGCTCCACCCGGACGTGGTCGACCCCGGCATGTTTGACGACGTTGGTGAGCGCCTCCGAGATCGTGAAGTAGACAGCGCCCGCGATCGGGGCGGACAGCGACGAATCGTCGCCCCCCGCGGCGAACCCGACGGACAGCGGCGAACGGGAGACCAGTTCGCGCACGGCCGCCACCAAACCCAGATCGGTCAGATCACGGGGGTGGATGCCGCGCACCGTCTCCCGTAGCCGGTCCAGAGCACGCTCGGCCTGAGCTTGGGAACGCGAGGCCAGCTCCCTGAGGCGTTCGTTGTCGGCGCCGGATTCGGCGGCCGCCTCGAGCATGCCGAGACTGAGCACGACCGCGACGAGGTCCTGTTGCGCGCCGTCGTGCAGGTCCCGTTCGATGCGCCGCCGCTCCAGTTCGAACGCCTCGGTCAACGACGCACGACTGCTGCGGAGGTCGCGAAGCTGGGATTGCAGGTCGCGGTCGCGCTGTGTGGAGAAGCCGAGCAACGTCACGTCGCGCAGCGACGAGATTCCCGTCAACAACGCCGCCGTCACCACCGCCGACACGAACCCGAAGGGCACCGCGGCCACCGACTGTCCGGCGGACGCGGGCGTGAACGGGCCCGCCTGCGCGGCGATGCCGAACGCCCAGAACACGGGGGAGAAGACGAGCACCAGCGCACCGATGAACCCGAAGAAGGCGATCAGCATCGAGAACACCGACAGCACGACCGCCACCAGCAACACCGGAAGATCCGTGCGCCACAGCCCCGAGGTGCGCACCCGGGACCGGATCCAGGGCCACCACGGCTCACTCGTCGGGCGGAGCGGATGGCTCTGCGCACCGCACGCGGCGGCACGCATCCGATCGAGTTCGGCCACTACGACGGCGGTGATCGGCAGCAGCGGCACCAGAACCAGGCAGACGAGCAGCAGCGGCAGAAGCGCGGCGGCGGCCGTCTCCAGCAGCACCCTCCGGGCCAGGCGTGAGGACGACATGGCATCGAACTCTGCCAGACGCCGGGCCCCCGAGAAGGTAGTGCTCGCTCTACCTCCTCGGGGAGGCAGCACCAGTGTTCGCCGGGCGGGAAACCGATCGAATGGATTCATGCCACACGACGCCCCGACCACCGCCCCCTGTATCCGGCTGCGCGGCCTGCGCATGGACTTTCCCGTTCCCGGTCGTCGCCGTGAATCCACCCGCGTGCTGCACGACATCGATCTCGACATCCCCGAGGGCCGACTCACCGCGATCGTCGGCCCCTCCGGGTCCGGCAAATCCACCCTGATGTTCTGCGCGGCCGGCCTCGAGGTGCCCACCGGTGGCGCCGTCGAGGTGCTCGGCACCGACCTCGGTTCCCTCGGCACCCGCAGGCGCGCAGCGTTTCGCAGCGAGCACATCGGTTTCGTGTTCCAGGAGTACAATCTGGTCAGCTCGCTGTCGGTCGAAGAGAACATTGCGCTTCCGGCCCGCCTCGCCGGTCACAAGGTGCCGCGAGCCCGGATCCGCGACGCCATGGACCGACTCGGCATTCGCGAACATGCCGGACGTCGACCCGACCGGCTGTCCGGCGGTGAACGCCAGCGCGTGGCCGTCGCCCGCGTCGTCGCCAACCGCCCGCGCATCGTGTTCGCGGACGAGCCCACCGGAGCGCTCGATCTCGCGGCGGGCCGGGTGGTGCTCGACTGGCTGCAGGCCCTGCCCGCGCAGGGCACGACGGTGGTGATGGTCACCCACGACCCGCACGCCGCGGCCCGCGCCGACCACATCGTCGTCATGGGGTCCGGACGCGTCCACACGATACTTCCCGGCGGAGACGGCCACGCCGTCAGCGAAGCCGTCCTCGACGCCCAGGCCGCCACCGCAGAGGACGTGCTCGCATGATCCGCCTCGTCCTCGCCGACATCCGCAGCCGGTCCGCCATGTGGCTGTGGACCGTCCTGTGCGCCACCGTCGGCGGCGCGTGCGGCGCCGGAGCCGTGATCGCGATGCTCACCGCGATCGGTTCGGCGCAGGCCGCGGGCGACGCCGACATGACCCGGGCGTCGATCGCCCTGGGCGGCAACATCGTCTTCTTCACCGTCCTCGCGGCGGTCGCCGTCGTCGCCTCCACCGTCGGGCTCACACTGACCACGCAGCGCCGCGAGCACGCGTTGTGGGTGATCCTGGGCATCCCGCGGCGCCGGGTGCGCCGCGTGCTCGTCACCGAACTGCTGGTGCTGGGGCTGGTGTCCGGTCTGCTCGCGCTGCCGCTCGCAGTCGTGGTGGCCCGCGTGGCGCTGGACCAGTGGACCGGCACCGGTCTCGACCTGCACGGCGCGCACGTCGGATTCGAGCCGTGGTACCTCGGTGCGACGCTGGTCGCGGGCGTCGTCCCCTGCCTGCTCGGTGGGTGGGCTGCGGCCCGACGCGCATCGAAGACCCCCGAGATGCGCGCCTTCCGCGACACCACCGAGACGCCGGCCCGTCCCGGAGCAGGTCGCAGTCTCCTCGCCCTGAGCCTGTTCGCCGGCGTGGTCGGCATGTGGATCCCGGGTCTGGGTTTCGAACTCGGCGGACTCGAACAGCGCACCGCGTTCGCGTTCGCCGGAAACCTGTTCCTGGTGTGCCTACTGCTTCTGATGGGGCCGTGGGTACTCACACCCCTGATGGGACTGTGGACCGCGCTGGTACCGGACGCCGATATCGCCTGGCGGTTGGCCGTGCAGTCCTGCCGCGCCCGCGCGGCGCGCAGCGTGACCACCGTCCTCCCGTTCGCTCTCGCGCTGTCGATCGTGGGCATCTTCATGGTGATCGGCAACGCGATGCCCGGCGGTTCGACCGGGCTCGACGACGTGCTCGTCGTGCTCGGCTGGGTGTTCGTGGTCTCGTGGGTCGGCGGGCTCGCCGTCATCGCGCTGGTCGGTCGCGAACGTCGTCGGGACTCCGCCCTCATCAGTGCAGCCGGGGCCCGACCCGGAGTGATCGCCCGATCCACCGTGTACGAGGGCGTCGTCTACGCCGTGACCGCGATCCTCTTCGGTGCCGTCACGCTGCTGGTGTCCTGCGCGACGATCGGGGTCGGCGCGCAGACCCCCTTCGGTGAAGTGGTGGGCGGCCTGCCCTGGCCGATGCTCGCGGGTCTGGCCGCCGCGACGCTGACCACCACCTGTCTCGCGTTGGCGTGGCCTGCCGTCCGTACCTCCCGCACCGATGCCGCCCGCGCGCTCCGCGGGTGATCGACGTCGTGCACCGTCGGCACGATCGAGAGACGGCGGCCCCCCGGTTCCCACGTACTGTGGCGGACATGACCACGCTGAGCGAGATCGGTGCCGCGAAATACGTTCTGCTGACCACGTTCCGGAAGGACGGATCGGGCGTGCCGACACCGTTGTGGGGTGCGCCGGACGGCGACCGGCTGCTGCTGTGGACGGTCACCGACTCGTGGAAGGTCAAACGGATCCGCCGCACCCCGCGCGTCACGATCGGGGTGTGCGACGTGCGCGGTAACCCGACGGGCCCGCAGATCGAGGCCACCGCCACGATCTGCGACGACGCCGGCACCGACCGCGCCCGCGCCGTCATCGCCCGCAAGTACGGGATCCTCGGCTGGATCGGCGTCAAGAGCAGCCTGCTCCGCCGCGGACGGAACGGAACGGTGGGGGTGGCGGTGAGAGTCGGAGCATGAGCGGCGAGGGTGCGGCGTCCGACTCCGTCCAGGGTCGGTGCATGCGCTGGGTGCGGGTGGGTGTCGGTGTGTCGGTCGGGGCGGCACTGTGTGTGCTGGCCGTGCTGATGTCGTCGGCGCAGACGTTGTGCAGCTACAGCACGGCGTCGTTCGTCGAAGGTGCGTACGTGCGGGAACAGCAGGTGTGGCTGCTGCCGGTGGCGCGATGCACGACAGGGGTAGTCGGCGGAACAGCGGATTCGACGATCGTCGTCGGCTGGGGAGCCGTGATCACGGTGCTCCTGGGGGTCGCGTTGGCCGTGGTGTCGGTGGTCGCGTTCCGACGCGACAGCAGCGACGCACGGCTGGCATGACACCCGGGGTGGACGACGGTGGTGCTCCTCAGTATTCGTCGCGCTCTCCGGTCGGCCGCAGGCGCTTGCCAACCTCGACGGCCCTGGCCCCGGCCTCCTGGCCGTCCGGGTGGGGCGGTAGCCGGGCGTCAGCAGGATCCGCCGCCCGCGCCAGAGGTGCGTAGCGCCTCCACAACGCCGGCGGGGTTGATGGCGGCCAGCTCGTCCACGACGGTATGCCACACACGATGGGAGAGGGTAAATCCGTGCAGCAGCAGAACCGGTTCACCGGATCCGGCCCGATGCGCAGCAGTCACGGGTTCCGCTGTCGACATGTTTCTTCGTCGCATGCCGGTCAGGTGAGGGATCGGATCACGCGGCACGGGTTACCGGCGGCGAACACTTTGTCCGGGATGTCTCTCGTCACGACGCTGCCCGCCCCGATCACTGTGTCGTTCCCGATGGTGACGCCGGGGCACACGATCACGCCACCACCGAGCCACACGTTGTCGCCGATCGTGATCGGGGCCGCCGATTCCCACCGTTGACGACGCGCCTCGTGATCGGACATCGGATGCAGCGCGGTCAACAGTTGTGCACGGGGGCCGATCGACACGTCGTCGCCGATGGTGATCGGGGCACAGTCGAGCAGGATCGCATCGTAGTTGAGGAAGCTGTTCGCGCCGATCCGAATGTATGTGCCGTAGTCGCACTGGAATCGGGGCATGATCCAGGATCCTTCGCCGAGGAACCCGAGTAGCTCGTCGAGGATCTCGCGTCGCACACCGTCCTCGTCGGCGAGAGTCGTATTGAAGCGGTCGAGGAGACGCTGACAGGCCTTGCGGTCGTCGGCGAGAACGCCGTCGTCGTCGCGGTACAGATCTCCCCGCAGCATGCGGTCACGCTGTTCGCTCACGGTTTCCGACCCTACGTCGGCCGTCGGGTCATGTGGGGGAGTCTGTCATTATTGACAGACACTGTCATATTGATTGATACTCGCATGTGCCGGTTCGGGTGGCCCGAGGCGTGGATGACGAAAGGTTGCGAATGTCCTTGCGAGAGCGGCAGCGCGCGGTGGTACGTGCCGAGATCCAGCGGGCGGCGTACATGCTGTTCGCCCGCGACGGATTCGACGCGGTGACCACGGAGCAGATCGCGGCCGAGGCCGGGATCTCGCCGAGTACCTACTTTCGGCACGTGCGCAGCAAGGAGGACCTGCTTCTCGATCCGGTGCGTGAAGGCGGCGCCGGCATCGTCGCGCTACTCGAGGCCCGGCCCGACGGGGAGTCGGCGGATGCCGCTCTCGCACAGTCGATCCTGATGCGTTCCGGCACTCTCGCACCCGCCGAGATCGAGCAGTGGCGGGCAGCGTTTCGCACCGCCCCGCATCTGCTCGACCGGGTTGCCCTGATCACCCCGGAGCACCGGTCCAGGCTGGTCGAACTCGTCGCCGAGCGGATGGCGGTCGACCCCGACGCCGACAGCAATCCCGGACTGCTCGTGCACTTGATGCTCGCTGCCGCCGAGTTCGGCTATCTGCAGTGGCTGCGCGGGCAAGGCAAGCAGGGTGCCTCCCTGCCTGTGTGTGTCGAGGGGGCGCTGAGCGCAGTTCGGGGCGACCGGTGGAGCTCCTGACCGAAGACGCTGCGCACTCGCACGGGCCGCAGCACGACATCGTGATTCACCGGCCATGGAGGGCTGTCACATGAGGCAGGAACAGTACCCGCACGATGATGCGGTCGATCTGGTCGTCGTCGGTTCCGGTGCGGGTGGGATGGCCGCCGCCATCACCGCCGCTCGCCGGGGCCTGAGCGTGGTCATCGTGGAAAAGTCCGCGTATTGGGGCGGATCGTCGGCCCGGTCCGGCGGGGGAGTGTGGGTGCCGGGCAACTCGGTACTGCGTCACGAGGCGCCGGCCGACGACCTCGAATCGGCGCGCACCTACCTGACCGGCATCGTCGGTGACGGTGTCGGTCCGGCGCTGATCGACACGTACATCGATCGTGGGCACGAGGCCCTCGACTTCCTCATCGAGAACTCGGGCCTGGACCTCGAATGGGTGAACGGGTACTCGGACTACTTCCCGGAGGCGCCCGGCGGACGGGCCACCGGGCGCTCGTGCGAGCCGCGCCCGTTCGACGCGCGGGCCCTCGGGGACGACCTGGCCACCTTGCACCCGTCGTACACCAAGGCCCCGCTCGGTGTCGTCGTCAAGCAGTCCGACTACCGCTGGCTGAGCACCGGCCTTCGGCACTGGCGGGGGCCGCAGCGCATGCTCGCGGTGGGCGCCCGCAGCATGCTGGGCCGGCTCCGGCGGAAGAAGCTGGTCGGATTGGGTTCCGCGCTGATGGGGCAGTTGATGCTCGGTGTCCGTGACGCCGGGGTGCCGGTCCGGCTCGGTACCGCGATGACCGAACTGGTCACCGGCGGCGACCGCGTGACGGGAGTCGTGCTCGACGACGGACACACCCGGACCACGCTGCACGCCCGCCGCGGGGTGGTGCTCGCCTGCGGCGGATTCGACCACAACGCCGCCATGCGCCGGCAGTACCAGCGTGCGCCGGTGGATATTTCGTGGAGCCTCGGTGCGCCGACCAACACCGGTGACGGAATCACCACCGGCCTCGCCGTCGGCGCGGCCCTCTCCCACATGGACGACGCCTGGTGGGCGCCGTCGATCCCGCTGCCGAACGGATCGTGGTTCGCGCTGGCCGAGCGTTCGCTGCCACGCAGCGTGATCGTCAACGAGCGCGGGGTCCGCTTCATGAACGAGTCCCTGCCCTACGTCGAGGCCACGCACCGCATGTTCGGTGGCACCTACGGGCAGGGCGACGGCCCCGCCGAGAACCTCCCGGCCTGGCTGATCTTCGACCAGACCTACCGGGACCGGTACATGTTCGCGTCCGTGCCCGCCCGCAAACCGCTGCCACGATCCTGGCAGCGGTCCGGCGCGATCACCACCGCCGGCACCGTCCACGAACTGGCCGAGAAGATCGGTGTTCCCGCCGACGCCCTCTCCGGGACCGTCGACCGCTTCAACTCGCACGCCCGCACCGGCCACGACCCCGACTTCGGCCGCGGGCAGAGCCGCTACGACCACTACTACGGCGACATCACCAACAAGCCCAATCCCAGCCTCGGTGAATTGACGAAGGCACCGTTCTACGCGGCCCGGATGGTGCCCGGCGACCTCGGCACCAAGGGCGGCATCGTCACCGACCGCGCCGCCCGAGCACTCCGCGCGGACGGCTCCGTGATCGACGGACTCTACGCGGTGGGAAACACCAGCGCGCCGGTGATGGGGCACACCTACGCCGGACCCGGCGCCACCATCGGACCTGCGATGGTCTTCGGCTACCTCGCCGCGCTCGACGCGGCACGCGACTGAGCGGACCACGGTGGACCGGCCCGGCACCGGAACAGACGACGAGGCGAAAGGGGCGGTCACGGGCACCATCGTCGTGCCCACCGCGCACCGGGCGGGGCGGCGGGAGCGGGGCCGGGTGTTGCCGTTCCGCGACTCGGTCCGGGGGAGCCCGTACCGTGGCGGCCATGACCGTCCCGCCCTACCCCGACCGGTACCCGTACCCGGTGCTGCCACCCGTGCGCGAGAAGGAACAGCGGTGGCCGCTGTGGCGCAGCGTGGACCTGGTCGTGACACTGGTGCTGTTTTCCCTGTACGCCGTCGGACTGCTGTCCCTGCTGTATCTCAGCATGTTCTGGACGATGGCGACCGACTCGTGCAGCACCGGCGCGTGCGACTACGCGAAGCTCGGTCAGGCCTACTTCCTCAACGATCTCGCCGGTATCGGTGTCTTCGCTGTCACCGTGGTGGTGGCGATCGTGTTGCTGTGCCTACGCAAACCGGCGTTCTGGCTGCCGATCCTCGGCGGTGCGATCCAGGTGGTGCTGCTGCTCGCCTCCCTCGACCTGCTCGCCGGAATCACTCCGAACTGACCCGGGGCGGTTACCCAGGGGTGAAGAGTCCGACCGCGTCGGCAAGTGCGTCGATGTCGCGGTCCACACTTCGCTGGCCGAAAACGATGCGCGCCTACTCCGGCAACTTACGCACGCTCAGGCCGGCGGTTGCTTCAGTAGCGAACGTCTCGACGGCGTCGTCGAGTAGCCCATGGAATGCGACGGCTGCGTGGCTGGGTGCGATGCCGGCGCGACGCGCCAGCACGACGGTCCGATGTAGTTGCGGTGCCGTCAATCGCGTGACCCGCAGCCCTGGGTAGTGCAGGGCCGCCATCATGGGTGCGACACTCACCCCGATTCCGCGAGCGACGAAGCGTAGAACCGCGTCCAGCTCGCCACCTTCCACGGCAAGGTGCGCGTGCAGCCCGGCCGCGACGAAGGCATGGTCGAGGGCTATCCGCAGATCGTAACTGTCGTGGCATGCCACGAGGTCTTGCTGGGCAAGTTCTTCTAGAGTGATCTCCTGGCGTGTGGTGAGTGGCGGCAAATTCGCCGACGACACCACCACGAGTTCCTCTCTTAGAAGCGGTGTCAGAGCTAAGTTCGGGCTGTCATCGGTTCGTTCGGTGACCACCAGCGCCAAGTCCAGTTCGCCTTGGTTGAGCTTGGTTGTGAGGGTTCGTGATCCAGCCTCGGTGACGTGCAGTTGGATGCCGGGGTGTGTGGCGCGGTAGCGGCTGAGGACATCGGCGACGAGGCTGATGCACAGACTCGGAGTCGCCCCAATCCTGAGCCGGCCACGGGTCAAGCCGGTCAGTTCGTCGATATGCCGGTACGCCGCCGCGCGGTCTTCGAGCATCCGGGTGGCGACAGGTAGCAGGGCCTCACCCGCAGCGGAGAGGCTCACGGGTCCGGAACCTCGGTCGAAGAGTCGGACGCCGACGTCCTTTTCGAGCGCGGCGATCTGGCGGCTGAGAGAGGGTTGGGCAATGCCGACGCCGTCGGCCGCGCGGGTGAAATGTCCGACTCTTGCGACGGCGACGAAACACTCGAGTTGATCCAGGGTCACATCGATAGCGTAGATGCATCAGGTCGATGGTTTGAATGCATTGGAGTAATCGGGGGTGGACGCCTAGCGTCGACTGTCGTCGGGGAATCGCAGTCGTTCCGGAAGGGGTAGGGGCCGTGAATGCAGATGTGGTTGTAGTTGGTGGCGGGTATGCGGGAGTTGTCGCGGTCAAGCGATTGCTCTCGAAAAACCCGAATCTGGAAGTGACAGTTGTCAACCCACGTGCAGAGTTCGTGGAGCGCATCCGCCTGCACCAGCTTGCTGCAGGAAACCACTCTGCAACGATGCCGCTGACGGCTGCCTTACACGACAGGGCGCGACTAGTTGTCGGTACCGTCGCGTCGATCGATGCGCGAGGCCAAGTCGTCCACCTGACTGCCGGTGAGTCCATCTCCTATGGCTATCTGGTTTATGCCGTCGGCAGCACCTCCCGACTCGATCACGTAGACGGCGCACGAGAGCACGCCTTCACTGTCTCCGAGTACGAATCCGCGCTCGCGTTGCGGCAACGGTTGACTACCGTGACTGCGGGCGCACCGGTCGTGGTGGTCGGTGGCGGATTGACCGGCATCGAGACCGCCGCGGAACTCGCCGAGCTGAGGCCGAAACTCTCCGTCACGCTCGTCTCGAGCGGTCAGGTCGCCGAGGGGCTCAACGAAAAGGCACGCGCAAGGATCCTTCGAGCTCTCGCATCACACTCCGTCGAGGTCATCGAGGGGAGCCGGGTCACACGCATCAACGAGCGCAAGGTCGAGCTGGCCGATGGGAGGATGCTGGCGGCCGAATGTGCGGTTGTTGCAATGGCATCAGCAGTACCCCCTCTGGCACTGAAGAGCGGTCTGCCAGCAGACGCAGACGGACGCCTCCTGGTCGACGACACATTGACCTGTCCAAACTCGCCGAACATCGTCGGCGCCGGGGACGCAGTCGCGATCGACGGCATGCCTCTACGAATGAGCTGCCAAGCTGCAATCCCACTCGGAGCACACGCGGCAGACACCATCCTTCGGCGCATCGAAGGCAAGCCCCCGAAAGCGGTGAATCCCAAGTTCATCAGCCAGTGCATCAGCCTGGGGCGCCGAGCGGCAGTAGTCCAGCGAACCGACTCCAAAGACAACCCTCGCAGCACGGTTGTCAGCGGCCGCACCGGCGCACTCATCAAGGAACAGATCTGCACGTCCGCTCTGAAATGGGGTGTCAATCCACGGCGCCCGGTGATGTACACCTGGTCGTGAGCGGGCCCGGACCGCGGTCACGAGACGACACCGACGAGCCGACGGAACTCCCGCCCCCGCTCGACCAGCCGATCTCTCAGTCCTGATTCAACGCTCACAGCACACGCCAGTTGCCGGAGTTGACAATCCGGCCCGATTCTCTGGAGACACGCATGCTCCCGATCGCGATCGAAGCTCTCCTCGCACTTGCCGTTCTACTGACGACCTGGTTCGGCGGCTACGTGATCTACCGCCTTGTGACCCACAAATCCAGCTAGGTCGCGAGAGGCAGTGCTGCTTTCGTCATCTCCCAGAGTGATCGACAGAGATGCTGCTGGTTGCAGTGCCGGAGCAGGCATGTTCGTGTCTACCAGCCGAGCGCTACAGCGCGAACCCGGCGACCGCGTTCCCGGTCAGCGGATTGTGTTCGCGGGCATAAATTTCCAGGGTGGCGGGGGCTTTGTGGCCGGTCTGCCGCATGATCTCGTGGGCTTGGGCGCCGTTGCGGAACGCCTGGGTGACGAAGCCGGCGCGCAGGGAGTGGCCGCCGAGGGTGGTGACCTTGGTGGGGGACAGGCCGGCGGTGGTGGCGGCGCGGCGGATCACCCCGTGGATGCCCTGCCCGGTCAGGGCGGTCTCGCCGAGGTTGCCGTTGACGCGCAGCGGCCGGAACACCGGCGCCGCCGCGAGCGCGGGCGCCAGGTCCGGGTAGGGGCGGTGGCAGATGTGCCCGCCGAACACGTCTGGCTCCTGCAGGAGTGCGGCGATACCGGCGCGCCCGTCGTGGTGGTGGGCGGCGACGACGTCGAGCCACCGCCGGTACACGCACGGCGGGCAGGTGTGGTGGCCGACGGCGAACGGGGTGGCCTTGACCATGCCGGCACCGGTCTGATCGGTTTTCGAGGTGCGGACCAGGATGTGCAGGCCGTCGTGGGGGTGGAGGGTGACATCACGCAGTTGCAGCCCGGACAGCTCGGAGCGCCGGAACGCGCCGAGGAAACCGATCAGGATGATCGCCGAGTCGCGGCGCTCCCGCAGCCGGGACTGCCAGGTGTCCGACTCCCGGCGCATCGCGGTGAGGATGTAGGTGATCTCGTCGCCGAGCAGAGGGGCGACACGTTTGGTGGGGCGGTCCCCGGCGGCGGCATAGGTGCGGCGCAGACCGGCCAACGTGTCCTTGACGATCTGCGCCTGACCGGGGGCGACCCGGTCGCAGGCGCGATGCCAGTAGTTGATCGACGCCACCCACCGGGTGAGGGTGTTCGTCGCATACCGGCGCGCCCCGGCGTCGGTACGCAGGTCGGCGTGCTCGGTGAGATAGTCGGCGACGGTGTGCGGGTGCGCCGGCATCGACACGTGCCCGCGTTCGACGCACCAGTGGCGGAACCGATCCCAGTCCGTGCGATAGTTCCGGGCGGTCGACGGGGAATGCCGACGTTCGAGAGCCGCGACGATCCGGGCCTCCGCGGACCCGGACAACACCGGGACGGCCGGCTCCCGCCCGGGCTCGGCCCATGCCGCCGGGTGCTCGACCACGGCGGGCAGCGCGGATGCGGACGCGGCGACCTCGCCCTGCTCGCTCACACCCGTGCTCCTCTCGTGTCCGATGGGGAGAGCCTATCGAGTGGCACCGACAGTCCGGGAATGCGTGCGCCCACCATCCGTCACAGTGACGTAATGCGCCCATGTCCGAGGTAGGGGGATCGACGCGATTCCGCGATCGATATCTTCCCGTCGGAGACGGGGATTCGGGCCGCGCCGCCGGGGCACCCGCTGGTGTTGCCGAACGGAAACACCCCCGGGACTGCGAGCGGTTCGAGGGACGCACCCGATCCGCCACCGTTCCATGACGGCGCTAACTGCCATTAGCGTGAGTAGGATTCTCGCGGAGTGGGGGGTTCCGCATACGGGGCGTGCCGGACAAGAGCGGAAGGAAAGGCGAAAGCCTTTCTGCACGAATATTTTTCGAAAGTCGGTGGCGATTGCGGCGCCGTGTCGGGACCCCAGGTCCCCGGACGTCACACCCGGATCGTGGTGCCGGGGGTCGCGTCCGGTGCGACGGCGTGGCTGGCGATCATCGTCGCGAATGCCGTGATCACCGCTTCCGCCTCGTCGGTCCGTTCGTCGACGAGGTGGCCGAGGATCAGCCCGTCGAGGCCGGCGATGATCAGTCGGGCGAGCACGGGAACCGGTACGGACCAGTCGATTCCGGCGGTCTCCGCGATCCGGGTCAGGAACGTGCCGGCTGCGGCGTGGTACGCGCGGTACTGCCATGCGGCGAGGTCACCGCGGTCGGCGGCCCGGACGGAACTGATGATCAGTTCGTGGAGCGCGAGTTGCCGACCGGGTTCGGCGACGGCATGGCCCCAGGTGCTGGCGAGGGCGGCGTGTATCGCGTCCTCGACGTCCGCACCGGGGAGCGCGTACTCGGACACCCGGTCGAGTTGGTTCGTGATCACCTGCCGGGTGAGTTCTTGCAGCAGTTCGTCCTTGGATGCGAAGCAGTAGTGGAACACGCTCTGCGGCATGCCGGCCTCGGCGCAGATCGCCCGGGTGGTCGCGGCGGCCAGCCCCCCGTCGGACATCACCCGGATCGCCGCTGCGATCAACTCCGTGCGCCGCTGCTCCACCGACACGTACGACATGCCACCCCTTCCCCCGACGGCTCCCCACGAGCCCCCACCCTGGAGTGCAGGATAGTGGAGGGTTCGCCGGGACTCCCGGGTTTCGCTCAGGGCTGAGTGGAATGGCATGGAGCCGAGCGAGGTTCGGCAGGTGTTCGTTATGCGGCGGCGGTTTCGAGGGCGGCGAGTTCGGTGTCGAGGTGGTCGAGCATCGGGGTCAGGTCCGGCAGTGCGCGGCGGCAGCCGGTGAGCCCGAACGCGATCTCGTCGTCGGTGCTGGTGCAGGTGATGTTGAGGGCCTGTCCGTCGACGGGCAGGGAGAGCGGGTACAGGGCGCTGACCCGGGCGCCGTTCCAGTACAGGGGTCCGGTCGGGCCGGGCACGTTGGAGATCATCACATTCGGTGGGCGGATCGGCCCGCCGATCCCGTACATGCCCAGCGCCAGTGGGACGGCGCCGAGAGCGCTCGCGGCCAGGACCTGGGTCCGGCCGAGGGTACGCATCGCATCCTTGCCTTCGGTCATCGAGGTCCGCACGGCCTCCAGTCGGTCGGCCGTGTCGTCGAGGTGGGTGCCGAGGTTGCAGGACAGCATGCCGATACTGTTGCCGCTGTTGCCGCTGTTGCCGTTTCGGTCTCCTGTGCGTAAGGAGACCGGGACCATGGCGACCAGCGGATCGGTGGGGAGGGCGTCGAGTGCGGTCAGGTAGGCGCGGAGGGCACCCGAGCACATGGCGAGGACCACGTCGTTGACGGTGGCGTCGGTACGTTTGGCGACCAGTCGGAGGCGCTCCAGCGGCCAGGATCGGGCCGCGAAGCGTCGGGCGCCGCCGATGGGCACGTTGAGCATCGACTCGGGTGCGGCCAGTGACAGTGCGCCGCCGCGCTCGCGGAGCGCGTGCTCGACGGCGCCGGCGAGGGCGGGCACCACACCGGCGGCCGCACCGATCGCGCCGGTGACCGCCGCGAGGGTGTCGGTCGCGGCCCGCACCACACCGGTGCCCGTGGTCGAGGGTGTGTGCTGCGACTGCGGGAGCGGCTCCCACGGGGCCGGCATGCCGCGAGTGTCCGGATCCTCGCTCAGGGCGCTGCGCAGCAGTTTCATCGCGGCGACCCCGTCGGCGAGGGCGTGATGGATCTTCATGTAGACGGCGTAGCGGCCGTCGGCGAGGCCCTCGATCAGATACATCTCCCACAGGGGCCGGCCCCGGTCGAGGAGACCTGCGTGCAGGCGGGAGGCGAGGGTCATCAACTCCGCGGTTCCGCCCGGCGCGGGCAGGGCGGCATGATGGATGTGGTGACCGAGATCGATGTCCGTTTCCGCGGTCCACGCCCACTGTCCCAGCGACGACCACGACCGGACGGCCCGTTTCCGGAGCAGCGGCGCCACCTGCGGGCGGGCCAGGGCATCGTCGAGCATCTCCCGGATGTCGGCCGGCCGGCCGCCGTCGGGTGGGTCGAGCAGCACGAGCGCACCGACGTGCATCGGGTGCTCACGGGACTCTCCCAGCAGGAACATCGAATCGGCCGGCGACATCGGCAGCAGCACATGTACCTCTCCGCACCCCCACGCGAACCCGGACCAGAGTTCGCGTGCGGAGCACTTGGCAGTCGGTGAAATCTTGCGTGAAACGAGCCCCCACACCCATTACTCGCGGCGATCAGCACCGCGGCCTGGTGACGCTCTGGCTACGTTTCTACCCCGGACCACAGGCGCCTGCAACCGGTCCCGGAATATCCGGATTCAAGATAAAACAGCAGGTAAAGCATTGTGTGACTGTTGACATACCGTTCCAGTGGTTATCGGGCAGCAATCGAGCCGGTGGCAGCGGAAGATGTGGTCATACGACCGACTGCCGGATGGAGCAACCGTCACCGCCGCACGGACGTCGCAGCCCCGGACACCGTCACCCACAGCAGCGCCTCCGCGAGGATTTCCGCCCGTTCCGCCGCCGCACGCTCGCGCATGGCGTCGAGGAACAACCGCATGGTCGCCGGTGCGACGAGGTAGGCGCCGACCGCTTCGGTGACCCACCCCTCCGCCGCCGTCCCGACACCCGCGTGGAGCCGGTGCCGGTCGACGACAGCACGCGCACGCTCCACACCGGTGACACCGCCGCCCTCGCGATCGGCCACGAACTCGCCGATCGTCGTGAACGACCAGACCAGGGTCCCCGTGAACCGGTCGGTGTCGGACACGACCGCGGCTATCTCCTCGACGAATCCCGCCGGATTGCGGTCGGTGAGCAACTTCAGCAGTCTCTCCGCGGTCTGTTCACCGAGCTTCTCGGCGCACCGCAGGTCAGCCTCGTCAGAACTCATCGGTCCATACTGACCCGGCCGAACCCCACCCCCGCAGGGAAACGTGGGATGTCGCGGAGAATGCACCGGAGACACGAAACAGCCGGTACGGGTGTGCCGTCCCGTATCTACTCACCGCACCGGCCGCGACACGACACCGCATGACGGGGTGAACACGCTGGTACAGCAGCCCCGCCCCCCTCGTCACCGCTGTTTCTGTCGGACAACCCAGGCCGCGACCTGGGCGCGGGAGGTGAATCCGAGTTTGGTGAGGATATGGTCGACGTGTCCGTCGACGGTACGCGGCGAGATCACCAGTGTCGCGGCGATCGCTTTGTTGGTCAGGCCCTCGGCAACCAGGTCGGCGACCTGACGTTCCCGTTCGGTCAGGGTTGTGGGCCCGTGGTCGACGACGGCCGGTTTCGGGGGCTGCTCGCCGAGGGCGTAGGCGACGGCGGCATCACCGGTCAGTGCCACACCTTCGCGGTGGGCGGCGTCGCGTGCCTCGTCGTTCAGGGCCGCGTGCACAGTCTGTTCGAATTCGTGCTGGTGGACAGCCAGGTGGGGGAAGAACGCCGGGGGGCTGCCGATGAGCCGGTGGGGTGCCGCGGCGGCCGCCATGAGGACGGCGGCGCGGCGGGGATGGTTCTCTTCCGCGGCGATCCACGCCAACGTCTGCATGCAGGCGAACACCATCAGCGGGTCGTCCGTTCTGCGGGTGAGGCGCAGTCCGTCGTGGAGAAGCTGCGTGGCTCGGTCGCGATCTCCTGTACGCCACGCGTCGATCCCGGTGGCCCACAACGCGTATCCGCGAAGAAGGAATTCGCCGCGCTCCTCGGCGAGGGTCAGGGCCCGTTCGTGGTAGTTCAGTGCACGCGCCGGGTCGTCGGCGACGCAGGACCATCCCAGAAGCATCAGCGCCTCCAGCATCAGTTGGATCAGCGATGCGCCACCGGCCTCGGCGGTGTCGACAGCGTCGGACAACACAGCCTGCGCCTGGGCGAAGTCGCCACGGTAGAGGGCGGCGATCCCGTCCGTGCCCGCAGCGTAGGCGTGTGTCGCCCGATCCGCGGAGGGCGACACGAGGTCGCGGGCCTGCTCGGCTCGGGCGGCCACCGCCGGCAGATCCCCTTGGACCCCGGCCAGGATGCACGCGGCATGCAGAGCCTTGGCGCGGGAGAGGGACGACTGCGGTGCGGTCCGGTCGAGAGCGTGGTCGAGCCATCGGCGGCCCTCGGCGAACAGGCCGCGGGCACCCCAGAACGGGTACATCGCGGCGGCGATCTGCAGTGCGCCCTCGCCCGGTTCGGTGAGACTGTATTCGAATGCCTCACGCACGTCCGCCAAATCCAGTCGCAGGCGGGCGACCCAATCGAGCTGGCGGGGACTGGTCCAGTCGGCCTCTGCGTTCAGCACCAGTTCGGTGTGCCAGTCGAGGTGGCGCCGGCGTAGGTCCCGGTACGTGTCGGTGGCCCTGACCTTTTCGAGGCCGTACTCGCGCACGGTTTCGAGCATCCGGAACCGGACCCGCCCACCCGATTCTCTGCGGAGGATGATCGATTTGTCGATCAGTGCGGTGAGAGCGTCGAGTAGATCGTGCTCGCCGAGGTCACACACGTGTTCCGCGTCGGCGAGGTCGAAACCGGCGAACACGGACAACTGTCCCCATAGTTGCTGTTCTTCCGGGGCACACAGTTCGTAGCTCCAGTCGATGGACCAGCGCAGGGTCTGCTGCCGCGTCGGGGCATCACGGGTGCCGCGGGTGAGCAGCGCGTAGCGGTTGGTCAGCCGGCCCAGGATCTGCTCGGGCGAGAGGACCCGTATCCGGGCTGCAGCCAGTTCGATCGCCAAGGGCAGCCCGTCGAGGCGTCGGCAGATCGAGGTGATCGTGGCCATGTTGCCCTCGGTCAATTCGAACCCCGGTACGGTCGCGGAGGCCCGCTCGACGAACAGTGTCACGGCGTCGCTGCGGGCCAGGCTGCGCAACGACGGCTGCTGGTCCGGGCAGGGCATGGTCAGCGGCGAGACCGGCACGATCTTTTCCCCGCCGGTCCCGAGCGGTTCTCGGCTGGTAGCCAGAAGGTGCAGTGTCGGGCACCGTTGGAACAACGGCTGCACCAGTTCTGCGACAGCGTCGATCACGTGCTCGCAGTTGTCGAGCACCAGCAGTGCGGTGAGCGGCGACAGCACCTCGACGAGGCCGTCGATCAGTGGCTGGCCGGCGCGGGACCGCACACCGACGGCGGCGGCGGCCACGTCGATCACCAGCGCCGGATCGTGTATCTCGGCGAGTTCGACGAGCCGCACCCCGTCGGGGAAGCTCCGTTTCGCGCTGTCGGCTGCCTGCAGTGCGAGACGCGTCTTGCCGACCCCGCCGATACCGGTCAACGTCACCAGCCGGTTCGTCGACAGCGCACTGCGCACCTCGGCCAGCTCGGCGCGTCGACCGACGAAACTGCTCAGCTCCGCCGGAAACCCGCGGTCACCGACCAGCACCTCCCGCGGTTCGACCGGAACGGTCCGGGCCGCGGTCGTGCCCAGGCCGGCCCGGACGTCCCGAAGCTGTGCGGCCAGCGCGGCAGCGGACGGGCGCTCTCGGGGGTCACGCGCCATCGCCTGCTCGATGACCGTGCACACCGGGTCGGGTATCCCCGTCTCGCGGAGGTCCGGCACCGGCTCGGTGGTGATGCGCAGGAACTGGGCGAAGGTCCGTTCCCCGCTGTGACGTTCGAACGCCACATGGCCGGTGAGAGCGCAGAACAAGGTCGCACCGAGCCCGTAGATGTCGGAGGCGGGGGTGGGTGGGGCGCCGTGGAGGACTTCGGGGGCGAGGAACGCCGGTGAGCCGGCGATTCTGCCGGTGTCGGCGGTCCGGAAGGCGCCGGCGACCTGCGCGATACCGAAATCGGTCAGGGCGGGTTCGCCGTAGTCGGTGAACAGGATGTTCGCCGGTTTGACATCGCGGTGCACGATCCCGAGCTGGTGTGCCGCCTCCAGGGCGCCGGATATCGTGGCCCCCAGATCCAGCACCTGATCGATCGGAAGGATCCCCTCGTAGTGGATCCGCGCCCCCAGACTGCCGTGCCGGTGATACTGCATCACCAGATAGGGACGACCGGATCGGGTGTGTCCGGCCTGCAACACGCCGACGATGTTCGGGTGCCCGGTCAGCCGGCCCATCACCTGCTGCTCGCGCACGAACCGTGCCCGGTTGGGTTCGTCCGACTCGGCGGTGAGAACCTTGACCGCGACCGTACGGTCCAACTCGGGTTGGGCGGCCCGGTACACGACACCGAACCCGCCGCGCCCGATCTCCTCGGCGTCGGTGAACCCGGCTGCCGCCAACTCCTCGACCAGCGTCGGATCCAGGTCGTGTTGCGTTGCAAAAGGGTCGCCCTCGATCATCCGACCGCCACCTACGATTCGCCCATCGGGGTCATTACCGAGGCTGCTCGACCCTCCGCGACCACATCGATGGACAGGTCGGCGTGGCCTACCGATCAGTACAGACGAGGCTACGCCGAACAACCGACGCCTTCTCGGCGAGTTCGCGATGAGAACCCCGCCCGAGGTCGAGCGGGCTCGCTACGCTATCCAAGAGCCAGACCAGTAGTCACTCGCCGGCCACGGGGACGGACAGGAACGAAACCCAGGGCTGTCAATGCGGAGGAGTATCCGTGACGAGACGCGATGTTCAGGGTGTGGTGGCTCCCGGATTCGAGTCCGTGCGAGACGAGTTCGCCGCCATTCTGGCCGAGGAAGGCTCCGATCTGGACGCACAGGTGGCGGCCTATCACCACGGTGAGCCGGTAGTGGACCTGTGGGCTGGAGACGAGACCGGCGACGATTCGTTGTTGGCAATCTACTCCGCCAGCAAGGGCGTGACCCACCTGATCGTCGCTCTGCTCGTCCAGGACGGTGTGCTGGACCTCGACCGAAAGGTCAGCCACTACTGGCCGGAGTTCGGTGTGGAGGGCAAGCGTGAGATTCTGCTGCGTGAGCTCCTCTCCCACCAGGCCGGATTGGTAGGGGTAGACGCGGGATTCACCATGGAGGAACTGGCCGACGACCACTTCGTCGCCGAAAACCTCGCTGCCCAGCGTCCGTTCTGGCGTCCCGCGACTGCGGCGGGCTACCACGCGCTGGTCCTGGCGGCGCTGAGCGGGGAGGTGGTGCGTCGCGTGGTGGGAGAGACCGTGCAGAGCCTGTTCACCACGCTCCTGCGGGAGCCCTACAAGCTGGACCTGCACTTCGGGCTGCCCACCGATCACGAGCACCGCTTCCTGTCGGCCCAACCCATGGTGGCCACCCCGGAACGGCTCCGTGAACTCGCCACGACCGCCACCGACCCGCACAGCCTCGCAGGCATTGCATTCAACCGCCACCACCCACAGAGCCGTGAGGTATGGGAATTACCGAACCTGCCGGTGGTCAGATCCAACGGGCCGGCCTCGTTCGGCGGCATCGGTACGGCCCGCGCACTGGCCAAGCTCTACTCGGCGGTCACGTGCAGCACCGACAGCGCGCCCCCATTTCTCACGAGGAACACGGCTGCGGCCTTCGCTCAGATCCAGTACGCCGGCTGGGACTTGGTGCTGCGACAGCACAAGGCCTGGGCTGTGGGATTCCACCCGGTATCGGAGATCTACCCCAGTCTCGGGGACGGTGCCTTCGGACACAGTGGAGCGGGAGGGCAACAGGCGCTGGTAGATCCCCGACACGAGCTGTCCTATGCCATGCTGCGCCGGCGCTTTCTTCCCTCGCAGCAGGCAGACCCCGACCACAACCGACTGCTGCGAGCGCTGTCTGCTGCAGCGGGGGCGACCCGCTAGACGGTACGAGGTGGCACACGACTTGTACCGACACCGACCTGCGGCATCTGCGCCGCTGCGTCGACCTGGTCGCCGGCGGCGGCACACCCCCGCTGATTCTTCGGAACGCCCACGGTGCCGGTGAGTCGCCCGCTACCGTCTGTCGATGTGTCCTCACCCTCCCGGATCGTCCTGACCGCCGCGATTGCAGCGGCGCCGCTGCTGCTCGCCGCGTGCTCGGCGGACCGGCCGACCGCGGAACCTGCGGCGGCGGTGGCCGTCGAGTCGGCCCCCGGACCCGACGAATGCCCCGCCGATCCGCGACAGACCGACGACCTGTTCGGCAGGGCGTGGCTCCTCGGCCACGATCGGGAACCGGTCCCGGGCGTCACCCTCCGGCGCTGCCACTATTCGAACACCCCGAACGGAACCGACCTCGTCCCGCCGTCGTCGAACATCATCGATGCCGACGAAGTGCGGAAAATCCTTCTGGCACTACCTGATTCGACGGATGTGGGACATCGGTGCGGTCCCGGCGGTGACGACCTGCTCACCTACACCTTCGACGAATACACCGTGCTCGATCCGTCCGGGACTCCCGTGGCGGCGTTCCAGGCGATCGACGGAAACCCGTGCGGGATTCACAACGTCGTCCCCACCGCCTGACCCGCCGTTGCGGCGCACACCCCGTCCGGACAGCCGAGCGGGGCGGGTGCATCGCTGCACCCGCCCCGCCCGTCACAACCGTGTCGGTCAGGCGTCGACCTCGGACCGGTCCCCGCTCCACAGGGTGTGGAACTTGCCGGGCGCGTCGATGCGCTCGTAGGTGTGGGCGCCGAAGAAGTCCCGCTGCCCCTGCGTCAGAGCCGCCGGCAGCCGCTCGGCGCGCAGCCCGTCGTAGTACGACAGCGACGACGCGAACGCCGGCACCGGGATACCGAGGGTGGTGGCGGTGACCACGACACGACGCCACGAGTCGATCGCGTTCTCGATGGCCTCCCGGAAGTACGGCTCCACGATCAGCGACGTCAGATCCGGGTTGGTGTCGTACGCCTCCTTGATCCGGTTGAGGAAACGGGCGCGGATGATGCAGCCGCCACGCCAGATCGTCGCCATGTCACCGGGGGTGAGATCCCAGCCGTACTCGTCGCTGCCGGCCCGGATCTGGTCGAAGCCCTGCGCGTACGCCACGATCTTCGACGCGTACAGGGCGCGACGGATGTCCTCGGTGAACTGCTCCACATCGGTGGGCTTGCCGCCCAGCTGCCCGGACGCCAGACCGCGGGCGGCCTTGCGCTGCTCCCGCGACCCGGACAGGGCGCGCGCGAACACGGCCTCGGCGATACCGGTGACCGGCACCCCCAGATCGAGGGCGGCCTTGACCGTCCAGCGGCCGGTGCCCTTCTGCTCGGCGGCGTCGACGATCACGTCGACGAGGGCCTGACCGGTCTTGGCGTCGGTCTGCCGCAGCACCTCCGCGGTGATCTCCACCAGGTACGACTCGAGGTCACCGGAATTCCATTCGGTGAACACGTCCGCGACCTGCGCGGCATCGAAACCGAGGGCGTCCCGGAACAGGTTGTAGGCCTCGCCGATGAGCTGCATGTCGGCGTACTCGATGCCGTTGTGCACCATCTTCACGAAGTGGCCGGACCCGTCCGGGCCGATGTGGGTGCAGCACGGGGTGCCGTCGACCTGCGCGGAGATCGACTCGAGCAGCGGGCCGAGCGCCGCATACGATTCCTTCGGGCCGCCCGGCATGATCGACGGACCGTTGAGGGCGCCCTCCTCGCCACCGGAGATCCCGGCGCCGACGAAGTGCAGGCCCCGCTGCGCGAGTGCCGCCTCCCGACGGATCGTGTCCGTGTACAGCGCATTGCCGCCGTCGATGATGATGTCGCCCGGCTCCATCGCCGCGGCGAGCTCCTCGATGACCGCGTCGGTCGCCTCACCGGCCTTCACCATGATCAGCACGCGGCGCGGCTTCTGCAGCGCGGCGACGAACTCCTCGACGGTTTCGGTGCGGACGAAGTCGCCCTCGTCACCGTGCGCGGCCAGGAGCGCATCGGTCTTCGCGATACTGCGGTTGTGCAGTGCGACGGTGTGCCCGTGGCGGGCGAAGTTGCGGGCGATGTTCGAGCCCATGACGGCGAGCCCGGTGACGCCGATCTGGGCGCGGGCAGCCTCGGTGCTGGCAGAGGTGGTCATGGATACAGCTTCCCCCGTCACCCCACCCGGACGCGAACCGGCCCCGCCGTTCGGTCCGTGACACCCACCACAGACGACTCGGCCCCGACCACCCGAGAACGGGTGGCCGGGGCCGGACGGATACTCAGATCCGGGTGAACGCCTTACTACGCGTTGCGACCCCGGTGCGGGCCGTCGAAGCCGTCGTAGCTGCGACGGTCGGTGCGGCTACGGAACCCGCCGCTGCGCTGGTCCGACGATCCCGTGGACGGACCCCGGTCCCCGAAGGAGCGGTTGTTGTCGCGGTTGCCCTGGAAACCACCTTCGCGGCGCGGGCCACGGTCTCCGAAGGAGCGGTTGTCGCTGCGGTCCCCAAAGTCGCGGCGCGGTCCGCGATCGTCGCGGTTCCCACGGAAACCACCGTTGTCCCGGCTACCACCACGGTCGTCCCGGTTGCCGCGGAAGCCGCCGTTGTCCCGGTCACCCCGGAAATCGTTGTCGCGGCGCGGTCCACGGTCGTCCCGGTTGCCGCGGAAACCACCGTTGTCCCGGCTACCACCACGGTTGTCGCGGTCCCCGAAGGAGCGGTTGTTGTCGCGGTTGCCCTGGAAACCACCCTCACGGCGCGGGCCACGGTCCCCGAAGGAGCGGTTGTCGCTGCGGTCCCCGCCCTCGCGGCGCGGGCCACGATCGTCGAAGCTGCGCGGTCCGCGATCGTCCCGGTTGCCCTGGAAACCACCTTCGCGGCGCGGGCCACGGTCGTCGCGGTTGCCGCGGAAGTTGTTGTCCCGGTTGCCACCACGATCGTCGCGGTTGCCCTGGTAGCCGCCCTCGCGGCGCGGTCCCCGGTCCCCGAACGAGCGGTCGTCGCGACGCGGGCCCCGGTTGTCCCGGTCTCCGAAGGAACGGTTGTCCCGGTCACCGAAGCTGCGGTCGCCCTGACTCCGGTCTCCGAAGGAGCGGTTGTTGTCGCGGTTGCCCTGGTAGCCGCCCTCACGGCGCGGGCCACGGTCCCCGAACGAGCGGTTGTTGTCCCGGTCCCCGAAGTCGCGGCGCGGGCCCCGATCGTCACGGTTGCCCTGGTAGCCGCCCTCGCGGCGCGGTCCACGGTCCCCGAACGAGCGTTCCCGACGGTCACCGAACCCGCCGCGGCCGCCACGGTCACCGCGCTCGCTGCGGAAGTTGCTGTCGCGCACCGGTTCCCCGCTCGGGGTCTGTGCGCCGGTGATGGCGGCGAGTTCCTCGGAGCCGGGGAAGACGGGCACGGCGGTGGCGTCGACGCCGGCCATACCGGTCAGCCGGCGGAACATGCGGCGCTGGTTGGGCAGCACGATCGCGGCGACGACACCGGCCTCACCGGCGCGGGCGGTGCGCCCGGCACGGTGCAGGTAGTCCTTGTGGTCCTGCGGCGGGTCGACGTGCACGACGAGGTCGATGCCGTCGACATGAATTCCTCGGGCCGCGACGTCGGTGGCGACCAGAACGGGGGTGCGGCCGGTCTTGAACCGCTCGAGGACGCGGGTCCGCTGGTTCTGCGCCTTGCCGCCGTGCAGGGCCTCGGCGGCGACACCCTGCTCCCGGAGACGTTCGACGACACCCTCGGTGCCCAGCTTGGTGCGGGCGAACATGATGGTGCGTCCGCCCTTGCGGGAGGCGATCTCGGCGAGGACGGCGTCCTTCTGGCCGCGTTCGACGAGGAGGACGTAGTGGTCCATCGTGGTGACCGATGCGCGACCGTCCTGCGTCGAATGCAGTTCGTGTTCGGGCAGGAACTCGCGGACGAGGGCCTGCACATCGTTGTCGAGGGTCGCCGAGAACAGCAGTCGCTGGCTGTCGTCGGGGGTGCCGGACAGCAGGGTGCGCACCTCGGGCAGGAAGCCCATGTCGGCCATCTGGTCGGCCTCGTCGAGGGCGGTCATCTCGATGGCGTCGAGGATGCACGTGTTCTGCCGCAGATGGTCGCCGAGACGGCCGGGGGTGGCGACGAGGATGTCGACGCCGCGGCGCAGCTGGTCGACCTGCTTGGTGAACGGGGTGCCGCCGACGGCGGCCCGCACGGTCAGGCCCAGGGACGCGGCGTACGGGGTGAGGGAGTCGACCACCTGGAACGCGAGCTCACGGGTGGGGACCAGGACGAGGGCGCGGGGCCGCTTCGGATCCGGACGGTCCTCGTGGCGGGCCAGACGCGCGAGCATCGGCAGACCGAACGCGAGGGTCTTTCCGGAGCCGGTCTGGGCGCGGCCGAGGATGTTCTTGCCGGCGATCGCATCCGGGATCGCCATCGCCTGGATCGGGGACGGCACGGTGATCTCGCTGCGGGCCAGGGCGGCCACGACCGGCTCGGGCAGCCCGATCTCGGCGAACGTCGCCTGATCGGCGGCCTCGTCGCTGTCGGTCTGATCGTCGGCGTCGGCCACATCGGCAGTCTCGGCCACATCGGTGGTGTCGGCAACCTCGGTCGACGGGGTCTCGACGGTCTCAACCGTCTCGACGGCGTCGACTGTTGTGTCGACGGTGTCGGGGGTGGAAGTTTCGGGGGCAGCAGAAGTCACGCGGATTTACCTCTCCGGACGTCGGGCACGTCGCGGAGCGGGCTGTCCTGCAGCCGCACGAAGAGACGAGCCAGGGCACAATTCACCTGGCCGTCTGTGCGTCGATCGCGGGGTGACGGGGCTGTGTGCCTCACATGAATGAACTTGCCCTGTTATCGGGCCGTGATCGAGTGTACGCGATCGGGTCGGCCGTCGACCATTTCCCGGGCAGGCTGTGACCAGCGCAACTGGCCGGCGCTACGGGTGGGTGGGGGAGAACAGGCGGCTCAGCTCCACCAGCCACGGCACCGCCACCGCGATCGTCGGGACGATCAGGATCGCGGCCGCGGCGAAGTAGGCGGCCACTGCGATCCGCACGTCCGCGCCGGCCCCGGTCAGCCGCTGCACCCGCACCAGGGTGGACGGGCCGCCGACGGCCATCGCGCCGCGCGGGGCGACGGAGCCGGCGCACGCGACGAGCGCGCGGGCCAGGGGGGCCGGGCCGGTGACCTTGACGGCGGAGTCGTCGGCGAGCAGTTCGACGAGCAGCTGCACCGAGCCGAGCGCCGACTTCGAGCGCACCACCCGCGGGAACGCGTGATGGACGGCGGTGAACGCCTCGAGCACCAGGTCGTGCCGGGCCCGCAGATGGGAGCGTTCGTGGGTGAGGATCGCGCGGATCTCGTCGTCGCTGAGCGAATTCAGGGTGCCTTCGCTGAGCACGACCCGCTGCCGCAGCCCGGGCAGGCAGTAGGCGATGGGTTCGGCGGAGTCGAGGACCCGCACGTCCGACATCCGGCCGAGGGCCACCGACAGGTCGACGTCCCCGCGGTCGAGGAGGTCGACGAGCATGCGGTGCCGGGCCCGGCGGCGGCGGGTGTGGATCGCGACCCGCACCACCGAGAAGATCAGTTTCGCGCCGATCAGCAGGGTCGCCAGGAACACGACGACGTACAGGATCCACAGCGGCAACCCGAGCGCGTCGATCTCGGCGGTCGGTTCGGTGGTGGGGCGCCCGTCGGGGCCGGGCACGAGCAGCAGCGAGGCGATCGCCAGCCCGGAGGAGAACGCCGACAGCACCGCGGCGATCGCGACCGCCTGCCACAGCACCAGCGCGGCGCGGGGGGACCGGAACGGCCAGGCGGCGCGGCTGAGCAGTGCCGGCACCGGTCCGGTGAGAACGAGCGCGAGCAACCCGAAGGCCAGCGCCGTGGTGGCGTTCATCGCACGGGATTCCTGGGGTCGGCGGCGGTCAGCTGGCCCGGCCGGTCGCCGGGTGCAGTCCCGGCGCCTGCCGGGCGGCCTCGGCCTGTTCCAGTGCGGCCAGGGCCTCGCGGAGGGCGGCGGCCTCGTCGGCGCCGACCTGCCCGACGAAGTGGACGAGGGCGGCGGCCCGCTCCCCGGACGCGTCGGCCTGCTGCAGGGCGTCGACCATCAGCGACGCGACGAGCTCGTCGCGGCCGTGGACGGGCACGTAGCGGTGGGCGCGGTCGTCCCGCTGCTGGATGACGAGATGCTTCTTGGCGAGACGCTGCAGCACGGTCATCACCGTGGTGTAGGCGAGTTCGCGGCGCGTGGCGAGGGCCTCGTGGACCTGCCGCACCGTCTGCGGTTCCGACACCGACCACAGGTGATCCATCACTGCGCGTTCGAGTTCACCGAGTCCAGCCATGGCCCGAGTCTACGGACCGGGCATCCCACCCGCTTACTACTACCGGTAGTAAACGATGGCCCCGGGATGTGATAGTGGTCGCATCCGCGCCGGCGCGGTATACCGGTGAACGGCAATGTCGAAGGGGAGGTCCGGTGGCGCAGGGAATCACAGGCTGGCTCGATCACGTCTCGCTGGTGTCCGGGCCGCTGCCCGTGATCGCCGCGGCCGGCGCGCTCCTCGGCGCCGGGTGGCTCGTCGCCGGTCGGTGCCGCTGGTTCCTGCGGTGGGCGCTGCCGGCGGCCCTCGCGGGTGCGGCGGCGGCCACCGCGGTGATCTACCTGGTCGTCGAGAAGGTGTGGCGGCCGTTCCCCGACCCCGTCGCGACCGCCGTGTACGGGTGGATCGGCGTCGGGATCGCGGCGGCGGCCCTGCTGGTGCCGCGCTGCGTCGCCGGCCGGCGCGCGACGATTCCCGTCTCGGTCGTCGCGGCCGCCGCGATCGTCCTCACCGCCGCGATCCAGATCAACCAGATCTTCTACGCGTACCCGACGGTGGGCACCGCACTCGGCCTGCCCGACCCCGACCGGATCGACGCCGCCGCACTGCCGGACCCGTCCGGCCCGGTCGTCACCGCCCGCCCCCTCGAACCGGTGTGGGCGCCGCAGACCCCCGCCGACCTGCCCACCAGCGGCCGCTACACGACGGTGGCGATCCCCGCCGCCGTGTCCGGGTTCACGGCCCGCGACGCCGTCGTCTACCTGCCGCCCGCCTACTTCACCAGTCCGCGGCCGCTGCTGCCGGTGCTGGTGCTCCTCGCCGGGCAACCCGGTTCCCCCGAGGACTGGCTGCACGGCGGGAAACTGACCGCCACCATGGACGAGTTCGCGCGCACCCATCACGGGCTCGCCCCCGTCGTCGTCGTCGCGGACGGCACCGGCACCCAGTTCGCGAACCCGCTGTGCCTGGACTCGCGGCTCGGCAACGTCGCCACCTACCTGACCGTCGACGTCCCCGCCTGGACGAAGACGCACCTGCAAGTCGATCCCGATCCCCGGTCCTGGGCGGTCGCCGGACTGTCCTACGGCGGCACCTGCGCCCTGCAACTCGCCACCACCCGCCCCGACGTGTATCCGACGTTCCTGAACCTGTCCGGGCAGCTCGAACCCACCCTCGGGGACCGGAAACGCACCGTCGACGACGCGTTCGGCGGCGACGCGGCCGCGTTCACCGCCGTCAACCCGATGGACCTGATGGCCACCCGCCGCTTCCCCGACACCGCCGGCGTGTTCGTCGTCGGCGACCACGACGACGCCTACCGCGGCGACCTGAAGAAGGTGTACGAGGCGGCGAAGAACGCCGGCATGGACGTGCAGTTCGTGGAGGTGCCCGGCACCCACAGTTTCCTGGTGTGGTCCACCGGACTGCGCGACGAGATGAGCTGGCTCGCCACCCGACTCGGGCTGACCGCGTGACCGGGCTGCGCCGGTACGCCCGGCGGATCTCCGACCTGCTCCGCGACGGCGTCACCGGCGCCCCGGTCGCCGTCACGATCCTGACGGTGATGTGGATCCTCGGGTTCGCCACCGACACCGTCCTGCACGGGCCCGGCCCGTTCGTC
The DNA here is from genome assembly GCF_005434945.1 of Prescottella subtropica. GTDB lineage: Bacteria > Actinomycetota > Actinomycetes > Mycobacteriales > Mycobacteriaceae > Prescottella > Prescottella subtropica. The sequence goes on along the minus strand of NZ_SKCH01000005.1, from coordinate 151,443 downwards.
GACCGGCATCTCGCGGTCGGGATCGGCCCCCTCGAGCACTGGCGGCTGTGGACACCGCTCACGTCCGGGCTGTGGGCGCGCGGTCTGCTCGGCTACCTGGCCGCGACCGCCGCCGTGTTCCTGGTCGCGGCCCCGCTGGAACGGCGGATGGGGTCGGGCCGGTTCGCGGCGGCCGCCCTGATCACCCAGACCGCGGGCGCGGTCGTCGGGGCCGGGGTCGCGACCGCAGCCCGGCTTCTCGACTCCGGCTGGGGATTCCGGCTGCACCTGGGCACCGCGATCGGCCCCACCACGTGGATCGTCGGTGTCGCGATGACCGCGAGCGCCTCCATGGACACCCTGTGGCGTCGCCGCATCCGCGTCGGCCTCCTCGCCCTGACGATCACCCTCGTCCTGTTCGCCGGCCAGCTGCAGGACGTGATGCGTCTCGGCGGCGCCGTCGTCGGCCTGGCGATCGGCCCGTGGATCGTGGGCCGCAGCAGGTATCCGACAGGGCGTGGCCGACGGATCACCGGCACCCGCCGCGAGGGCCGCGTCCTCGTCGCGATCGTCGTCGCCGCCACCGCGGTCGGAACCATGCTCGCCGCCCTCACCCCGCACGCCGTCGGCCCCCTCGCCGTGCTGCGGGACCTGCTGCGCGGGGTGCCGTGGACGCCGGCGGAGGTACGGGAGATCTGCGCCGAGAACGCCGCCGACCCGGACTGCCGCCGCGGGCAGCTCGACCTGCGCCTGTCCGGGGTCGGGCCGCTGCTGCTGAGCCTGATGCCGTCGCTGCTGCTGCTCGTGCTGTGCGACGGGCTGCGCCGCGGCCGCCGCTTCGCGTGGATCGCCGCCACCCTCGCGCAGGTGGTGCTGCTGGCGTTGTCGCTGCTGAACTTCGCGGTCCGCTACCTCGACGTCATCCCCGGCCAGTCCCTGTTCTACGGGCTCGACACCCCGACGGTGTACCGCACCCTCACCCCGTTCCTGACACCGGCCGCGGTGCTGATCCTGCTACTCGCGACCCGGCGACTGTTCGACGTCGCCGCCCCCACCGGCACCTACCGGCGGCTGTTCGGCCGGCTCGCGGTGCTCACCGCCGGTCTCGCCGTCGCCTACGTGCTCGGCGGGCTGTGGGCGCGCCACGGCTTCGACCGCACCCCGAGCGCCGCGATGCTGCTCGCCGACTTCCCGCAACGCCTGGTGCCGCCGGTGTACCTGCAGATGCTCGATCCGCGGCTGCTGCCGATGAACTGGGCGGCCACCCTGCTCTACGAGTGGACCGGGGTGGTGTTCTGGGCGGCGGTGTGCACCCTGGTGGCGGCGACGTTCCTGCGGCCCGCGCACGGACCCGACTCCGCGGCCGTCGACCGGGCCCGCACCGTCCTGACCACCGGATCGGGCAGTGACCTGTCATGGATGACGCTGTGGGACGGCAACCGCTACTGGTTCTCGCCGAGCGGCGACAGCTACGTCGCCTACCGGGTGATCGGCGGCATCGCCCTGACCACCGGTGGCCCCGTCGGCCGCCCCGACCGGGTCGGCGACGACGTCGCCGGGTTCGCCGAGTTCGCCGCCGCCAACGGCTGGGTACCGTGCTTCTACTCGGTCACCGGGGACGTCCGGAACGCCGCCGTCGACCTGGGGTGGACGGCCGTGCAGGTCGCCGAGGAAACCGTCCTCGACCTCGGGTCGATCGCGTTCACCGGCAAGAAGTTCCAGGACGTGCGGACCGCCCTGAACCGGGCCGGGAAGTCGGGGATCACCGCCGAATGGATCAGCTTTCCCACCGCGCCGCTCGCACTCACCGACCAGATCACCGCGATCTCCGAGGAATGGGTCGCCGACAAGGGGATGCCCGAGATGGGCTTCACCCTCGGCGGGCTCGCCGAGATGGACGACCCGCACGTGCGCTGCCTGATCGCCGTCGACACCGACCGCACCGTGCACGGGGTGACGTCGTGGCTGCCGGTGTACCGGGACGGCCGGGTCGTCGGCTGGACCCTCGACTTCATGCGCCGCCGCACCGGCGGGTTCCGGCCCACCATGGAGTTCCTCATCGCGTCGGCGGCGCTGCTGCTCGAGGAGGAGGGCGCCGAGTTCGTCAGCCTGTCCGGGGCACCGCTGGCCACCATGAGCGGCGACACCGTCGACTCCGCCATGACCTCGATGCTCGACCTGCTCGGCCGCACCCTCGAACCGGTCTACGGGTTCCGGTCGCTGCTGGCGTTCAAATCGAAGTTCCAGCCCCGCTACGAACCGATGCACATGTGCTTCCCCGACCCCGTCGCCCTGCCCACCATCGGCAACGCCATCCGCCGCGCCTACCTGCCCGACGTGTCCTGGGGGCAGGGAGTCCGACTGGTGCGCACAATGCTCCGCCGGTGAGGTGCTGTGCGCCTTTCTGGTAGCTCCCACTACCAAAAAGGCGCACAGCACCGGGGGCCGTCGACACCCTTGCGATCTTAGGGCAGCCTTCCCTATAGTCGAGGGGTCGAAGCCACCGGACCGAGCCGGACGACCTGAGGGCTGCAGCGACCCCGGCACACATCGGTCCCTCCCCGGCGGGTTCCGCGCACACCGCGCGGAACCCGCCGAATCCTTCCCCACGGCGGGTCGCCCGCACCCCCGGACACCCCGTGGCCCACGATGGGACGAAAGACACCGTCGACACCCCAGGGAGCACCACATGGCCAGCGACGCAGAACACGCACTCGTCCTCGGCGGCGACCCCACCGAAGTCAACGCCTTCCTCAACAAAGGCTTCGGCGAAGCCCTCGGCCTCGAATACACCGAACTGAGCGGCGACCACGTCCGCGCCCACTGGAAGGTCACCCCCGACCTCTACCAACCGTGGGGCATCATGCACGGCGGCGTCCACTGCGCCGTCATCGAATCCGTCGCCAGCATCGCCGCCGGCCTCTGGCTCGGCGACCGCGGCCACGTCGTCGGCGTCAACAACAACACCGACTTCCTCCGCGCCGCCCGCGACGGCATCCTCACCGCCGACGCCACCCCCGTCCACCGCGGCCGCACCCAACAACTCTGGGCCGTCACCATCACCGACGACCGCGACCGGATCGTCGCCCGCGGCCAGGTCCGCCTCCAGAACATCACCGAGACCGCCGCCCTCGGCACGAACTGACCCCGAACCAGGTCAGCCCGCCTCCCGCGACTCGCCGTCGGGACGCGCTCGATGCTCCTGCAACGCATCGAGCGCGTTCCGCGCGAACACCTGCTGCTCCGTCGACGCCATCTGCGCCCGCCCCCGCCCCAGGAACGACACCGTCCACGAGATCATCGTCGACAACCGACTCCGGAACCCGATCAGATACATCAGGTGGATCACCAGCCACACCACCCACCCCAGGAACCCGCTGATCTCCAACTTCCCGATCTTCGCGACCGCATTGTGCCGCGACACCGTCGCCATCGACCCCTTGTCGAAATAGTGGAACGGCGCCCGCTCCGCCGGCACCGCACCCGACCGTGCCGCCTTCACACCCGCCCGGATCTGCTCGGCCGCATACCTCCCGCCCTGCATCGCCACCTGCGCCAACCCCGGCAACTTGTCCAACGCCATCATGTCGCCGATCACGAACACCTGCGGATACCCCGGCAACGACAGATCCGGCAGCACATGCACCCGACCCGCCCGATCCACCTCCGCCCCCGACTGCTCACCCAACTGCCGGCCCAACGGACTCGCCTGCACCCCCGCAGACCACACCTTGCACTGCGCCTCGATCCGAGACTCGGTGCCGTCCTGATGCTTGACCGTCAACCCGTCCACATCGACACCGGTCACCATCACATTCGGCTGGATCTCCACCCCGATCTTCTCGAGCCGCTCCGCCGCCTTCCGGCTCAACTTCCCCCCGTACACCGGCAACACCGTCGGCGCCCCGTCCACCAGGATCACCCGCGCATCCCGCGGATCGATCCGCCGGAACGCCCCCTTGAGCGTCCGATGCGCCATCTCCGCGATCTGCCCCGCCATCTCCACACCCGTCGGACCCGCCCCGACCACCACGAACGTCAACAACCGCGCCCGCTCCGCCGGATCGTCCGACAACTCCGCCTGCTCGAACGACCCCAGAATCCGGCCCCGCAACTCCAACGCATCGTCGATCGTCTTCATCCCCGGCGCGAACTCCGCGAAATGATCGTTCCCGAAATACGACTGACCCGCCCCCGCCGCCACGATCAACGAATCGAACTCGGTCACCGTCACCCGATCCAACAGCCGCGACGTCACCGTCCGCGCCGCCAGATCGATCGTCTCCACATCCCCGAGCAACACCTCGGCGTTCTTCTGCTTCCGCAACACCAAGCGCGTCGCCGGCGCGATGTCACCGACCGACAGAATCCCCGTCGCCACCTGATACAGCAACGGCTGGAACAGATGATGCGTCGTCCGCGCCACCACCGTGACATCCACGTCCGCCCGCTTCAGGGCCTGCGTCGCGAACAACCCCCCGAAACCGGAACCGATCACCACCACACGATGGCGATGCGGGGCAGGGGAGGGAGAACCCGGAGAACCCATTGCGCGCTCCTCGACACTCGACGAAACGAGCCGACCCTGCCACGGTAACCGCCCCACGCCCACCCGTCCCACCGAACCGGACCCCGGACACACGAAAAGAGGGGCGGCGGGACAACCCCACCACCCCTCTTCCCGAGGAATACCGCCGACTACACGTCGACCCGGCCCCGACGGATCATCAGCGTGAACCCGAACGTCACCAGACCCAACACCACCATCATCGTCGCCACCGTGTTCAGACCCGACACCGACGGCGCCCCGCCCATCGTCAACGCAGACGACGCCAGCAGCATCGTCGCGATCGACGTGCCGATGCCCTGACCACCGGTCCGCAGCACCGAATTCGTCCCCGTCGCCTCACTGGTGTTGCTCTCCGGCACCGCCTCCACGATCAGGTTCGGCAACGCCGTGAACGTGAACGCCGAACCGATCGACACCGTGATGATCATCGCGACCATCCCGATCACCGAATCGTGGAACACGATCAGCATCGCACTCGAAATCGTGAACAGACCGGTACCCAACAGCATCGACGCCCGCGACCCGACCGCCCGCGAAATCCGGCCACTGAGCGGCGTGCACACGAAACCGAACATCGACCCGACGAACGACAACCAACCCGCATTCGTCGCCGAGATCCCCAGACCGAACGGCGCCGTCGTCGGCGACTGCAGGATCATCGGAATGATCATCGTGCTGATACCCAGCGGACCGACCGCGATCGCGATCGTCGCCAGCATCGTCAACGCCACCTTACGATCCGTGAACATCCGCACGTTCACGATCGGATCGGTCACCCGCAACTCCCACAGCACCCACAGCACCAGCACCAGCAGACCGCCGACGACCAGACCCAACGTCCGCGGATCCGTCCACCCCCACGCGCCGGACTTGTTGATACCCAGCAGCACTGCCGCGATCGCCGGAGCGAACGCGATCGTGCCCACATAGTCGACCTTCTGCGTCGTCCCCACCGGACGCCGCCACGGCAACACGAACACCACCAGCGCCAACACCAGCAGCGCATACACCGCAGCCACCGCGAAGATCATGTGCCAGCTCGCGTGATCGATCATCACACCGGCCACCAGCAGCGACGCCGAACCCGCCGCCACCGCAGAACCCGAGATCACCGCAACCGCCACCGGCACCTTCACCGCCGGCAGATGCTCCCGCGCCAACCCGATGCACAGCGGCAGGATCGCACCCGCCACACCCTGGATCGCCCGGCCGACGATGATGCTGCCGATGCTGTCACCGACCGCACTGACGATCGACCCGAGCGCCGCCGCACCGAGCAGGACCACGAGCACCCGCTCCCGGCCGTACATGTCGCCGAGACGGCCGCACACCGCGGCCGACGCCGCCGCCACCAACAGGAACGCGGTGACGGCCCACCCCACCGTCGCCGCATCGCTGTCGAATTCCTTGATGAACGTCGGAAGCGCGGCGTACACCATCGACGTCTCGAACGCACTGATGACCTCGACCAGCATCAGCACGGTGATGATCACCCACGCGGGGCGCTTGCGGTTGAACCGACCGCGCGCCGGGGCGGTGCCCTCGGCGCGAGTATCTGCCGTAGTAGTCACTGAAGTAGTTGTCCAGACTCTCGACGGCCCTGTCGACGGGCCGGTGGTGCGGGTGGGTCCTGTGGACATCGAGATCGTCGCGTCCACGACGGGACACCACGACGGTGAGCGATGCCCCTGTTTCGTAGGTCACAGTGTGGCAACTCACTATTCCAACACTGGACGGCAGTTGCACTCAGTGGGACTGGACCCGACCTGGCGAAATGGCAACGACCAGCGATTATGACACGTTTCTGCAGGTCATGTCGCGCGGGTCACAAACAAACATACGCCGAATTCCTCCCACTCAGCGGGAACCCGGGCCGTCCAGCAGCCGATACAGCGGATTTCGGGCCGCCGCTTCCCGAACGCCGGTACCCGCACCCTCGGTGTACACCTGCGTCGTATTCATCGACTCGTGCCCCAACATCCGCATCAACGTGAAGATACTGACGTTCTCGTCCGCCATGTTCGTCGCGAACGTATGCCGGAACTGATGCGTCAACGCACCCTTCGCCCGCTCCCCGTTGATCCCCGCCCGCCGATACGCCCGCAACACCCGATACTGCAACGTCCCCCGCGTGATCCGCTCCCCGTCCGCCCCCACGAACAACGGATCCGACGCCCGGAAGAACTGCCACGCCGACGCCCCCGCCGGCACCCGCCGCTTCACCGCACCCGGGAACCGGTCGACCCGCGACTCCAGATACCCGGTCAACGCCGCCACCAACGCCGGCTCCGCCGTCGCCACCCGATCCTTGCTGCCCTTACCTCGCACCAGGATCACCCGACCCGCACCCGCGTCCCCGCCCCGGATGTCACCGATGTTCACCGAGATCAACTCCGACGACCGCATCCCCGTCAACAGCGCCGTCAGGATGATCGCGAAATCCCGTTCCCCCCACGGCCGGACCCCGTCGGTGTCGTCCTCCTGCAACGTGCCGATCAACCGCACCACCGCATCCGACGGCAACGCCTTGGGAATCCGCTTCGGCGCCTTCGGCCGCAGCACCGCCGACATCGGATTCGCCACGATCGCATCGACCGCGAACAGGAAATCGCACAGCGTGTTCCACGTCGACCAGCACCGCCGGATCGACGCCACCTCGTGCGTCGCGGCGAACGCCGCGAACGCCTGCTGCATCGCCGGCTTCGTGATCACCTGCACCGGCAGCGACGACTCCGGAACCCCTGCCGTCTCCGCGAGATACCGGCCGATCCCCGCAAAATCCTGCCGGTACGCCTTGATCGTGTGCGGCGACGGCTTCGCGGTACTCCGGTGCAGCAGGAACTCCTCGAACCAGGCGTCGAGTAGCCGTCGATCGTCGCTCACGCCCGTCCTTCCACCGGCACCGCCCGGCACCAGCACATGTGTTCGAGTTCTTCGGGCAGTCTATAGCGCCCGATCCGGCCCACGGCCCGGATCGGGCGCCGGGTACGAGTCGGGTGTGAAACGGCGCCGGGGGAGTGCACGCCCGGTTCACCCTCGAATTCACCCTCTTTCGGCTTTGCCCGCACCTGCCCGATCTCGTACCTTGAAATCGGCCAGGCACACCCCCCGACGTGTGCCTGGCCTTTCACGTTTCCGGGTCGGTGCGGTTTTCCGTAGCGGCCCGCGGGGTACCCGCCATAGGAGTTGCGCCGGCCGCCGGGGCCGGCGCCGGGCGAGGAGGTGCACGGTGTCGACCTGTGAAACCTGCGGGAACGACTACGACAAGGCGTTCACGGTGATCATGGGGGACCGGCGCGGGACGTTCGACAGTTTCGAGTGCGCGGCCCATGCGATGGCCCCGATCTGCGCGCACTGCGGGTGCCGCATCCTCGGGCACGGCGTCGAGGATGCGAGTCGTATCTTCTGCTGCGCCAGCTGTGCGCGCGCCGCCGGACACGAGCAACTCGTCGACCGGGCATGACGCAGGAGCGGGGAGCAGCATCGAAACATCTTCGCGGACATGGATATTCACCATTATCCATGACGATGGCGCGGGGCGGGATCGAGGATCGGGCGGGGCAGCGTGACCGCCGTGCCGGCCACGGTACCGCGACCCGGCCGCCGCGATGTCGCGATGTCGCGATGTCGCGATGTCGCACGACACGCATACCTGGCACGACGCACCGGCATGCCGACGTGTTCGGTGGTTCATCGGCGATCCGCCGCCGGATACTGCGCCGCGCCGGCCGATCGCCAGAGACCGATCGTCGACGCCGGTGCTGAGCCGGACGCCGTGCGGACCGCCCGGATCGGGGGTTGCTGCGCGCGAGTCGACGTCCCGCGCGCCCGACAGTGCGCGCGGGACACCAGGATGCGCGCGGCGTCGTGGATGCGGTGACCCGAGGGGTGAGACGCGGAGTGCGTGCACCCCGGCTGCTCCGACGTCTCGGGGGTGGGTCCGATCTCCGCTACTTGACATAATGTGGATTATCGGCGAAATGGTGACCTGGGGAAACGTGCTGCAGCCGTGGCCGGTTCACGGCGATCCGGACCTCGGCTCGGTCGTCGGCGCGGGTTCGTATCGGTCGACTGACGACGCTGCCGTCCGGTCATCGGCTCGGCCGACTGTTCCGGGCCGTCGCGGTGTGCGCCGCAGCGAAGGCGTCGGCTGTGCCGTGCGTCGACCGACTCCGTGGCCGACGGCCGGTGTCCGGTCCGGCGGGTCCGTCGATCCGGTTCGACGTTCCCGGACCGGACCGGACCGGACCGGATTGCCGCGGCGACCCTCTCCCCGATGTCCGATTCACCGCCGTTATTACGTCACAGTGACGTATTGATCGGCGGTGTGTGGCCGCCCGGATGTCGTGCGCACGATCATCAGCGGGCACGACACCGTGTGCAGCAGCGTCGTGCTGGTGGATCCGAGGAGCATGCCGGCGAACCCACCGCGCCCGTGGCTGCCGACGACCAGCAGTTCCGCGTCGACGGACCGTTCGCTCAGGATTGCGGCGGTGTTGCCGCGCACCACGGCTCGGGTGACCGGGGTGTCCGGATAGCGGTCGGTCCAGCCGGCGAGGCTCTCCGCGAGGACGGCCTGTTCGGCGACCTCCACCTCGTCCCACGGCAGATCCAGTTGGTCGTCGAACGCGGTGGACATCGACAGCGGTGACCATGTGTGGACGGCGGCCAGGGTGCGGCCGCGCAGCGTCGCCTCGTCGAAGGCGGCGGCCAGGGCGGGTCGGCTGTTGTCGGTGCCGTCGACGCCGACGAGGACATCGCCGACGACCGGGACCGCCCGGTTGCGGACGACGACGACGGGACAGTGCGCGTGGGCGGTCAGGGCGACGGCCACGGAGCCGGCGAGGGCGGCGGTGACCCGGCCCAGTCCCCTGCTGCCGACGACGATCAGGTGGGCGGAGGAGGCGGCGTCGAGGAGGGCGGGTCGGGCCGGGCCCTCGAGGACGTCGGTGGTGGTGTCGATGTCGGGGGCTTCGGTGCGGGCGATGTGGGCGGCGTCGTCGAGGTAGGTGTGGACGGCGCGGTCGCGGTCGACGAAGTAGCTCTGCGGTAGGCGGATGCCGTCGCCGTACGGGGTGGGGGCGCCGAGGGCGGAGACGATGCGCAGGGGGCGTTCGTGCAGGTGTGCGGCGTGGGCGGCCCAGGCGACGGCGGCGCGGGCGGTGTCGGAGCCGTCGACGCCGACGACGATCGGTGCGCGGGGGGCGGTCACGGTGCCTCCTCGGGTGTGCGGTGGGGTCGGTTCCAGTGGGTGAGGGCGGTGGGGACGGCGTCGTCTCCGGTGGTGTCGAGTGTGGTGGCGTCGGGCCAGGGGGTGGTGTGGGCGGCCAGGGCGCGGGCGATGTCGGGGGTGGCTTCGGAGTCGTGGTCTCCCCCGGCTCGTTCGTGCAGTCGGTGTTCGATGACGTCCGGTGGTGCGGTGCAGCGGAGTTGCACGAGGTCGGTGTGGGTGTCGTCGGCGAGGTCGGTGGCGTGGCGGCGGTGGCGGGGGTCCGTGAAGGAGGCGTCGAGGACGACGGACGTTCCCCGCTGCAGGTGGTGTCGGGCCTGGTCGAGCAGGGTGCGGTAGACGCGGTCGGTGGCGTCGGGGCTGTAGCGGCCGGTGCGGTATGCGGGGTGGGGGTCGGTGCGGCGTTGGTCGGTGAACATGGTGCGGCGGAGGGTGTCGCTGGAGAGGAGGGTGGCGCCGGTGCGGGCGGCGAGGGCGCGGGCGACGGTGGATTTTCCGGTGGCGGGTGGTCCGCCGACGAGGGCGAGGCGGACGGTGGCGAGGTTCAGGTGGTGTTCGGTGAGGTCGGTGTGGTGGAGGGCGTCGGCGGCGGAGGTGGTGTGGCCTTGGAGGTAGCGGATGCAGTCGACTTTGGCGCGCATGAAGGCGCGGTAGGCGATGTAGTGGTGGCGTAGTGATGCGGGGGCGGGGTCGTCGGTGGCGGTGGTGTAGCGGGTGAGCAGGGCGTCGGCGAGGTCGGGGTGGCCGAGGTGTTCGAGGTCCATGGCGAGGCAGGCGATGTCGTCGAGTCCGTCGAGGTAGCGGAGGTGGTCGTCGAATTCGAGGCAGTCGAGGATGCGGGGGCCGTCGGGGAGGCAGAAGATGTCGTCGGCGAGGAGGTCACCGTGGCCGTCGATGATGCGGTGGTCGGTGATGCGGTCGTCGAAGAGGTGGGTGCGTCCGTCGAGGTAGCGGGTGACGTGGTGGTCGAGGCGGTCGAGGCGGTCGGGGTCGAGGAGGTGTTGGTCGAGGTGGCGGGTTTCGTGGAGGTTGTCCTGCCAGCGGCGGTGGAGGGCGGTGGCGGTGCCTTCGATGTCGATGTGGGGGCCGCGGTCGGCGGTGGCGTGGAAGGCGGCGATGCGGTCGGCGATGGCGTGTACTGCCGGGAGGGGGTCGGGTTCGGTGTCGGCGAGGGTGGACAGGCGGGTGTGTTCGGGCATGCGGGCCATGACGACGAGGGGTTCGTGGTCGCCGGTGGCGGGGTCGGTGAGGTGGGTGACGCCGAGGTAGACGTCGGGGGCGAGGCGGCGGCCGAGTTCGGTTTCGCGGGTGCAGACGGCGTCGCGGGTGGCGCGGTCGCGGAAGTCGAGGAAGCCGGTGCGGACGGGTTTTTTGATCTTGTAGACGCGGTCGCCGAGGAGGAGCACCGCGCCGGTGTGGGTTTCGTGGAGCGCGGCGAAGGGTGGGTCGGTGTGTGGGGTGGGCGTGGGATCACCTCCCGACTGGTCTCCCCTGGGGTACTTCCACGGTAGTGACGGGGGTGGTTCAGCGGAAGCGTTCGGCGTCGCGGGCCATGGTGACGAGGCGGTCGGCGAGGGTGGCGAGTTCGGTGGGGTCGGCGTTTTCGGCGACGGCGGTGGCGATGTCTTCGGCGGCGCAGCGGAGTTCGAACATGCGGTCGGAGAGGGCGCCGGCTTCGGTGGGGGTGAGGATGACGGCGTCGGCGGGGATGGTGGTGTCTTTGAGGGTGTTGCGTTGTTCGTAGGCGCGTTGGCGGCAGGATTGCCGGCAGTAGCGGCGGCGGCGGCCGAGTCCGGTGGGGGCGACGTCGCGTCCGCACCATGCGCAGGAGACGGAGGTGCGGGACGCGGGTGCCATGGTCGACCACCTTACTGGTGGTGGGGTTCGGGGCCGGTAGGATGGTGCGGCCGCGTGTGCGGGCGGTCCGGGAACGTTTCGGGTGTCCGGCACGTTGAGAGGGTTGTGCACGCTCGGTGAGCCGCTCCTGGCGAACTTGGCGCGGTGGAAGAACGAGGAGAGGACACACCATGGCGGATCGCGTACTTCGAGGTAGTCGACTCGGTGCGGTGAGTTACGAGACGGATCGTGATCACGATCTGGCTCCCCGTCGGATGGCCCGGTACCGGTGTGACAACGGTGAGGAGTTCGACGTTCCGTTCGCCGACGAGGCCGAGATTCCGGGTACGTGGATGTGCAAGAACGGTCTCGAGGGCACGTTGTTGGAGGGGGCGGCGCCGGAGACGAAGAAGGTGAAGCCGCCGCGGACGCATTGGGACATGCTGCTCGAGCGTCGTTCGGTGGCGGAGCTCGAGGAGTTGTTGAAGGAGCGTTTGGATCTGTTGAAGGCCAAGCGTCGGGGCGCGTAGTCGCTGCCCGAGTTTTCCGGTTCGGCGCCGTCACGGTTTTCCGTGGCGGCGCCGAGCTGTTTCCGGGCGGAAACGGTTCGTGTCAAATACCTGACGAGTGGTTGTGGCGCAACGTAATTCGGACACATTGTGCGGGTTGTGATCACTCCGTCACGGAACTGTGCGATGCCGTTGACGAGATCGGGTGATCGTTCGCTCCCCCTTCGCACGCGTGACATGATGGAGAGAACGCACGCAGCTGGCAGACGTGGCTGACACGACGTTTCGGTGAACGAACTTGTTTCGCCGAATCTGCGTATCGGTCCCAGAGGTAGAGCGAGGTGGCGTATGGACGACACCGGGGGCCCCGTGAGGGCCAACACCTCAGGAATCGTGACGGATACCCTCTCGGTGGATCAGTCGGGTCTGTCCCGGTTGCGGGCCGAGTTGGATGCGATCGACGCCGTGTTGCTGGACGCGGTGCGGGCACGGATCGACGTGTGCGTGCGGATCGCGGAGGTCAAGCGGCGCGATCGGATTCCGATGATGCAGCCGCAGCGGGTGGATGTCGTGCACGCCCGGGCGGACCGGTTCGCGCGGCAGTACGGGCTGTCACCGGAGTTCCTGCACCTGCTGTACGACGTGCTGATCGCCGAGACGTGCCGCGTCGAGGACGTGGTCATCGGGTCGGGCGGTGACGCGCCCCGTGCGGCGGGGTGAGCGGTCATGTCGCCGCGGTCTCTGACGCACACGTTGCTCATCGACAATTACGACTCGTTCACCTACAACCTGCACAGTCTGCTGTCGGGGGTGAACGGGTGCCCGCCGACGGTGGTGCAGAACGACACGGACTGGGCGTCGGTGCGTCTCGACGAGTTCGACAACGTCGTGGTCTCCCCCGGTCCGGGGCGCCCGGATCGGAAGCGGGACTTCGGGATCAGTGCGCGGGTGTTCGGGAACGGGCGGATCCCGGTGCTGGGGGTGTGTCTGGGGCATCAGGGGTTGTGTCATGCGTTCGGTGCGCGGGTGGAGTTGGCGCCGGCGCCGATGCACGGGCGGCTGTCGGAGGTGCGGCACGACGGTCGCGGGTTGTTCGCGGGGATTCCGTCGCCGCTGCGGGCGGTGCGGTATCACTCGCTGATCGTGGACGAGTTGCCCGACGAGCTCGAGCCGGTGGCGTGGACCGCCGGCGATCTGTTGATGGCGGTGCGGCATCGGCGGGATCCGTTGTGGGGGGTGCAGTTTCATCCGGAGTCGATCTGCACGGAGTTCGGGCGGGAGTTGGCGGCGAATTTCCGGGATCTGACGCCGACCCGGTCCGCGCCGCGGCGCCGCTCCCCCACAGTGCCGGCGACGGAATCCGGTGTGGCGGCGCCGTCGCGGCCGAAGTACGCGGTGCACAGTCGGCGGATCGATCATGCGGTGGATCCGCAGCAGGTGTTCGGGGCGTTGTTCGCGGACGGCCCGGACAGTTTCTGGTTGGACGGCAGTGCCGCGAACGAGCCGGAGTCGCGTTTTTCGGTGATGGGTGACTGTTCGGGGCCGTTCGCGGAGTCGTTGACGTATCGGGTGGCGGAGACGACGGTGTGTGTGCAGCGGGCGGGGCGGCCGGTGGAGTACGTGCATCAGCGGTTCTTCGACTACATCGACGAGCAGTTGCGGGTGCGGGCGGTGCCGCCGGCGCCGGGGCTGCCGTTCGCGTTCGGGCTCGGGTATGTGGGGTATCTGGGGTACGAGTTGAAGGCGGATGCGGGCAGTCAGTTGGTGCACACGTCGCCGACGGCGGATGCGGCGTTCGTGTTCGCGGATCGGGCGGTGGTCGTCGACCATGCGGGCGGCGGCTGTTATCTGCTGGCGCTCAGTGAGGATCCGGCGGATCCGCGGGTGCCGGCGTGGTTCGCCGAGACCGAGGCCCGGATCCTGGAGTTGGACGAGGCGGCGCCGGTGACACCGCCGCGGCCGCTGGTGAAACTCGACGACGACACGCAGGTGCGGTTGCGGCACGACGGGGACACGTATCTGTCGTTGATCGGGCGGTGTCTCGACGAGATCCGCTCGGGTGAGTCGTACGAGGTGTGTCTGACGAATGCGGCGACGGTGCACCGGTCGATCGATCCGGTGGCGACGTATGCGACGTTGCGGGAGATCAGTCCGACGCCGTACAGCGCGTTGTTGAAGTTTTCCGGGGTGTCGGTGCTCAGTGCGTCGCCGGAGCGGTTCTTGAAGATCGACGTGGATCGGGTGGTGGAGTCGAAGCCGATCAAGGGGACGCGGCCGCGGCATGCGGATGCGGCGGCGGACGACGCGTTGCGGCGTGATCTGTTGGGCAGTGAGAAGGATCGGGCGGAGAACCTGATGATCGTGGATCTGGTGCGCAACGATCTGTCGCGGGTGTGTGTGCCGGGGTCGGTGCACGTGCCGAAGCTGTTCGATGTGGAGACGTATGCGCCGGTGCACCAGTTGGTGTCGACGGTGCGGGGCCGGCTGCGGGACGACGTGTCGGCGGTCGCGTGTGTGCGGGCGGCGTTCCCGGGCGGGTCGATGACCGGGGCCCCGAAGCTGCGGACGATGGAGATCATCGACAAGCTCGAGGAGGGCCCCCGCGGCGTGTATTCGGGGGCGATCGGCTATTTCTCGATCACGGGGACCGCGGATTTCTCGATCGTGATCCGCACGATGGTGGCGACCGCGGATCGGGTGACGTTCGGGGTGGGCGGGGCGATCGTGGCGCTGTCCGATCCGGACGAGGAACTCGAGGAGACGATGGTCAAGGCGGTGACGATGCGGCGGTGTCTGTCGCGGACCCCGCCGGCCGACGGTGGCGCACGGTGACCGGGCCGGTCGTGGTGGTCGGGGGCGGCGCGGTCGGGTCGCTGCTGGTGGGGCTGCTGCGCGGCGACGGGACGCCGGTGACCGTGGTGGACCGGGTGGCGGGCGGCGGGGTCGTGGCCGGGGATGTGACGGCGCCGCCGGAGCCGGTGCGGGCGGTGCTGGCGGAGGCGTCCGTGGTGGTGTTGGCGGTGCCGGAGCAGGTGGCGGTCGACGCGGTCCCGGTGCTCGACGGCCTGCTGGCTCCGGGGGTGTTGCTGGTGGAGACGCTGTCGGTGAAGACCCGGATCCACGA
This sequence comes from Prescottella subtropica, assembly GCF_005434945.1. Classification (GTDB taxonomy): domain Bacteria; phylum Actinomycetota; class Actinomycetes; order Mycobacteriales; family Mycobacteriaceae; genus Prescottella; species Prescottella subtropica. The sequence continues at coordinate 136,195 of NZ_SKCH01000005.1, read as the reverse complement.
AGTGTTGTGTGCGGCGCGGCGTCCGGCGGTAGGGATCAATCCGATGTTCGCGCCGGCGCTGGGGATGGCGGGCCGTCCGGTGGCGGCTGTCGTGCACCGGGGTGGGCCGCCGGTGGAGACATTCCTGACGCGGGTGGCGTCGTGGGGTGGCCGGGTGGTGCGGGTCGGGGCCGGTGAGCACGATCGGGTGTCGGCGGCGACGCAGGCGCTCACGCATGCGGCGGTGCTCGCGTTCGGGCTGGCGCTCGCCGAACTCGGCGCGGATCCGGACACAGTGGCGGCGACGGCTCCCCCACCGCATCGGTTGTTGTCGGCGCTGCTGGCGCGGGTCGCCTCCGGCACCCCGGAGGTGTATCACGATATCCAGGCCGGGAACCCGGCCGCCGACGACGCCCGGAAAGCCCTGTCGGGGGCGGTGACCCGGCTGTCGACGGCCGTCGGTGACGAGGCGGCGTTCGCGGCGGTGATGGCGGACGCGCTCGCCCCGCTCGGCGACCGGGCCACCGGCTACCGGGAGCTGTGCGCGGAACTGTTCGAGCAGCTGCGGGGAGGTGAGGCGTGATGACCGGTGTCGGGGACGGCGCGGCCGAGCAGGAGACGCTGCTGCGGTTGCCGTCGCTGCCGCCGTTCGACCCCGGGGACCCGGCCGAGAGCGCGGTGATCCGGGCGTTGGGTCGCAGCTGGCCGAAACGGGCAACCGTCAAACACAAGGAACCCGACCTCGATGCCCTGTTCGATCCGGGGCGCGACGACTATCCGGTGGCGTTGACCCCGTTCGCCGACGACGACCGCTTCACCCGATTGGGTGAGGAGGTGCGGGCGCGGCTGCTGGCGTGGGCGTGGATCGCCTACAACAAGAACGTGATGGACGTCGAACAGTACGTGGTCAATCCGGGGTTCCGGCTGCTGTCGCAGGACGCGTTCGGCACCGGACTCGGGGACGCGTTGACGGTGGCGACGTTGCAGGCGATGGTCGACGAGCAGTACCACACGCTGATGCACCTGAATGCGAGTGCGCTCACCCGGCGGCGGCGGGGCTGGCAGTTGCCGGAGGCGCGGCTGCCGTACGGGCCGACGGTGCGCCGGCATCTGGCGGCGGTCACGGCGGCAGGGTCGCCGCGGGAGGCGGCGTTGACGTCGCTGGCGTTCACGACGGTCGCGGAGACGTCGATCAGCTCGTATCTGGGGTTGATGACCGACGACGAGGACGTCCAACCGGTGAATCGGGCGACGGTGGTGCTGCACCGCCGCGACGAATACTGTCATTCGTCGATCGCCGCGGAACTCCTCACCATCGTCTACGAACGCCTCGGCGGCGACGACCGTCGAATCCTGTTGGGCGGGTTGGCGTCCGGACTCGAGGCGTTCGAGGCGAACGACTGGTCCACCTGGTCGACGATATTCGAGACGGAAAACGTCCGGGACGGGGCGGCAATGGTCGCCGACGCCGCCCACGACACCGGACGCCGCAAACTCGTCCAGGACTGCAGCGCCATCCGCCGGCTGTGCGACGACCTCGGCGTCACCGGCGAGGTGCCGTACCAGTGGTGAACGGTCACCGTGATTGCCGTGTGTGCAGGTCGGGAGCTGTTGGGAGGTGATTTCGGATGGACTTCCCGCCGATCTGGTGGCTCCTGCCCTACGGATTCGTCCCCGACGATGTACGCGTCTGGATCCTGTACAACGCACCGTGCTGGGCGGGCGGCTACTGCCCCTGAGAGGAGACGATCGAGATGCTGGATCCCGGATTCTGGGGACCGCCCGGTATCGCCATCACGGCGGTGATCGCATGGTGGTACCGGACATTCGGATGAGCGGGGAAGGGAGATGCGCGAGTGGATCTCTGGAGTTTCTACTTCGGCCACATCGGTCACATCTACGACCTCTATCGTGCCTGGGTGACCACCGGCTACCTCCCCTGGTAGGGGCCGACGACAACAGTGGCCAGGCACGAGACTCATGCTGGCCTGCTGGCGATTTCAGCGGCAGTAGCTACCCAACGAGCACGGCCAGTTCTGGGCGATCCATTGCCGTGTTTCGGGCGAGAACAAGACTGCCGGCAACAGCGAGTAGATCCAGGGGAAGTCCATCGGAGAAACACCTCCTCTCGGTGGCAGTGTCCGCCTGCGTTGCAGAGGACCACAGCCTCACCAGTATTACCGCCGGTGACTGTCGACGAGATATCGAACTCGGGACGCTCCAGGGCCTAGCCTGAGCTGGACAGGTCGGTACGGCCTTGGCGGACATTGCTCCTGATTGGAGGTGGTCGACATGCGTGGAGGAGATTGGCCGTGGTTCGTGTGGCTGATGCCAGCGCCGTTCTTCAGCGAGTGGGACTGGCAGCGTACGATCGAGGCGATGCCATGCTGGCTCGGCGGCACCAACTGCTGACAGGAACCGACAGCGGACCAGCTCCAAGCTACGGACTGCTGGTCCGCTGTCGTGCGATCAGTTGTTGGTGACGACCAGCCCCTTGCCAACGGGGTTGGTCCCGGACGCGATCTCCGACAGCACTGCGTGGATCGAGATGCACTCTCCCGGTCCTGCGACCATGCCGACGATCTTCCCGTAGTTGTTGTCGATGTAGGCCGGACCACCCGAGTCCCCGCCCAGGGCGATGGCGAACGAGCTGATGTGCCGAGGCGTACAGGGCTACGTCGATTGCGTGCCCCATCTGGCCGAGTGGACCCCTGCCGAAGATCGGCAGGGGTGCGGTAGCGGAGGGGCGTCAACTATCGCGCCGCAACTGGCACTTTCGTGCGCATGAGTCGTGGTGGATGACCCGACGATCTGGCTGGACCCAGTGACCGGTCCGGCAGGAGGGATAGCGGATCTTCCGATCGCCGGCTGCCGCGGACGACCATCCGAACCTTCCGTTCGGTCATCGCTGAGGTCTAGCCTGACCTGACAGGGTCGGGACGGTCGAGAACCCTGAGGCCCCAGTGACTGGATGCGGATGCCCATTGCCGCCGGTTGGGACGGCGCACGATCTGGGCCGTGATCCAGTGTGACCTCGGCGGACACTGCTCTTTGATTGGAGGTGAGTTGAATGTCAGCAGGAGATTGGGCCTTTTGGGGACCAGTTGCTGGCCAGGTCGTCTACGTGCTCTACCTACTCGGTGTGAAGATCAACTGACACCAGTGTCAAGCCCCGGGTTTGGTGGAGGGTCGGTTAGCTGGTTTCGGTGAGTAGTTCGGTGGTGCCGGTCAGGGAATGCAGGGCCTCGAACTCGGCTGGCGGAAGGTGGCCAAGTTCGCCGTGGAGACGTCGCTGGTTGAACCAGTCGATGTATTCGGCGACGGCGATCTCGACGTCACCGATGCCGGTCCAGGGGCCGTGGTGGTGGATCAGTTCGGCCTTGAACAGCGAATTGAACGCTTCGGCGAGCGCGTTGTCGTAGGAATCGCCTCTCGATCCGACCGAGGCGACGGCGTCGGTGTCGGCGAGGCGTTCGGTGTAGCGGATGGCACGGTATTGAACGCCGCGGTCGGAATGATGAATCAGCCCGGTGAGGTCGGCGCCGGCATGTCGGCGACGCCAGATCGCCATGTCGAGCGCATCGAGAGCGAGTTCAGTGTGCAGCGAGGTCGACACCTGCCAGCCGACGACCATCCGGGAGAACACGTCGATCACGAACGCCGCGTAGACCCAGCCGGTGAACGTCTTGATGTAGGTGGGGGTACCTCCCTGCACGTAGTGCTCGGGGGAATGTCGGCGACCCACAACTGGTTCGGGCCGTCGGCGACGAATTTGCGGTCCACCAGATCCGCCGGCCGGTCGGTTTCCGCTTTCGGGATCGTTGTCCGTAGAACCTTCCCGCGCACAACACCTTTCAACCCGGCGTTCCTCATCAGCCGTTCGACGGTGCAGCGGGCCACCTCGACGTCGCGGCGTTTCAACTCGGCATGAACCTTGCGGACACCGTAGACGCGTAGTTCTCGTCATGGACGGTGATGATCTGCGCGGTCAGTTCACGATCCCGGACCGTGCGGGCGGATTCGGGCCTGGTCTTGGCGGCGTAGTAGGTGGACGGCGCGATCGCGGCACTGGTTTTCTCCAGTGCGTCGCAGATCGGCGCGGCGCCGTGTTCGTCCTTGTAACGGTCGACGAAGTCGACCTTCATCGCAGTGGACGGCCGGGCTCCGCTGCGAAGAAAGCCGACGCCTGCTTCAGGATCGTGTTCGCTCGGCGGAGTTCTCGAACCTCGCGTTCGAGTTCGGTGATCTTCTTCGCCTCGTCGCTGGTCGTGCCGGGGCCCTGCCACCGACCCGGGGACGGTTCAGTCCGTTGCTCCAGCTTGCGACGAGGCCCGTCCCCAGGGGGAACGGGCCTCGCGTATTCAGCTTGCCCTGGAGGATGCCGGTAGGTCTCCCTGGCACACTGGGTTCAGATAGTCTTACCTGAACGAACTCGGACGGTGCCGCGGAGGTGGCTCCACGTTATGGACAATCCGATCTTCTTCTGGCCAATACCACGTGAGTGGCAGATCTGGCTCACACAGCACGCGCCATGTTGGTTCTGGCTCACGGGATGCACCTAGTGCGGTGACCGGGAACCTTCGGGGTGTTCGTCATGCCGCCCGACTGGGGGCCCGACCCCAACGGTGGCCTTTCTCGCTGCGGACCCGGGCACGTTCGCGGCGTTGCGCGGCGAGGACGTCGGGGTTACGGGCGTGATGGTTGCGCCACCGCAGGTAACGGTGCAGGCATCGGGTCTGGACCACATGGTTGGGGTGGGTCGAGTTCGCCAGGGTGAACCGGCGTAGCACCCCGAAATGCGCCTCGATCGGATTCGCCCACGACGCGTACGTCGGGGTGAAACACAACTCGACGTCGTGGCGGGCCGCCCACCGGCGGATCCGCGGGCCACGGTGAGCGGACAGATTGTCCAGGATCACGAAAATGGTGCCGTCCGGGCAGACCGCCCGGATGCTCCGCAACGCGACGAGGGTGTTGCCGGTGCCCTTCCTGCGGTGGTTGATACCCCACAAGGTGTCGGCGCCGACGGAGTAACACCCGTGGAAGTAGGTGACGCCCTCGGTGCGGTGATAGTTCGCCGGCAACCGGTCCGGTGCACTGGACCGGGCCCAGCAGTGTCCGCCGGTCGGGCGGATTCCCAGCGGCCCGAACTCGTCGAAGGCGAACACCCGATCCGGGTGGTGGTCGAGGACGTCCTCGATCCGGTCGATTTTGGTGTCGAAGTCCGGGTCGGTGGACTGTTTCCAGGTCGTGGTGTGCTGGAAGGTGATCCCGCGGCGTTGCAGCAGGACGCGCAGGGCTTCGCGTCCGATCCGGATCGGGCTGGCCGGGGCGGAGGCGAGGTAGTCGACGAGTTTACGGATCGACCAGCAGGTGAAGGGCTGGTCCAGTTTGCCGGGGCGGGTGGTGGCCGTCGCGACGACGCGGTCCTCGTCGTCGCTGTCGAGCAGGCGGGGACGGCCTCCCGCCCAGTCAGGGTCCAGGCAGGCCAACCCGATCTTGTTGAACCGGTGGATCACTTCCCGCACCGTGTCCTCGTCCGCGGCGAGGAGTCGGGCGATCACCGGCACCGAGTTTCCGCCGGCTGACGCCAGGATCATCGTCGCCCGCCGCCACCGCACCACACTCTTGTTCTGTTTCGGTTCGCCCCGGCGCACCAGGCGCAGCAACTGCTGGCCTTCTTCTGGCGTCAACCGGCGTACTTTCACGCGTTCAGCCATTCCACCAGCCTGGCACGCTATCGAAACCGGTGAACCTTCCCGGTCACCGCACTAGCTGTCCGTCACCAGAAGTCCCTTTCCGATAATGTTCAACTGGGCAGCCGATAGCGTTCTGCACCGCCGAGAACTTGACGAACTCGTAGCCGCCCGATGCGAGGTCGAACACCCGATTCAACCCGATGATCTGGGTACCCTGGTAAGCCGGTCCACCGGAATCACCGCCAGCGAGCACCGCATCGTCGAACAGCTTGATGACTACAAAGTCAACGGCAGCATCCCGGTATGCGATAGTCCCGATGGGTTCCCAGGGCCCCGGCAATCCAGACGCTGGGGTCGTAGTTGTGCTCTCAACGTCAGGGGCAGTAGCCGCCCAGCCAACAGGGGGCGTTGTCTCGGATCCACATCCTGGCCTCGTCCGAGAAGAGGAACGGCGGTAAGAGCCAGTAGATCAGCGGGAAATCCATCTCCGATCACCTCCAATCAGGAGCAGTGTCCGCCGAGTTCGCACGGAATCACGGCCCAGATGGTGCGCCGCCACTCCCGCGGCAGCGGGAGCCTCCCGACCCAGACACGCGACGGCCATGCGCCAATTCCCGGGTGCCCGCCCGGCCCGACCCTGTTCCGGCCTCCGCCTCACCAGTATTGCTGCCGGTGCCCGTCGGTGTCGGTGACGAATACGACCGCGTCGGTACCGGTGAAGGCGTCCGTGTCGAGGGGAATGTGGCCGGGGACGAGCGGAGTACCGGCCGACAGCGTCGCGGGCAGGACGGCGTGCAGGTCTGCGGACGGGAACAGGGTGCGGCGATCGGTGGCGGCCGCGAGCAGCCCCTGCAGGGTGCCCGGTTCGGGGCGCGGGGCGCCGTCGGTGGCGACCATCAGATACCGGTCACCGAGTATCCGAGCGACGCAGGTGCCGGCATTCTCGTGGCCGGTAGCCCGGTCGGGCCGGCTGCGCTGCAGGTGGGCGTTGTGCGCGAACACCAGCGTCGGGCCGCGGCGACCCTCCCGAGCAGCGATGGCGAGCAGATTCTCGGCCATCATCTCCGCCCGCACCGCGAGCAGCACCGCGATCCGGTCGTCGCCGGGGTCGGCCATGACTGCGTGATAGCGCAGCAGACCCTGTGCGGTGCGGGCATGCGCGGCCGCCGCGGGGTAGTCGTGCAGCGCCGGTCCGGCCCGATGCACGGCGTCGGCCAGGTCGTCGGCGACGACCCGCAGCGCCCGGGCCCGATCGCTGCCGCCGATCGAGGCGGCCGCGTCGTACATGGCGTCCGGATTCGACCAGTCGGCATCGTCTCCGGCGAGAACATCGAGATCGTCGGTGGATATCGGCCGCAACGGTGCCGGCAACCGGTCGACAACGGCGGTCAGGAACGCGCGGGGACTCGGGGCGGCCGCATACTCCACCGGCGCGTCGAAGCCGTGGAACCGGACCTGCTCGTGCGCGGGTCGTCCCGCGTTGTGGTCCCGGAGCCACACCACCAGGTCCCGGTTGCCGTCGAGCGTCCCGAAGCCGTGACTGAACCCGGTGGTGAGGACGGTATCGAGGTCGCCTGCTCCCCCGGTGACGTAGTCGTCGACGACGGATGCGGCGAACCAGTCGATTTCGAGGGCGATCGACCGGAACCCGCGATCCACCAGGCGCGCGAGCAGGTCGTTCCGCAGGGCCGGGAACGCGGCGATCCCGTGGGTCGGCTCCCCCAACGCGAACAGGGTCGGCGGTGTGGGGCGGCCGGCGAGGAGGGCGTCGACGGTGCGGGCCAGGGCGGTGGGGGTGTCGAACGGTCGGGCGAGGGTGGACAGCGACAGCGTCATGGGCGGAAAACACTCCTTCTCGAGGTGGTGTTCTTCGACGCTATCGTTGAAGACTCATGTGAGACTTTGCCGGTCTGACCCCCGATTTCGGCGATAAAAGCTTCAAAGAAGGAGGTGTGGTGCGTCCGGTCGATCTGGCCCGCGAGCACGGGCTGTCCGCGCAGGCGGTCCGCAACTACGAGGACGCGGGCATTCTGCCGCCCGCCGACCGCAGCGACACCGGCTACCGGCTCTACACCCCCGTCCACGCGCAGGCGCTGCGCACCTTCCTGACGTTGCGGCGCGGCCACGGCTATCGGGATGCGGCCGCGATCATGCGGGCCGTCCACGACGGCGAGACGGAGACGGTGTTCCGGCTCGTCGACGCCGCGCATGTGGCGCTCGCCGCCGAGCGGGAGACCCGCACCGAGGTGGCGTCCGCGCTCGGTGCCCTGTCCGGGCCGGCGCCGGTTCCGGTCGGCCCGTTCACGGTCGGGGAACTCGCCCACCGTCTCGGCGTGCACGCGGCGACGCTGCGCGCCTGGGAAAACGAGGGCATTCTGCGCCCCGAACGAGACCGGGCCACCGGCTACCGCGTCTACGGACCCGAGGCGGTGCGGGACGCCGAGATCGCCCGGCAACTGCGCCGCGGCGGCTCCCCGCTGCCGCGGATCGCCCGGTTCCTCGACACGGTCCGCGACGCCGGCGGCACCGACGAACTGGACCGGTTCCTGCGGGCCTGGCAGGAACGGATCACGACACGCGGACGGAACCTCGTCGCCGGGGCCGCCCACCTGGACGAGTATCTGGTGATGTGCGAAAAGGACGGGACCCGATGATCACCGACGACGATCTGCAGTATCTCGACGACGCCACGACCCTGTTCGAGACGGTCCTGGGCGGCGGCACCCTGGACGAGGCGCGGCCGAGCCGCTGCCCCGGGTGGAGTACCCGGGACGTCGCGAATCATGTTCTCGGCGGGGCGATCCGGTATGCGCACTACTTCTCCGGCGCCGATCCGGCGGAGGTGTTCTGGACCCGGACCGCGGAGATCGCCGGCGACGACCCGATCGGGACACACCGCAGGCTGGCGGCCGTGCTGCGCGGCGAGTTCGACGCCCACCGCGACGACGGCATCGTCCTGCCCCACCCGATCCAGGCCGTCGACGCACCGACCCTGCTGGTGATGCGGGTGCAGGAACTCGCCCTCCACACCTGGGACATCGCCGCCGCCACCGACCCCGACGTCGTGCTCGATCCGTCGCTCTGCCGATTCCTGCTCGACCGCGGCGAACCGGTGCGCACGATCCTGCGCTCCGCCGACGCCCTCGGCCCGGCGACGACCCCGGTGGGCGACGGTCTCACCGCGCAGGTTCTCGCGGCGTGGGGGCGCGGCTGAGTCGGGTCGTCCTATCGGGCGCCGTGCTGCGCGCGGATTCGTGTGCCGCGCGCCCGGTCCCGCGCGCGGGACGTCAACTCGCGCGCAGCAGGGTCGTGCGTCGGTGTTGCAGAGCCACACCCATCGGACGAGGAACCCGACGGACAGCAGAAGCAGCACCGGCACCAGCGTGACAGCACCCATGAAGAGAACCACGGCCAGCGGCGGTACCAGCGCGAACAACCAGAGCGCGAGAGGCACGACCCCGGCGCTGACGACCGACCCGACAGCGCACCCGGCGACTATCCTCAACTGGTCCGCATGTCGGATCGACGGCACGTGCGGACTGTACCCGGTGGGGCCGTGTCAAGACTTCGTGCGCGTCAACGCCCATCCGGTGCGGCCTGCGAGAGCGCCCACGAGCCAGCCGAGGACCGCCCCGACGACGGGCACGGCGAGAAGGATCGCGGCCGACCACGGATCGAGCGCACAGGAGACGGTGCTGCCGTACGTACTGTCGTCGATGGACGAGAAGGTGGTGCGGGTCGGTTCGTCCATCCACACCGATTCGAGGAGCAGGCATGCATTGACCAGTAGGCCGGTCACGAAACCGAAGCAGGACAGCAGGATTCGCAGTGCTCGCACAGATCAGGCCCCTGTTTCCTCGGGTGCGGTGATCGTCTTCGCGAGGTGGACGAGCGCATAGCCTGCCGGTGTGGGCGTGCGATGGGTTTCCTCGAAACCGAGCCGTCGGTAGAGACGCAGATTCCCGGTGCTGTGTTCTCCGGTGAACAGCCGAAGCATCGTCACCGGTTCGGAAAGTTCGCGCTCCACCTGAGACATCAGCCGTGTGCCGAGTCCACGGCCTTGCCGGTCCGGGGCGACGATCAGCCGGCCGATGTTCGCGTCGCGTAGACCGGTGGCGACCACGGCCGGGTCGGACAGTTCGTCGACGATTTCGGTCAGTGTCTGCGTGAGCGGCGGCAGGATCGGGTCGTTGTGTGCCTGGGCTTCCGTGGCGTACGCGGCGCGCTGCAGGGTCAACCGTTCGCCTGCGTCACGCGCAGTCAAGGTGACAACCGATTCCATGGTCGATCACTATTCCACGATGAGAGTGGACGGAGACCGTGCAGGCCAAGCGATCCCGTGTACGGCGTCGACGTGGTCGACTGCCGTCCGGTCGGGACGTAGATTCACGAGTCATGGGCGACACGACGGGCACGGTGCGGGAGTGGAACGATCTGGAGGGCTGGGGCGTCATCGACTCTCCGGCAACCCCCGGCGGATGCTGGGCGTTCTTCAGCGTCATCTCCGGTGAGGGCTATCGCACCTTGCCGGTGGGCAGCACCGTCGCCTTCGACTGGGAGCAGGTGACCGATCAGGACGGCTACCGGTATCGGGCCACCCACGTGCAGCAACCGCGCTGAGGTCAGGTCGCTTTCAGTTCGACGGGAGCCCAGGCGGGCCAGTCGATGTCGCCGACGGGGTCGCCGTCGACGTAGCGGGCGACGATGCGGGTGATGTCGGCGGCGGTGTTGTCGTAGACGGTGGCGTGGTCGACGCGGCCGATGGCGTCGACCACCAGTGGCCACAGGCGGGTGAAGCGTTCGCGGATCTTGTTCTCGGGGACGCGGTGGCCGCCCTCGACGACGCGTTCGGCGACGCGGGCGACGGTCAGATCGACGGGGACGAGAACCACGTGCAGCACGATGACGTAGCCGGCGGCGCGGGCCCGGTCGATGAGTTCGAGTTTCGACGGGTGCGAGAACACGGTTTCGGCGATGAACGACTCCCCCGCGTCGACGAGGGTGTCGCGGATGCCGGCGGCGATGCGGGCCGCCTCGTAGGAGTGTTCCTCGGGGGCGTCGGGCCAGCGCCCCTTGGCGATGACGTCGGCGTTGACGAACACGCTGCCCGGGAGCAGCGGTGCGAGACGCTGTTCGACGAACGTGGACTTGCCGGCGCCGTTGGGGCCGACGACGAGGTCGAGTCGTCTCACAGAACGATCTGCGTACCGTCGGGCAGATGCTTGACGACGCGGCCCTGTTCGTCGAGGGCGACGGTGGCGAGGCCGCGGGCGGCCCGGTCGGCGGCATGGTTGCCGGTGGCGAGGGATTCCTCGAGGGCAGCAGAGATTTCGGCGTTGAACACGACGCCTTCCTCGGCGGTCAGGTCCCGCAGCGGCACCCGGCCGGCCAACGCGGCCTCGACGCGGCGGCGCGCCACCTGACGCTGATTCGACACCTCACGGCCCACCCGCGCCCAATGCTCGAGTTGCTGGCGGGCAGAACGATGCTCCCGCTCCCCCTCCGCGGCGGCCGCGTCCACCAACTCGGACGAGAACCGGGTGACCTTGTCGACGATCTCGGTCATGACGCCTCCTCATCGCAGCACTGACCCGAGTGTAGCAATCTGCTACAGCTTTGCGGGAGCGTCGTGCCGGACGGGCTGTCATGCTGTGCCGCATGGAAGACGCCGTACTGACGATGCTGTTCCTGGCCGGCGCCGGGGCGTGCGCTCTTCCCGCCTATACCGGACGCCGCGGCTGGGTCACCGACCCGGCGAAGGGCTACACAGTTCCGCCCACGGTGCGGGAGAGCCCCGAACTGACCCGGCTCGCGAACACCCTGGTCGCCCGGTGGTGCACGGTGGCGTCGGTGCTCCTGCTGCTCCCGGCAGCGGCCCTGGCACCCAGCGCCTTCTCCGACTTCCAGATCCCGCTCCCCACCTGGAAACTCGCATGCCTCGCCGCATACGGACTGATCGTGAGCATCGTGGCCAGGTATCCGTTCGAACGGATCTCGCGCCTGTGAGAGCGCGTCATCGCCACCGTGCGGACGACCCGGCCGGGCTAGCCTGCGAGGCATGCCCATCGCATTCGAGAACGTCGGCATCGCGGTCCGCGACCTCGACGCGGCGATCGCGTTCTTCACCGATCTGGGTTTGACGGTCGTCGGCCGGGACACGGTGAGCGGCGAGTGGACGGACACCGCCGTCGGTCTCGACGGCAACCATGCCCGGATCGCGATGCTGGCGACACCGGACGGGCACGGCCGGCTCGAACTGTTCGAGTACCTCCACCCGGATCCGATCGAGACGGAGCCCACCCGCCCCAACGAGATCGGCATGCACCGGGTCGCCTTCTCCGTCGACGACCTCGACGACGCCCTGGCGGTCGCCGCACGGCACGGCTGTCACCCGTTGCGGGGCGTGGCGACCTACCAGGACGTCTACAAACTCACCTATGTCCGCGGCCCCAGCGGCATCATCGTGATGCTCGCCGAGGACCTACGCACAGGCGCCGCCCGCCCTACCCGAGATGGCGGGTGAAGAACCGGGTTGCACTGTCCCGCTCGTGCCCGGGCACCTGGAAGCGGCTGCCCGGATGGGCGTGCAGGGTTTTGTCCGTCGAGGCGAACGCGTCGAACAGGGCGATCGCGGCGGTGCGGTCGATGTACTCGTCGTCCCACGGGATCCGGTACTCGACCGGGACGGTGACCTTTCCGGCCGCCTCGATCAGGGCGTCGCACACGATCACCCCACCGAAACTCACGGCCGCGATCCGCGGTTCGACGGCCGCCAGCAGCAGGCCGGTCGCAACACCCAGTGTGACGCCGCCGTAGCCGATCGGGGTGTCGGTGCCGATCTCGGGGAGGGCCTGCAGGGCGTCGAGGGTGGCCTGCCATTCGGGGACCGCCCGCTGCGCCAGCGACAGGTTGTAGTCGACGACGATCGGGGCGATGTTCTCGCCGGCCGCCCGGGCCCGATGGATCTCCTCCGCCCACTGCTGATCCCGGTCGGTGCGGGGACGGTCCCCGTGCCCGGGCGCGTCGATCGCGGCGACGGTGAACCCGCCGGTGGTGACGGCGTGGAGGGCGGAGGCCACCAGGCCGGGTGCCCGCTTGTGCATGCCGCCGGAATGCCCCGACAACAGCAGGGGTGCGCCGGCGGTGCCGGAGGCGGGCGACCAGAGGATGCCGGTGATCTCACCGACGGTGAACGTGCGTTCGACGACACCGTTCGACGATGTCTCGGACACGAATTGTTCGGAAGTGAACTGCATGATGGTGCCTTTCGGGAGTGCCGTTGCTGGGGCGCTCCCGACGACACCTACGACGGTCGCCGAACCGTGAACACGAGTGGGAGCACCCACCTGCCTGCTGCGGTCATGGGTCTCACCTCCTCGCGTGACGTCACGGTCCCGACCATGGTGGCAGGGCGTCGCGCGCCGCGTCCACTGAGTTTCCGGTGGGCCGCTGGCTAACAGTTGGATATACTGTGAGTACTTGCGAGGAGGTGGTGTCGGTGACCAGTGTGGAGGACCGGTACCTGACCGGTGAACTCGATTTCGAGGCCGCGGCCGCGCATGCGCTCGGCGCCCCGTCCGTCGACCGGGAACTCCTCGTCCCGATCCTGCGTGCCCTCGAGGAGGCCGCACACCCTGTCTCGGCGATCAGCGCCGCCGACGCCGCCCTGCTCGATGCCGGGGGCGCCCCGGAGGCGCCGATGGCGCTCGCCGCGGCCGTCGCCGACCGTCAGGCCCGGATGCGGGACCTGTGGGACGACGCGTTGACCGTCGAGCAGGCGGCGACACGACTCGGGGTGTCCACGTCCCGGATCCGGCAGCGGGCCGGGGACCGGACCCTGTGGGCGATCAAGCGCGGCCACCGACTGCTGTTTCCGGCGGTCCAGTTCACTGAGGGCGGCCAGGTTCCCGGCCTGGACACCGTCCTGTCCGCCCTACCCGAGGACCTGCACCCCCTGTCGGTGCTCGGGTTGCTCACCACCGCACAACCGGAGTTGCGGATCGGTGGCGGTGAGGCGTCGATCGTCGACTGGCTGGCCGGGGGCGGTGCCGTCGAGAGCGCGACGACCGTCGTCGACGCCCACCTGCGGGCGTGACCGCGCACCCGTGACCCCCGATCTGCCGCGGCCTCCGCACGTCGCCGACCTGCGCGCCCACGGCATCCTCGACGACGAACACCTCGACCTGCCACCGGAGACGGTGATCTGGCGGGTGCACCGCACCCGCGGCGGGCACGTCCTCGCCTGGAATCGGCTGCGTACGTTCGGCCCGCTCCTCCGGTTCGATCCGCACCCCCGCCCGCGCCGGGACCATCCCCGGCACGGTGTCTGGTACGGGGCCGCAGACGTGCCCGGGGCCCTCGCCGAAACCTTCCAAGCGACGCGGGTCGTCGACCGCGCCGCCTGCGCGCCGTATCTGACGGGGCTGTGCTTCACGCGGCCCCTGCGCCTGCTCGACCTCGGCGGGTTCGGGGACGGCCGCTGGCCCACCCGGGTCGGCGGCAATTTCGCGCTCGCCACCACCGCCCACGGCCTCGCCCAGCACTGGGCGCGCACCATCCGGGCCGCGCACCCGGACCTCGACGGACTCGCCTACCGCGGCCGCTTCTCGGGTGGACTGTGCGTGGCCCTGTTCCCGCCCGCCGCGGACGCATTCCCGGCGGCACCGCAGCTGTCGCTGCCGCTCGAGCATCCCGCGCTCGCGTCCCGGCTCGCCGGTGCCGCCGACCGGATCGGCTACGGCGTCGTGTGAGCATCGTGGCAGTCGCCCGCGTCGGAGTTCATTCCGGTGTCGCGGCGGCGAGCCGAGCCGCGAGCTGCCGGACCCGGTCGGCGAGTTCCGCCGAGTCGACGACGGTCACCGGAGCCGTCAACGTGATGCCGGCGACGACGAGGGCGAGCCAGCCGAGGTCGTCGCCGCGGATGTGAACGATGCAGGAGTTCTCCCCGACCTCGAGGAGGGTGTGGTCGACCCATCGCAACGCATCGTCGAGGTCGGTGACGGCGGCGGTGACCGCGAGCGTCGCGTCGTGGTGCCGGGGCATCGAGCCGAGCGAGCGGGCGACGAAGTCCGCCGCATCGTCACCCGGGATCCGGCGGGGGGTGAAACGGCTGCCCACCGTCCGGGGCTCCGAGAGCCGGTCCAGCCGGAAGATGCGCCAGTCGTCGCGGTCGGGGTCCCATGCCACGAGATACCAGCGGCGCCCCGCCGTGACGAGGTGGTGTGGTTGGACGAACCGTCGGCCGGTGTCGCCGTCGTGCCGTCGATAGTGGAAACGCACGTCTTCGTGGTCGCGGCAGGCCGCGGAGAGCACACTCAGCGCGTCGGGGTCGACGACGTCGCCGTCGGCGGCCCGTATCGACGTGACGCTCGACTGCACCGCAGACACCCGCCGGCGCAGTCGATGGGGCAGGAGCTGTCCGATCTTCGCCAGGGCCCGCAACGCAGTCTCTTCGATGCCGCCGATAGCGGCCTCCGCCGCATAGCGCAGGCCGACGGCGACCGCGACGGCCTCGTCGTCGTCGAGCACCAGAGGCGGCAGGTGCGCCCCCGCCGCAAGCCGGTAGCCCCCGTGTCTTCCCGTCGTGGCGTCGACCGGATAGCCGAGTTCGCGCAGCCGGTCGATGTCGCGGCGCACCGTCCGCTCCGTGGTCCCGAGGCGGTCGGCGAGTTCGGCGCCCCGCCAGAACCGGTGCGTCTGGAGGAGTGAGAGCAACTGCAGTGCCCGTCCGGTGGGGTCTGTCCGCATTTCCCCAATTTTCCACAGATTCAGGACCGATCGTGTCCGGAATGCTTTCTACGGTGATGCCACCCGACCGGTCCCCTGCCCGGGATCGGCACCCACCGAAGGAGAACTGCCATGGTCGATCCAGCCGATTTCCCCCAGCCCACCCTCATCCCGGTCAACGGTGTGGAACTCGAAGTTTTCGAAGCGGGGCGAGGAAACGCCGGGAAGCCGATCGTGCTCTGTCACGGCTGGCCCGAGCACGCCTTCACGTGGCGCCACCAGGTGCCGGCGCTCGTGGCGGCGGGCTACCACGTCCTCGTCCCCAACCAGCGGGGGTACGGGAACTCGTCCCGCCCGACCGACGTCACCGACTACGACATCGAGCACCTGTCGGGTGATCTGGTCGCACTCCTCGACCACTACGGATACGACGACGCCGTCTTCGTCGGCCACGACTGGGGTGCCGCCGTCGTGTGGTGGCTGACGCTGTTGCACCCGGACCGGGTGAACAAGGTGATCGCATTGAGCATGGCCTACCTCGAACGCGGCGAGAAGCCGTGGATCGAGTCCATGGAAGAGGTGTTCGGTGGCGACAACTATTTCGTCCACTTCAATCGGCAGCCGGGTGTGGCCGACGCCGTCTTCGACGACAACACCGTCCGGTTCCTGCGCAACATGTTCCGCAAGAACGAACCGCCCGTCGCGCCGCGGCCGGGGATGGCGTTGATCGACCTCGCGACCGCGGAGACACCGCTCGGCGAGCCGCTGATGAGTGACAGCGACCTGGCCGTCTTCGTCTCCGCGTTCCGGACCTCCGGGTTCACGGGCGGCATCAACTGGTACCGGAACCTCGACCGGAACTGGCATCTGCTGGCCGACGCGGACCCCATCGTGCGCCGGCCCGCCCTCATGATCTACGGCGACCGGGATCCGGTCCAGAAGCCGGCGAACCTCACCGAGTTCGTACCCGATATCGACGTGATCAGCCTGGACTGCGGTCACTGGATCCAGGAGGAACAGCCCGAAGCGACTACCCGGGCGATGCTGACCTGGCTGAACCGGCAGGACCCGGTGTCGCGGTGACCGTCACGGCGCCGCGTTGAGCCAGTCGTAGAACGCGGGCACGACTTCCGGGTTGCCGGCGGTGATGCCGTTGTAGGCGCCGATGCCGGCGCCTACGGCGGTGCCGACGATGCAGCCGGCGACGAAGTTCGGGAAG
Organism: Prescottella subtropica; assembly: GCF_005434945.1. GTDB lineage: Bacteria > Actinomycetota > Actinomycetes > Mycobacteriales > Mycobacteriaceae > Prescottella > Prescottella subtropica. The sequence goes on along the minus strand of NZ_SKCH01000005.1, from coordinate 119,572 downwards.
ATCGACACGCAGCCGATCGCCAACCCGGTGCCGGCAGTGTTGAGGGTGGTCTGGGCACCGCCGTTGTTCCAGCCGACCTCGATCTCGTGGAACAGTCGATCCTGCGCGGCCTGCTTGGTGATCGGGGCCGTCGACTCGGGGGTGTCTGCGGATGCGGTGCCCGCCCCGACCACACCGAGGGCGGCGACAGCGAGAACGGTTGCGGCAGAAGCTGTGCGAAGGTTCATGACGCTCTCCAACCTGGTTGCAGCGTTCCGGTGGTTCCGACGGTAGACCCCGGTCGACGGTTCCGTGTCAGTGTTCGACCAGATAGTTCTCGAGTAGCGGGCCGATCTCGGCGAGCACCGCCGGTTCGATCATCTGGTTGTGTTCGCAGTCGATGGTGAACTCGCGGATCCGTCCGGTGATCGACGGCTGCCACACCCGCGGGTCGTGGACGGCGGTGCTGCCGTCTCCGCGTCCGGCGGTGAAGAACAGCAGATCCCCGTCGAACACGTCGGGGGCGTACCGGTTCATGATCCGGGTGCTCGTGGCGAACCCGGCCCCGATCCGCTTCAGATGCGACGGGGTCAGCCCGGTCGCCTGGCCGAGGGATTCGTCGAGCAGTTCGATCGCCCGCTCGTAGGTGAGGTCACCGGTGTCGCCGTAGGCGGCGAGGTCGATACCGAGTCCCTCGAGGAGTTCGGCGACGGTGAGCGGGCCGGGATCCTCGTCGCCCTCGGTCAGATAGCTGTCCATGATCGCGAGGGTGGCGACGTCCTCACCGGCGCCGCGCAGTTCGACGGCCATCGCGTGCGCGATGACACCGCCGAGCGACCAACCCATCAGATGGTAGGGGCCGTGCGGCTGCGCGAGCCGGATCTCCTCGACATACCGGTGGGCGAGCTGCTGCACCGACTCGAAGTCCGGGCCGCCGGACAGCAACGGCAGCTGCAGCCCGTACACCGGCCGGTCCTGGCCGAGGTACTGCACCAGGCCCGCATACCCCCACGACAACCCGATGCCGGGATGCACGCAGAACAGGGGCGGGCGGGCACCGGTAGGACGCAGCGGGATCAGCACGCCGAGCGCGTCGTCGACCGGGGAACTCGACTGTCCGAGAATCCCGACGGGCAGGTCGATGCGTTTGGCGAGCCCGGCCGGGGTGGGGTCGAGGAACATCGTCTGCAACGGGATCTGCCGGCCGATCCGCGACTGCAGGGCGTTCATGATGCGGGTCGCGATGATCGAGTTGCCGCCCAGGTCGAAGAAACTGTCGTCGACACCGACGTGCGCGATGCCGAGGACCTCGGCGAACACCTCGGTGACGGCCCGTTCGGTGGGGGTCGTCGGGGCCCGGAACTCGGTGGTCGTGGACGTGAAGTCCGGGTCCGGCAGGGCGCGACGGTCGAGTTTGCCGACCGGGGTCAGCGGAATGTCGTCCAACACGACGACCGCCGACGGCACCATGTGCGCCGGCAGCTGCGCGGCGACGTGGGCGCGCAGGTCCCGGGCGGTGACCGCGACACCTTCGACGGGCCGCACGTAGGAGGCGAGGAGGGTGTCGCCGGACGGTCCGGCATGCCCGAGGGTGGCGGAGAACGTGACCGCCGGATGCCGGGTGAGGACGGCGTCGATCTCGCCGAGCTCGATGCGGAAACCGCGGACCTTCACCTGGAAGTCGGAGCGGCCGATGTATTCGACGGTGTGGTCGGCGCGCCAGCGGACGACGTCGCCGGTGCGGTACATCCGCGAGCCGGGTTCCCCGAACGGGTCGGCGACGAACCGTTCCGCGGACAGCCCGGGCCGGTGGTGGTAGCCGCGGGCCAGGCCGGGACCGGAGATGTACAGCTCGCCGGGCACCCCGACCGGGACGGGCCGCAGCCGGGCGTCGAGGACGGCCTCCCGGAACCCGATGGCCGGGCCGCCGATGTTGACGGTCTCCCCCGGCTGCATGGGGGCGCTGACGGATGCCTGGATGGTGGTTTCGGTGGGGCCGTAGCCGTTGAACATGCGGCGGCCGGGCGCCCACTTGGCGACCAGTTCCGGCGGGCAGGCCTCCCCGGCGACGGCGAGGACCTGCAGGGTGTCGAGGTCTTCCTCGATGGAGGCGAGGGCGGTCGGGGTGATGAATCCGTGGGTGACGCCCTCCCGGGTGAACAGTTGCGCCAGTTCGCTGCCGCCGTACACGGTCGGCGGGACGATCACCAGGCGGGCGCCGGCACTGAACGCCATCATCATCTCGAACACGGAGGCGTCGAAACTCGGCGACGCCAGATGCGAGACCCGCGACCGGGGGGTGACCCCGAACCGGCGGTGTTCCTCGGCGGTGAGGTTCGCGATGCCCCGGTGGGTGATGATCACGCCCTTGGGGCGGCCGGTGGAGCCGGACGTGTAGATCAGGTAGGCGGGGTGCGTCAGGTGCAGCGGCGCGGTGCGGTCGGCGTCGGTGACCGGGGCCCCCGACCGGCCGGCGGCCGCGGCCGCGGTCTCGGGGTCGTCGACGAGCAGCCACGGCACCGTGTCGGGCAGGTTGTCCCGCTGCCCGGTCGTGGTCAGGCCGAGGGCCGCCCCGGAGTCGGTGAGCATGTGGTCGATGCGGTCGGCCGGATAGTCGGGGTCGACGGGCACGAACGCGGCCCCGGCCTTGGCGACCGCCCAGATCGACAGCACCTCCTCGATCGAGCGGGGCATCCCGAGGGCGACGAACGTTTCCGGCCCCACCCCGCGGTCGACGAGGATCCGGGCCAGCCGGTTGGAGCGGTCGTCGAGGTCCCGGTAGGTGACGGTGGCGCCCCGGAAGGTGAGGGCGATCGCGTCCGGGTCGACCGCGGCGGCGGCGGTGAGGATCTCCGGCCACACGTGCGGGGACACCCCGCGGTCCCCGGCGGCGGGCGCGAACTCGTCGAGTTCGTCGGCGTCGAGGATCTCGATGTCCCCGACCGGCCGTCCGGGATCGGCGGTGACCGCGGCGAGGATGCGGACGAACCGGTCGGCGAAGCCGCGGACGGTGGCGGCGTCGAACAGGTCGGTCGCGAAGTCCATCGACGCGGTGATCCCGGCGGGGGCGCCGTCCGCGTCGAACTCCTCGGCGACGACGAGTTCGAGGTCCTCCTTGGCGACGGCGGTGTCGATGCCGACCCCCTCGACGGTCAGTCCGGGCAGCTGCAGGCGGGGCCGCTCGTTGTTCTGGAATTCGAGCGACACCTGGAACAGCGGCGAATACGACGTCGACCGCGGCGGGTTGATCTCCTCGACGAGCCGCTCGAACGGGACGTCGGCGTGCCCGAACGCGGCCAGGTCGGATTCCCGGACCCGGGTGAGGAGGTCGTCGAACGTCGTGGCGTGGTCGACGCGGGTGCGCAGCACCAGGGTGCCGACGAACATGCCGACGAGCTGTTCGAGGTCGATCTCGCTGCGGCCGGCGATCGGGGTGCCGACGGCGATGTCGTCGGTGTCGGCGAGCCGGGCGAGCAGGGTCGCGAGGGCGGCGTGCACGGTCATGAACATGCTGGCGCCGTGCCGGTGCGCGAGGGCGGCCAGGCGGGTGTGCAGGTCGGCGGGCACCCGGAAGGAGACGCGGTCACCGCGGAAGGTCTGCTGCACCGGGCGGGGCCGGTCGGTGGGCAGTTGCAGCACGTCCGGCAGGCCGGCGAGTTCGGCGGTCCAGAAGTCGAGTTGGCGGCGCAGCAGCGAGTCGGGGTCGTCGTCGGAGCCGAGGAGGTCGTGCTGCCACAGCGTGAAGTCGGCGTACTGCACGGGCAGCGGCGTCAACTGCGGGACGGCGCCGGCGGCGTGCGCGGAGTAGGCGGCCATCAGGTCGCGGCTGAGGGGGGCCATCGAGTAGCCGTCCGCGCAGATGTGGTGCACGACGAGGACCAGGATGTGCCGGTCGGCGGCCAGTCGCAGCAGTTCGGCCCGCACCGGGGGTGCGGTGGTGACGTCGAAGCCGCGGCCGCCGATCGCGGCGATCCGGGCCTGCACCGTCTGCCCGTCTCGGTCGTCGGGGACGTCGATCGGGGTGAGCGGGACGTCCATCTCGGTGGTGGGCACCACCTGCTGGGTCGGCTCCTGGTCGACGATCGGGTAGAACGTGCGCAGCGCCTCGTGCCGGTCGAGGACGTCACCGACTGCGCGGCGCAACGCGTCGCCGTCGAGGTCGCCGTCGAGGGTGACGGCCATCGGAATGTTGTAGGCCGCCGAGGCGGGGTCGAACTGGTTGATGAACCACATCCGCTGCTGCGCCAAGGACAGCGGGATCCGGGCCGGCCGGTCCCGGCGGGTCAGCGGGGGCCGCCGGTAGCCGGCGGTGCTGTCCTTCTCCCGGGTGATCCACTGCGCGAGGCCGTGCACGGTGGGCGCCTCGAACAGGGCCCGGACCGGGATGTCGGCGTCCAGGACGCTGCCGAGGCGGGCGGTGACCCGGGTCGCGATCAGCGAGTTGCCGCCCAGGTCGAAGAAGCTGTCGGTGACACCGATCCGGTCGAGGCCGAGGACCTCGGCGAACACGTCGGCGAGGGTGTGTTCGAGCGGGTTGCTCGGGGCCCGGAACTCGCCGGTGGTGAACGTGAACTCCGGTGCCGGCAGCGCCGCCCGGTCGAGTTTGCCGACCGGGGTGAGCGGGATCTCGCCCAGGACGGTGATCGCCGACGGCACCATGTGCGCCGGCAGATGTGTGGACAGGTGCGCGGTGAGGGCGGCCGGGTCGGCGACCGTGCCGGCGGCCGGGACCACGTAGGAGGCGAGGACGGTGTCCCCGGCCGGGCCGGGCACCCCGAGGGTGACCGCGAAGCGCACGGTCGGATCGGCCGTGAGGGCGGTGTCGATCTCGCCGAGTTCGATGCGGAACCCGCGGACCTTCACCTGGAAGTCGGTGCGGCCCACGTAGTCGATCGAGAACGTGGTTCCGCGTTTCGTCCAGCGCACCAGATCACCGGTGCGGTACATGCGCTCACCCGGTTTGCCGAACGGGTTGGCGACGAACCGTTCCGCGGACAGGCCGGGACGGCGGTGGTAGCCGCGGGCCAACCCGAGTCCGGTGATGTACAGCTCGCCGGGTACCCCGACCGGGACCGGTTGCAGCCGGGTGTCGAGGACGAGTTCGCCGACACCGCGGATCGGGCCGCCGATCGTGATGGGGTCCCCGACGGTCATCGGGTCGGAGATGTTGGTCATGATCGTGGTCTCGGTGGGGCCGTACGCGTTGTACAACTGCCGGCCCGGCGCCCACCGGGGCACCAGGTCCGGCGGGCAGGCCTCGCCGCCGAACGCGACGTGGGTGAACTCGTCGAGGCCGGTGGGGTCGACGGTGGCGAGGCCGGCGGTGGTGACGAATGCGTGGGTGACGTGCTCGTCGGCGATGAGCCGGGCGAGGTCGCCGCCGCCGACCACGGACGGTTCGGCGATCACCATCGTCGCGCCCACCCCGAACGCCTGCAGGTACTCGAACACGGCGCCGTCGAAGCTGGGGGTCGCGAAGTGCAGGGTCCGCGACGCCGCCGTCGCCCCGAACCGTTCCTGCTGGTCGAGGGCGAAGTTGTCGAGGCCGCGGTGGGTGACGACGACCCCCTTCGGGCGTCCGGTGGACCCGGAGGTGTAGACGACGTACGCGGCGTGGTGCAGGCCGAGCGGGGCGGTGCGGTCGAGGTCGGTGACCGGGCCGTCGCCGCGGGCGGTGCACGCGGCGGTGAACTCGTCGTCGTCGAGGGTGAGCCAGTGCGCGGCGGTCGGCAGCCGGTGCCGGTGCGCGGCGACGGTCAACCCGAGTCCGGCCCCGGAGTCGGCGAGCATGTACTCGATCCGCTCGAGTGGATAGTTCGGGTCGATCGGCACGAACGCGGCCCCGGTCTTGGCGACCGCCCACACCGCGAGCACCGACTCGATGGACCGTGGAATGCCGAGTGCCACATACGATTCCGGGCCGACACCCTGGTCGATGAGGACACGGGCGATGCGGGAGGAACGGGTGTCGAGTTCCCGGTAGGTGACCTGCCGACCCGCGAAGACCAGCGCGACCGCGTCCGGGTCGAGGGCGGCGGCATCGGCGAAGATGTCCGCCAGGGTGCGGCTCGACCCGCCCGACTCCCCGAGGACCGGGGCCAGATCCCGCCGTTCGGTGTCGGTGAGCAGTTCCAGCTGCGACAGCAGCCGGTCCGGGTCGGCGGCCAGCCCGTCCAGGACGACGGCGACCCGGGTGGCGAGGGCGGCGACGGTGTCGGGGGCGAACCGGTCGGGCAGGTACTCGAACTTCAGGTTCAGCGTCTCCCCCACCGACGCGACCAGCGCCAGCGGGTAGTGGGTGGCGTCACGGCCGTCGATGCCGGTGACGGTCATCCCGGCGATGTCGGTGTCGGCGGTGAGCGCATCCCGGTCCACCGGATACGACTCGAACACCGTCAACGTGTCGAACACGACCGCCGGACCGGTCGCCCGCTGGATGTCCGGCAGCCCCAGATAGTGGTGGTCGAGGAGGGCGGCCTGCTCGCGTTGGATCCGGTCGAGCAACCCCCCGAGCGTCTCGGTGGCATCGAGGGTCACCCGCACCGGCAACGTGTTGATGAACAGGCCCACCATCGATTCGATGCCGGGAATCTGTGGGGGCCGGCCCGACACGGTGCCACCGAACAGGACGTCGGTGCGGGCGGTGTGCGCGCCCAGGACGATCGCCCATGCCGCCTGCACGACGGTGTTGAGGGTGATGCCGCGGTCCCGGACCAGGGCGCGCAGCGCCGCGGTCTGCGTCACCGTCAACGTCGTCTCGTACTCGTCGGTGCCGTCGGCGGTCTCCGCGATACCGCCGGTCGGGGCCAGCAGGCTCGGCTCCTCGAGACCGGTCAGGGCCCGCCGCCACGCGGCGGTGGAGACGGCCGTGTCCTGGCGGGCCATCCACGCCAGATAGTCGCGGTAGGAGTGGACCCGCGGCAGGATCGTCGCGTCGCCGTCGGTGGCGTACAGGGTCAGCAGATCCCGCAGCACCAGTGGCGTCGACCAGCCGTCGAGCAGGATGTGATGGTTGGTCACGATCAGCCGGTGCCCGTCGTCGCCGAGGTCGACGAGAGTCATCCGGATCGCGGGCGGCACCGCGAGATCGAAGCGGGTGAGCCGGTCGGCGGCCACCAGGTCGCGGTAGCGGGCGCCGCGAGTGTCCGGGTCCGACCCGGACAGGTCCACGACCGTCCACGGCAGTTCGGCGCGGGCCGGGATCACCTGCACGACGGGTCCGTCGACGCCGTCGGCGCGCACGAACCCGGCCCGCAGGTTCGGATGCCGGTCCAGCAGGGCCTGCCCGGCCCGGTGCAGCCGGTCGGCGTCGACGGCGCCCCCGAGGTGCAGCGTCAACTGCACCAGGTAGGCGTCGGCGGCCGTGTCGGCGTACACGGCGTGGAAGTGCAGCCCGGTCTGCAGCGGCGACAGCGACCACACGTCGGTCAGCTGCGGGTAGCGGTCCTCGAGGGCGTCCACAGCGGACTGGTCGAGGACCACCAGATCCAGATCGGACGGGGTCAGCCCGCCCGCGTCGGGGGCGGTGGTGTGCCGGGCCAGGGCGGTCAGCGCCCGCACCCACAGGTCGGCGAGTTCCCCGGCGTCGATCCCGGCGAGGACCCCCCGCGGGTACGTCCACGTCGCCCGCAGCCGCGGCCCGTCACCGCTGTCGGTGACCATCGCGTTGACGTCGAGGACGTGGGCGGCGGGCAGGTCGGCGGCGGGGCTGTCGTCGAGGTCGGTGTCGGTGACCGGCAGCCATGCGACATCCGCACCGGGCTCGCCGGTACCGCCGAGCCGGCCCAGGTAGTTGAAGCTGATCTGCGGGGTCGGCAGCGGCGCCAGCAGCGGCGCGGTCTCCGGGTTCAGGTAGCGCAACAGCCCGTAGCCGATGCCGTGGTCCGGGACGGCCAGCAACTGTTCCTTGACGGCCTTGATCGCGGCCCCGGCGGCCGGACCGGCCGCGAACACGTCGTCGACGTCGATCCCGGACAGGTCCAACCGGACCGGGAAGATCGTGGTGAACCAGCCGACGGTGCGGGCCAGGTCGGCGCCCGGCAGCACCCGGTCCTCGCGGCCGTGCCCTTCGAGGGAGACGAGGGTGGCGGGCGCGTCCAGGCCGCGGGTGCGGCGCCAGCGGGTGACGGCGACCGCGAGGGCCGCGAGCAGCCCGTCGGCGACCGAGCCGTGGAAGGCGCGCGGGACGGCGGTGAGCAGGATGTCGGTGATGTCGGCGGGCAACTCGACGGTCACCTTGTCGACGGTGCCGGTGACGTCGGACGCCGGGTCCAGGACCCGCGCCCCGAGCAGCGGGTCGGCGGTGGTGAGGGTGCCGCGCCACCGGTCGACGTCCCCGGCCGCGGCGGTCGCGACCTCGGTGAGGCCGTGCGCCCAGCGGCGCATCGACGTCCCGGCCGGCGGCAGGTCGACCACCCGGTCCTCGGACACCTGGGACCAGGCGTCCGCCAGGTCGGGCACCAGGATCCGCCACGACACCCCGTCGACGACGAGATGGTGCAGCACCAGCAGCAGCCGGCCGGCCGGGGCGTCCGGGCCGGTACCGGGGTCGAACCACACCGCCTGCAGCACGGTCCCGGCGACCGGGTCGAGCCGGTCGGCGGCGGCGTCGAGGGCGGTCTGCGCGGCGGCGTCGAACTCCGGGCCGGTGACGGCGGCGACGGGGACGCGGGTGAACAGGTCCGCGGCGGAGACCGTCCCGGCCGGGCGGACCGTGACGATCGGATCGCCGTCACCGCCGCTGTCGTCGCGGTCGACGTCGAGGCGGGCGCGGAGCATGTCGTGCCGGTCGATCACGGCCTGCAGGGTGCGGGTGAGCCGGTCGGCGTCCGCCCCGGCCGGCAGGGTGAGCAGCGCGGTCTGCGTGTAGCGGCGTACCGGGCCGCCGCGGTCGAGCAGCCACCGCACGATCGGGCCGGCCGGGAAGTCGCCGACCCCGCCGCCGGGCAGTTCCGCGAGCACCACGGCCGGCTGCGTGGCGGCCGCGTCCGCGACCTGCGCGAGACCGGCGACGCTGCGCTGGTCGAACACGTCTCGCGGGGTCAGGGTCAGGCCCGCCGTCTTGGCGCGGGACACCAGTTGGATCGACATGATGGAGTCGCCGCCGAGCGCGAAGAACGAATCCTCCATGCCGACCGTGTCGAGGCCGAGGACCTCCGCGAACAGTCCGGCGAGAACCCGTTCGGTGTCGGACTGCGGGGCACGGGACTCGGTGGCCCGGACCCCGAAATCGGGTTCGGGCAGGGCGCGGCGGTCGAGTTTGCCGTTCGCGGTGAGCGGCAGGACGTCGAGGACCACCAGCGCCGCCGGCACCATGTACGACGTCAACTCCCCGGCGACGTGGTCGAGAACCTGCCGCGGGTCGGGGGTGTCGGCGCCCTGCTCCCCGACGACGTAGCCGACGAGCCGATCCGGGCCGCCGTCGCCGGCGTGCACGGTGACCACGGCCTGCGCGATCCCGGGCACCGCGAGCAGCGCCGACTCGATCTCGCCGAGCTCGATGCGGAAGCCGCGGATCTTCACCTGGAAATCGCTGCGGCCCAGATACTCCAACTGCCCGGCGGTGTTCCAGCGGGCCAGGTCGCCGGTGCGGTACATGCGTCCGCCGGTGGTCGAGCCCGGGTCGGCGACGAACCGGCCCGACGTGAGGGCGGCCCGACCCAGGTAGCCGCGGGTGAGCTGGTCACCGGAGACGTACATCTCCCCGGTCACCCCCGGCGGCACCGGATGCAGTCGGGTGTCGAGGACCCGCACCGACAGCCCGTCGACGGCGCGGCCGACGACGCTGGCGTTCGCGGCCGCCGCGAACGCCCGGTCGAGTTCGAGGCGGGTGACGTGCACGCAGGTCTCGGTGATGCCGTACATGTTCACCAGCCGCGGCACCCGGTCGCCGCGGCGGGCGTACCAGCGGGCCAGCTGCCCCAGGTCGAGGGCCTCCCCACCGAAGATCACGTACCGCAGGTGCAGCGGCTCGACACCGGTGTCGGGTGCCAGCCGGTCCGCCTCGGCGAGCTGGTAGAACGCGGTCGGCGTCTGGTTCAGGACCGTCACCTGTTCGCTCCGCAGCAGGTCCAGGAACATTTCCGGGGAGCGGGCGGTGTAGTAGTCGACGACGACGAGCCGGCCGCCGTGGAGCAGTGGACCCCACAGTTCCCACACCGAGAAGTCGAACGCGTACGAGTGGAACATCGTCCACACGTCCGTGTCGTCGAACCCGAACTGGTCGGTGGTGTTCGCGAACAGGGTCGCGACGTTGCGGTGGGTGACCTGCACGCCCTTGGGGCGTCCGGTGGACCCGGACGTGTAGATGACGTACGCGAGGTCGTCGGGGTGCAGCGACGCGGTCCGGTCGGTGTCGGTGATCGGGTGTCCGGAACGGGCGGCGACCGCGGCGACCACGTCGTCGGCGTCGAGCCGGACGATCGGGGCCGGGGTCGGCGGGATCGCGTCGGCGTCGGCGACCGTGGTGAGCACGCACACCGGGGCGGCGTCGCCGAGCATGTACGCCAGCCGGTCCGCCGGATACGTCACGTCCAGCGGCAGATACCCGGCCCCGGCCTCGACGACGGCGAGCAACGCGACGACGAGGTCGATCGACCGCGGCAACGCGACCGCGACCAGGGTGCCCGGCCGGGCCCCGGCATCGATCAGGTGCCGGGCCAGCCGGTGGGTGCGGGCCCCGAGTTCCGCGTAGGTGATCGTCTCGCCCTCGAAGGTGACGGCACCGGCGTCGGCGTACCGGTCGATCGAGGCGGCCAGCCGGTCGGAGAGGGTGGACTCGGGGGCCCGCCGGCCCGGGGAGTTCCAGTCGTGGACGACGGTGTCCCGTTCGGCGGCGGTGGTGATCTCCGCGTCCCCGACCGGGTCCGCCGGGGCGGCGGTGAGCGCGGTCAGCAACCGCACCAGCCGTTCCCCGAGAGTCGCGACGGTGCCCGCGTCGAACAGGTCCGTCGCATACGTGAACGCGGCGTCGATCCCGGCGGGCACCCCGTGCTCGTCGCGGCGTTCGGCGAGGGTGAGCTGCAGATCGAACTTGGCGACCGCCAGATCCGCGGTGACCGGGTCGACGGTCAACCGGGGCAACTCCAGCCGCGGCACCTCGTTGTTCTGGAACTCGAGCAGCACCTGGAACAGCGGTGAATGCGCGGTGGACCGTTCCGGTGCGAGGACGTCGACGAGCCGCTCGAACGGCAGATCCGCATGCCCGAACGCGGCCAGGTCGAAGGCCCGGGCCTGCGCGAGCACCTCGGTGAACGCGGCGGACGCCTCCACCCGGGTACGCAACACCAGGGTGCCCACGAACATGCCGACCAGGCCGTCGAGGTCGGCCTCGCCGCGGCCCGCGATCGGGGTGCCGATCGCGATGTCGTCGGCGCCGGCGAGCCGGGACAACAACACCGCCAGCGCCGCGTGCGCGGCCATGAACATCGTCGCGCCCTCCCTGCGGGCCAGATCGCTCAGTGCCCGGTGCACGTCGGCGGGGATCTCGAAGTGCACCCGGTCGCCGGCGAAACTCTGCTGCGCCGGCCGCGGCCGGTCCGTCGGCAACGCCAACGCGTCCGGCAGCCCGGCCAGCGCGTCCGTCCAGAACGCCAGCTGCCGGGACAGCAGCGACCCCGGATCGTCCTCGTCACCGAGGACGTCCCGCTGCCACAGCGTGTAGTCGGCGTACTGCACCGGCAGCGGCGCCCACTGCGGGACGTGCCCGCCGGTGCGGGCGGTGTACGCGGTCATCACGTCCGCGGCGAGCGGCGCCATCGAGAAACCGTCGGCGCAGATGTGGTGCACCACCAGCACCAGGACGTGTTCGGTGGGACCGACCCGCAGCAGACGGGTACGTACCGGGACGGCCGCGGTCACGTCGAAGCCGCATTCGATCAGGTCCGCGATCCGGTCCGGAACCCGGCCGGGCGGCACGTCCTCGACGGTCGTCGCCGGCAGCGTGTCGGCGGGGACGATCACCTGCTCGGGATGCCCCGCCCCTGTGACCCCGGACGGCCCCGCCGTCGTCGAGGCCGGGAAGTAGGTGCGCAGCGACTCGTGCCGGTCCCGGACGTCGGTGACGGCGGCACGCAGGGCGGCGACGTCGAGGTCGCCGGAGAGCCGGACGGCGAGGGGAATGTTGTAGGCCGCCGAGGCGGTGTCGTACTGGTTGATGAACCACATCCGCTGCTGCGCCAGCGACAGCGGGATCCGGGCGGGGCGGTCCCGCCGGGTCAGCGGCGGCCGGGTCGTCTCGGTGACGTGTTCACGCTCGATCCAGCGAGCCAGTTCGTGGGCGGTGGGCGCCTCGAACAGGGCCCGCACCTCGAGTTCCACCCCGAGTGCGGTGGAGAGGCGGGCGATCACCCGGGTCGCGATCAGCGAGTTGCCGCCCAGGTCGAAGAAGCTGTCGTCGACCCCGACCCGTTCCAGCCCGAGGACCTCGCCGATCACGTCGACGATCGCCTGCTCGGTCGGGGTGGACGCCGGCCGGAACGCGGCCGCCGACGGCAGGAACTCCGGATCCGGCAGTGCCCGACGGTCGAGTTTCCCGATCGGGGTGAGCGGCAACTCGTCCAAGATCATGATGCTCGACGGCACCATCGGCGCCGGGAGCCGCTGTGCGACGTAGTCCCGTAGTTCTCCCGGCTCCGGGTGGGCGCCGTCGGCGGGCAGCACGTACGTCACCAGTGCGGTCTCCCCCGTCGGGCCGGGACGGCCGACGGTGACCGCGAACCGGATGTCCGTCCGGTCCCCGAACGCGGCATCGACGTCGCCGAGTTCGATGCGGAAACCACGCAGTTTGACCTGGAAGTCGGCGCGGCCGACGTATTCGAGGACACGATCGCCGGGACCCGTCTCGGAGACCCGCACGATGTCGCCGGTGCGGTACATGCGGGCGCCGGGACCCGCGTACGGGTTCGCCACGAACCGCTCCGCGGTCAGCTCGGGGCGCCGATGGTAGCCGCGGGCCAGGCCCGGCCCGGCGATGTACAGTTCGCCGGCCACCCCGGCCGGGACGGGCCGCAGGCTCGCGTCGAGGACCAGTTCGGTCTCCCCGGTGATGGGGGCGCCGATCACGATCGGCTGCCCCGGCACCAGCGGCGGGCTGACGTTGGTGAGCACAGTGCTCTCGGTGGGCCCGTACCCGTTGAACAGGCGCCGTCCCGGTGCCCACCGGGCGACCGTCTCGGGGGGCACCGCTTCACCGCCGGTGACCACGTCGGTGAGTTCGTCGAGGCCGGTCGGGTCGATGGTGGCGGCGGCCGCCGCGGTGATCCACGCGTGGGTGACGTGCCGGTCCCGCAGCAGCCGGGTCAGTTCGTCGCCGCCGTAGATGTCGGTGGGGGCGACGACCATCGTGGCGCCCGCCCCGAACGCGATCATGAAGTCGAGGACGGCGGCATCGAAACTCGGGGTCGAGAAGTGCAGGGTCCGCGACGTCGGCTGCACCGCCAGGTGGGTGCGGCATTCGTGTGCCAGGTCCGCCAGCCCGGCCTGGGTGATGACGACCCCCTTGGGCCGGCCGGTGGTGCCGGACGTGTAGATCATGTAGGCGGGATGCCGCAGGTCCAGGGGGGCCCGCCGGTCCGCGTCGGTGACCGGGGCCGCCGAGTAGCGGGCGCAGCGGGAGACCAGGTCCGGGTCGTCGAGGACGGTCCAGTCGACGCGGCCCGGGAGTGTGCCGACGGCGTCGGCGACGGTCAACCCGACGGTCGCCGACGAGTCGTCGATCATGAACGCGACCCGGTCCGGCGGATAGTTCGGGTCCACCGGCACGAACGCGCCACCGGCCTTCGCGACCGCCCACACCGCCGTCACCGATGCGATCGACCGCGGCATGCCGAGGACGACCGCGGATTCCGGCCCGACCCCGGCGTCGATGAGGAGTCGGGCGAGCCGGTTGGTGTGCTCGTCGAGGTCCCGGTAGGTGATCTCGGTGTCGCCGGCGACGAGCGCGATCGCCTCCGGGTTCCGGGCGGCGGCGTCGGTGACGAGCTGCGCGAGGGTGCACGGTGCGATACCCGGTCGGCCCCGCAACGGCACCAGCTGCGCCTGCTCGGCGTCGGTGAGCAGCTGCAGCCGCGCCGGCGGCCGGCCCGGATCGTCGGCCATGGTGGTCAGCACGGCGGCGACCCGGTCGAGGAGGGCTGCGGCACGGTCCGTGTCGAACAGGTCCGGCAGATACTTCAGTTTCATCCGCAGCCGGTCGTCGGCGTTCGCGACGAGCGTGAGCGGGTAGTGGGCGGCGTCGGCGCTGTCGTGGATCCGCTGCACCCGCAGCCCGGCGATGTCGGCGCCGCGCGCGGCCTCCGGGTCGACCGGATACGACTCGAACACCGTCAGGGTGTCGAACGCCAGTACCGGCCCGACCGCGTCCTGGATCCGGGTCAGGCTCACATGGTGGTGGTCGAGCAGGGACGCCTGCTCGTGCTGGACCCGCTCGAGCAGATCCGTCAGCGGGGTGCCCGGCTCGATCCGCACCCGCACCGGCAGCGTGTTGATGAACAGGCCGATCATCGACTCGATCCCGGGAATGTGCGGGGGCCGACCCGACACGGTCGCCCCGAACACGACGTCGTCCCGGCCGGTCACCGCGCCGACGACGACCGCCCACGCCACCTGCACCATCGTGTTGAGGGTGACGCCGCGGTCCCGGCCGAGCGCGGCCAGCCGGGCGGTCACCGCCGGCTCCAGCGCCGTCCGCACCTCGTCGGGCATCGTGGTCTGCTCGCGGGCCCGGTCCGGCGGGGCCAGCAGGGTCGGCTCGTCGAGCCCGGTCAACGCCTCCGTCCACGCCTGCAGCGACCGGTCCGGGTCCTGCCCGGCGATCCACGACAGGTAGTCGCGGTACGGGTGCACCGGCGGCAGCCCCGCCGCGGCCCCGCCGGCCGCGTACAGGGCCAGCAGCTCCTGCATCAGCAGCGGCGTCGACCAGCCGTCGAGCAGGATGTGGTGGTTGGTGAGCACCAGGCGGTGCTCGTCCGGCCCGGTGCGGATCAGCAGGAACCGGATCAGCGGGGCGTGCGCCGGATCGAAGCGGCGGTCCCGGTCGTCGGCGACGACGCGGGCCAGTGCGGCCTCCCGGTCGGGTGCGTCGAGTTCGGACAGGTCGATCTCGGTCCACGGCAACGGCACCGCGTCCTCGATCACCTGCACGGCGGCGCCGTCGGCGGTGTGCACGAACGCCGCCCGCAGGTTCGGGTGCCGGTCGAGCATCGCCTGCCCCGCCGCCCGCAGCCGGGCCGGGTCCGTCCCGGACACGTCGAGCATCATCTGCACCAGATACGCGTCGACGGACCGGTCGGCGTACAGCGCGTGGAACAGCAGGCCCTGCTGCAGCGGGGACAGCGACCACACGTCCGTCAGCCGCGGGAACCGCTGCTCGAGAGCGTCGATCTCCGGCTGGCCGAGCGCCACCAGATCCAGGTCGGACGGGGTGAGCCCGCCCGCGTCCGGTCCGGCGGCGTGCCGGGCCAACGCGATCAGCGCATCCCGCCACAGGTCGGCGAGCGCGCGGACGTCGTCGGCACCCAGGACCCCGGTCGGGAACCCCCAGGTGGCGCGGATCCGGGGGCCGTCGACGCCGTCGGTGGTGACGGCGTTGACGTCGAGAGCGGACGCCACCGGCCGGTCCGGATCCTGCAGCACGTCCAGGTCGACGTCGTCGGTGGGCACCCAGGCGGCGCCGCGGGCGGTGTCGGGGACGGCGGCGGTGAGCCGGCCCAGATAGTTGAAGGCGATCTGCGGGGCCGGCAGCGCCGCCAGCACGGACCCGCTGTCGGGGTCGAGGTGGCGGAGCATGCCGTAGCCGATGCCGTGCCCGGGCACGGCCAGCAACTGCTCCTTGATCGCCTTGACCGCCGCACCGGCGCCACGGCCGCCGGTGAACGCGTCGTCGACGTCGATGCCGGTCAGGTCCAGTCGGACCGGGTACAGGGTGGTGAACCAGCCGACGGTGCGGGCCAGGTCGGCACCGGGCAGCATCCGGTCCTCGCGGCCGTGTCCCTCGAGGGTGACCAGGGTGTCCGCGAGGGCCGGGTCGGTGCCGCGCTCCCGACGCCACCGCACCAGCGCGAGCGCCAACGCGGTGAGCAGTCCGTCGCCCACCGACCCGTGGAAGGCGTCGGGGACGGTGGTCAGCAGCGCCTCGGTGACGTCCGGGGACACCTCGACGGTGACGGTGTCGACGGTGGCGGCGACGTCGACGACCGGGTCCAGGGCCCGGCGGCCGAGCAGCGGATCGTCCCCGGTGAGCACCGTCTGCCACTGTGCGAGTTGGTCGCGGCGGGCCGCCGCGGCATCGGCCAGCCCGTGGCTCCAGCGGCGCATCGACGTGCCGACCGGCGGCAGATCCGGGGTCTGCCCGGCGACGAGCCGGGTCCACGCGGTCGCCAGGTCGGGCACCAGGATCCGCCACGACACCCCGTCGACGACGAGGTGATGCACCACGAGCAGCAGTCGGCCGGCGGTGCCGTCGACGGGGTCGAGCCACACCACCTGCAGCATCTCCCCCGCCGCCGGGTCGAGCCGGGACATCGCGGCGTCCAGTTCGGCGCGGACCGTGTCGGCGAACCCGGTGCTGCCGGGGGCGGTGTCGACCGGGACCCGGTGGATCAGAGTCTCCGCGTACACGCTGCCGGTCGGGGCCGCGATCATCGCCTGCCCGTCGGCGGCGAGCCGGGCCCGCAGCATGTCGTGCCGGTCGAGGACGGCCTGCACGGCGCCGGCGAGGTGCGCGTCGTCGAGGCCGTCGGGGGCGGTGAGCAGCGCCGACTGCGAGAACCGGTCGTGCCGGCCACCGCGGCCGAGGAGCCAGTGCGCCACCGGCAGCAGCGGCATCTCCCCGACCCCGCCGCCGGGCAACTCGTCGAGGGTGATCGCCTCGGCGTCGGACACCGCGGCCGCGGCGACGGCGGCGACCGTCTTGTGGTCGAACACGTCCCGTGGGGTGAACCGCAGGCCCGCCGTCTTGGCCCGGGACACCAACTGGATCGACATGATGGAGTCGCCGCCGAGCGCGAAGAACGACTCGTCCACGCCGACGGCGTCGAGGCCGAGGACCTCCGCGAACAGGTCGGCGAGGAGGCGTTCCCGTTCGCTGCCCGGCGCCCGCCCGGTCCCCGCCCGCGCCCCGAAGTCCGGGGCCGGCAGGGCGCGGCGGTCGAGTTTGCCGGCCGGGCCGAGCGGCAACGCACCCAGGACCGTCACCGCCGACGGCACCATGTACGACGTCAGGAATCCGGCGACGAACGCGGTGATCTCCGCCGGATCCAGTGCGGCGACCGGGGTGGTCTCGCGGGGGACGACGTAGCCGACCAGCCGGCTCGCCGGACCGGACCCGTCGACGGCGACGACCGCCGCCCCGACACCGGGATGCCGGCGCAGCGCCGACTCGATCTCGCCGAGCTCGATGCGGAAGCCGCGGATCTTGACCTGGAAGTCGGTGCGGCCCAGGTACTCCAGCTGTCCGTCGGTGTTCCAGCGGACCAGGTCGCCGGTGCGGTACATGCGGGTGCCGGGCGCCCCGAACGGGGCCGCGACGAACCGGTCGGCGGTGGTGGCGGGACGGTGGTGGTAGCCGCGGGCCAGACCGCCACCGAGGATGTACAGTTCGCCGGGCACCCCGGCCGGGACCGGGTGCAGGCGGGCGTCGAGGACCACCAGCGACGTGCCGCGCGGCGGCCGGCCGATCGTCACCGGCGCCCCGACCGCGAGCGGGTCGCTGACGGCGGCCACCACGGTCGCCTCGGTGGGCCCGTACGCGTTGAACATCCGCCGTCCCGGCGCCCACTGCGCCACCAGTTCCGGCGGGCACGCCTCACCGCCGGTGATGACGCAGTCGAGGTCGGTGAGTCCGGCCGCGTCGACGGAGGCCAGCGCGGCGGGGGTGACGAACGCGTGGGTGACGGCGTGCCCGTGGAGGATCTGCCGCAGGTCGTCGCCGCCGAGGACGGTCGGCGGGGCGATCACCATGGTGGCGCCGGCCCCGATCGCGAGGAGCAGTTCGAGGATCGACGCGTCGAAACTCGGTGACGAGAAGTGCAGGGTCTTCGACGTCGCGGTGATCCCGTAGCGGGTGCGCTGTTCGACGGCGAAGTTCGCCAGCCCGCGGTGCGAGACGACGACCCCCTTGGGGACACCGGTCGACCCGGACGTGTAGATCAGGTAGGCGGGGTCGTCCAGGCGCAGCGGACGTACCCGCTCGCGGTCGGTGACCGGGCGGGCCGGCTGCTGCGTCACCCGGGTGCGGGTGGCGGGGTCGTCGACGACGATCCAGTCGGTGCCGGTGGGCAGCGTGTCGTGGTGGGCGGCGGCGGTGACGCCCACGACGGCCCCGGAGTCGGTGAGCATGTGCGCGATCCGGTCGGCCGGATAGTTGGGGTCCACGGGCACGAACGCGGCCCCGGTCTTGGCGACCGCCCACAGCGCGGTCACCGAGTCGATCGACCGGGCCAGTGCGAGGGCGACGACGTCCTCGGGGCCGACACCGCGTTCGAGGAGCAGTCGGGCGAGCCGGTCGGAGCGGGCGTCGAGATCCCGATAGGTGACGGCGGCGGTGCCGCCCATGACATCTGCGTCGTTCTCGTATACGACGGCGGCCCCGTCCGGGTTCGCGGCCGTGGCCGCGGCGAGCAGGTCCGCCAGGGTGCGGGCCGGGACCGCACCGCCCCCGACGACGGGGGCCAGGTCGTCGTGTTCACCGGCGGTGAGCAGGTCGATGTCGCCGACCGCGATCCCCGGGTCGGCGGTGACCGCGGCCAGGACCGCGGTGAACCGGTCGGCGAGCCGGGCGACGGTCGCCGGGTCGAACAGGTCGGTGGCATAGGTGAATTCGGCGGTGATCCCGGTCGGCTGCCCGCGGTCGGTGAACTCCTCGGTGAGGGCCAGTTGCAGATCGAAGTTGGTGGTGGCGGTGGCCGTGTCGACGACCGACACGGTCAGCCCGGGCAGTTCGAGTCGCGGCCGGTCGAGGTTGCGGAATTCGAGCATCACCTGGAACAGCGGCGAGTGCGCGGTGGAGCGTTCCGGGGCGAGCGCGTCGACGAGCCGCTCGAACGGCAGGTCGGCGTGCGCGAACGCGTCGAGGTCGTCGGTGCGGACCGTGTCGAGCAGGTCGGTGAACGGGGTCGCCGGGTCCGGACGGGTGCGCAGCACCAGCGTGTTGACGAACATCCCGACCAGGTCGTCGAGGGTGGCGCCGCCGCGGCCGGCGATGGGGGTGCCGATCGCGACGTCGTCGGTGCCGGCGAGCCGGGCGAGCAGCACCGCCAGTGCCGTGTGCACGGCCATGAACACCGTGGCGCGGCGGTCCCGGGCGAGTGCGGTGAGCCGCCGGTGGGTGTCCGGGGCGATGCGGAAGCCGTGGACGGCGCCGCGCATCGTCCGCTGCGCCGGCCGCGGCCGGTCGGTGGGCAGGTCGAGGACCTCGGGCAGCCCGTCGAGGGTGACGCCCCAGAAGTCGAGTTGGGTGGCCAGCACACTGTCCGGGTCGGTGGTGTCGCCGAGTGCCCGCTGCTGCCACAGTGCGTAGTCGGGGTACTGCACCGGCAGCGGCGTCCACGCCGGGGCGGAGCCCTCGGTGCGGGCGACGTACGCGGTCATCACGTCCCGTGCGAGCGGGGCGAGGGAGAATCCGTCGGCGCAGATGTGGTGGACCACGATCACCAGGACGTGCCGGTCGCGTCCGGTGCGCAGCAGCAGCGACCGGATCGGCGGGGCGACGGTCACGTCGAAGCCGCGGCCCGCGAACGCAGTGATCGTCGCGGTCACCTCGGTGTCGAGGGCCGGCACCGGCTCCAGGTCCGGGGCGACCGCGGACGCCGGCAGCACCACCTGGGTGGGGTCGCCGTCGACCATCGGGAACATCGTGCGCAGCGACTCGTGCCGGTCGAGGACGTCGGTGAGCGCGGCCCGCAGCGCCGGCACGTCGAGATCACCGTCGAGGCGTACCGGCAGCACCACGTTGTAGGCGGCCGAGTCGGTGTCGAACTGGTTGACGAACCACATCCGTTTCTGCGCCAGCGACACCGGCACGACCGCCGGGCGGTCCCCCGCCTCGAGCGGCGGCCGGTCGGCGCCG
Organism: Prescottella subtropica; assembly: GCF_005434945.1. GTDB lineage: Bacteria > Actinomycetota > Actinomycetes > Mycobacteriales > Mycobacteriaceae > Prescottella > Prescottella subtropica. The sequence goes on along the minus strand of NZ_SKCH01000005.1, from coordinate 99,528 downwards.
CGGACCCCGGACGCCTCGATCCGCGCCGCGAGCCCGGCGACGGTGGGGGCGTCGAAGACCTCCCGCAGCCCGAGCGTGGTGTCGAGGGCCGCGTCGATCCGCGCGACGAGCCGGGTCGCGGTCAGCGAGTTGCCGCCGAGTGCGAAGAAGTCGTCGTACACGCCGACCCGGTCGGCGGCCACCAGTTCGGCGAACGTGGCCGCCAGGATTTCCTCGACCGGGTTGCGGGGGGCGACGAATTCTGTTCCGGCGGCGGTGAATTCGGGTGCCGGCAGTGCCCGGCGGTCGAGTTTGCCGGTGGCGCCGAGCGGGAACGCGTCCAGGACCAGGATCTGCGCCGGCACCATGTAGGCGGGCAGCGTCGCCGCCACCCGTTCCCGCAGCGCCGTCGGATCGACGTCGGCGCCCGGTTCGGCGATCACGTACCCGATCAGGGACTGGCCGACGACGTCGTCGTCGCGGACCACCACGACGGCCTGCCCGACGGTGGGCGCCGCGAGCAGCGCGGATTCGATCTCGCCGAGTTCGATGCGCAGGCCGCGCAGCTTGACCTGGAAGTCGCTGCGGCCCAGGTATTCGAGTTCCCCGTCGGCGCGGCGGCGGACCACGTCCCCGGTGCGGTACATGCGGGCCCCGGCGGCGTGCGGGTCGGCGACGAACCGGTCGGCGGTCAGGTCGGGGCGGCCGACGTAGCCGCGGGCCAGCTGCACCCCGGACAGGTACAGCTCGCCGGGCACCCCGATCGGCACCGGATGCAGCCGGGCGTCGAGGACGTACAGTGCTGTGTTCCACACCGGCGCCCCGATCGGCACCGTCGCGGTGTCGGCGGCGGTGACCGTGTGGTGGGTGACGTCGACGGCGGCCTCGGTGGGCCCGTACAGGTTGTGCAGCAGGGCCGGGCCGTCCCCGACGAACCGGGTGAACGCGGCCGCGGTGGCCGGGGGCAGTGCCTCACCGCTGCAGAACACGGTCCGCAGGCTCGCGCACCGGGCGGGGTCGGCGGCGGCGACGAACGCGGACAGCATCGACGGCACGAAGTGGGCGACGGTGACACCGCGGGCCTCGATCAGCCGCGCCAGGTAGTCGGGGTCGCGGTGCCCGTCGGGGGCCGCGATCGCCAGCCGGGCCCCGGTCTGCAACGGCCAGAACAGTTCCCACACCGACACGTCGAACGTCACCGGCGTCTTCTGCACCACCGTGTCCGATGCGGTGAGCAGGTACCGGTCCTGCATCCAGGCGAGCCGGTTGACGATCGCGGCATGCTCGACCGCGACCCCCTTGGGCCGGCCGGTGGAGCCGGACGTGTAGATGACGTACGCGGCGTTCGCGCCGGACAGCACGCCGCGACGCTCCCCGGCGTCGATCGGTCCGTCGGCGCGGCCGGAGACGTCGAGCCGGTCGATCTCGAGCACGTCGACACCGGCGGGCAGCGACCCGCGGTCCCGGCCGGTGGTGAGCACGCACACCGGTTCCGCGCTGCCCAGCACGTACGCGGTGCGGGCCGCCGGATGGTCCGGGTCGAGCGGCACGTACGCGCCACCCGCCTCGAGCACCGCGTAGATGCCGACGAGCAGGTCGACCGAGCGGCGCATCGCCACCGCCACCCGCGATTCGGGGCCCACCCCGCGGGCGATCAACTCCCGGGCGAGCCGGCGCACCCGGGACGCGAACTGCCCGTAGGTGACGGTGTCGTCGCCGAAGGTGAGTGCGACGGCGTCCGGGGTGCGGGCGGCCTGCACGTCGAACAGTCCGGCGAGTGTCGTCGCCGGGACCGGATGCTCGGTGGCGTTCCACTCCCCCAGCACCAGTTCCCGCTCGCCGTCGACGAGGACGTCGATGTCCCCGACCCGGGTGGTGGCCGCCGGGTCGGTGGCGGCGACGGTGATCGCCTCGAGGACCCGCACGAACCGGTCCGCGACCGAGACGATCGTGGCGGCGTCGAACAGGTCGGTGGCGTACGAGAAGCGGGCGTCGATGCCGCCGGGGCGGCCCTCCTCGTCGACGGTCTCGGTGAGGATCACCTGCAGGTCGAACTTCGCGGTGCCGGTGTCGATCTCGCCGACCTCGACGTCGAGGCCGGGCAGCCGGAACCGGTTGCGGCCCCGCTGTTGGTCGGTGCCCTGCAGCACCAGCATCACCTGGAACAGCGGCGAGTACGCGGTCGACCGGGCCGGGTCGAGGACCTCCACGAGCCGCTCGAACGGGACGTCGGTGTGGTCGAGTGCGGCCAGGTCGGCGGCCCGGGTGCCGGTGAGCAGGTCGGTGACCGTCGCCGCCGGATCCACCCGGGTGCGCAGCACGACCGTGCCGACGAACATGCCGATCAGGTCGTCGAGTTCGGCGTCGCCGCGCCCGGACACCGGGGAGCCGATCGCGATGTCGGTGGTGCCGGACAGTCGGGCCAGCAGTGCCGCCAGACCGGCGTGCACCACCATGAACAGGCTGGCCTCGTTGCCGGCGGCCACGTCGAGCAGCCGCCGGTGCAGGTGCGCCCCGATCGTGACGTCGACGTCGGCGCCGCGCATCGACTGCTGCGCCGGCCGCGGCCGGTCGGTGGGCAGTTCGAGCAGCTCGGGCGCCCCGGCCAGCGCGGCCCGCCAGAACGCGAGCTGCCGGTGCGCGAGACTGTGCGGATCGTCCTCGGCGCCGAGCAGGTCCCGCTGCCACAGCGTGTAGTCGGTGTACTGCACCGGCAGCGGCGTCCACTCCGGGATGCCGCCGGCGGCGCGCGCGGTGTAGGCGACCATCACGTCCCGGGCCAGCGGTGTCATCGACAGCCCGTCGGCGGCGATGTGGTTCACGACCAGGCCGAGGACGTGCTCGTCCGGGGCGAGCCGCCACAGCCGGGCCCGCACCGGCAGGTCGGTGGTGACGTCGAATCCGGTCGCCGCGAACGCGGCGGTGTGCGACGGCAGGTCGGCGGCGGTGACGTCGACCGGGGTCGGGTCGAACGCGGCGCGGGAGAGGTCGGTGACCGGGTGCACCACCTGCACCGGCCCGTCGCCGGTGTTCGGGAACACCGTCCGCAGGCTCGCGTGCCGGGTGACCACGTCCGTCAGGGCGGCACGCAGCGCCGCGGTGTCCAGCGGGCCGCGCATGCGGACCGCGATCGGAATGTTGTAGGCGGCGGACGCGGGCGTGAACTGGTTGACGAACCACATCCGCTGCTGCGACGCCGACACCGGGACGGGGCCGTCGGGCTGCCGCGGCACCAGCGGCGGCCGGGTTCCGCGGCCGCCGCCGGCGACGACCCGGGCCGCGAGCGCCGCCACTGTCGGCGCCTCGAACAGGTCGAGGACCCCCAGCCCGGTGCCGAGGACCGCGTTGATGCGGGCCACGATCCGGGTCGCGGTCAGCGAGTTGCCGCCCAGGTCGAAGAAGCTGTCGTCGACCCCGATCCGGTCGACGCCGAGCAGGTCCGCGAACACGGCGGCGATCTTCTTCTCGTCGGGGGTGGTGGGTGGAAGGAACTCGCCGGCGGCGGTGTCGAACCGGGGTTCCGGCAACGCCCGCCGATCCAGTTTCCCGGCCGGGGTCAGCGGCACCGTGTCGAGGACGACGACGGCGGCCGGCACCATGTGCGCGGGCAGCAGTCCGGCGACGTGGTCGACGACGTCCGCGGCGGGCACCGCGTCGTCGGACTGCACGTACGCGACGAGGACGGTGTCACCGGCCGGGCCGGGATGCCCGGCGGCGAGCGCGAACCCGACCCGCGGATGCGACCGCAGTGCGGCCTCGATCTCGCCGAGTTCGATGCGGAAGCCGCGGATCTTGACCTGGAAGTCGCTGCGGCCCACGTATTCCAGCCGGCCGCGGCGGGTCCAGCGGACCAGGTCGCCGGTGCGGTACATGCGGGCCGCGCCGCCACCGTACGGGTCGGCGACGAACCGTACGGCGGTGGTGACGGGCCGGTCGTGGTAGCCGCGGGCCAGTCCGTCGCCGTACACGTACAGTTCGCCGGCCACCCCGACCGGCACCGGACGCAGCCGCCGGTCCAGGACGCGGGCGCCGACCCCGCGCGGCGGGCTGCCGATCGTCACCGGCGTCCCCACGGCGAGCGGCGTCGACACGCTCGCCACCACGGTCGCCTCCGTCGGCCCGTACGCGTTGAACATGCGGGCGTGCGGCGCCCACTGCTCCACCAGGTGCGGCGGGCACGCCTCACCACCGGTGATCACGCACTCGAGGTCGGTGAGCGGGGCCGGGTCCACCGATGCGAGCGCGGCCGGGGTGACGAACGCGTGCGTGACGTGGTCGCGGCGCAGCAGTTCGGTCAGTTCGGCGCCGCCGTAGACGGTGGGCGGCGCGATCACCATCGTGGCGGCCGCCCCGACGGCGAGCATCAGTTCGAGGATCGACGCGTCGAAACTGGGCGACGAGAAGTGCAGGGTCTTCGACGCCGGACCCACCCGGTAGCGGTCGCGCTGGTCGGCGGCCAGGTTCGCCAGCCCCCGATGGGTCACGGTCACCCCCTTCGGGGTGCCGGTCGACCCGGACGTGTAGATCAGGTAGGCGGCCTGGTCGAGACGGGCCGGCCCGGTGCGGTCGGTGTCGAGGACCGGGTCGGCCGGCCACTGCCGCACCTGCTCGGCGAAGCCGGGGGCGTCGAGGACCAGGGTGGGCACCGTGTCCGCGACCGCCTCGGTGTGGTCGGTGACGGTCAACGCCAGTACCGTCCCCGAGTCGGTGAGCATGTGTGTGATCCGGTCGGCCGGATAGTTGGGGTCGACGGGCACGAACGCGGCCCCGGTCTTGGCGACCGCCCATGCCCCGGTCACCGAGTCGATCGACCGTGGCAGGGACAACGCCACCACCGTGCCCGGTCCGACGCCGCGGGCGATCAGCATGCGCGCCATCCGGTTCGACTGCTCGTCGAGGTCCCGGTACGACACCTCCCGGCCGTCGGACACCAACGCCGGACGCCCCGGGTCGTCGGCGGCGGCCGCCGCGAGCAACCCGGCGAGCGTGACCGGCGGCTCGCCGTCCCCACCCCACACCCCGGCCAGCGCGCGGCGCTCGTCGGCGCCGAGCAGGTCGACGTCGGCGACGGCGAGGTCCGGGTCGGCGAGGACCGCGTCCAGGACCCGCCGGAACCGGTCGGCGAGATCCTCGATCGTGACGGCGTCGAACAGGTCGGTCGCGAACGTGAACTCGGCGTCCAGCCCGGCCGGTTCACCGCTCGCGGTGAACCGTTCCCAGCCCGTCAACCGCAGGTCGAGGGCCCCGAGATCCGGTCCGGTCCCGGCGGCGCACACGAGCACATCGTCGTCGAGGTGGGTGGTGGCACTGTCCGGGAACTCGAGCAGCACCTGGAACAGCGGCGCATGCGCGTTCACCCGGCTGAGGCCGAGTGCCTCCACCAACTGCGCGAACGGGGTCTCGGCGTGCCGGAACGCCGCCAGGTCGACGGCGCACACGTCGGTGAGCAGTGTGCCGAAGGTGGCGTCGTCGGTGATCCGGGTGCGCAACGTGAGCGTGTTGACGAACTCGCCCGTCGCGGCCCGTCCGGTGACCGGGGTGCCGATCGCGACGTCGTCGACGTCGCTCAGCCGGGCCAGCAGCAACGCCAGGACGGTGTGGACGGCGGAGAACACCGTGCAGCCGCGGGCCGCGGCCAGATCCGTGAGCCGCCGGTGCGTGTCCGCGGGCACCGGGAACGCGACCCGGCCTGCGCCGCCGGTGCGCCGCGCCGGCCGGGGACGGTCACCGGGCAGCGACAGGATGTCGGGCAGCCCGTCGAGTTCCCGGGACCAGAACTCGAGCTGCCCGGCGGTGCGCAGCACCTGGGCGCCGACGACGGCGCTCTCGGTGTGGACGTCGGCGATCGGGGTGTCCGGTTCGGCGACCACGAACTCCTCGACCAGCTCGACGAACCGGCGGTGGTGGGTGCGCAACCCGACCTCGGTGTACCGGTTCGGGTTCGCTCGGAACTCGACGAAAGTCGTTGTGGGGCTACCGCTCTGGAAGAAGTTGATCGCCAGGTCCTCGACCGGACCGGACGTGACGATGTGGTATTCGCCCTCGAGGGTGCCGAGGGTCATCTTCGGGCGGAACAGCATGACGTTGGCCATCGGTCCGGCCAGCCCGCGGGCGGCGCCGGTCAGGCCGGCGTCCCGGCGGATGTCCTCGATGCTGCACCGCTGGTGCCGCAGTGCACCCATCAGTTCGAGCTGGATGCGTCCGATCACGTCCCCGACCGTGTCGTTCGGCAGGACCGTCGCCCGCAGCGGCGCCACGTTGACGAGCATGCCGCCCGAACGTTGCAGCGGCGCGGTGGTGCGCGCCGAGACCGGCATGTCCACCAGTACGTCGGTGCGCCCGGTCATCCGGGCCAGATAGCACGCGAACGCCGCGATCAGCACCGCGGCGGGGGTCGCCTGGTAGCGCCGGTCGGTGTGGTCGAGGGCGGCGATCGTCGCCGCCGACATCGGGGCCGTCTCGACCCGACCGACCGCGACCGCGGGCCCCTCGCCGGTGGCGAGGGTGGAGCCGCCCTCGATGCCGGCGATGTGGTCGGCCCAGTACTCGCGGTCGGCCTGGAATCTGCTCGACGTCCGGTACGTGCGGTCCACGTCGAGCAGGTCCCGCAGGTCGAGCGCCCGGACAGGTTCGGGGTCACGGCCCTCGACGTGGGCGGTGTACAGGGCCGCGATCCGGTTCGCGATCGTCAGGCCGCTGTAGCCGTCGAGGGCGACATGATGGATCCTCGTGTACCACAGGAAGTCCCGTTCGCCGACCCGGATGACCGTCATGTCGATCAACCGGTCTCGGGTGAGGTCGATGGGCGCCGAGTAGTCGCGTTCCATCCAGGCGTACGCGGCCGCCGTCGGGTCGGCCTCGCCGCGCAGGTCGAGATGATCGATCGTCGTGTCCGTGTCCGGGTCGACCAACTGCCACGGCTCCCCGTCGACGTCGACCAGTCGCAGCAGCGGCGACCCGAACTCCCGCGCCGCGGTGACCGCGCACCGGTCGAGCAGGCCGAGGTCCAGGTCGCCGTGGAGCGCCACGTACTGCGCGATGAAGATCGGCACGTCCGGCATGAGTTGCTGCGCGAACCACATGCTCCGCTGCGTCGAGGACAGTGGAAATGCCTCGGCCGGCACAATGCCGTTCGGTGCAATGTCGTTCGGCGCAATGTCGGGTGAAACTATTTCGTCCGAATCGGCGGTCGTGTCGGAACCGTGAAAATTCGGTTCCCGAGATCCTCGCATCGTCATTGACAAGCCCCCTGAAAGCAGAATTGCCCGGGTTTCATCGGGACCACACCATATCAAGATCCCCAACGCGAACGGACGGTTTCCGAGCCATCGGGAATCGACATTTGGCCTGGTAGATGGGCAGAATTGACCCTTGGGTCCGAATAGCCTGAACCCTCAGTCGAGAGATGGATCGCGTTCCCGCGCATCGAACAATGTCCGCGGTCGTAAATCCGTCCAATTCGTCTCGATGTAGGAGACACACGAACGGCGCGACGCCCGCCCGTGCACGACGGACCAGCCCGCGGGAACATCGGCGAAAGCCGGCCACAACGAATGCTGACAGTCCTCGTTCACGAGCACCAGGAAATCCCCGTCGGGATCGTCCAACGGATTCGATGGAATTGTCACCACTTCACCTCTCGATCGCTTCGACGAAGAGTGGTGCACACCACACGCTAGATCGTGCTCGCTACGGGGTTCGTTACATCATGTTAGGCGCGTCGAGCCCGGACCGCGGCGGCGATCAGCGCGCCGACCGCCCCGATGGCCAGCAGATATTCGGGAATCGGGCCGAGCCGGGTGGCGAGGGTGGTGCCGGTACGCAGCGGAATCTCCGCGACGAGCGCGGCCGGGGTGAACAGCGGTGTCTGTTGCGTCACTGCACCGTCGGCGGCGACGAGCGCGCTCACCCCGCTGGTGGCGGCGACGATCACGTCGCGGCGGTGCTCGACGGCCCGCACCCGCGACATCGCCAGCTGCTGGTACGTCATCTCGGTGTCGCCGAACGTCGCATTGTTGGTGGGCACGGCGATCACCTGGGCGCCGGCGCGTACCGACTGGGTCAGGGCCCTGTCGAACGCCACCTCGTAGCAGGTGGCGACCCCGAACGGGATGCCGGCGGCATGGACGACCCCGTTGCCGTCCCCGGGCACGAAGTTCCCGGCCTGGTCGGCGTACTCCGAGAACCGTCGGAAGAAGTCCCGGTACGGCAGGTATTCACCGAACGGCTGGATGATCCGCTTGTCGTGGCGTTCGCCCGGTCCGTCGGCGCCGTCCCACACGATCACCGAGTTGGTGGTGGTGCCGTCCCCGTTGACCAGGACGGCGCCGACGAGGATCGGGGCGCCGACGGCCTGCGACGCCGCCGTGATCTCGGTGGCGGCGTCCGCGTTGCGCAGCGGGTCGATGTCCGACGCGTTCTCCGGCCACACCACCACGTCCGGGCGAGGGGTGCGGCCGGCGACGATGTCGTCGGCGAGTTCGAAGGTGCGGCGCACGTGGTTGTCGAGGACGGCGCGGCGCTGCGCGTTGAAGTCGAGTCCGAGGCGCGGGACGCTGCCCTGGATCGCGGCGACGGTGATCGTGCGGTCCCCGTCGGCGTCGGCGTGCACGTACGGGACGGCGGCGAGCGCGACGATCGACGCCGCGCATGTGACGGCAACGGGCCCGGCCACCGCGCGGGGCGAGAGGGTCGTCCGGGACGCGGTCAGTGCAAGTGCGGCCAGTCCGGTGCCGGTGAGCGCCACCCCGAAACTGAGCAGCGGCGCCCCGCCGAGCGCTGCCAGCGGCAGCAGCCATCCCTCGGGTTGGCCGAACGCGAGCCGGCCCCACGGGAACCCGCCGAACGGCACCGATGCGCGCAGCCATTCGGTCAGGCTCCACCCGGCGGCGGCCGCGACGGCGGTGATCCACGGTGCCCAGCGGGCCCGACCGAGCAGCACGGCGCCGACCCCGAACAGGCCGACGAACACCGCCTCGGCTGCCGACAGCGCCAGCCACGGCAGTGGACCCACGTACTCGCCGATCCACGGCAGCAGCGGCACCAGGAAACCGAGCCCGGCCAGATACCCGTAGCCGAAGCCGGCACGCAGCGTCCGGCCGCCGCGCCCGTACCCGGACAGGACGGTGACCAGCAGGCCGACCCCGACCGGGGCCAGGAACCACAGCGGCCGCGGCGGGAAACTTGCGAACAGCAGCAGCCCGGCGGCGACCGCCAGGACGCTGTCCCGGCCGATCGCCGTCAGCGCGGTGCGGTGCTCACGCTTCATGGACGACGGCCCCGCGATGCACCGACTGCAGGCACACCGGGGTGCGGGCGCCGTCCTCGAGCCGCGGCAGCGCCGGCACCCGCGACCGCGGATCCGTCGACCAGCGCTGCACCGAATCCTTCGGGGCCGAGACGACGAGTTCGTCGGCGTCCCAGATCACGTACGATGCGGGCGCCCCGGGGACGAGGGTGCCGGCCATGCCGTCGCGCACCCCACCGGCCCGCCACGCGCCGCGGGTGGCGGCGGAGAACGCGGCCCGCGGGGACACGCCGCTGCCGGGGGTGCGGTGGTGGACGGCGGCCCGCAGCATCGCCCACGGGTCGAGCGGGGTGACCGGGGCGTCGGAGCCGAACGCCAGGGACATGCCGGTCGACGCGATCGGTGCGAACGCGTTCATCCGGGCGGCCCGCTCGGCGCCGAGTCGGCGCGCGTACATGCCGTCCGGGCCGCCCCACAGGGCGTCGAACACCGGCTGCATGCTGGCGATCACCCCCCACGAGCCGAGGAGGGCGGCCTGCTCGACGGTGACCGTCTCGAGATGTTCGAGCCGGTGACCGAGGGCGGCGACCGTCGGGCCGCCCAGTTCGGCGACGACCCGGTCGAAGGCGGCGACCGCGGTGGCGACGGCGGCGTCCCCGATGACGTGGAACCCGGACTGGATGCCGGCGAGGGTGCAGGCCCGCACGTGCGCGGCGACCGCGTCCACGTCCAGATACGAGGTGCCTCTCAGGTTCATCGAGCTGCCGTCGCAGTCGTGGTACGGCTCGATGAGGGCGGCGGTGCGGGAGCCGAGGGCACCGTCGACGAACAGGTCGCCGCCGAGGGCGTGCGCGCCGGTCGCTGCCAGTAGTTCGGTGGCCGTCTCCGGGGTGTCGACGGCCTGCCCCCAGTAGCCGCGCACCTGCACCCCGTGGTCGAGGGCGAGCAGTTCCCGGAAGTCGCCGAGGCCGCCGATGTCGGGGCCGCCGCACTCGTGGACGGCGACGATGCCGCGGGCGGCGGCATGGTCGAGCGCGGCACGGCGGGCGGTCGCCCGCTGGTCGGCGGTGAGCAGGGCGCGGGCGCGGTCGCGCACCAGATGGTGGGCGGCGGCGGTGAGCGGGCCGTCCGGGGAGAAGCCGGACGTCCCGGCGAGACCGTCGGCGGTCTGCCTCAGCGGCGTCGAGCACAGCGCCGAATGCGCGTCGATCCGGGTCAGGTAGACCGCCCGGCCCGGTGCGGCGGCGTCCAGGTCGGCGGTGGTGGGGGCGGCGTCGGGCCAGGCACTGTCGTCCCAGCCGTGCCCCCAGACGATCGCGTCACCGTGGTCGGCGGCGAAGCGGCGCACCCGGTCGAGGCAGTCGGCGCGGTTGCGGGCCCCGGTCAGGTCCAGTCCGGTCAGCTGCAGGCCGAGGGCGGTGGTGTGCACGTGGGTGTCGACGAAACCGGGGGTGACGAACGCGCCGTCGAGTTCGACGATCTCCGCATCCGGGTGCAACGCCCGACCGGGACGGTCCTCCCCCACCCACACCACGACACCGTCGGTGACGGCCATCGAGGTGGCGTCGGGGTTGCTGGGGCTGTAGATGCGTCCGTCGACCAACAGTTGGGTGCTCACAGCCGTCCAGTCTGCCCGTTACGGCAGGGCACGCGGCCCCTGGGTGCCGAACGTGTCGCCGGTGGTGGGACCGGTCACGTCCACGACCTCGCCGTCGATGACGTCCCCGCCGCGGGTCCGTGCGGTGCGGGACGCGAACTCCATCCCGGCCATCGTGACGGTCGCCTTGCGGCCGGCGAGGGCGACGGCGACGGGTCGCAGCGCCCAGCGGGTCGGCGGCGCCAGCATCAGCAGACCCAGCAGTGAGGTGACCAGGCCCGGCACGAACATCAGGACCGATCCGGCGGCGACCATCGCGCCGTCGGCGACCGCCCCGGCCGGGGACGCCTCCCCGCGGGTCGCGCGGCGGAACCCGTCCATCACGGCCCGCCACTGCGACTTCACCAGGATCATGCCGATCGCGGAGCCGGCGATGAGCAGCAGCACCGTCCACAGCACCCCGATCACCGAGCCCACCCAGATGAGCACGCCGACCTCCACGACGACGTAGAGAAGGAACAGCAGGGCGATCATGGTGGGGTCCTTTCGGGCGGGTCCGCTGCATCGTCAACGAGCGGCGGCGCCGAAATGCTCCCATGTCACCGGATTCGATTGCATAACGGTCTAACCCTGAAGTTGACGTTGAGAGTTACGGCGTGGTTCGGTTCGAGAACCGATCGGTCTACCGGACCGATCCCCCGGGAGGAGAAACCGTGTCGCGTCCGTCTCGTCGTGCCCTGACCCGTCTGTCCGCCGTCGCCGCCCTGTCGGTGGGCTTGTCCGTGAGCTTGTCCGTGGGGGCTGCGTCCGCCGCCCCCACCCTTCCGGACCTTCCCCTTCCGTCGGCGCTGCAGGATCTGATCGGCGGCGTCCTCGACCAGCCCGGCGTCAAGGACGCCATCGAGGGCGTCACCGGCCACGAGGTCGGCGCCACCACCACGCAGGACTTCCTGTTCCCCGCGCCGACGTTCGGGTGCGGGCCCGCCGACGAGCCGATGACGGTGACCGTCGCCAACGCCCAGGCCGGCCCCAACTTCCCGGTCCCGCCGTGGATCGAACGCGGGCATCTGCGGTTCCAGGCGCTTCCCGCGCACCTCGAGATTCCGCAGCAGTCGGATCTGCAGGTGGCGTGGTTCAACACCGCCACCCTGCGCGGCGGCGTCGTCCCCCTCGCCGACACCGTCATGAACGTGCCGACCCTGTCGACGACGGTCGACACCGGTGAGGGCACCGTCCTGGCGGCCCTGTTCGGTCGGGTGACGTACCCGTCGGGGGTCACGTGCACCGCGCTCGGCACCGTCGGACAGTTCACGGCCTGACCGGTTGTGAAGGATTCCTCTCGCCCGCCGATGAGGAATCCTTCACAACCACAGCCGTGGCACCATCGACGGCGTGCCCCGCACCCCCGACGATCAGCGCCTCTCCGATCTGGCCCGCCTGCGCCGGGTCCGTGACCGGATCGACCGCGACCACACCCACCCGCTCGACGTGGAGGCCCTGGCCCGCGGCGTGCACATGTCGGCCGGGCACCTGTCGCGGCAGTTCAAGCTCGCGTACGGCGAATCCCCGTACTCGTATCTGATGACGCGGCGCATCGAGCGGGCCATGACGCTGCTGCGGCGCGGCGACCTGTCGGTCACCGAGGTGTGCTTCGCGGTCGGCGGCTCGTCGCTGGGCACGTTCAGCACCCGGTTCACCGAACTGGTCGGGGTGTCCCCCAGCGTGTACCGGGCGCAGGTGACCGCGGAGGGGCAGGACACCGAGATGCCATCGTGCGTGTCCCGGCAGGTGACCCGACCGGTCAGGAATCGAGAAGCGCCGGCGGCGGCCCGCCCCTAGCGTGATCGGCATGGACATCACGATTGCCAACACCTTCCTGCCGCACACCGACCGCGACGCCGCCCTCGTCTTCTACCGGGACCTGCTCGGATTCGAGGTCCGCAAGGAGGTCGGCTGGGGCGGCCTGTACTGGATCACCGTCGGCCACCCGGACCAGCCGGGCGTCTCACTGGTGCTGACCCCACCGGCCGCCGACCCGGGCGTCACCGACGAGGAGCGTCGCGTCGTCACCGAGATGATGGCCAAGGGCACGTACGCGATCCTCACCCTCGCCACCGGCGACCTGGATGCCACGTTCGACAGGCTCGTCGCCGGCGGCGCCGAGATCGTGCAGGAGCCGACGCAGCAGCCGTACGGTATCCGGGACTGCGCGGTCCGCGATCCGTCCGGCAATCTGCTCCGCATCAACGACATCGCCTGACCCCGCTCGATACGGATGGAGACCGCCATGACCCCGGCCGCCCCGCACCCCGCCGACCGGCACGAGAAGATCCGCGTGCACGGTGCGCGGGAGAACAACCTGAAGGACGTCGATGTCGAACTGCCGAAACGCCGGCTGACGGTGTTCACCGGGGTGTCCGGGTCGGGGAAGAGTTCGCTGGTGTTCGCGACGATCGCCGCCGAGTCGCAGCGGATGATCAACGAGACGTACAGCGCGTTCGTGCAGGGGTTCATGCCGACGATGGCGCGTCCCGACGTGGACGTGCTCGACGGGTTGACCACGGCGATCATCGTCGACCAGGAGCGGATGGGCGCGAACCCCCGGTCGACGGTGGGCACCGCGACGGACGCGAACGCGATGCTGCGGATCCTGTTCAGCCGGCTCGCCGTCCCGCACATCGGGTCGCCGCAGGCGTTCTCGTTCAATGTGGCGTCGATCAGCGGGGCGGGTGCGGTCACCGTCGAGAAGGCCGGTCGGCAGGTCAGGGAACGCCGCTCCTTCGAGGTGACCGGCGGCATGTGCCCGCGCTGCGAGGGCATGGGAAAGGTCTCCGACTTCGCTCTCACCGCCCTGTACGACGCCTCCAAGTCGCTCAACGACGGCGCGCTGACCATTCCCGGCTACTCCATGGACGGCTGGTACGGACGCATCTTCCGCGGCTGCGGCTTCTTCGACCCGGACACCCCGATCGCGCAGTTCACGAAGAAACAACTCGACGACCTGCTCTACAAGGAGCCGACGAAGGTCAAGGTCGACGGCGTCAACGTCACCTACGAGGGCCTGATCCCGAAGATTCAGAAGTCGATGCTGGTCAAGGACCGGGAGGCGATGCAGCCGTACATCCGGGCGTTCGTGGACCGGGCCATCACCTTCCAGACCTGCCCGGACTGCGACGGCACCCGGCTCAGTGCCCTGGCCCGCGCGTCGACGATCGGTGGGGTGTCGATCGCCGACGCGTGCGCCATGCAGATCAGCGACCTGGCGGCCTGGGTGCGTGGACTCGACGACGATTCCGTGGCGCCACTGCTGGCCTCGCTGTCGCACACCCTGGATTCGTTCGTGGAGATCGGGCTCGGCTATCTGAGCCTGGATCGGCCGGCGGGCACCCGCACGACATCGCCCGCATGAACTCCCTGCTGTTGCGGTTGCGGGACAAGGGCAACACGGTGTTGGTGGTCGAACACAAGCCGGAGGCCATCGCGATCGCCGACCATGTCGTCGACCTGGGTCCGCGGGCCGGCGCCGGCGGCGGGCAGATCGTGTTCGAGGGCACCGTCGACGGCCTGCGCGCCAGCGGCACGCTCACCGGAAAGCATCTCGACGACCGGGCGACGGTGAAACCACGGGTGCGAAAGCCGAAGGGCGCGTTGGAGATCCGCGGCGCCGACACCCACAATCTGCGCGGCGTCGACGTCGACATCCCCCTCGGGGTGCTGGTGGTGGTGACCGGGGTCGCCGGGTCCGGGAAGAGTTCCCTGATCCACGGGTCGGTAGCGACCCGGGACGGGGTGGTGGCGATCGACCAGAGCGCGATCAAGGGATCGCGGCGCTCCAACCCGGCCACCTACACCGGGCTGCTCGACCCGATCCGCAAGGCGTTCGCGAAGGCCAACGGCGTCAAACCCGGCCTGTTCAGCGCCAACTCGGACGGCGCCTGCCCGAACTGCAACGGCGCCGGTGTCGTGTACTCGGATCTGGCGATGATGGCCGGGGTGGCCGCCACGTGCGAGGTGTGCGACGGCCGACGCTTCCAGGCGGAGGTCCTCGACTACACGTTCGGCGGCAGGAACATCGACGAGGTGCTGACGATGTCGGTGGCCGCCGCCCACGAGTTCTTCGGATCCGGAGAGGGCAAACTGGCTGCCGCGCACAAGATTCTGGCCCGCCTCGCCGATGTGGGGCTCGGCTATCTCACGATCGGGCAGCCGCTGACGACCCTGTCCGGTGGGGAACGGCAGCGTCTCAAGCTGGCCACCGCGATGGCGGAGAAGGGCGACGTGTACGTTCTCGACGAACCCACCACCGGCCTGCACCTCGCCGACGTCGAACACCTGCTCGCACTGTTGGATCGCCTCGTCGACGCCGGGAAGTCCGTCATCGTCGTCGAACACCACCAGGCCGTCATGGCGCACGCCGACTGGATCGTCGACCTCGGCCCCGGCGCGGGCCACGACGGCGGGCAGGTCGTGTTCGAAGGCACCCCCGCCGACCTGGTGGCCGCCCGATCCACCCTGACCGGCACGCATCTCGCGGAGTATGTGGGCGGCTGAGGGAGATCGGGTGTTCGCCGGTGCTGCCGTCGACTCCGTTGCGAACAAGTTGGACTCACCTCACCCTGACACGCAGGGACTCAGCGTTCGATCGGGTATGCCTTGTGTACGTCGACGACGCGGCTGATGCCTGCGCACCAGTCCCGGACTTCCGGGCTGATTGCACCGAGCAGGCGGAGTGCGTCGTTGTGGCGGGCTCGGACGTTCACGTCGAGCAGGGGTTCCATGTGCGAGACGCGATTACGCAGGGCGTGTAGTCGGGCCGTTCTGCCGGCGACACCGAAGCCGTCCGGGTCGTTCTTTCGATGAGGGAATGCCTGGTGCAAGGCGCCCACCCACAGCACGTGGCGGGCTTGGTAGTTCTTGTCCTTGGGGTTCGAGGTGGGAAGCAGCTTGGCCCAGGTTCCGAAGGTCAACTGTGTGACCATGTCGTCGTGGTTGACCGCGACACCATGCCGGGGATGCGTCGCATCGCGTGCGGTCACAGCGTCCTCGGCGTGGCTTCGGGCTGTTCGGCGGGATGCCTGAGTCATCGAATTGAGTGGTCGCGCAGGGTCCGAAAGCCACTCACGCCCGTGCATCGCGCCCTGTCTGGTGTGGTGGGGTTGTGTCGCGTTCCAGTCCCTCAACTGGCCATCGATCGCATTGCGCAGTGCAACCTCGGTCACAGCGAGGACCTGCTGAAATGCCGCGGACAGTTCAAGGTTCCATCGGTAGAGCTCCAACGCGCGCAACGGATCGTTGCCGCACCTGGCGCGGTAGGTGCCGACACGCGACGGATGAAGGACCCGGGTGATCGCCTCGATCGTCTGTCGGCTTGGCACCCGCTGCGGCCTCCGTTAGCATGGGCTTCAGGTACGAGGACAAGGTCCCTCGTTAATACATGGAGATCCCCCCACGGCAGTTCGGCCGTGGGGGTTCTTCATTTCTCCGGAGAATCTAGCAGTCGGTGAGTCCGAACCCCGACCGTTGATTCCCCGATCCGGACCCCTTTCGCCGATCCCCGCCAGCAGTGCCTGTCGGCGTGTTCGACTTGCGCTCATGAGGAAAGCACTGCCGGCGGTCGCGTTGCTCGCTCTCGGTCTGATCGCCGCGTCGGCCGCGCCGGCGGGTGCGGCGGATCCGTCGTGGTCCGGGGAGTATTCGCTGAAACGGTTCGCGGCCACCAAGTCCGGGACGAGTCTGGCGGCACGACAGGGGGAACCGGATTTCGCCGACACGTACACGTTCACCACCGACTGTGCGGCCGGCACGTGCGTGGCGACCGTCGTCGACGGGCCGACACCCGCGAATCCGACGCTGCCGTTGCCGCCGCAGTACACGTGGGACGGCACCAGTTGGGTGCACGTGTACGACTGGCAGTGGGACTGCTGGCAGGGCGAGGGCGTCCCGAAGGTGTGGACACCGGCGCATTCGGTGGCCGTCTACACGCCACGCCCGGACGGCACCCTCACCGGGACATGGCGCACCGACATCACCGGCGGCCCGTGCGACGGGTCGGTGATCATGGACGTCGCCGCCTACCCGGCCGCGCCCCCGCAGTCTGTGTTCGGCAGCGGCAGTTGACCGACGGCCAGCCGGCCCGAGAGGTCGTGGTCGACCCGCACGGATCGTGGATCCGGGCGGGCGTAACGTCGAGGAACGGTAGGAGGCCGGGACTCCGGTGATCCCGGTCCGGTCTCCGCCGCACCGCCGATGTCCCTCACCGATACGGAGCCGTGATCCATGGTCGAGCACCTGAATGTCGAGTTCGTCGTCGACCACGAGTACCGGGTGCGCCTCGACGACGGCGGTGACAGTGTGGAGTCCACGTTCGTCATCCACCCCGACGTGCTCGCCGACCTCGGCATCGATTCCGGCACCGAGCAGCGCGTCGTCGAGCACACGGCCCGGTTCCTGGCCGAACGTCAGTCGGTCCTCGACTTCCCCACCCTGGTGTATCTCGACGAGATCGCCGCCGCCTACGACAACTTCGCCGACGACCTGCGCCGCCGGCTCGGCTGACCGGCGCCCACTAGCCTCGCGCTTTCACGCTGATCGAGCAGCAGCCCGTGTCGTGAACGAAGAAAGGCGCCCTGAACTGCAAGAATATGACTTGTCTAGGGTCATGTTCGTGCGAGTTCGAGGAGCACCTTTCAGGTGGGTAAGTCTACGTCCTGTTACCCGAGATTGTCGGTAACCGCCTCCGGAACGGGTGTGGTGTCGCATGCCGGAGCCGCCCTGTTGCTGCGGACGGCCGAGAAGACCGGCCTGACCGGCGCGTTGTCGACGGCGTTGTCGCGGTGGCGTAAACCGTTGTCCCGCCACGATCCCGGGAAGATCGTGTTGGATCTCGCGGTCAGTGTCGCGCTCGGCGGCGACTGCCTCGCCGACCTCGCCCAGCTACGGGCCTGCCCGAACGTTTTCGGGCCGGTCGCCTCCGATCCGACCGTGTCCCGTCTGGTCACGGCCTTGGCGGCGGACGTGTCGGACGCAACGACTGCGATCGGTGCGGCTCGCGGCGCCGCCCGCGCCCAGGCGTGGTCTGCCGCCGGTGGGCGGGCACCGGATCACCGGATCGACGAGCAGGATCCGCTGATCGTCGACATCGACGCGACCCTGGTGACCGCGTATTCGGAGAAAGAATCCGCCGCCCCGAACTACAAGCGCGGGTTCGGATTCCATCCGTTGTGCGCGTTCGTCGACCACGGCGCCGGCGGGACCGGGGAACCGGTGGCGATGCTGCTGCGGCCCGGGAACGCGGGCTCGAACACTGCCGCCGACCCTCCCCCAAGCACTTCGTGCAGGGCGGTACCCCCAAACGGTGGTCGGGGAAGCACTGGCGCGGCTGCCCGTCGGCTCGAACTATCGGGTCGGGAAGAAAGTCCTGATCCGCACCGACGGTGCCGGCGGCACCCACGACTTCCTCGACTACCTCACCAAACGCCGGTTGGCGTACTCGATCGGGTTCGGACTCACCGACACCATCGCCGCGGCAGTCGAGTTGATCCCCACTGACGTGTGGACCCCCGCCTACGACGCCGACGGGAAGGTCCGCGACGGGTGCGTGGGTCGCCGAACTCACCGGCCTGATCGACCTGTCGACCTGGCCGGACGGGATGCGGATCATCGTCCGCAAAGAACGACCGCATCCCGGTGCGCAACTACGATTCACCGACCGTGATGGGCTGCGGTTGACCGCGTTCGCCACGAACACCCGCCGGGGCCAGCTCCCCGACCTGGAGTTGCGGCACCGCCGGCGGGCGCGCTGCGAGGACCGGATCCGGGCCGCGAAAGACACCGGTCTGCGTAATCTTCCGCTCCGCGGGTTCGACCAGAACCGGATCTGGCTGCAGATCATCCAACTCGCCGGCGAACTGATCGCCTGGACACAACTCCTCGCGTTCGACACCGAGGACGCCCGCCGCTGGGAACCGAAACGGCTCCGACTCCGGCTGTTCTCGGTCGCCGGCCGCATCACCCGTCACGCCCGCCGCACCCGCCTCAACCTTGCCGCCCGGGCACCACACGCCGACCTTGTCATCACCGGAATCAGTCGCCTCACCCGACCACCGAAACCCACCTGACCAGCAGGAAACTGACCGAGCGAGAACAGGAAGGACACATCGTCATCGGGGCCGTGGACCCCGACGCCACCGACCGCGTCGGCCACCCCGACACACCCGAAACCCGGAATCATCACCGGGACAACCAATCCGAAACCGATCAGGCCGGCACGCCAGGCTCACGAAAGATCGAGGCTAGTCTGGGCCGGTGATCGTCACCCACGGCGCGCCGCCGCGCGCAGTCCCCACCGACCGTCCGGTCGACCCAGAATTCACGACGCTGCCGCTGCGGCAGCTGGCCGATGCCGCGTTGAGTTCCGCTCGGGCGGCGGGCGCCGAGCACGCCGATCTGCGGGTGCACCGACTGGTCACCCAGTCGCTGCGGCTGCGGGACGGGCGCGTCCAATCCGCCTCCGACGGTGTGGAACTCGGTTTCGCGGTGCGGGTGATCGTGGACGGCACGTGGGGTTTCGCGGCGCACGCCGAACTCACGCCCGAGCGGGCGGCCGCGGTCGCCGCGGAGGCGGCCCTGGTGGCCCGCGCCCTGCGCAGCCTGAACCGGGAGCGGGTCGTCCTCGCCGACGAACCCGTCTACCCGGAGGCGACGTGGGTGTCGGACTACACGCTCGACCCGTTCACCGTCCCCACCGCCGACAAGACTGCGCTGCTCACCGACTATTCGCGGCGGCTCCTCGACGCGCCGGGCGTCGACCACGTCACCGCGAGCTGCCTGCAGGTCAAGGAGCAGACGTTCTACGCCGACCTCGCCGGGTCGACGATCACCCAGCAGCGGGTGCGGCTGCATCCCGAACTCGAGGCCGTCTCCGTGGATGCCGCCGCGGGCACGTTCGAGACGATGCGGACCCTCGCCCCGCCGGTCGGCCGCGGCTGGGAATACGTTGCCGGGGCGAGCGCAGCGACGGGGGATGTCACCGGGCACGGCTGGGAGTGGGACGCCGAACTCGCCGAGATCCCAGTGCTGCTGGCGGAGAAGATCGCCGCGCCGAGCGTCGTGGCGGGCCCGACGGATCTGGTGATCGACCCGACCAACCTGTGGTTGACGATCCACGAATCCGTCGGGCACGCCACCGAATACGATCGCGCCATCGGCTACGAGGCCGCCTACGCGGGCACCTCGTTCGCCACCCCGGACCTGCTCGGCACCCTGAAGTACGGCACCGAGCACATGCACGTCACCGCGGACCGCACCGAGCCGCACGGGCTCGCGTCGGTCGGCTTCGACGACGACGCAGTCGCCGCTCAGTCCTGGGATCTGGTGCGCGACGGAACACTGGTCGGCTACCAGCTGGACCGGGTGTTCGCCCCGCGCCTCGGGTTGGACCGGTCCAACGGCTGCTCGTACGCCGATTCGGCGCAGCACGTGCCGATCCAGCGGATGGCGAACGTGTCGCTGCAGCCCGACCCGGTCGCGGACACGTCGACCGCCGACCTGATCGCCCGCGTCGAGGACGGCATCTACGTCGTCGGCGACAAGTCCTGGTCGATCGACATGCAGCGCTACAACTTCCAGTTCACCGGGCAGCGGTTTTTCCGGATCCGCGACGGGCGCCTCGACGGGCAGCTCCGTGACGTCGCCTACCAGGCCACCACCACCGACTTCTGGGGGTCCCTCGAGGCGGTCGGCGGTCCGTCGACGTGGCGGCTCGGCGGCGCCTTCAACTGCGGCAAGGCCCAACCCGGGCAGGTCGCCGCGGTCAGCCACGGCTGCCCGTCCGCCCTGTTCCGGGGTGTGAACGTGCTCAACACCCGGCAGGAGGGGACGCGGTGATCGCGGCGCAGGATCTCATCGAGCGGGCGTTGGCCTGCTCGACCGTCGACGAGGCGATGGTGCTGGTCACCGACGCGAGCGAGGCGTCGCTGCGGTGGGCCGGGAACTCGATGACCACCAACGGGGTCGCCACGTCCCGGTCCTGGACGGTGCTGTCGATCGTCCGCGGCGCCGACGGCGCCCGGGTGGGGGCGGTGACGTCATCGAGTGTCGACGCCGCCACGATCGAGCAGGTGGTGCGGGCGTCGGAGGCTGCGGCCCGGGCCGCGCAACCCGCCGCCGACGCCATGGACCTGATCCCCGGCGACGGCGTGGACGACGGCTGGGCGGACGGCCCCGCCGCCACCGGCGTGTCGGTGTTCGAGACGCTGGTGCCCGGTCTCGCGGACGGCTTCGACGGCGCCGACCGGCTGTACGGGTTCGCGCACCACCAGATGCACTCCACATGGCTGGGCACCTCGACGGGGGTGCGGCGCCGGTTCACGCAGCCCACCGGGTCGATCGAGATCAACGGCAAACGCGGCGACGCCAGCGCGTGGGCGGGGTCGGCGAGCATCGACTTCACCGACGTGTCCGTGCCGGGTCTGCTGGCGGAGTTGTCGCGGCGGCTGGGCTGGTCGGCGCGCACCGTCGCGCTGCCGGCGGGCCGCTACGAGACGCTGCTGCCGCCGTCGGCGGTCGCCGATCTGATGATTCCGCTGATGTGGGCGATGGAGGGCCGCGGCGCGCAGGAGGGGCACACCGCCCTGTCCCGGGCGGGTGGCACCCGCGTCGGGGAACGGCTGACGGGCCTGCCGCTGACCCTGTTCTCCGATCCGCACGCCGCCGGTCTCGGGTATGCACCGTTCGTGGCGGCGACGGCGTCGTCGGACACGGTCTCGGTGTTCGACAACGGCCTGGACGCCGGCCGCGTCGACTGGATCCGCGGCGGGGTGATCGAGTCGCTCGCCTACCCGCGGGCGGCGGCCGCCGAGTTCGGGGCGCCGGTCGCGGTGCCGGGCGACAATCTGCTGCTCACCGGCGGGAGTGCCGCGCGCCTCGACGACATGGTCGCGGCCACCGAACGCGGCCTGCTGCTCACCTGCCTGTGGTACCTCCGGGAGGTCGATCCGGCGACGGCGCTGCTCACCGGCCTGACCCGCGACGGCGTCTACCTGATCGAGGACGGGCAGGTCACCGGCGCGGTGAACAATTTCCGGTTCAACGAGTCCCCGCTGGATCTGCTGCGCCGCGCCACCGAGGTGGGGGCCACCGAGCCCACGCTGCCGCGGGAGTGGAAGGACTGGTTCACCCGCACCGCGATGCCGCCTATGCGGATCCCGGACTTCCACATGTCGAGCGTGAGCGAGGCCCAATGACGATGCATCCGACGATCACCGACGCCACCCGCTGCCCCTGCCTGTCCGGGGACACCTACGGCAACTGTTGCGGCCGTTACCATTCCGGATCTGCGGTCGCCCCGACCGCGGAAGCCCTGATGCGGTCGCGGTATGCCGCGTTCGCGGTCGGCGACGCCGACTACCTGCGCCGCACCTGGCATCCGCGCACCCGCCCCGACACGCTCGACCTGGATCCGGACCTGGTGTGGCGGCGCCTCGAGATCGTGCAGACGTCCGGCGGCGGCCCGTTCGACACCGCCGGCACCGTCGAATTCGTCGCCCACTACGTCGACCACGGCGGACGCGGATCGATGCGCGAGCACAGCAGATTCGTCCGCGAGGACGGACACTGGCTGTACGTCGACGCCATCGGCTGACACCGTCACCGAGAACAGGAGATCACTGCATGCGTTTCGGGCTGTTCGTGCCCCAGGGCTGGCGGCTCGACCTCGTCGGCATCGACCCGGTGGACCAGTGGCCGGTGCTGCGGGATCTGGCGTTGCGCGCGGATCGCGGCCCGTGGGAGTCGATCTGGGTGTACGACCACTTCCACACCGTCCCCGCTCCCACCGACGAGGCCACCCACGAGGCGTGGACGCTGGTGTCGGCGTTCGCGGCGGTCACCGAGCGGGTGCGGCTCGGCCAGATGTGCACCGCGATGGGCTACCGGAACCCGGCCTATCTGGCGAAGGTCGCGGCCACCGCCGACATCGTCTCCGGCGGCCGCGTCGAGATGGGGATCGGCGGCGGCTGGTACGAGCACGAGTGGCGCGCCTACGGCTACGGCTTCCCTCCGGCCGCCGAACGCCTCGGCCGACTCGACGAGGGGGTGCAGATCTTCCGGCAGGCGTGGCAGACGGGGTCCGCGACCCTCGACGGCCGCTACTACCGGGTCGACGGGGCGATCGTGCAGCCGCGGCCCCTGCAGGACGGCGGGATCCCGTTGTGGATCGCCGGCGGCGGCGAGAAGGTGACACTGAAGATCGCCGCGCGGTACGCGCAGTACACCAACTTCGACGGCACCCCCGACGTGTTCGCCCGCAAGTCGGCGATCCTGCGGGAGCACTGCGCGGCCGTGGGCACCGACTTCGACGCGATCGTGCGGTCGGCGAACTTCAATGTCGCGATCGGCCGCACCGACGCCGAGGTCCGCGACCGGCTCGAGGCGCTGCGGGCCCGGCTGGAGCCGATCGTCGGGGCGGAGCAGGCCGACGCGTCCCTGAACGCGTTCCGCGGCATGCCGGCCGTCGGCACCCCCGAACAGATCGTCGAGAACCTCACCGCACTGCAGAAGCAGGGCCTCGAGTACGCGATCTTCTACGTCCCCGAGGCCGCCTACGACACGTCCGGTCTCGAACTGCTCGAACGGGAAGTGTTGCCGCATCTGATGTGATCTGCCGGGTGTAACGTCCGCGGCAGGAGTGATCCCGCCGTGGACTGGTTCGATGCCGGCGACTACACGCTGTCACGGCTGCTCTTCACCGAGGGCCTGGCCGTCGTCTACCTGTGTGCGTTCCTGGTCGCGGTCGACCAGTTCCGGGCGCTGCTCGGCGACGACGGGATGCTGCCGATCCGCCGGTTCCTGGCCGGACGCCGCTGGCAGCGCTCCCCCAGCCTGTTCCATCTGCACTGGTCGGACCGCTTCTACGTGGTGGTCTGCTGGACCGGGGTGGGCCTGTCGGTGCTCGCGGTCCTCGGACTGGTGCAGCGGTTGCCGCTGCCGCTGTGCATGCTCGCGTGGCTGGTGCTGTGGGGGTTGTACCTGTCGATCGTGAACGTCGGGCAGCTCTGGTATTCGTTCGGGTGGGAGTCGCTGCTGCTCGAAGTGGGGCTGCTGGCGGTGTTCGTCGGCAACACCGCCACCGCCCCGGCGCTGCCGACACTGCTGCTGGTCCGGTGGCTGCTGTTCCGGCTCGAGTTCGGCGCCGGGCTGATCAAGATCCGCGGCGACCCGTGCTGGCGGGATTTCACCTGCCTGGACTACCACCACGAAACACAACCGATGCCGGGGCCGCTGAGCTGGTACTTCCACCGACTGCCGCGGCCGCTGCACCGGATCGAGGTGGCCGGGAACCATACGACACAGCTGATCGTGCCGTTCTTCCTGTTCGCGCCGCAGCCTGTGGCGGGCGGCGCGGCCGCGATCATGATCGTCACCCAGTTGTGGCTGGTGGCGTCCGGGAATTTCGCGTGGTTGAACTGGCTGGCGATCGTGCTCGGGGTGTCGGTGCTGCCGGACGGCTTCTGGTCGGCGGTACTGCCGATCCCGGCGCCGACGACGGCGCCGCTCTGGTTCGTGGTGGTGGTCGCGGCGTTCGCGGCCGCGGTGCTGGTGCTCAGTTACCGTCCGGCCCGGAACCTGTTCTCGAGCGGGCAGATGATGAACGCGTCGTTCGAGCCGTGGCATCTGGTGAACACGTACGGCGCGTTCGGGCACGTCACCCGCACCCGCCGGGAGATCGTCGTCGAGGGCACCACCGACACGCATCCCACCCCGGAGTCGCGGTGGGTGGCCTACGAATTCAAGGGCAAACCCGGCGACGTGCGGTACCGGCCCCGCCAGTTCGCCCCCTACCATCTGCGGCTGGACTGGCTGATGTGGTTCGCCGCCATCTCCCCCGACTACGCCGCCCCGTGGTTCGGGGGGTTCGTCACCCGCCTGCTTCTCGGCGACCACGACACGCTGCACCTGTTGCGGCACAACCCGTTCCCCGAGACACCGCCCGCCTGGGTGCGGGCCCGGGTGTTCCGCTACCGGTACAGCACCCGCGACGAACACCGGCAGACGGGCGCGTGGTGGGTACGGACCTACGAAGCGGACTTCATGCCGGCGGTGTCGCTGCGGCAGGTGCGATGAGTTCGGGCGGCTGCCGAGCGGATGGCCGACGATACGGCGGCGCCTGGTCCGGGACCGAGTTCGTGCTGAACCAGCGCCTAAGCCCACCACCAGAAGTGGACGACGCTCCCGACGGTGTACACCCTCGGCGAGGGTCACTCGGTCGCGTACATCGGCCAGATCACCGCCAACGTCCGCTTCTCGCTCTACGGCACCCACCAGGTCGGTGCTGCTCGGGAACTTCGGGCACTTCCCGATCGAGGAACCCGGCCTGACGCAACTCGGGGATGCCGTGCGCACGGTGCCGGGCGCCGTCGCGGTGCAGGACTGACGGGAGTCAGAGCTTATGCACGTCAGGGGTGTCGGTGCGCGGCAGTTCGGTGGCCGGGATCTCGGTGAAGCGCCACCCTGCAAGGAACCTGCGGGCGTTGACGAGGTGGTTTCGCAGGTGGTTGGCCAACGCCCTCAACTCCCAGAACTGCAAGTTCATGTCCGTGATGGTCCCATAAGTTCGGAATGACGGCCGACACCGGAGACAGGCGGCGTTGTCGCCCGTTTCTGTCCGTGCGTCACTCCGGCGCACCGTACTTGATCCAGGTGACACCGTCGATCACCTGCGGATCGCGGAACACGGGCTGATCGAAGGGGGTCGCACCGATCCTCCATGCTGCGGAGCTGGCGCGGGGGTCGTCGAACAGTCGAAGACGCTGCTCCCGCAGGCCTGCCGGGTCGATGTCGAATCCGTACTTCTTGTCTCCCGCAACGAGGTGCCAGGTGTAACGGACGATGACCCGGTTCGATCCGTGCAGGCTGATCTCGTCGAACGTGAACCACTGACTTTCGTGCATGCGGCCGAGTTGGTCGGCGATGGTGGATGTGAGGTGTGAAACGAACTGCTGAGCCCACACCTCCGGCGGCGCCGCTTGCGGGTGTGGAATCTGTTCGACCGGAACCAGATCACCGTTTCGGCGCAGGTCCTCGAGCAGGTTCGGGTCCTCGGGGACCACCTTCTCCCGGTAGGCGTGACGGCCGCCGTAGCCGGCGAGGATCCATTCGAAGTCGCTCGGTGCGAGCCGCGGCGATCCATCGCGATCCACCAAGACGATGAACCACGCAGGTCGCACACGAAGCACGTTCATGTCGGTGACGATCCGGTAGGCGTAGTCGGCCAGGTCCCCGAGAACGGCTCTCAGCCATGCGATTTCCTCCCGTCGGGACAGCTCGACCGGCGGCGGCAACGAATGGCCGGGTGCCGGGGCGGCGTCGAGCCGTGCACGGACCGCGACTCGGACCAGTCGTGTGTCTGCGGTCCTGTCGAAAGTCCCCAGGTATGACGGGTCGTCCCACGAGACGCCCACCGAGACGGTGACATCGTCGAGTTCCACGCTGGATGCCGCCAGCCCCGGGGCGTGGCCGATCCGCAGTGCACTGTCCCGGCCGACCAGCGATGCCAAATACTCGTGTACGGGACGAATCTCGTCGGCGGCATTCTCGCGGATCAGTTCGGCCAGTTCCGCTGAAGTCCTGTAGGCAGTCATTCGCGCGTATCCGGCTCGCCGCGAACCGGCGACGGTGTCGTCCCTTCGAGTTCCGCGATGCGCCCCTCGAGCCGCTCGATCCGCCGGCCCACGCTCCAGACGAGTTCGGTCAAACTCTCCTGCATGACAGGAATACCCATGATGTCGGACAGACGACGCCACAACATCATGGTGGACGTCATGGTGGACTCGCGGTAGTCGTCGTACGCGACCTGGAGCATCGCGAGCTGCACCTCGACCGGCACCTGTCGTTTCACCTGTGGCCCGTAAGGCGGGGGTTCTTGATCTTTCCACGGCGACCATCGGGATTCGATCTCTGCATCGGTCATTGCGGACAGTCGTTCCAGCAGCTCACGACATCCCGCGGGTGAGGCGAAGACGGTCTCGAGGCATCGGTGATAGTCCGGCGGTTGCATCTGCGCATGTTCCGGCATCGGGTCACTGCTCCCAGGTACTCCGCCTGGAGGCGAAGGAAGTCACAGTACACCCCCGGCCATCGGGGTCTCCTGTGCTCTCGGAGAATCTGGCGATCTCTGGCCGTCTATAGACGTTTATGGGATTGTATGGAACTTTCTCCATACGAGCCCATACATGGCTAGAGCTTCCGATATGGACGCTGCACCGAACCCCTTCAGGCCTGGTTCGGGGCTCCGTCCGCCGGCGCTCGAGGGCCCGGATCGGGAGCGGGAGCAGTTCGATCTCCTCGTGGCCCGCAGCAAGCTCCGCAACTACGACCGCGGCATGATCCTGTCCGGGCTGCGCGGGGTCGGGAAGACGACACTGCTCAACACCCTGGCCGAGCACGGCGACCGCCACGGGTAGTTGACGATCGGGATCGAGGCCCGCCCCAACGAGGCCGGGGTCGCGGCGGTCCGTGCGAAACTCGGCAACGAACTCGCCGCCGGTCTGCGCCGGTTCAGTCGCCGGCACCAGTTGCAGTCGGCTCTCGACGGGCTCGTCGACCTGGCGCATGGCTTCACTCTCGGGGTGGGGGTCGGTCCGGCGAGGGTCGAGTTCGCTCTCGGTGGGCAGGCCGCGACCGGGGATCTCGCTCTCGACCTCGAGGAGTTGATCGAGGCGATCAGCGAGGTGATGAAGAAGAAGGGCACCGCCTTCGGGTTGTTCATCGACGAGATGCAGGATCTCGATGCGGATCTGCTCAGTGCGCTGCTGGCCGTGCAGCATCGGGCCGTTCTTCGTGATCGGCGCCGGTCTGCCGAGTCTGCCGGCAGCCCTCGCCGCCACCGGGTCACCGCAGTGGATCGAAGCCGGTGATCTCGTCGGGCGTGATGCCGGTGCACAGGGTGTCGGCGAGGAGTCGTCCGGTGGCGGGGCCGAGGGTCATGCCTTCCATGCCGTGTCCGCCGGCGACGTACACCCGGGGTGAGGTGGTGCGGCCGACGAGGGGTAGTCCGTCGGTGGTGCAGGGGCGGGCGCCGACCCATTCGTCGTGCCGGTCGGTCAGGTCGACGTCGCGGAGGAAGGGGCGGGCGGCGGCGGCGACGGCGGCGATGCGGCGCGGGTCGAGGGGGGCGTCGTGGGCCCGGAATTCCATCATTCCGGCGATCCGCATGCGGTCGCCGAGGGGGGTGCAGACCACCGACCCGGACGGGAAGTACAGCGGGCCGGGCGGCATCTGCGCGGCGGGCACCGAGAAGCTGTAGCCGCGGCCGGCCCGGACCCGTGCCCGCACCCCGAACGGGCGGGCCAGTGTGTTCAGGGTGGCGCCGGTGGCGAGGACGACGGCGTCGAACTCCTCGTCGAGTCCGTCGCCGACGGCGGCGGCCCGCCCGCCCCGGTCGTGGACGGCGGTGACGTCGACACCGGATTTGACGATTCCGCCGCGCGCCTCGACGGAGTCGGCGAGGGCCGCGACGAACGCCGGCGGGTCCAGGTAGCGCTGCCCGCCGAGGCGCACCGCGGCCCGCACGTGCGACGACAGGATCGGGGCCAGTGTGCGGGCCTCGGCCGCGGACATCGGTGTGACCTCCACGGGCTGCCCGAGTGCGGTGAGGGTGCGCCCCTCCGCGAGCATGGCGTCGGCGGCGGCCGGGTCGGCGTAGCCGACGATGAACGGGTCGGCCGCGCGGACGGCCGCGTCGACCCCGCCGGCCGCCAGCGCGTCGAACGCGTCGAACGCCAGACGGTTGATGCCGATCAGCATGTCCAGTCCGGCCCGCCACCGGCTGTGGGTGCTGTTGCGGGCGAAGCGGATCAGGAAGCGGGCGAGGTCCGGGTCGACGGCCGGCGGCACGTACAGCGGGGACGACGCCCGGAACAGGTTCCGGAGTCCGTGGGCGAGCATCGACGGTTCGGGCAGCGGGGTGCTCAGCGACGGGGTGATCCATCCGGCGTTGCCCCAGGAGGCACCGGCGGCCGGGCCGACCCGGTCGAGGACGGTGACGTCGACGCCGCGCTCCTGCAGGAACCAGGCGGTGGACAGGCCGACCATGCCGGCTCCGACGATGCCGACCCGGCGGGGAGATGTGTGCACGTGCGGGTTCCTTTCGGGGACGGGGCGGTGACGGCTCAGCCGGGCAGCAGTGCCGGGTTCTGGTGCCGCTTGACCACGAAGTGGTGGAGCGCGTAACAGACCGGCACCAGGCCGAGTCCCAGGATCAGGGAGAGCCGCTGGGTCCCGTCGAAGGCCATGGCGACGAACACCGCGATGTTCATGACGATGACGAGGATCGGGGTGACCGGGAACATCGGTGCCGAGTAGGGCAGGTCCGCGACCCGGCCGCCGTCGCGGACGTACTGCCGCCGGAACCGGTACTGCGACCAGGCGATGGTCATCCAGCTGAGGGCGCCGCCGATGCCGCTGACCGAGATGAGGAAGACGAACAGGGTGTCCGCGGCGACGACGCTCGACAGCAGCGAGAACAGCCCGAAGGCGAGGGTGACGAGCAGCGCGACGAGCGGGATGCCGCGCTTGGTGGTCCGGCCGAAGGCGGCCGGCGCGGACCGTTCCTGCGACAGCGACCACAGGATGCGGGTGCACATGTACAGCCCGGTGTTGCCGACCGACAGGATCGCGACGAGGACGACGAAGTTCATCAGGCTCGCCGAGTACGGGATGCCGATGGCGTCGAACACGGTGACGAACGGACTCTGGTCCAGACCGACCGTGTTCCACGGGATCAGGCCGACGAGGATGACGATCGCACCGAGGTAGAGGAACACGAGCCGGAACACGACGGTCTTGACGGCCCGCGGGACGGCCTTGCCGGGATCCTCGGTCTCGCCGGCGGCGACACCCATGACCTCCGATCCCATGAACGTGTAGACGACGGTCATCATCGCGGCGCACACGGCGCCGATGCTGGTGGGGAAGAAGCCGCCGTTGTCGGTGAAGTTCGACAGCATCGGCGCGTCCTGGCCGTCCATGCCGATGATTCCGAACATGGCCAGACCGCCCAGGACGATGAACAGGGCCACCGCCAGCACCTTGATCCCGGCCAGCACGTATTCGGTCTCCGCGAAGGAGCGTGCGGTGAAGCAGTTGACGAGGAACAGCACGACGATGAACACCGCGGACCAGATCCAGGTCGGGGTGCCGGGGAACCAGTACCGCATGACGATGCCGGCGGACAGGAATTCGAGTCCGATGAAGCTGGCCCAGCTCAGCCAGTAGATCCAGCCGATGGCGAATCCGGTGCCGGGCCCGATGTACTTGGTGGCGTGCGCCTGGAACGACCCCGACACCGGCATGACGACGGAGAGTTCCCCGAGGCAGACCATCGTCAGGTAGAGCAGGAAGCCGCCGACGAGGTAGGCGACGATGGTGCCGCCGGGCCCGGCCTGGCCGATCACCTGGCCGGTGCCGAGGAACAGTCCGGTCCCGATCACACCGGCGAGGGTGATCATGAACAGGTGCCGGCTCTTCATCACCCGTTTCAGGCAGGCCGCCTCCGGGCCGGTGTCGGTGTTCGTCGCGGGCGGTAACCCCGTTGGGGAGTCGGTGGTCAATGCATCGCTCACAGTGGACGCTCCTCGATGGTGTGTGGCATCGGCGCCAGCCGGTGCTCTCGGCGCGTGTCGAACCGCGCGGGCAACTGACTAGCCACTCAGTCAGCACCATCACTGTGCGGTGTACATCACATTCTTGTCAACCCACAACGTATGTCACATTCCACTGATACCGGAGGTCACAAGTACCATCACTGCCGTGGCACGAGTGAAGAAGGATGCGGCCGTCCGGCGCGAGGACATCCTCAATGCGACCCTCGAGGCGATCGAAGACACCGGCATCGGCCAGATTCGGGGGGCCGACCTCGCCAAACGGGTCGGCGTCAGTACCGGGCTGATCTTCTACCACTTCGAGAACCTCGAGAACCTCGTCATCTCCGCGCTCCGCTTCGGCGCGAACCGCGACATGGACCGCCTGCGGGC
Organism: Prescottella subtropica; assembly: GCF_005434945.1. Classification (GTDB taxonomy): domain Bacteria; phylum Actinomycetota; class Actinomycetes; order Mycobacteriales; family Mycobacteriaceae; genus Prescottella; species Prescottella subtropica. The sequence goes on along the minus strand of NZ_SKCH01000005.1, from coordinate 68,675 downwards.
CGTGCTCGCGTCCACCGACGGGGACGCCGCCACCCACGTCCGCACCGTCCTGCGCGAGTACGGGCCCACCGGTACCGCGTTCGGCTGGCGCCTGTGGATCGAGTCCTGGTCGGCGAGCCTGCGCAACCCGGAACTGCGCAAGGTGGTCCGGGACCTCGACACCGGCTGGCGGGACGTCCTGATCGAGCTCATCGACGAGGGCACCCGCACCGGCGAGTTCCACTGCCCCGACCCGGCGGGCGCGGCCTGGCGCCTGACGGCCCTGCTGGACGGGCTGACCGTGCAGCAGGTCGTGTTCGACGAGGCCGTCACCGCCGCGCAGGCGGCGGACTGGATGGAACTGACCCTGTCCCGGGAACTGGGCATCTGACCGGCCGGGCGCGGCCGGCGCCCACCCTGCCTGAACAGGCGGTTCACCGGAACCCTTGACCCGACGAGTGATCCACGTCATACTGACTGAGCACTCAGTAAGACCGTCGAAGTCAGGAGCTTCCATGTCGATGACCCTTCCCAACGCGATCGGCGCCACGGACGAGTCCCGCGGCGACGCCGCCTTCTACGAGGCCGTCTGGCGGGACACCGACACCGACGCGACCGGCTACCTCGTCATCGACCGGCTCGTGCGCGGCGTCTCCTCCGGCGGGCTGCGGATGCGGGCCGGCTGCACCCTCGACGAGGTCCGCGGCCTGGCCCGCGGCATGACGCTCAAGGAGGCGATCCACTTCGAGCCCGGCGCCCACTACGTGCCGCTCGGCGGTGCCAAGGGCGGCATCGACTTCGACCCCTACCACCCCGACGCCGACGCCGTCCTCGGCCGCTACCTCGCCGCGATGGGCCCGCTGATCGAGAAGCGCTGGACGATGGGCGAGGACTTCGGCATCCAGCAGACCACCGTCGACCGACTGCTCCCGGAACTGGGCATCGACAGCTCGATCCAGGCCGCCTACCAGGTGGTCGACGATCCCGAGGCCGCGGAACTGCGGATGAAGACCGCGTTTTCGAGCGTCGTCGACGGGATCCGACTCGACGAACTCGTCGGCGGCTACGGGGTGGCGCAGTCGGCGCTGGACGCGATGGCGCGACGCGGGCTGGTCCCGTCCGAGTCGAGCGCCGTGATCCAGGGCTTCGGCTCGATGGGCGGCGCCACCGCGCGCTACCTCGCCGAGGCCGGCGTCCGCATCGTCGGGATCGTCGACGTCGAGGGTGTGGTGTTCAACGAGCACGGTCTCGATGTCGAGGAGTTGCTGCGCACCCGCAGCGCCAAGGGCAACGTCGACCGCGCCGCCCTGCGTCCCGAGGACGCGCAGCGGCCGGCCACCGAGTGGCTGGGACTCGACGCCGACGTACTGGTGCCGGCGGCCATCTCGTACTGCATCACCGCCGAGAACCAGGCGCAGATCCGCGCGCAGATCGTCGTCGAGGCCGCGAACATGCCCGTCACCCCCGAGGCGGAAGCCCTGCTCACCGCCCGCGGGGTCGAGGTGTCCCCCGACTTCGTCGCCAACTCGGCGACCAACGCCTGGTGGTGGTGGGTGTTCTTCGGGGACGTCGACGGCACCCCGGAGCAGTCGTTCCACAAGATCGCCGACCGCATGCAGGCCCTGAGCCGCGAAATGTTCGACCGGGCCGACGAGCAGGGAGTGAGCCTGCGGGCGGCCGCGTTCGAACTCGCGTCGCAGCGCCTCGCCACCATCACCGCCACGTTCCCGACGTACTGACCCCTCCCCGGCCCCACCCGCACCCCCCTCCGAGAAAGCGAAGTGAATGATGTCCCGACCAGGTGTCACCGGCGGCCAGGCGCTCGTCGACGCATTGATCGCGCACGAGGTCGACACGATCTTCGGCATCCCCGGCACCCACAACCTCGCGATCTACTCGGCGTTGAAGGACTCGGGTATCCGGCACGTCTCACCCCGCCACGAGCAGGGCGGCGGCTACGCGGCCGACGGGTATGCGCGGGTCAGCGGCCGGCCCGGCGTGTGCGTGACCACCACCGGACCGGCGATCCTCAACGCGGCCACTGCCGCCGCGCAGGCCTACTCCGACTCGATCCCGGTGCTGTTCGTCGCCCCCGGCATGCCACTCGGGCATCCCGGCGGCTACAACGGGCTGCTGCACGAGGTCAAGAGCCAGTTCGACGCGATGAGTGCCGTCGTCGGGCACGCCCAGCGGGTCACCAGCGTCGAGGAGATCCCGCACGCCGTCGCGCAGTGCTTCGCGGCCATGACGCACGGGCGACCGCGTCCCGCCTATCTGGAGATCCCGCTGGATCTGCTCGACCACGAGGCCGCAGTGGTGCCCGAACGTCCCGTCGTGCCGGCGACCCCGACACCCGCCGTCGCCCAGTTGGATGCGGCCGCCGGGCTGCTCCGGTCGGCGCGGCGTCCGCTCGTGATCGCCGGCGGCGGGTGCAGTGCCGCCGCCGACGAACTGCGCGGGTTCGCCGAGACGCTCGGGTCGCCGGTCGTCACGTCCACGAACGGCAAGGGTGTCCTCCCCGAGGACCATGCGCTGTCGCTCGGTGCCGGTGTGCAGCACCCGTCGCTGCTCGAGCTGGTCCGGGACAGTGACGTCGTGGTCGCGGTCGGCACCGAACTGTCCCCGGCCGACTGGTGGTGGGGTCCGATACCCGAGTCGACGCTGATCCGGATCGACATCGACCCGCTGTCGATCGCGACGAACGCGCGCCCCACGGTCGCGGTCGTCGGTGACGCCGCCGACGTCCTCGCCACCCTGACCAAGCGGCTGCCCGCGGCGCCGGCGCCCGCCGCCGCGGAGCGGGCCGCGCAGTGGCGGGACCGGCTCCGCGGCGACGCCCGGACCGAGGGCGCCCGCTACCTGGGGTTGTGCGAGTCACTGGCGGCGGTCCTCGACGACGACGCGGTGATCGCCGGGGACAGCGCGATGGCCTGCTACTACGGGCTGCTGTCGAACCTGCCGCTGCACCGGCCGCGGTCGTTCCTCTACCCCGCCGGTCTCGGCACGCTCGGCTACGGGCTGCCCGCGGCGATCGGCGCGAAGCTCGCGGCACCGCACCGGCAGGTCGTGGCGGTCCTCGGCGACGGCGGGGTGATGTTCACGGTCGCCGAGCTCGCGTCGGCCGCCGAAGCCGGGCTGGCGCTGCCGGTGGTGGTCGTCGACAACGGCGGCTACGGCGAGATCCGCAACGAGATGGTCGACCGGGACGGCCGCGTCCACGCGGTGGACCTGCCCGCCCCCGACTTCCCGGCCCTGGCCCGCGCGCTCGGCTGCCACGGGGTCGCGGCCGGCTCCTGTGCCGAAGTCGGTCCCGCGGTGCGGGCGGCGCTGGCCGCCGACCGGCCCACCCTCATCCACGTGCGGGAGCCTGCCGCCGGCTGACGGTGCGGGCCCACCCGGCGACCCGATACTGACTAACCAGACAGTCATTGAAGGACAGGATGTCATGACCCAGAGTCCCGAACTCGTCACCACCCCCACCCTCGACGTGTTCCGCGATCCGGCCTCGGTCGCCGTCGTCGGCGCCAGCGCCGACCCGGCCAAGTGGGGATACTGGCTCGCCCGCGGCGCACTGACCGGCCGCGACCGACGCGACGTGTACCTCGTCAACCGCGGCGGCGGCACCCTGCTCGGCGCCCCCGCCCACCGGTCCCTGACCGACCTGCCGGGCGTGCCGGAACTCGTGGCGCTGTGCGTGCCGCCGGCCGCGGTCGGCGCGGTCGTCGACGAGGCCCTCACCCTGGGGGTCCGCGGCTTCCTCGGCATCACCGCCGGAGTGCCCGACGAGGACGCGATCGCCGACCGCATCCGGGCCGCCGGGGCGCGCCTGGTCGGCATGAACAGCCTCGGCCTCGTCGACACCTCCACCGATCTGCAGCTGGCGTGGGGCGGCTTCACGGCCGGGCACATCGCGATCGTCTCGCAGAGCGGCCAGCTCGGCTCGGAGATCGCGGGCCTCGCGGCGCGGGCCGGGATGGGGGTCTCCCGGTTCGTCTCGATCGGCAACCGGACCGACGTGACCGCCGTCGAACTGCTCGACGACCTGGCCGGCGACGACCGGACCCGGGTCGTGGCCCTCTACCTGGAGAGCTTCTCGGGGGGCGCCGCACTGATCCGGGCGATCACCCGGCTGCGGGACGCCGGCAAGCACACGCTGCTGCTCACCGTCGGCGAGTCGGCCGCCAGCACGAGACTCGCCCGCTCGCACACCGGCTCGATGACCTCGGTCCTCGACGTCGTCGACGCCGCCGCCCGGGCCGCCGGCGCCGTCCGGGTCCACACCCCCGGCCAGATCGTGCAGGTCGCGCAGCTGCTGCTGGCGTCCGGGGTCCCGGCCGGCCCGCGGATCGGGATCGTCGGGGACAGCGGCGGCCAGACCGGGATCGCCGCCGACGTCGCCGCCCGCGCCGGCCTCGACGTCGCCGAGTTCTCCGCGCCGACGACGGCGCGGCTGGCCCGGCTGCTGCCTGCCGGGGCCGCATGCGCCAACCCGGTCGACCTGGCCGGCGCCGGTGAACAGGACCTGACGAACTATCTGACGCTGGTGACCGAGCTGCTCGACTCCGACGAGACCGACTCCGTACTGCTCACCGGCTACTTCGGCAGCTACGCGGTCGACAACCCGGCCCTCGCCGGGCGGGAGACCGCGCTGGTCGCGCAGATGGCGGCGGCGGCCCGCCGCACCGGCACCCCGCTGGTCGTGCACTCGATGGTCGCGGCCGGACCGACGATCGAGGCGATGAGGGCGCACGGGGTGCCCGTCTACCCGAGCATCGAGACCGCGGTGGACGCGCTCGCCGTGGCCACCCGGCTCGCCGCCCCGGCCCGGCCGCTGCCGGCCCCGACCGCGCCGGCCGCGGATCTCACCGGCACCGGATACCTGGCGGCGCAGGAGTTCCTGCGTCCCGTCGGGGTCCGCTTCCCGGCCGCGCGGATCGTGCACTCCCCCACGGACACGGCAGCCACCGCGGCCGCGGCGACCGATCTCACCCCGCCCTACGTGCTCAAGGCGTCGTGGCTCGAGCACAAGAGCGAGGCTGGCGGCGTGCAGGTCGGGATCGCGGACGTGGACGCACTGCACGCCGCGTTCACGGCCGTGCACGCCCGCCTCGGTGACGGCGACTACGTCGTCGAGGAGATGGACGGCCGGCCCGACGTCGTCGAGGTCATCCTCGGGGTCCGCCGCGACCCCGACCTGGGGCCGGTGGTCCTCGTCGGCGCCGGCGGCACCGAGGCCGAACTGTACCGCGACGTCGCGCTCGAGATGGCGCCCGTCGACCACGCCACCGCGCACCGCATGCTGCGCCGGCTCACCGCCCACCGGCTGCTGTGCGGCTGGCGGGGACGCCCCGCCGTCGACGTCGACGCGCTCGCCGACCTCGTCGTCGCGGTGTCGGAGCGCGCCGCGGCCGCCCCGGCGATCACCGAAGTCGAGATCAACCCGCTGCGGGTCGGCCCGGACGGCGTACTCGCTGTCGACGCCCTCGTCGTCCGCGGCCCCCAGACCACCCCCACACATCCCGAGGAGTACCGAGCATGACCGCACCAGACATCCGCCACGAATTCGCCGACCGGGTCGCGGTCGTCACCGGCGGCGGCTCCGGCATCGGCCGCTCCGTCGCGGTCCGCTACGCCGCCGCCGGCGGCACCGTCGCCGTCGTCGGCCGCCGCGAGGAACCGCTCGCCGAGACCGTCGCGCTCGTCGAGGCCGCCGGCGGCAAGGGCATCGCCCTGACCTGCGACGTCCGGGACGCCGCCGCCGTCGAGGACGTCGTCGACGGTGTCGTCGACCGGTTCGGCCGCCTCGACGTGCTCGTCAACAACGCCGCCGGCAACTTCGTGGTCCCCGGCGAAAAGCTGTCCGCGAACGGCTGGAAGGCCGTCATCGACATCGTCCTCAACGGCACCTTCCACGGCACCCGGGCCGCCGCGAAGCACATGCTCGACGCCGGCCACGGCGCGATCCTCAACACCATCGCCACCTACGCGTGGCACGGCCACCCGGGCACCGTGCACAGCGCCGCCGCGAAGGCCGGGGTCGTGGCGATGACCCGCACCCTCGCCGTCGAGTGGGCGGCCCGCGGGGTCCGCGTGAACTGCATCGCCCCCGGCCCCACCGAGACCGAAGGGGCCGGGGCGGCACTGTGGCCGACCGACGAGGCCCGCGCCCGCGTCCTGGCGAGTGTCCCGGCCGCCCGGTTCACCACCCCCGACGAGGTCGCCGAGTCGGCGGCATTCCTGCTCTCGGACCGGGCCGCCTACGTCACCGGCGAGGTCCTCGTCGTCGACGGCGGCCAGTGGCTCGGCAAGGCCGTCTACACCGACCCGGACGGTGCCCGATGACCGCCACCGGCACCACCACGCGAGGAGGATCCCGCATGGACACGACACCCGGATGGTGGCGGTCGACCGCACTGGTCGACGGCCGCTGGATCGAGTGCGCGCACACCTCGGACGTCGTGAATCCGGCGACCGGCCGGATCGTCGGCCGGGCCGGGGTCGCCACGACCGCCGACGCGGACGCCGCCGTCGCCGCCGCACGCGCGGCGGGCCGGGTCTGGGCGGCCCGGTCGGCGCAGGAGCGGTCGACGGTGCTCACCCAGCTGGCGGACCGGCTGCGGGACCGCCGCGACGACCTGGTGGCGGCCACCGTCGCCGAGGTCGGCGCGCCGGTGACGGTCGCCGAGGAATCCCACATCGATCTGGCGATCGAGATCATCGACTCGTTCGCCCGGATCGCCGCCGACACGCCGCTGCGGCAGCGGGTCGGCAACACGATCACGGTGCGCCGCCCGGCGGGGGTCGTCGCCTGCATCACCCCGTGGAACTACCCGGTCTACCAGCTCGCCGCGAAGGTCGGGGCGGCGCTCGCCGCCGGCTGCACCGTCGTCGTCAAACCGGCCGAACTGACCCCGCTCGGCACATACCTGTTCTGCGACGCCGTCCTCGAGACGGACCTGCCGGCGGGGGCGGTGAACCTGCTGCCCGGCCGCGGCTCGGTCCTCGGCCCGGCGCTGATCGAACACCCCGACGTCGCGGTGGTCTCGTTCACCGGGTCGACGACGGTCGGCCGGCAGGTCGGCGCCCAGGCCGGCCGGCTGATCAAGCGGGCCTGCCTGGAACTGGGCGGCAAATCGGCGTCCGTCGTCCTCGACGACGCCGACCTGCGGGCCGCAGTCACCGCCACGGTGTCGTCGGCGATGCTCAACAGCGGGCAGACGTGCAGCGCCTGGACCCGGCTGCTGGTCCCCCGCGCCCGGTACACCGAGGCGGTGGAGCTGGCCGCGGCGTGCGCCGACACGCTCGTCGTCGGCGATCCGACGTCCCGCGGCACCGATCTCGGCCCGCTGGTGTCGGACACCCAACTGGCGTCCGTCCGGGCCATGGTGGACGCCGCGATCGCCCGCGGTGCGCGGGTGGCGGCCGGCGGCACCGCACCGGTTCCCGGGCTCGACGGCGGCTTCTACCACCGGCCCACCGTGCTCGCCGACCTCGAGCGCGGCGACCCGATCACCCGCGACGAGGTGTTCGGCCCGGTCCTGGTCGTCGAACCGCACGACGGGGACGACGACGCCGTCGCCCTCGCCAACGCCACCGAGTACGGGCTGGCCGGCGCGGTGTGGTCGGGCGACACGGATCGCGCGATCGACGTAGCGCTGCGGATGGACACCGGGCAGGTCGACGTCAACGGCGCCCCGTTCAACCCGCTCGCCCCGTTCGGTGGTTGGAAGGCGTCCGGGCTGGGCCGCGAACTGGGGTCCGTCGGATTCGACGAGTGCATCGAGTGGACGGCGGTGCAGGTATGACGCCGTGACCGCCCCGCTCCCCGCCACCCGCACCCACCGCACGACCGAAAAATTCTCGACCGACCCGTCGGTCACGAAAGGACTGTGAAATGACCGAGATGTTCGAGCCCTGGACCCTGACCACCGAGCAGCGCGAGATCGTCAAGCTGTGCCGTGACTTCGCCGAGAAGGAGATCCGGCCCCGCGGCCGCGAGGTCGACGAGGCCGACGTGGTCACCCCCGTCGACATCTTCGCCAAGGCCGCCCAGATCGGGATCACCGATTACATGATCCCCGAGGAGTTCGGCGGCGGCGGGATGACCGATGTGTTCACCCAGTGCCTGGTGCAGGAGGAACTGTGCTGGGGTGATCCCGGTATCGGCAACTTCGTGTGCTCCAACGGGTTCTTCTCCGATCCGTTGCTCGCGCTCGGCACCGAGGAGCAGAAGGAGACGTGGCTGCGCCCCCTCACCGGGACGTCGCCGCTGATCACCTCCCTGGCCACCACCGAACCGGGCTCCGGTTCGGATGCGGCGTCGATCGTCACGCACGCCACCAAGGTCGACGGCGGCTACCGGATCAACGGGCAGAAGGCGTGGATCTCCAACGCCGGCGCCGCCGACCAGTACGTGGTGTTCGCCAAGACCGACCGCGCCGAACGCTCCAAGGGGGTCACCGCGTTCCTGCTCCGGAAGGACGCCGAGGGCTTCACGTGGGGCGAGCCGATGAAGAAGATGGGCCAGCGCGCGATCGTGTGCCGGGAGTTGTTCTTCGACAACGTGTTCGTGCCCGACGAGGACCGGCTCGGCGACGAGGGCCAGGGCTTCTACGGGCTGATGAAGACGTTCGACATCTCCCGCACCGTCCTGGGGGCCGCCGCTGTCGGGTCGGCCCGCGCCGCCTACGAGTACGCCCTCGACTACGCCCGGACCCGCACCCAGTTCGGCAAGCCGATCATCGAACACCAGGCGGTCGCGTTCCGGCTGGCGGACATGGCCACCCGGATCGAGTCGGCCCGGCTGCTGGTGCTGCACGCCGCCCGCTCGATCGACGCGGGCCGCGACACCACCGCCCTGGCGGCGATGGCGAAGCTGACCGCGTCCGAGATGGCGATGTTCGTCACCCATGCCGCGGTGCAGACCCTCGGCGGCTGGGGCTACTCGCGGGAGTACCCGGTCGAGCAGTGGATGCGTGACGTCAAGCTCGAGGAGATCGAGGAGGGCACGTCGGACATCATGCGGCTGGTGATCTCCCGCGGCCTCTGACCGGCCGCGATCGGCTCGGCTGCGGCGCGTCTCCCACACTCGCTCGGGTGCGGGAGACGCGCCGCAGCGCGGTAGCCTGGCATTTCCCCTACGGAAGGCCCACCCCCGCTCATGCCCGACCGCCCTGTTTCCTCGTTCGCGCAGCTCGGGCTGCCGGTGCCGCTGCTCCATGCCCTCGGCCGGGAGAAGATCACGACACCGTTCCCGATCCAGGCGGCCACGATCCCGGACATCCTCGCCGGGCGGGACGTGCTGGGCCGCGGCCCGACCGGGTCGGGGAAGACCCTGGCGTTCGGGTTGCCGATGCTGATGCGGTTGACCGGCGGCGCGTCGCGGCCGGGCCGGCCGCGGGCGGTGGTGCTGGTGCCGACGCGGGAACTGGCGCAGCAGATCGAGTCGGCGCTCGACGAGTCGGCGCTGGCGTTGGGGCTGCGGCTGGTGTCGCTGGTCGGCGGGGTGCCGCTCAAGGCGCAGGCGGCGCGGCTGGGCCGCGGCGTGGACGTGGTGCTCGCCACCCCGGGCCGGCTGGTCGACCATCTCGGCAAACGCACCGTCACCCTCGACGACGTGCTCGTCACTGTGATCGACGAGGCCGATCACATGGCCGAACTCGGGTTCCTGCCGCAGGTCACCGCGGTCCTGGACCGCACCCCGGACGCGGCGCAGCGGCTGCTGTTCTCGGCGACCCTCGACGGGGAGGTCGACACCCTCGTCGAGAAGTACCTGCACGACCCGGTCACCCATGCCACCGCGGAGGCCGTCGCCGCCGTCGACACCATGACCCATCACGTGCTGCAGGTGCCCCGGAAACTCAAGTGGGACATCGTCGCCCGCGTCGCCGCCCGCAAGGGGCGGACGCTGCTGTTCGTGCGCACCAAGGCCGGGGTGGACCGGCTCACCGACGAGTTGCGGGCGGCCGGGGTGTGCGCGCGCGGTCTGCACGGCGACAAACCTCAGAACCAGCGCACCCGGATCCTCGCCGAGTTCGCCGGCGGCACGATTCCGGTACTGGTCGCCACGGATGTCGCGGCGCGGGGAATTCATGTCGACGACGTGTCCCTGGTGGTGCACGTCGATCCGCCGACCGACCCGAAGGCGTACCTGCACCGGGCGGGCCGCACCGCCCGCGCCGGCGAATCCGGCGCCGTCGTCACGATCGTCACCGAGGACGAGTACGCGCCGGCCGCGGCGGTGATGCGGGCCGCGGGCGTCGACGCGACGATCCTGCCGGTCGGCGGCGACGACCGGCGCTGGGAGACGGTCACCGGGGCCCGCCGGCCCAGCGGCACCCCCGTCGCCGAGCCGACCCCGCCGAAACAACCGGAGGCACCGGAGAAGCCGCGTCCCGGCACCGGCCGCTTCCGGTCCCGCGGCGAGCAGCAGCATCATCGTCCCACCGGTTCCGGTCGCGGCCGGCGCCGCCGCGGGGGACACTGACCCGCATGTCGGGTCTGCCGGTCGCCGCGATCGGGTGTGCGCTGGCCGCCGCCCTGCTGTTCGCGTGCGCGTCGGTGGCGCAGCAGACCGCGGCGGCCGCGGTGCCCGAGGACCGGCCGCTGATCGGGTCGCTGCTCCGCAGCCCCCGCTGGTGGGCGGGGATCGTCGGGGACGGCGGCGGCTACCTGCTGCAGGTCGCGGCCCTCGCCCTCGGCTCGGTGCTGGTGGTGCAGCCGCTGCTGGTGTCGATGCTGCTGTTCGCGTTGCCGCTGTCGGCGCGGTTCTCCGGGTGTCGGCTGACCCGCCGGTCGTGGGCGCTGGCCGGGGCGCTGACGGTGGCGCTGGCGGTGTTCCTGATCGTCGGTGACCCCACCGACGGGAACATCGACGCGCCGTGGGCACGGTGGGCGCTGCCGCTGACCGCGGTGGTCGTCGTTCTCGCCGTCGCCGCTCTGGCGGGACTGTCCCCGCGGGTCGACGCCGGTCGGCGGGCACTGCTGCTCGGGGCGGCGAGCGGCGGCCTGTACGGGGTGGCGGTCGCGTTCACCAAGTACGTCACCGACCTGTTCGGGCACGGCCTGGGGGCGGTCGCCGGTGCGTGGCAGACGTACGCGCTGCTCGCGGCCGGCGCGGTCGGGGTGTATCTGCAGCAGCGGGCGTTCCAGGTGGGCCCGCTGTCGGCGTCGCTGCCGGCGATCACGATCGGCGAGCCGGTGGTGGCGATCGTGCTGGGTACGACGGTCCTCGACGAGCGGCTGCGCACGTCCGGGGTCGGGGCCGTGGTCGTCGCGGCGGCGGTGGTCGTGATGATCGCCGCCACCATCGCCCTGTCCCGGGAGCAGGCCACCCGGCAGACCCGGGCCGGGACCACCCCCGGCGTGTCCGTTTAATCCGTTTAACGGGCGGCTCCGGTACAGTGAAAACTCATTTTCGGAAATATGTGCGGCGCCGACACGGTTGAACCGTCACGACATGCGCTGCCCGACAGAGAGGACCGAGGTGCCCGAGGCACCCATACCGACACCCCCTGACGCACATCCCGACGGCCCCTCCCCCGGATCGGATTCCGACACCGCGGAGGGTTCCTCTACCGAGCCGGGAGACAAACCCGGCCCGCCCCGCACCCCGAGCGGGTGGTGCTGACATGGACATCGCCACCATCGCACTCACCACGCTCAGCCTGGTCGGCTTCGTCGCCTTGACCGCAGGCACCGCCCTCTTCGTGGCGGCCGAATTCTCCCTGACCGCGCTCGAACGCAGTACCGTCGACGCCCACGCGCGCGACGGCGACCGCCGCGCCCGGCAGGTCCAGCGTGCGCACCGCACCCTGTCGTTCCAGCTGTCCGGCGCCCAGCTCGGTATCACGATCACCACCCTGATCACCGGTTACCTCGCCGAACCCGTGCTCGCCCGGTTCATCACCCCGATCCTCACCGCCGTCGGCGTGCCCGCGGGCGCCGCGGGCGGTGTCTCGCTGGCGCTGGCCCTGATCCTCGCGACCTCGTTCTCGATGATCTTCGGCGAGCTGGTGCCGAAGAACCTGGCCATCTCCCGGCCGCTGCCGACCGCCCGCGCCACCGCGGGCCTGCAGGCCGGGTTCTCACTGATCTTCCGGTGGGCGATCAACGGCCTCAACGGCGCCGCGAACTGGATCGTCCGCCGCCTCGGCATCGAACCGGCGGAGGAACTGCGCTCGGCCCGCTCCCCGCAGGAACTCGGGTCGCTGGTGCGCACGTCCGCCGAACGCGGCTCCCTCGACGCCGGGACCGCGCTGCTGGTCAACCGGTCGCTGCGGTTCGGTGAACTCAGCGCCGAGGAGCTGATGACCCCGCGCGTGAAGATCGAATCCCTCGACACCGACGCCACCGTCACCGACCTCATCGCGGCGGCGTCCCGCACCGGGTTCTCCCGGTTCCCGATCGTCGACGGCGACCTGGACGACACGATCGGTGTCGTCCACGTCAAACGCGCGTTCACCGTCCCGGCCGCGCAGCGCGCCACCACCCGGCTCGTCACCCTCGCCCAGACCGTGCCGGCGGTCCCGTCGACCCTCGACGGGGACGCCGTGATGGAACAGGTGCGGGCCGACGGCATGCAGGTCGCGCTCGTCGTCGACGAGTACGGCGGCACCGCCGGCCTGGTGACCATGGAGGATCTGATCGAAGAAATCATCGGCGACGTCCGCGACGAGCACGACGCCACCGAGATCGACGTCCAACGCGTCGGGCACAGCTGGTCCTGTTCGGGTCTGCTGCGCACCGACGAGATCTCCCGCGCCACCGGCTACATCGCCCCCGACGGCGAGTACGACACGCTCGGCGGCCTGGTCCTGACCTGCCTGGGACGGATCCCCGTCGACGGCGACGAGACTGCGCTACCGGCGGCGGACGGGCGCACCCCGACCGGCGGCGAGCACGGCTGGATCGCCCGGGTCCTGGCGATGGACGGGCGCCGCATCGACCGGGTGCTGCTGACCCCGGTCCCGGCGATCGAGACCGACTCCGGGGAGGTGCGCCGTGGGTGACCTGGCGGCCGTGGGACTCACGGTCTTCCTGCTGGCGGGCAACGCGTTCTTCGTGGGCGCCGAGTTCGCCCTCATCACCGCCCGACGGGACCGGCTCGAGGCGCTGCACGCGCAGGGCAAGAAGCGGGCCGCGACCGTCATCGAGGCCGGCCGGCATCTGTCGCTGATGCTCGCGGGCGCCCAGCTGGGCATCACGATCTGCTCGATCCTGCTCGGCAAGGTCGGCGAACCGGCCATCGCGCATCTGCTCGAGAAGCCGATGGACGCGATGGGTGTCCCGGACGCGCTGCTGCACCCGATCTCGTTCACGATCGCATTGTCGCTGGTGGTGGTGCTGCACATCCTGCTCGGCGAGATGGTCCCGAAGAACATCGCGATCGCCGGACCGGAGAAGTCGGCGATGCTGCTGGTGCCCGCGCACCTGGCGTTCATCAAGGTGGTGCGCCCGCTGATCGCGTTCTACAACATCACCGCCAACGCGATCCTGCGGGCGTTCCGGGTCGAACCGAAGGACGAACTCGACGCCACCGTCTCCACGCTCGAACTGTCGGAGATGATCGGCGAATCACACACCGAGGGCCTCATCGACGAGGAGGAACACCGCCGGCTCACGCAGGCCCTGCACACCGAGGGCCGCACCGTCGCCGACGTGCTCATCCCGTCGGAGAAGATGCGCTGCGTCCCGGCGGTCGCCGGCGGCACCACCCTCGGGGCGGTGGAGGCGGCGGTCACCGCGACCGGCTATTCGCGGTACCCGGTGCGGGCCGCCGACGGCACCCTCGTCGGCTACGTGCACATCAAGGACATCCTCGACCGGGTGGCCGACGAGTCCGCCGGACCGGACACCGCGATCCCCCGCACCGACGTCCGCCGGCTGCCGCTGATCTCGGTGACCCTGCAACTCGACGACGCCCTGGCCGCGCTGCGGCGGGCCGGCGCCCACCTCGGTGCCGTGATCGACGGCTCCGGTGCCGTGATCGGCATCGTCGCGCTCGAGGATCTGGTGGAGGAGTTCGTCGGCACCGTCCGCGACGGCACCCACCGGATCGACGACGTGATCCCCGGGCAGAAGGCGGTCTGACCGCAGATGACCTCGGCGATTCTGCCGGAAGAGGTGTGGACCGCCCGACGGGACCGCCACCGCGCCGCGGTGGCGGTCCTGCTCGGCCCGCACCTGCAGCGCAAGGCCGACGGGCTCCCGCATCCGGTGCACGACTTCCTGTTCACCTACTACAGTGTCCGGCCCGCCCAGCTGCGGCGCTGGCATCCCGGGTTCGGGACGGTACTCACCGGCGACGCCGCCCGCGACTACCTGACGTACGCCGGCTACGTCGAGGGTTCCGGCGGGGTCACCGTCTCCCCCGACCTGCTCGACAAGCGGCGGGCGACGGTCGAGTTCGTGACCGCACTGCTGGCGGCGACCGCGTCCCGGCGCCCGCACCTGAGCTGTTTCGGGCTGCACGAGTGGGCGATGGTGTACCGCGGCGGCGACGACGCGGTCCGGCACGCACAGGTGCCGCTGCGGCTCGGGCACACCGGCACCGACGCGGTCGTCGACTCCATGCAGTTGCGGTGCACGCATTACGACGCGTTCCGGTTCTTCACCCCCGACGCGGCCCCCCGCAACGAGATCCCGTTGGCGCGGGAGGACCAGATCGGCCGCGAGCAACCGGGCTGCCTGCACGCCGGCATGGACCTGTACAAGTGGGCGGCCAAGCTGGGCCCGCTGGTCGACTCCGCGACCGTCCTCGACTGTTTCCGGCTGGCCACCGATGCGCGGGAACTGGACATGCGGGCCAGCCCCTACGACCTGTCCGGCTACGGCTACGACCCGGTCCGCATCGAAACCCCGGCCGGCCGCGCCGACTACGTGCGTGAACAGCAGGCGCTGTCGGAGCGGGCGGCGGTGCTGCGCGAACACCTGCTGGGCCGGTGCCGGACCCTCCTGTCCGGCACCTGACCACCCCCGGACCCACCGTTCGGTCCCGTCCGGGCAGATCCGGCGGGTGTAGCCTCGAATTATGCTGTGCGGCTGGTCGTGACGACCGCCCGAGCGTCGTCACCGCGGCGGGCCGAGCAGCCCCGAGAATCGAATCCGACGGTGAATCGTAGGTGGCGCGATGGTCGAGTCCGACCCGCTCCTAACGCAGGCGCAACCGAGTCCGCAGGACGATGCGTTGCGGACCCGGCTGGGTCAGGGCACGCAGGCCGATCTGCTGCGGACGCAGGCGGGTCCCGTCCCGCAGGCCGCACCGGAGACCGACGGCGTGCTGGCGTCCGAGCTGGCGGCGGCCGGGTTCACCGACGCCGAGGAGATCGGGCGGGGTGGGTTCGGCACCGTCTTCCGCTGCACCGAGACCGAACTCGACCGCACCGTCGCGGTGAAGGTCCTCACCACCGCCCTCGACGAGCAGAACCGGGCCCGGTTCGAGCGGGAGCAGCGGGCGATGGGGCAGCTGACCGGGCATCCGAACGTCGTCGGGGTCCTGCGGGTCGGGGAAACGGCGGCCGGGCATCCGTTCCTGGTGATGCCGTACCACCGCCTCGGCAACCTCGAGCAACGCATCCGGGACGGCGGTCCCCTCCCGGCCATCGAGGTGCTGCAGGTGGGGGCGAAACTGTCCGAGGCGCTGCAGACCGTCCACGAACACGGCATCGTGCACCGCGATGTGAAACCGGCGAACATCCTGTTCACCGACTACGGCGAACCGGCGCTCGCCGACTTCGGGATCGCGCACGTCTCCGGCGGCTTCCAGACCGCGGCCGGCACCATCACCGGCTCCCCCGCGTTCACCGCCCCCGAGGTCCTCGAGGGGGATGCCCCCAGCTCGGCCTCCGACATCTACGGTCTCGGCGCCACCCTGTTCTGCGCCCTGACCGGGCATGCCGCGTTCGAGCGGCGCAGCGGCGAACAGGTCGTCGCCCAGTTCCTGCGGATCACCACCGCGCCGGTGCCGGACCTGCGGGACGGCGGCATCCCCGACGACGTCAGTACCGTCGTCGAGCGGGCCATGGCCCGCGATCCCGCCGAGCGGCCGTCGGCGACCGACCTCGCCGAGCTGCTCGGCCAGCTGTACGACGACGTCTCCTCCGGTGCCGTCAGCACCCGGACTGCGTTGCAGCCCCGCGCCGATCTGCCCGCGGACGTCACCAGTTTCGTCGGCCGCCAACGGGAACTGGCCACGATCCGGCACGCCCTGGACACCGCCCGACTGGTGACATTGACCGGGATCGGCGGCGTCGGCAAGACCCGGCTCGCGTTCCGGGCGGCGGCCGCGGTGCGGCGCAGTTTCCCCGACGGGGTGTGGCTCGTCGAACTCGCCGGTGTCCACGACCCGGCACTCGTCGTCGACGCCGTCGCCACCGCCCTCGGGGTCCGGAACTTCGCGGGCCGGCCGCTGCGGGCGGCCCTCGTCGACGCATTGACCGAACGCACCGGGCTGCTGGTCCTCGACAACTGCGAACAGGTGATCGGCGCGGTCGCCGAACTGGTCGAAGGCCTGCTGGGACACTGCCCGGATCTGCGGGTCCTGGCCACCAGCCGGGAACTGTTGGGACTCGGCGGTGAAACGGTGGTGCCGGTCGCCCCCCTGCACACCCCGGACCCGGAGCGGCCCCAGTCGACGACCGGCATGTCCCGCGCCGACGCGGTGCAGCTGTTCGCGGAGCGGGCGGCAGCCGCCGCCCCGGGGTTCACGCTCACCGACGACAACACCGCGGCCGTCGCCGCGATCTGCACCCGACTCGACGGGCTGCCGCTGGCGATCGAACTGGCGGCGGCCCGCACCCGCGCCCTGTCGGTCGAGCAGATCCTGCAGCAGCTCACCGAACGCCACACCCTGCCCACGTGGGGAAACCGGGGGGTCCCGGAGCGGCAACAGACACTGCGGCTGTCCATCGACTGGAGCTACGACCTGTGCACCCCCGTCGAGCAGCGGCTGTGGAACCGGTTGTCGCTGTTCGTCGGCGGCTTCGACCTCGACGACGCCGAGCAGGTGTGCAGCCGGGTCGGGGAGGACCCGTCGGTGCCGGACCTGCTCGACGTCCTCGCCTCGCTGGTGGACAAGTCGATCGTGGTGTGCGACGACGCCGACGGCCGCGTCTACTACCGGATACTGGAAACGGTCCGCGAGTACGGCATCGAGAACCTCGAACGCAGCGACTGGTATCAGGAGGTGCGGAACCGGTTCCGCACCTGGTATCTGCGCATGGCCCGGGACGCCGAGGCCGACTGGATCAGCCCCCGCCAGCTCGAGTGGAGTGCCCGACTGTTCCGGGAACTGCCGAACCTGCGGGAGGCGTTCGAGTTCGCCCTCGCCGACACCGAGGGCGACGCAGTGCCGTTCGCGGCGGCGATGTACCCGTTCTGGATGGCCCGCGGCCGGTTCACCGGGGGCCGGCACGCCCTGGACCGGGCCTTGGCGCAGAACTACCCGCAACCCCCGTTCCTGCAGGCCAAGGCCCTGTTCGCGGCCGCCATCCTGGCCGCCTTCCAGGGTGACCTGGCCGCGGCGAGTGCCCGGGTCGCGCAGGCGGCCGCCCTCGACACCGCGGACGCCGACCCGTTCACCCGCGCCTACGTCGCGATCGCCGACGGGGTCACCGCGTTCTGCAGCGGCGACTTCACCCGGGCCCGGCAGCGGTTGGCCGACGCCGCCGACACCCCCGGCATCGACGCCCACCCGCAGCTGCACCTCGAGGCGCTGAGCCTGCTGGGCTGGGCGCACGTGGGCGACAACACCACCCGCGCCCTCACCTATCAGGGGCGGGCGCTGGCGTTGGCGCAGGCGTCCGGCGAGTACGTCCACCGCGGGTACGCGCTGTGGGCGAACGGCGTCGACATGTGGCGGTCCGGGAACGTCGAACACGCCGTCGAACTCCTCGAAGCCGGGCTGCGGCTCACCCGGGAAACCGACGATCCGCTGATGGTGTTCACGTGCCTGCAGGCGCTGGCGTGGATCACCGCGGAGCGGGGACAACTACGGCGCGCCGTGGTGCTGATGGGCGCCGCGACGGCGCATCGGCGGCTCGTCGGCAGCCACCCCGTCCTGTTCCCGAATCTGCTCGCCCACCAGCAGGAATTCGAGGAGACCGTCCGGGCGGGCCTCGACGAGGACGTCCTCGCCACCGCCTGCCACGAGGGCGCCGCCATGTCCACCGAGGCCGCCCTCGCCTACGCGCTCGGGGAACGCGACCAGGAACCCGACGGCACCGCACTGGAGACGACACCACTCACCAAACGGGAACGCCAGGTCGCCGACCTGGTCGCCGAGGGCCTCACCAACAAGGAGATCGCGACCCGGCTGACGATCTCGCAGCGCACCGTCGACGGGCACGTCGACCACATCCTGTCCAAACTCGGGTTCACCTCCC
This sequence comes from Prescottella subtropica, assembly GCF_005434945.1. Taxonomy (GTDB): domain Bacteria; phylum Actinomycetota; class Actinomycetes; order Mycobacteriales; family Mycobacteriaceae; genus Prescottella; species Prescottella subtropica. Next base: position 50,313 of record NZ_SKCH01000005.1, on the reverse strand, counting down.
GGGTGCAGGTCGCCACCTGGATCGCCGAATCGGTGCGGGCCGGGTGAGCCGCCGCCCCGGTCACGGCACCCGGTACGTCCAGGTGTCGTCCTTGAACTTGCTGTCCACCAGCGCGCGGGCCGCGGCGAGTTCCGCCTCGGTGTAGCCGGCGTCGTGGGTGGTGTAGCGGGCCCGGAAGTGGGCGGTGAAGGCGTCGATGATGGCGTCGCGGGTCATGCCGGTCTGGGAGCGCATCGGGTCGACACGTTTCCCGGAGGAGGTGATGCCCTTGTCGGAGATCTTCTCCCGGCCGATGCGCAGCACCTCGGTCATCTTGTCGGCGTCGATGTCGTACGCCATCGTCACGTGGTGCAGGACGGCGCCGGCGGCGAACCGTTTCTGGGCGGCGCCGGCGATCTTGCCCTGCTCGGAGGCGATGTCGTTGAGCGGCACGTACCGGGCGGTGATACCGACGTCGGCGAGCGCCCCCATCACCCACTGGTCGAGGAACACGTACGACTGCTCGAAACTCAGGCCGTCGACCAGTGAGGTGGGCACCGCCAGCGAATAGGTGATGCAGTTGCCCGGCTCCATGAACATCGCGCCGCCGCCGGAGATACGGCGGACGACCCCGATCCCGTGCCGGGCGGCGCCGTCGGCGTCGACCTCGTTGCGCACCGACTGGAACGATCCCAGCACCACCAGCGGCGCATCCCAGTCCCAGAACCGCAGTGTGGGCCGCCGCTGACCGGCCGCGACCTCCCGCGCGATGACCTCGTCGAGGGCGACGTGCAGCGCCGGATCCAGCACGACCGGGCCGACGATATCGAATTCGTGGTCGTGCCAGCTGGTGGCGTGCCCGAGGGCGCGGCGGATCGCGATCCCCACCGATTCCGGGGTGAACCCGATCAGCGCCACGTCGTCACCGAGGGCTGCGGTGATCGCGGCCCCCAACTGGGCGGCGTTCGCGGCCGCCGACATGCCGGTCACCGCGGCGGTGATGTCGTCGAGCGCCTCGTCGGGTTCGAGGAAGAAATCCCCCGACAACGCCACCTGCGCCAGGTGTCCGTCGTCCACCTCCACGTCGACGATCACGAGTTTGCCACCGGGAACCTTGTACTCACCACGCATGACGGGCAGCCTATCGGCGGGTCACCGGCGTTCGAGGAGCAACCCGATCGGAGTCGAGACGGCCAGCACGATCAGCACCGCCCGATACCCCCACAGCAGCACGCCGCCGCGGACCCCCCGGACCGCGACCAGCAGCAGCACCAGGCTCGCGAGCAGCAGCAGCGCCCCCACCCACAGCACCGGGGTGGTCTCGGTGACGGTCCCACCGATCACCGCGGCGTTCGCCGACGTGAACACGATCCACGCCGCCGCGAGCACCCCGCCGAACCGGTCGGCCAGGAGCGCGGTCACCCCGCCGACCACGATCTGGCACACCCCGGCCACCAGCACCAGATACGCCGACGCCCACACCGCGTGCTCGGTGGGCGCCGACGCGGTCACCGCGGCGAGCAGCCCACCGGCGACGACGGCGGCCGCCCCGGTGAGCAGGAACAGGCCACCGGTGCGCCAGTTCCCGGCCGACCGCACCCCGTCATTCGCCGGCATGCGCGCACACCCACCCGTCCGGCATCCGCCCGGACGCCAGGAACCCGGTGAGCTGCCGGGCGGCGGCCGCATCCAGGACGGTGTCGGCCCCCGGGTACAGGATCGGTTCCTCCTTGGTGTTGTGCCGGTCGAGGAGCCCGGCGAGTTCGTCGAGCGCCGGCAGCGGATCCCCGCCGAGCTCGACGGCATCCTGGACCCGGTCGAGGGCCCGCCAGATCAGCCCGTGTTCCCGCAGCATCACCAGCACCGGGCCCATCAACCCGGCCGCCCGCAGCGGCGGGAACAGGAACTCCTCCTCGAGATAGATGTGCCGGCGCAACGCGTCCGCGGCCCGGGTGAGGGCCGCGACGTCCCGGCCCTCGACGAACGCCGCGATCCCGGCGTCGATGTCGTGATGTTCACGGGTCAGGGCCGCACTCAACGGTGTGGCGACCCGGGTGTCGCTGCTCATGCTTCAACCTTCCTGTCGTGACGGTTCGACGGTGATGTCCAGGACCATGCCCATCTGCCGGTGCCCGGCCACCGAACACCAGCCCTGCCCGCTGCCGGTGATCACCCCGGCGTCGACGGTGGCCTGCCCGCCCGGGGACAACCGGGGGGTCCGCGCGCCGCCGGACAGCACCAGGTCGTGGGTCCGGTCGCCGGTGTTGGTCAGGGTGATCACGAGCCGGTTCCCGGCCGGCACCGCGAGACGGTCGGGCACGAACCGCATGCCCGCGACGGACACGTCGACGCGGGTGGTGTGCCCGGACGCCGCCGCCGGTGGTGTGCCGGTACGGCCGGACAGCCCGACCGCAGCCGGGTCGGCGGCCACCCCGAGCGCGGCGGCGACCACGACGACGGCCAGCCCCGCCGCCCCCGACCCGAGCAGCACCCCGGTCGCCGGGTCGGGGCGCCGGCCCCGCCGCCGCGGCACATCCGGGTCCACCGGGCGGCGGGCGACGAGCACCGCCCGCACCGTCAACGGCACCACACCGGCCAGCGCGGCCACCGCGACGGCCGCGCACAGGGTGGACGGCAGCCCGGTGCCGGGCAGCGCCCACACCAACAGGCCCGCGTTGGCGGCGGCGACCCTCGCCGGCCCGGCGGTGTCGAGGACCGCGGTCGCGGCCTGGGTGGCGGACGGCCGGTTCCCGACTACCACCGGGATCAGATAGCTGAGCGCCCCGAGCAGCACCTGCGCGAGGAACCCGCCGAGCAGCGCGGTCGTCGCCGTCGCCAACCGGTCCTCGGCGGCGAACCAGTCGGGCGCGGTCACGTATCCGACCGCCAGCACGATCAGAGTGACCAATAGCCACACCAGACCGGCGAGCACCGACAGGGCCGCGAAACTGGTGGGATGCTTGCGGCGCACCTCGTCGGCGTGCGCCCACGCGACGTAGCCGAGGGCGGCGGCGTAACCGGCGATCCCGGCCGCGGCGACCGGCAGGATCCCGGTCAGGGCGCCGGCGACGACGACAGCGACCGCCCCGATCAGCACCGGCAGCCCCCGGACCGCGGCGCGCTCGACCCCGGCGGCCATGCGGGTGCGCAGGATCGTCGGCCACAGGGTGACCAGGGTGCCGATCACCGTCAACCCGATCCAGCCGAGCACGTTCACGGCCGCGTGCGCGACGGCCAGCCGCGGCGACCAACTGCCGGGCAGGGTGCCGGAGGCGAGGGCGGCCCCGAATCCGATCCCGACCAGCAGGCACGCCCCGGACGCGACGTAGTAGCGGACGATCGGCCCGAACCGGGACGGCAGCGCGGTCGCCAGCCGGCGCAGCAACGCACCCACGTGCCAGGCGATCGCGGCGAGCGCGGCAAGCGCCCCGGCCAGGACGACGAACCGGGCACCGGTGCCGTGACTGCCGTAGCCGACCACGACGGCCAGCGCACCGGCGTTGAACAGCACCAGCCGCAGCCCCTGCGGGCGCCGCTGCTCGCTGTGCGACAGCCGCAGCACCGCCTCGGTGAAGTACCAGCTCCAGATCAGGATGGCGTTCGACGCGGCCCCCAGGCCGAGGAGGTGGATCATCAGCCAATGCGACTGCGCCAGCTCCGCATTCGCGGCGGCGACCACGACCAGTGCCACCAGCCACGTCAGCACCACCGCGCCGGTGCGCAGGTGCCACGCCCGCAACGTCACCACAGGTCACCCCTCGCCGCGGCCGAGTTCGAGTGTGCAGCAGCCGGGTTCGGCGAACGCGGTCAGCTCGCTCGAAGTGCCGGTGTCACCGAACGTCTCGAGGGCGCCGCGCACGATCCCCAGATGCACCCGGCACACGACGTCCGGGTAGCGGCGGGCGGCGTCGAGCAGCGGGCAGCGCCGCAACGCGATCGGGGTGGCCGGGTCGGGGCGGGTGGGGGCGAATCCGAGGCCGGTGAGCAGGTCGAGGACCCGCTCCCGCGGCGTGCCCACCCCCCGCGGATGCTGCGCGAGTTCCTGCCGGGCCAGATCCCGGCCCCAGCGGCGGCCGATGGCGAGGGCGGTCGCGGACGGATCCTCCCCGGTCTCCTGCAGATGTCCGGCCAGGGCGATCGCCAAGCCCGCGTAGTCCCGCAGCCGCACATCGGGTTCCGGGTCGTCGACCGCGTCGTACAGCCAGGCGGGCCGGCCGCGCCCGTCGGCGTGGGCGCGGGTGCGGGCGGCCAGGCCGGCGGCGACGAGCGCATCGAGATGTTCCCGGACGGTGTTGACGTGCAGACCGAGTGCGGCGGCGACGTCGCCGACCCGGGTCGGCTGCTGGCGGCGGCGCAGGTCGTCGAGGGCGGCGGCCTGCGGTTCGGTGAGGGGCCGGCGCCGCTCCGGGCCCGCGGCGGGGGCGGGTCCGAGGGGCACGGGGCTTTTATTCACGGCTTCTACCGTAGTAAATTGGGGCGCGAGCCGAAAGGGGATCCCGATGAGCACCGACGACGTGATCATGGCCTCGACCGCCGCGGACGCGAACACCCTCGAACAGCAGCGGGACGCGGTCACCGAACTGCTCGGCCGCATGACCGCCCACGAACAGGCCGTGTTCCGGGCCGGCGACGCCACCGGAACCGGATTCGACGACGCCCACCGCGCCGTCGTCGACTTCACCGCATTCCAGGTCGCGCCGTGGCTGACCGCCGCCGAGCACCGGCTGCTGCCCGGCGCCGCCGACCTCGACAGGACCCGACTCCTCACCGAAGGCCTCCTCGGCCAACTCCGGATGATCGAACAGGCCGCCGCCCGCATCGCCGGTGCCGGCACCGGCATCGGCGCCGACCGGGTCCGCATCATCTCCGACATCGGCGCCCTACGGGTACTGCTCGAGGTGTTCTTCGGCACGACCACCGAACTGCTCATGCCCGCCCTCGCCGAGGCCCCGACCGTGAACCTGACCTGCCTGGTCGAGAATCTGCCCACCGCCACCATCCGCACCGGCGGATGCGCGTGCGGCGAACACGACCCCGACATTCCCGAACTCGACGTCCGCACCATCCCCCACGCCATCCGGCACGCCACCGTCTTCGGCGCGTTCGACGCCGTCACCCCCGGCGAGTCGATGATCCTCATCGCCCACCACGACCCGATCCCCCTGCTCCGGCAACTCGCCCAACGCACCGACGGCCACCTCGAGGTCACCTACGAGCAGCGCGGCCCCGAGGCGTGGCGGCTGATGCTGACCCGACTGTGACGACCGGCCAGCGGGACCACCACACCGGCCGCCACGGACGGGCCGCTACGGTGACGGCCATGACGGATGCGGTGGAAACGTTGCAGGACACGATGTTCGAACTGCTCGGCCGGATCGCCGGCCTCGAGCGGGACGTGTTCGCGGCCGTCGGCCCCGGCGGCCCCGACTTCGAGGCCGCCCACAAGGCGGTCGTCGACTTCGCCGAACACACCCTGCGCCCGTGGCATCGGGCCGTCGAAGAACACCTGTACCCGGCGGCCGCCCCCGTCGGCCGCGCACAACTCCTCGTCGAGGGCCTCGCCGGCGAATGGCAGATGGTCGAACAGGCCTACTCGCGACTCTCCTGCGGCAGCACCGACCGGGTCCGCATCGCCGCCGACATCAGCGCCCTGCGCGTCCTACTCGTCGTCCTGATCGGCAAGACCGCCGACCTGCTGCTCCCCGCCCTCGCCGCCGACGGCATCGACCTCGGCGCGGTGGCGGACAAGGTTGCGGCGGCGACACCGACTGCGTGACACCGCTCGGTGTCGGTGCCGCCCGATAGCGTGCCGGCATGCTCACCACCGCCACCGGAAACCTGCTCGACGCCGACGCCGACGCTCTCGTCAACGCCGTCAACACCGTCGGTGTCATGGGCAAGGGCATCGCCCGGCAGTTCCGCCGCACCTACCCGGACATGTTCACCGATTATGTGCGGGCATGCCGGGCCGGTGAGGTCCACCTCGGCTGCATGCACGTGTGGGAAACAGACGCCCCCGAGAGTCCGCGGTTCGTCGTCAACTTCCCCACCAAGGGGCACTGGCGGTCCCGGTCACGACTCGCCGATATCGATACCGGCCTCACCGACCTGGTGCGCGTGATCCGCGACCGCGGCATCACCTCGATTGCAGTGCCGCCGTTGGGCTGCGGTCACGGCGGACTCGACTGGGCCGACGTCGAACCCCGGATCCGGCAGGCGTTCACCGAACTGCCCGACGTCGACGTGCGCCTCTACGTCCCTGTCACTCCCTGACCGTCACCTGCCGTAGTGGTAGCGGCAGGCCGCGATCCGGATCTCGTCGTCGACGATTTCGTAGACGAGTCGGTGTTCGTCGGTGATACGCCGCGACCAGTGGCCGTGGAATCCGTCCCGGGTAATACGCACCGCCACCGCCGCGCGCGACTTCGCCTCCTGCGCGCCCGATTGCGCGCGCACCGTGTCAACTTGCGCGCAGCAGCACCCGCTGCACGCTCCCGCACCACTCACCGCACCCGAACAACCGTTCACCGGACCCACCCCGCCCCATCGAGCCCCGAGTAGCAGCCCGTCGTTTGACGGTGGAAACATCAGCAGCGTCGCTCTCGATGGTGAACAGCAGCGGTTCCGCTACTCGGACGAACGACGATGAGCCCCCGTACTGCGCAACCGGTGGGCAGCTGCTGCGTACTTGCTGCTCAGGTCACCGTGGACGTTGGCGATGTACTCGACAGACCTCTGGGTTGGATTGACCGCTCGTTCGCTCGTATGGAATGTCGGGTACGACGAGATGCCGGCCACGCACGCGGGGTCGATCTCCTCGAGCACACGCCAAACACGCTTGGCAACTGCACCGTTGAGGATCACGACCTCCAAACCCGGAATCAGCATGAGGAACCCGCGAAGCGCCTCGGCCGCCTCGCGATCCGACCGACCGGTCTGGGGGTGCGGCTTCGGCCACGGGTAGGCGTTCCACGACACGATCTCCGAAATGCGGATGCCAGCTTCGTCCAGGAAGAACTTCTGCCGAGCGGCCGAGAGGTCGACGTTCTCGAGGCAGATCATGCCGGAGCCGTCGGCATTGGCCAGGTCGGTCTTCGGGCCGGGATCTTGCATGAGCGTGAGCAACCGTGCGTCGATACCGCCGTAGGTCGGGGCCACATACGGAATGGATACGTGACGCCGGGACCGCAACTCGTCAACGTACTCGTTGATCAACCGAACACTCGGGGCGTACCGCCGCCCAAAGAGATCGTCGCGATAGGCCTTGTCCCGGCACAGTTGCCCGGCAAGTGCTTCACCAGACGTCGCGGCGGTCGGCACCGTCCGTCTCGGTGCGAGAGGAGCGGGCGGATCGGCTTCCTGAAGACCGTCGGCGCGAGAAACGGTCATCCTGAACCCGGGAATGATGCTGTCGATCACCAGCGGAGCTCCCGCCGGCAGCGAGACCTTGTCGCCCACCCTCCGCTTCCGGACAGCCTGGCCCATCGGCGACGAGTACGAGACGGTCTCGTACTCGGTGTCGGCGTGGCGCTCGGTGAGCACGAACGTGTCTCGGGATCCGTCCAGATAGCGAACGGTCACGATGGACCCGGCCACAACCCAGTCCTCGGTCGAACCCCACGCGGCGAGCCGGTCCCGGTCGGCGATGTACCGCCCCCGGCTGACCGCCAGATTCCGCTGCCACGCCTGTATCCGACGTAGCTGACTGTCGTATTGCCGGTAGTCCACCAGCAGGTCACCGCCGTCGCGGCACTCGTCCAGTTTGGCGCGGAGGCCCTGCTCCTGCACGGCAAGCTCTTCGGCGGCCAACCGGTACTGATCGAGTTCGCGATCGAACGGCGACTCAGGACGGGTCGCCGTGATGACCGCCTCACGTGACGCCCCTTCTTCGGCCGGTGAGACCGTGAGGTGTTGATCCCCGGTCACCCCGTCCTTGAGTGATGTCGCGATGGGCGGCTCATCGGCAGCCACTCCTGCGTTCCACTTCGGATTCGGAGATATGGACGGTAGGAGACGCTTCGCGCGGCGGCGTAGCCCCTGTAATCGAACGCGGCGATCACTCACGCCTGCATCGTATTCGGTGCGGCGACGCGCTAAGAGCGCACCTCATCCATCATCACGTCGGATGCATCGGGTCATCCTCGGGGTCGATCACTCCTTCGCGTCGAAGCAATGTGGACCGTGCCGGAGACGTGTTCGTGTACGGACACCCCGCTTCGCGGGCGCCCACCTCGGAAAACATTTTTCCGTAGAAATCTTCAAAGAATCATGGGTACAGTGATGCCATGCAGATCGACTCGAACGACATCGTCAGCGCCACGGAGCTGACCCGTGATCTGTCCCGGGTCATCGCCGAGGCCGGCGACGGACGCACGTTCGTCGTCATGAAGAACAACAGCCCCGCCGCCTGCATCATCGGACCAGAGCAGATGGAGCGCCTCCAGCGACTCGAGGAGGCCGAGCGGGACCTCAAGTTCCTCGCCCTCACCCTGGTTCGCGTCGGCACCGACAGTGGACGTCGGCACTCCCTCGACGATGTCGTGGCCGAACTCGGGATCGACGAGGACTGACCCGAACATGGCCCGGATCGAACTCACCGACGATGCGAAGGACGACCTCGCCGACCTCGACAAGTCCGCGCAGAAACTCGTCGTCAAAGCCCTGCGGAAACTCGAGAGCGAACCGTCGAAACGTGGTCAGCCGCTGGGCAGTCGGGCCTCCAGCGACCTCACCGGGTTCCGCAAACTCGTCGTCGGTGACCGCCAGTGCCGGATCATCTACCGCGTCGACGCGGACGACACCGTCGTCGTCATCTGGGTGATCGCCGAACGCGCCGACGACAAATGCTACGAGCTCGCCAAATCCAGGCTCGCAACCTGGGATAACCGCCCGATCGCCGAGGAAGTCACGGCGATGATCACCGACATCTGGAAGTCCTGACCGAGAGTCTGTCGACGCGGACCTCATTCGACGAGATCGCCCTCGACCCCGCCACCGCTCTCGAGTCGATCGATCGCAGCCGTGAGGCGCCGCGCGCGACTTCGCCTCCTGCGCGCCCGATTGCGCGCGCACCGTGTCGACTCGCGCGCAGCAGCACCCGCTGCACGCTCCCGCACCACTCACCGCACCCGACCAACCGTTCACCGGACCCGCCCTGCCCCGCCGCGCGACCCCGCAACCGCGGCAGTAGCATTCGTCACGGATCGGCTCACTCGCCGATCGTGATCGAGACTGCGCGCGAACCCGTACCGAGTGTTCGCGTCACGGTCGGCGCCCACCGCACGCGCCTCAGCTCGCCGATAGCTGTATTCGTCGACGCCCCGACACGCGTTCCGGACCGATCTTCCCCGGAAGCTACTGCCGGGTAACATTGTGCTCGTCCCGTTCGGTGTCCCCGCACCCCTCGTGCGTCGCGGACGCCGCTGGTACCGAAAAGTGAGGCAGTTCCATGACTGAACGCGTGCAGGTCGGTGGTCTTCAGGTCGCCAAGGTTCTCTACGATTTCGTCAACGAGGAGGCGCTGCCGGGCACCGGCGTCGACGCCGCCGCGTTCTGGGAGGGCGCCGGGACGCTGTTCGCCGACCTGGCCCCGAAGAACCGGGCGTTGCTCGCCACCCGCGACGATCTCCAGAGCCGGATCGACGCCTGGCATCGGGAGCGGGCCGGCAAGCCGCTCGACGCCGCCGAGTACAAGACGTTCCTGCAGGACATCGGCTACCTGGTGCCCGTCCCGGCCCCGTTCGAGGTGACCACCGCGGGCGTGGACACCGAGATCACCGCCACCGCCGGACCGCAGCTGGTGGTCCCGGTCCTCAACGCCCGCTTCGCCCTCAACGCATCCAATGCCCGCTGGGGCTCGCTGTACGACGCGCTGTACGGCACCGACGCCATCCCCGAAACCGGCGGCGCCGACAAGACGCTCAACGGGAAACCCGGCTACAACAAGGTCCGCGGCGACAAGGTCATCGCGTGGGCCCGCGACTTCCTCGACACCGCCACCCCGCTCGCGAAGGGCTCGCACGCCGAGGCAACCCGCTACAGCGTCGTCGACGGCAGACTGGCCGTCGAACTCGGCGGCGAGGTCGTCACGACACTGGCGCAGCCGGAGAAGTTCGTCGGCTACACCGGCGACGACGACACCCCCACCTCGGTGCTGCTGCGCAACCACGGCCTGCACATCGAGATCATGATCGACCCCACCTCCCCGATCGGGCGGACCGACGGCGCCGGCGTCGAGGACGTCGTGCTCGAGTCGGCGATCACCACGATCATGGACTTCGAGGACTCCGTCGCCGCCGTCGACGCCGACGACAAGGTCGGCGGCTACCGCAACTGGCTCGGCCTGAACCGCGGCGACCTGTCCGAGTCGTTCGACAAGGCCGGCAAGACCGTCACCCGCACCCTCAACGGTGACCGCACCTACACCACGCCGGACGGCGGGGAACTGACCCTGCACGGCCGCTCCCTGCTGTTCGTCCGCAACGTCGGCCACCTCATGACGAACCCGGCGATCCTCGACGCCGACGGGGTGGAACTCCCGGAGGGCATCCTCGACGCCCTGATCACCGGCGCCTGCGCGATCCACGGCCTGTCCCGCACCGACGCCACCGGCCCCCTGGACAATTCCCGCACCGGCTCGATCTACATCGTCAAGCCCAAGCAGCACGGCCCCGACGAGGTCGCGTTCACCACCGAACTGTTCGGCCGCGTCGAGCAGATCCTGGGCCTGCCCGCGAACACGATGAAGGTCGGCATCATGGACGAGGAGCGGCGCACCACCGTCAACCTCGCCGCCTGCATCCAGGAGGCGGCCGAGCGGGTCGTGTTCATCAACACCGGTTTCCTCGACCGCACCGGCGACGAGATCCACACCTCGATGGAGGCCGGGCCGATGGTCCGCAAGGCCGACATGAAGAAGCAGACGTGGATCGCCGCCTACGAGGACTGGAACGTCGACACCGGCCTCGCCTGCGGACTCGACGGCAAGGCGCAGATCGGCAAGGGCATGTGGGCCATGACCGACCTGATGGCCGACATGCTCGACCAGAAGATCGGCCACCCCCGCGCCGGCGCCACCACCGCGTGGGTGCCCTCGCCCACCGGCGCCACCCTGCACGCCACCCACTACCACCAGGTCGACGTGTTCGCCGTCCAGGAGAAGCTCAAGGGCACCCCGCGGGCGACGGTCGAGCAGATCCTCACCATCCCCCTCGCCCCGTCCACGGACTGGTCGGACGCCGAGAAGCAGCAGGAGATGGACAACAACTGCCAGTCCATCCTCGGCTACGTCGTCCGCTGGATCGACGCCGGTGTCGGCTGCTCCAAGGTCCCCGACATCCACGACGTCGCCCTCATGGAGGACCGCGCCACCCTGCGCATCTCGAGCCAGCTCCTCGCCAACTGGATCCGGCACGGCGTCGTCACCGAGGCCGATGTCGTCGCGAGCCTGCAGCGGATGGCCCCGGTCGTCGACCGGCAGAACGCCGGCGACGCCACCTACCGGAACATGGCCCCCGACTTCGACACCAACATCGCCTTCCAGGCCGCCAAGGAACTGATCCTCGAGGGCGCCACCCAGCCCAGCGGCTACACCGAGCCGATCCTGCACCGCCGCCGCCGCGAGTACAAGGCCGCACACGCCTGATCGACGACCACACCCCACCCGGCCCCGGCACCGACCTCGGTGCCGGGGCCGCACACGTCGGGGATGTCCGACTCGCTCACTAGACTGCGACCCGTGGGACGACATCGCAATGACAGGCGCCTCCGCGGCGTCAGCAAGGGCCCGCTCGCCGCCGCCGGAGCCGTGCTCCTCCTCGTCCTCGGGGTACTCGGCTGGTTCCAACTGCGGGACCGCACCGACGAGCAGGGCACCGCCGCCGCCGGCCTCTGCGTCGAGGGCGCCGCCACCCTCACCGTCGCCGCCGACCCCGCCCTCGCCCCCCCGATCCGTGAACTCGCCGCCCGCTTCACCGGCACCCGCCCCGTGGTCCGCGACCACTGCATCACCGTCGCCGTGCACGACGCCGCCACCGACGCCGCCGTCGCCGCCCTGACCGACGGCACCTGGACCGACACCCTCGGCCCCGCCCCGGCCCTGTGGATCCCGACATCCACCGCCGCCACCGATCGGGTCCCCGCCGGCGTGCTCGACGGCGGACCCAAACCGGTCGCCGGCCGCCCCGCCGCGATCCTCGACACCACCTGGGTCGACGACACCGCCGCCCGCGCCGCCGCCGCCTTCGTCGACTACCTCCGCAAACCCGAACAGCAGCAGACCCTGACCGCCGCCGGATTCGACACCGTCGACCCTCCCGCCCCCGCGCCCGCACCGGCCGGCCGGACCACCACGATCCTGCTCGACGTCTCCGGCTCCATGGGCGCCGACGACCTCACCGGCACCCGACTGAACAACACCGCCGCCGCCCTCACCACCCGCATCGACACCCTTCCCGACGACACGAACCTCGGCCTGTGGGTGTACAGCCGTGGCCTCGACGCCACCAAGCCCTACCGGATCGAGGTCCCCACCGGACCGCTCGCCGACGACGACCGTCGCACCCGACTCGCCACCGAACTGCGTGGCCTGCGCCCCCGCACCGCCACCTCCACGTACACGTCGCTGACCGCCGCCCACACCGCCGCCGTCGACGGCTACACCGACGGCCGCACCAACTCGGTACTGCTCATCACCGACGGACCCGACGACTCCGGCACCGGCACCGCCGGACTCGAGCAGGCCCTCGCCACCGCCGCCCACCCCGTCCGCATCGACGTCATCTTCCTCGGCGACGACCGCAACGACCCAGACCGCGCCACCCTCGAGCAGGTCACCGACCGCACCGGCGGCACCCTCGTCACCGTCCCCGACGCGCACGGCCCCGAACTGGCCGCCGCCCTCACCACCATGCTGGGACAGCCGTGATCCGCATCGCCGTCTTCGGCGTCTTCCTCGCCCTCGTCACCTGGTGGGTACACCGACGCCTGGTCCGCGCCACCGGCCTCACCGGACGGCCCGCCCACACCGCCGGCGCCACCCTGATCACCGCGTGGGTGCTCGCCCTCGTCGGCATCGGCGCCGGCGAGGTGTTCGACCCCACCTGGGCGCGGATCCCCGGATTCGTCGGCTGGGTATGGCTCGCCGCCCTGCTCTACCTGGTCCTCGGCCTGCTCGTCGTCGCCGCCGGCTCCGGCATCGCCCGCCTCACCGGACACCCGCAACCCACCGACCCTTCCCGGCGCACCGTGCTGCGCGGCGCCACCGCCGCCGTCACCCTCGCTGCCGTCGGCGCCGCCGGCTACGGCGTCACCGAAGCCCACACCCCCCGCATCCGCCACGTCCGCATCCCCCTCGACCGGCTCCCCGACCGGTTCACCGGCACCCGCATCGCCCTCGTCACCGACCTGCACGTCGGCCCCGCCCGCGGCATCGGATTCACCCGCAGGGTCGTCGACCTCGTCACCGCACAGCAACCGGACCTGATCCTGCTCGGCGGCGACCTCGTCGACGGCACCGTCACCAAGGTCGGCCCCGACCTCGCACCCCTCGCGGACCTGCACGCCCCCCTCGGCGTGTTCGGGGTCAGCGGCAACCACGAGTTCTACGCCGGCGACGGCGGCCGCTGGCTCGACCTGTGGGACACCCTCGGCATCCGCACCCTCCGCAACGAACGCGTCGAGATCCGCCGCGACGACGCCGTCATCGACCTCGCCGGCATCCACGACCGCACCTCCCCCGCACCGTACGAACCGGACCTGCCCGCCGCCCTCACCGGACGCGACCCCGACCGGTTCGTCCTCCTCCTCGCCCACCAGCCGAAACAGGCGATCGAAGCGTCCGAACTCGGCGTCGACCTACAACTGTCCGGACACACCCACGGCGGCCAGATGTGGCCGCTGCGCTACCTGGTACCCCTGCAGCAACCCTCCGTCACCGGCCTCGACCGCATCGGCGACACCGTCCTGTACACCTCCTACGGTGCCGGCGCGTGGGGTCCCCCGGTCCGGGTCGGCGCCCCACCGGAAATCACGATCATCGAAACAATCCGCCCATCCCGGTAGATGATCATGATGTGACGTCTGCACCACCCCGAACACTTCCCCCCGACCTGTCGGCCCGCCTCGACCGCGGCACCCCACTCATCCTCGTCCGCGCCCCCCACGGCACCGGCAAGGCGGCACTCGCCGCAGCCTGGACCGCGGCCGCACCGGAGTTCGGACGCGTCGGCGTCCACGTCCCGCCCCCGCCCCGGGACACCGACTTCCGGCAGCACTGCGCCGACGCCCTCACCGCCGCCGGCGTCCCAGACCTCACCGACCCCGACACCCCACTGCGCCTCGCCCTCGAACGGATCGACCTGATCGCCGACCCGACCGTCGACCGACAGATCCTCGACCTCGTCGAACAGTGCCCGCACCTCGAGGTGCTCGTCACCGTCGTCGGACGCCGACACTTCACCGACCCCCTGCTCCTCGACCCGACCCACGACCTCCTCACCGCCGACGACCTCACCGCCCTGCACGACGACGACCCCACCCGCATCCGGGCCATCCTCGACGACGCCCACCCCGCACACCGCGCACTGCTCCTCGACCTCGCGACCGCCCCCACCCTCACCACCGACATCGCCCGCCATCTCGGCGCCGGCCCGGACCCCGAACCACTCCTCGACGCCCTCGACACCGCCGGACTCGTCGAACACCGCGACACCCCGACCGGACCGTCCTGGCGGATACCCGCCCCCGTCCGCGCCGTCCTCCGCGACCTGCAGACCGGCCCGGACGCGGCCACCCGCTCGGCCCGCCTCGCCCACCACCTCCGGGTCCGCGGCGACATCGCCGGCGCCCTCCGTTGCGCCACCGACGCACAGGACTGGACTCTCGCCGTCGACCTCGTCGCCGACCACTGGATCATGCTCGTCGGCGACCACCTGGAACTCCTGCGCGACACCCTGTTCGCGATCCCCCGACCCGTCCTCGACGCACACCCCGGTTTCCGGGAGGGCCGCGAACTCCTCGCCCACCTCGCCGGCGACCTGCACCGCGAGACCGTCACCCGCGGCGTCACCGACCTGCGCCTGGCCGCCACGTCCGACGACGTCGCCCGCGCCGTCGGACTCGTCGGCCACCAGGCGATCATGCTGCGCATCGCCGGCCGCTACGACACCGCCGCGGAACTGACCGACCGGATCCGCACCACCGTCGACGGCATCCTCGCCACCCGGCCCGACGACCTCGCCGACCTGATCCCGTTCCTGCGACTGCAGTGGGGACTGACCCTCCAACTGGCCGGGGACTTCACCGAATCGGTTGCCGAACTGCATCTCGCCTACACGCTCGGCACGGCACGCCGCGTCGGCTTCGTCGCCCGCAACGCCGCCGGGAACATCGCCCTGCACTGGGCGCTCGCCGGGGAACCCACCCGCGTACAGCAGTGGCTCGACCACGAGGCCGCGCATCCCCCGGCCACCGACCGCGTCGAGGCGCTCACCCGGATCGGCGGCGTCGTCGCCCGCGTCCACACCGCCCTCGACCGACTCGACACCACCCGGGCGGCCACCCTCCTCGCCACCCTCGACGATCTGCCCGCCCTCACCGAACTGTGGCCGTTCGTGGTCCACGCCCGCAGCCGGTACGCGGTGGCGGCGGGACGGCCCGACACCGCCCTCGCGACCCTCACCGCATTCCCCGACGAACGGGCCCGCGCGCGTGGCACGTTCGTCCGATCCCTGCTCGACGCCGCCACGATCGAGGCGCACCTCGCGGCCGGTGACGCCGCCCGTGCCCGCGACCTCGCCGACCGCGTACGGTGCGACACCGCCTGGGCGACGCTCGCCGTCGCCCACGTCCACCTGGCCACCGGCGACCACACCGCCGCGATCCGGACCTGCCGCCGGTTCGACTGGCTCGGCACCCCCTACACCCGGCCGTACCTCGGTGCGCTGCTCGTCGAGTCCGCCGCCCAGCACGCCCTCGGACACGTCGCCGCCGCAACCCGCACCTGGGCACGGGCCTGCGAACTGGCCGACCGGACCGGTATCGCATCGGCGTTCGCCACCGTCCCCCGCGGTGTCGCCGCAGCCCTGGCCGCACAGTCACCGCACCCGTGCCACGCTCTGGCCCGGTTTCTGCATTCCGGTGCCGTCGAACAGTTCGCCGCCACCCCCGCTGTCCCCGAACTCACAGCCCGGGAACGGAACGTCCTCGACGGACTCGCCCGCGGGGAGACCGCCGCCGGCATCGCCGCCACCCTGTTCGTGTCGCTCTCGACGGTGAAGACCCACCGCCGCACCCTGTTCCGGAAACTCGGTGCCGGCTCCCGCGCCGAGGCCCTCACGAAGGCCCGGGGCCTGGGCCTTCTCCTCTGAGTGATGTCGTGAGGTGCGTTGGTACCCTGGTTTTTTCGGTATTTCTTTAAGTTCCGTATCACGCAGAGTTCGGTACCGGTCACACGGTCGGGCAGAGCACCGTCCGTGCCTGCCGCCAGATCGGGAACAACTCCGGACTCGACGCGTCCGGGACCGTGCGATGCGCGACGTCGACGAACTCGAGGAACGTCTTCCCCGGCGTACGCGAGACACTGCATGCCCGCAGCCCCAGCACCACCGACTGCGACGTCCCCGCCCCCCTCGCCCACGGACCCAGATCCGCGGCCGCGTACACGCCGATCTGGCCGCCCCACCGGTCGAACGCGAACTGCAGATCGAAATCGCAGCCGCCCGGGACCAGGGTCGCGCACGTGACCGGCTTCCCGTCCAGCTCGACAGTCCGGTCGTCGAGCGTGCGCGACGACGACGTCTGCGACAGCGTCGACCACCCCCGCACCGCCACCACCCCGCACCCGACGAGTACCGCCACCGTGATCACCGCGGCCAGAATGCGCGCCACCGCTCCCCCTCTCGTCGGCTCGCGCCGCACCCCGGGTGCGGAAACCGCGCTACGGTCGCTGCGCGAGCGTGATCCGGATGCGGTGCCGCGCCGTGATCCGCCCCTCGTCGTCACGCCAACCGTCGAGACGTTCGAACGCGGCATCCCGTACCCGGTCCACCTCCTCGGCGGGTATCGCCTCCCACAGCATGCGCTGCCCGTGCGACCGCGTCCACGCGAACCACTGTGCCGCGTCGTCGAATCGTTGTACGAGTTCGAAACTCGTCGAGCGTGCGTCGACCAGGCCGGCCTCGTGCATCAGCGCTTCGACGCCGGCATCGGATCCGAAAGGGCCGTTCGGATCTCGCGGGTCGATCGGGAAGAAGTCCCGGCCACCCTCGCCGTGGTAGGGCGTGAACAGATCCTCGAGTTGCGCCCACCGCGGATCCCAGGCACTGAACGTCGACACGGCGACGGTCCCCCGCGGCACCAGCAGCGACCGCCAGCGGGTCAGCGCCGCCGCCGGATCCGGCAGGAAGAAGATCATGAACGACGCCGTGATCGCGTCGAACGCCCCCTGCGGCAGCCGCGGATCCATCGCGTCCATCATCTGCACGTGCACGTTCGCCAGACCGTGCGCGCGGGCGTCGTGCGCGGTCGCAGCCACCATGTTCGGGGACAGGTCGATTCCGGTCACCTCCCCGTCCGAGCCGACCGCCGCGGCGAGCCGGAACAGCACCGCGCCCCGACCACAGCCGATGTCGAGCACCCGCGCGCCGGCGGGCGGGCCGACCGCCGCGACCAATCGTTCGGCGATCGGGCCGAAGAAGTCCACGCCGACGTTGTCGTAGCTGTCGGCGACGAGATCGAACAGGTCCGCGATCCGCTCGGACCCGGCTGCACCCGGTACCTCGGTCATCCTTCGATCATGTGCCTGCGACGTCGAGGTGGTCAACGAGAGATTCAGGGTCGACCGAGTTGAGGTTTTCGGTATTTCTTTTTGTTCCGTCTCGATCGGAGTTTCAACCTCGGTGAACGACGTCGGCCCGGATGCTCCCCTCGGGCATCCGGGCCGACGTCGTCAGATCAGTTCAGCGGGCGCATCAGCTGCTGAACGCCTCGATCGGCGGGCACGAGCACACCAGGTTGCGGTCGCCGTGCGCCCCGTCGATGCGGCGCACCGACGGCCACACCTTCGGCCGATCCATCCCCTGCGGGTACACCGCGATCTCCCGCGAGTACGGGTGATTCCATTCGGCAACGAGGCACCGGGCGGTGTGCGGGGCGCCGCGCAGCGGGTTGTCGTCGACCGGCCACTCCCCCGCCGCGACCCGGTCGATCTCACCGCGGATCGCGATCATCGCGTCGATGAACTGGTCGATCTCGTCGAGGTTCTCCGACTCGGTCGGCTCCACCATCAGGGTGCCGGCGACCGGGAAGCTCATCGTCGGCGCGTGGAAACCGTAGTCCGCCAGACGCTTCGCGACGTCGTCGACCGTCACACCGGTCTCCTTGGTGAGCGGACGCAGATCCAGGATGCACTCGTGCGCGACCATTCCGTTCTCACCGGTGTACAGCACCGGGAAGTACTCGTCGAGACGACGGGCGATGTAGTTGGCCGACGCGATCGCCGTCAGCGACGCCCGCCGCAGCCCCTGGGCGCCCATCATCGTGATGTACGTCCAGGTGATCGGCAGGATCGACGCGCTGCCGTACGGTGCCGCCGACACCGGTCCGCTGCCGCCGAGTTCGGGGGCCATCGGATGGCCGGGCAGGAACGGTGCCAGGTGCGAGCGGACACCGATCGGGCCGACACCCGGACCGCCGCCACCGTGCGGGATGCAGAACGTCTTGTGCAGGTTCAGGTGGCTGACGTCGCCGCCGAACCGGCCCGGGCGGGCCAGGCCGACGAGCGCGTTGAGGTTGGCGCCGTCGACGTACACCTGGCCGCCGGCGTCGTGCACGGCCGCGCAGATCTCGCCGATCTCGTGCTCGTACACGCCGTGTGTCGACGGGTAGGTGATCATGATCGTGGACAGGTCGGTGGCGTGCTCGGCGACCTTGGCGCGCAGGTCGTCGACGTCGACGTCACCGTTCTCGCGGCACGCGACCACGACGACCCGCATGCCGGCCATGACCGCGGACGCGGCGTTGGTGCCGTGCGCGCTCGACGGGATCAGGCACACCGTGCGGTGATCGTCCCCGCGGGACAGGTGATAGTTGCGGATCGCGAGCAGGCCCGCGTACTCGCCCTGGCTGCCCGCGTTGGGCTGCAGGCTGACCGCGTCGTAGCCGGTGATGGCGACCAGCCAGTCCTGCAGATCCGTGATCACCTGCAGCATGCCGGGCACGTCCGCGACCGGCGCGAACGGGTGCAGCTTCGAGAAGCCGGGCCACGTGATGGGCTCCATCTCGGCGGTCGCGTTGAGCTTCATGGTGCACGAGCCGAGCGGGATCATGCTGCGGTCGAGGGCGATGTCCTTGTCGGACAGGGACCGCAGGTAGCGCAGCATCGCGGTCTCGGTGCGGTACCTGCGGAACGACTCGTGCTGCAGGTACTCCGACGTGCGGTCACCGAACGGCGCCGGGATGTGCGCGGCCACGGTGGACGACCCGAACGCGGCGAGCACGGAGTCGACGTGCACATCGGTGGTGGCCTCGTCGCACGCGATCCCGACGTGGTCGGCGTCGACGAGACGCAGGTTGACGTTCCACGCCTTCGCGCGGGCGACGACGTCCGCGGCCCGGCCCGGCACGTGCGCCAGGACGGTGTCGAAGAACTGCTCGTGCACGACGTCGACGCCGGCGGCCCGCAGACCGGTCGCGAGGCGGGCGGCATGGCCGTGGACGCGCTGCGCGATGGCCTTCAGGCCCTCCGCGCCGTGGTAGGAGGCGTACATCGCGGCGACGACGGCGAGCAGCACCTGCGCGGTGCAGATGTTGCTGGTCGCCTTCTCACGGCGAATGTGCTGTTCCCGGGTCTGCAGCGCGAGCCGGTACGCCTTGTTGCCGTCGGCGTCGACGGACAGGCCGACGAGCCGGCCCGGCAGCTGGCGGGCGAGCTTGGCGTGGACGGCGAGGTAGCCGGCGTGCGGGCCGCCGAAGCCCATCGGGACACCGAACCGCTGTGTGGTGCCGAAACACGCGTCCGCACCCATCTCGCCGGGCGGGGTGAGCAGCGTCAGCGCGAGCAGGTCGGCGCCGACGGCGACGAGGGCGCCGCGGTCGTGGGCGGCCGCGATGAGCGCGGCGTGGTCGACGACCCGGCCCGACGCACCCGGAACCTGCGCGAGGACACCGTAGAAGTCGCCGTCCGGCAGCCCGCGGGTGAGGTCGGCCTCGACGATCTCGATGCCGAGCGGCTCGGCGCGGGTGACGACGATCGCGCGGGTCTGCGGGAACAGGTCGGTGTCGATGACGAACCGCGGGGACGTGCTGCGCGACGCGCGACGCAGCAGCGTCATCGCCTCGGCGGCGGCGGTGCCCTCGTCGAGCATCGACGAGTTCGCGATCTCCATGCCGGTCAGGTCGGCGATCATCGTCTGGAAGTTGAGCAGGGCCTCGAGCCGGCCCTGGCTGATCTCCGGCTGGTACGGCGTGTAGGCGGTGTACCAGGCCGGGTTCTCGAGGATGTTGCGCACCAGCACCGGCGGGGTGAGGGTGTCGTAGTAGCCGAGGCCGATCATCGAGACGGCCGTCGTGTTCCGTCCGGCGAGTTCCGTGAGCGTGGCCAGCGCGTCGTGCTCGGACAGCGGCTCACCGAGCGCATCGAGGCCGGCGGCGACGCCGTTCGTCGACGGATCGAGAATACTCGCGGGCACGGCACGGGCGGCCAGTTCGTCGAGCGAGGCGACGCCGACGACGTCGAGGATGCGCGCCAACTCGCCCGCATCGGGGCCGACGTGACGGTCGGCGAACGAGTGGCTACGAGCGTCGATCAAGTGAACTCCCAGGCGGTTCGACAGGTACAGGATGCGTTCCGGACACGGAACGGTCCTCCCCCTCTGTCGCCTGCCCGGAACGATCCGAGCGCCTGAGAGATTCGGCTTACGCCTTTCCCCGTGGGCGGGTGGGTGCTCCCACCGCTTTCCAGAGGCGTCGTAGCCCGCACGGTCCCGGGTGCCTGAGAGATTGACGGGGAGGTGTTGCTCCTTCGGCGTCCGTGCAGACAGCTGGTGCCCGCACGGAACTCTCCCGCGCGACGTCGACGCCCGGACAGTCTATCAACCGGTCTTGCGGTCGCCCTTGTTGCGCCGACGGGACGCCAGTTCGTCCTCGGGTCGGTCGGTGGTGTCGCCGCCGTCGGCGCGTTCGGCGGGGAAGTTCGCGATGGTGCCGGTCAATTCGCGCATCGCGCCGCTGACCGCGATCCCGAAGACGCCCTGCCCGCCCTGGAGCAGGTCGACGACCTCCTCGGCGGACGTGCACTCGTACACGGTGATGCCGTCGGAGAACAGGGTGATGCGCGCCAGGTCGGCGACCCCGCGGCCCCGGAGATGGTCGACGGCGACGCGGATGTTCTGCAGCGAGATCCCGGTGTCGAGCAGGCGTTTGACGATCTTGAGGACCAGGATGTCCTTGAACGAGTACAGCCGCTGACTGCCCGAACCGGCCGCACCGCGAATAGACGGGACGACCAGATTGGTGCGCGCCCAGTAGTCGAGTTGCCGATAGGTGATGCCGGCGATCTGGCATGCGGTGGGGACGCGGTAGCCGACGAGTTCGTCGGGCACCCGGTTGTCGGGGAACAGGCCCGGCTGCACATCGCTGATGTCAGCGCCGCCGGACTGGTGTTGATGCTGCCGTTCTCCCACGGACTACTCCCTCTCGCGCACTCGTAACTTCGAGTGAACCCGATCGGTGGATGCACTCAGCGTACGCCGTGGACTCACGGCGCGGCGGACGTTCGGGCTCAGACGCTAGAACCCCGACAAACGTGGGTCAATGCGACACACCAGGATCATCTACTCGAAAGTTGAATAAGTTGGTCAAGCGTCCACCATGTGGAACCGACCTGTCGTCGCACACACGCGACCGTTCGAGGAGTCAGCCGTCCGTGGCCTTGAAATCGTCCGGTGACACCGACTCGAGGAACTCCTTGAACTTCTCGACCTCGTCCTCGCGTTCGTCCGGCATCACCAGACCCGCCTCGGCGAGCACGTTCTCCTCGACGAAGATCGGCACCCCCACCCGCAGCGCGACGGCCACCGAATCCGACGGCCGGGCCGAGACCCGCACGTCACCCTCGAACACCAGATCCGCATAGAAGGTGCCGGCCTGCAGATCCACGATCCGCACCTCGAGCAGGGTGTGCCCGAAGGCGTCGAGAAGGTCCTTGATCAAATCGTGGGTGAGTGGGCGCGCGGGTTCGACGCCCTGCTGTTCGAGGGCGATCGCGGTGGCCTCCGTCTGCCCGATCCAGATCGGCAGATAACGTTCGCCGTCGGTCTCGCGCAGCAGCAACACCGGTTGGTTCTGCGGCTGTTCGACACGGATACCGATCACACGCATCTCGCTCATCGCATCCTCCAACTCGGGCCGGTGGTCTACTCCCCGATTCTATTCGTTCACGTCCGGGCCGTCAGCGATCGAGAGCGCCCCGGACCGCCGCCTTGACCAGGCACGTGTGCAGAGTCAAGGACAGTGCGGCCAACTCCCGCACCATTTCCTCGGCCCGAGCGCGGGCACCCGAGTCCCGGCCCTTCGCGACCGGCCCGGCGATCTGCGCGACGAGACTCGCCTCGCGATCGGCGGCGAGCTTGAACGCCCGCAGATGCCGCACCTCGAGTCCGAACTCCGACATGGCCCGTGCAGTGCGGGCCAGCGTGACGGCGTCCTCGTCGAAGAAGCCGGCCGCCCCGGGCACGACGAGTCCACTGCGCAGCAGTTCGGTGAGGAACTTGTCGTCGATACCGGAGCGGATGATCAGGTCGTCCCGGCTGATCCGCACCTCACGGTCGGCACGGAACTCCTCGGGAGAGACCTCCCCCGGTGCGACGGCGAGCGGGCGGGGGCGCCGGGGAACCGAATCCACGGCGCCCACTGTCGCCACACCCTTGTCGATCGCCTCGAGCTGTTCCTTGATCACCTTCAACGGCAGGTACTGGTCCCGTTGCGCGGTGAGTACGTACCGCAGCCGTTCGACGTCGGCGATCGAGAACCGCCGATATCCGGACGGGGTCCGCTCCGGGCTGATCAGTCCCTCCGCTTCGAGGAACCGGATCTTGGAGATCGTCACGTCCGGAAAATCCGGACGGAGCCGGTCGAGGACAGTCCCGATGGACATGCCCGCGGCGGCTTCCTGCCGAACAGCGGTCATTGGTTGCCCGCACCTGCCGCGGATTCGCCGATCTGCGAGCCGCCGCCCGTGCGGGGGCCGGTCAGGAACACCAGTCGGAACTTGCCGATCTGCACCTCGTCACCGTTCGCGAGGACCGCCGAGTCGACAGGCTCACGGTTGACGTAGGTGCCGTTGAGGCTGCCCACGTCGACCACCTGGAACTCGTCGTCGTCCTGCCGGAACTCCGCATGGCGGCGGCTGACCGTGACGTCGTCCAGGAAGATGTCGCTGTCGGGATGCCGACCGGCCGACGTGGTCGGCTGGTCGAGCAGGAACCGCGAACCGGCGTTCGGGCCCCGCTTCACGACGAGCAGCGCAGAGCCTGCGGGCAGACCCTCGACTCCGGAGACGGGCGCCTCGGCGGTCTGCGCCGCCGCACTGTCCATCTCGCCCAGGAAGTCCGCACGGAAAACCGACGTGGTCTCGGCCGGCGTCTCTCCGTAAACCGCATCGTTGCCGTTCTCGGTCACCGTTTCTCCTCCTCAGTCCGGGTGCACCGGATGCTTTCGGCACTGCCGAGGACATCCGGTGCACGCGACACAACTGCACGCGATACAACTAGGCCCAGACGAATCTCGGCCACGATCACATTCCGATGCGGATCAGCACACCGACACGGCATTGCGTTCCCCTCGACCGTACCCTGAGAGTGACGGTGCGTGTAGGTGGACAGGCCGTGCGGCGATCCGCGAAATCCCGCGAGGGACTCCGGAAGTCAGCTTCCGGAGACCGCGCGGTATCCGTCGGCGTCCAGTGTCCCGGCGAGCGCCTCGTCCAGCGCCGCCTCGGACTCCATCTCGAGGTCGACGAGCCAGCCACCGGCGTACGGATCGCTGTTGACCAGTTCCGGGCTTCCGTCCAGGTCCGCGTTGACCGCGACGACCTTCGACGTCAGCGGCGCGAAGATGTCGGACACGCTCTTGGTGGACTCCACCTCGCCGAACGAGTCGCCCGCGGCCACGGCATCGCCCTCGGCCGGCAGCTGCACGAACACGACGTCGCCGAGCTGCGACTGCGCGAAGTCGGTGATGCCCACCCGCACGGTCGTCGGACCCGTCCGTCGCACCCATTCGTGCTCTGCCGTGTAACGCAGATCGGCGGGGGTTGCGAGCTCACTCACGGTGGCGTCCTTTCGGAAACGACCCGGGAAACGGGCCGAAAGAAGATCAGTTTGCGGGTCGAGCGTATTGACGCGGTGCGACGTCCCGCAAGGCGGACACGGTGACCTGCGCGGATTGTTCGATCTGCAGGCTGCCGCCGGCGCGGGCGACGGTGTCGACGACGCCTCCGGGAATGTTGAGGGCCGCGGCGAGCGTCGGCGGGTCGCCGATGGCGACGATCCGGAACGGGGCGGCGACCTTCCGGCCGTCGACGACGACGTTGCCGGACGTGCCGGTGAACCACGAGTCGACGCCGATCCGCACCGGTGCGGTGTCTCCACCGGTGCCGGCATCGGTCGTGCCGCCGAACTCGATCGCCTCGGCTCCCGCGGCGCGCAGTTCCTGCACCAGATCCAGCAGCACCTCCGACCCCACCGCGTGCCCGGGGTCGGCGGCGGTGAGCACCACGCCCGGCCCGGTTGCCGCGACGGCCCCCACCTGGACGGACAGCGCCGCCAGCCGGGTCCGGGCCTCGTCGAGCGCAGCACCGCTGCCGCCACCCGCCTCGAGTTTCGACAGTGTCTGCTCCAGCCCGGTGATCTCCTGCCGCAGTGCGGCCTCGCGCTGGTTCAGGTTGCCGAGCACCGTGAGGAGGTCCGCGGGGCGCGCCGAGTCGAGGTTGTCACCGGAGCCGGTACTGGTGACCTGGGTGACGATCCCGACACCGAGTGCCGCCATGAGCAGCACCGCCAGCAGACCGAAACCGAGCCGGCCGCGGGTCCGGTTCACCGCCGGTGCGGGCATCTCGTGCCGGCCGTCGCCGTCCCCCATGCCCGTCACGCCCCGAACAGCCTGCGGCGCAACGCGGCCGCGTTACCGAAGATGCGGATACCGAGGACGACGATGATCGCGGTCGAGAGTTGCGTGCCGACCCCGAGTTGGTCACCGAGCCACACCAGCAGGGCCGCGACGAGGACGTTGAACACGAACGACACGACGAACACCTTGGCGTCGAAGATCTCGTCGAGGTAGGCACGCAGCCCGCCGAAGACCGCGTCGAGGGCGGCGACCACCGCGATCGGCAGGTACGGTGCCGCCGCGTCGGGCACCTGCGGGCTGAACACGATCCCGATCGCGATGCCCGCGACGAGCGCGAGCACCCCGTAGAGCGCGTTGCCGCTCCTACCTGTCGTCGTCTGTGTCACGATCCCCCCGTTTCCTGTGCGTACCGTGCGTCTCGGCCCGTCGCAGCGGGCAGTTGCAGCGTGTCGGCGGCGGACAATGCGAACCCGACGCCGTAGAAGTCGCGGACCGCGGCCATCCGCAGGTAGGCGTCGCTCACCACGAATCCGGTTTCGAGTGCTCTCGGCGCACCGATCGCCTCCACCCGGTAGGGCGACGGCACCGGTTGATTGTCGACCAGCATCGCGCCGCCCGCCTGCCGGATCGTGACGCCGGGTCCGATCCGGACACCGCCGACGGCGACGGCCTCGGCACCCGACGCCCACAGCGCGTTGACGACGGACTGCAGGTCGCGGTCGAGGACCCCGGTGCGTGCGGCCCCGGCGGCGCGCTGCGACGAATCGGTCAGGTCGGGTCGGGCGGTCGGGTCGGTCAGCGTGACCACCAGTCCGGGACCGGTCATCGACTCGGTCGCGGCGGCCGATTCGAGTGTGCGCAACCGGTCGAGCACGCGTGTGCCCTCCGCGTCACCGGTGAGGACCCGCGCCCGCAGGTCCTCGACGCGGACGACCAGATCGTCCCGGCCGGCGGTGAGGGCCCGTCCTGCCTCCTCGGCGGCGCGCACCTTGCTCAGCATCTCGGCGCGGGTGCGGTCCACGTCGGAAGCGGACGACGACGCCTGCGCGTACGCGGTCCCGAGCACCGCGCCGACGAGGACCGCTCCGACCACCGGCCAGGCACCGGCACCCCATCGGGTCGGCTTCACGTGCCCACGGCGGCGGTCCTCGGCCGCGGCGGCGTAACCGGGATCGAGGTGATCGTTCATGAGCGACTTCAGCAGCGACGGAACCGGGTTCCGTCGCACGCGCCGCACCTGCCGGTCGGCTCGCCGCAGGTCCGTCACGGCCCGCCCCGCGCCGCGAGCGGCGGCACCGTCCGGGCGACACCGGCCGCCTTCGCGACGTAGATACCGGCGGTCCACACGTACAGCGCGGTCCCCCACACCAGCAGTGCGTAGCCCGCCGTGTGCGCGGCGGCCGCGACGGCCCAGTCCATCTGTGCGGCGAGCAGCAGCGGCATCGCGAACATCAGCGCGAACGTCGCGGCCTTGCCCAGGTACACGACCTCCGGCGGCGGGAGTCCGCGCCGGCGGTAGATCGGCAATGTCAACGCGAGGAGCAGATCCCGGCCGACGAGGATCGCGGCGACCCACCACGGGACGATGCCGCGCACCACGAACGCGATCAGTGTCGTGATCACGTACAGCCGGTCGACGAGCGGGTCGAGGATCGCGCCGAGCCGCGACATCTGGTTCAGCAGGCGGGCGAGTTTGCCGTCGGCCCAGTCGGTGAAACCGCTGAGCATCAGGATCGCGAGTGCCCACCCGTCGGCCTGTGGGCCGAGCAGCAGGTACAGGAACACCGGGACGCCGGCGAGCCGGATCAGGCTGAGCAGGTTCGGGATCGTCACGATGCGATCGGTCGGCGCCACGCTCTCGGGGATGCCCGGCCGCCCCTGTTCCACCGCGTCCACCCGTGTTCCTCTCGGTACCCGAAAACTGTCCGTCGTGCCGGTGGTCAGCTTGTCACAGACCGGTCTGCGGCCGGTTCACCGCCATGCGAACCTCGGCTGCGCCAGGTCCGCGACGCGGGTGGGCCGGCCGTGCAGGACCACCTCGCAGAACTGGTGGATGACGGCACCGGTGGGTGCGTGGATATGATCGCCGCGGAAAGCCCACCGCGCCAGCAGTTCCGACGGATCCGGCGAGCCGGGGACCGGCGCGTACTCGGTCGGCACGTCCAGTTCGTCGAGCGGCACCGCGAACACGTGCGCCACCTCGGCCGGGTTGGGGACGACGTCGTCGACGCGCAGGCCGGTCCACACCACGAACGGGGACATCACGTACCCGGAGCGGGTGACGTAGTCGTCGAGCCGGCCGAGCACGTTCTCGGCGTCGACCACGACGCCGAGTTCCTCGTGCAGTTCCCGCAGCGCCGCGTCGCGGGCGCTCTCCCCGTCGTCGAGGCGGCCGCCGGGCAGCGCGAACTGGCCGGCGTGGGCGCGCATGGTCGCCGGGCGCATCGTCAGCGGGAACACCGGGACGCCGTCGGCGCCGCGCATCACCGCGATCACGACGGCGGCCGCCCGCCGGTCACCCACCGGGACGGTGCGCGCGTCGAATCGTGCCAGCGCCGCCGCGATGTCGCCGCGGGTGCGCCGGACCGTGTCCGTCATCGCCACCTCCGATATCCGATGTCACTGCTATCCGATGCCGCTGCTACCCGATGCCACTGTCGGACCGCCGTGGCACCGATCTTCGACGCATCATCGTCGTGTCGCCCCGGAATCGCCACCGCAGTGCTGGTGCGGCATGATTTCTTCCGTGACCCGCTCCATCCGGTTCGGCCTGGCCGCCGCGCTCTCCCTCACGCTCCCGGTCCTGGCCGGATGCAGCAGTACCCCCACCGACGGCGAGCCCGTGGTGATCGCCCGATCCACCCACGAGCCGCCGACGACGACGCACCGTGCCCCGGTCACTCCGGCACCGGTCCGCCCGTCCGCGGTCGCGTCGAGTGCGCCGGCTGCGGTCCCGGAACCGGCTGCCGCGGTACCCGAGGTGAGCGACGATCTCGGCACCGAGGATCTGCTGTTCCTGTCGTACATCACCGAGTTCACGCTCCTGGCGAAGCCGGAGAGCGACCAGATCCGGTTGGGGCTGTCGATGTGCAACGCGCTCTACCGCGGGCAGAGCGCACCCGAGGTGGTCACCGAGTACCGCGGGGAGGGCGTCTTCTCGCCCGCCGAGATCGACAACGCCCTCGGCGCGGCGACGTCCGCGTACTGCCCCGAATTCGACGGGGCCACCCGGTGAGCCGCGATACGGATCCGGCCCTCGGCTACGACGAGATGCGCCGCCTGCTGGGGCTGCCGGACATGTCCGAGCCGGAGCCGCCGCAGCCCATCGGGTACGCGGAGATGCGTCGTATCCTGGGTCTGCCCGATCTCGAGCCGCACCGGCCCCCGCAGTGGGCGGTCCGCCGGATCACCGTCGGCAGCGACGCCGGCCGCTGGGGTGTGTGGCGGACGGCCGACAGCGATGCGGGCGGCGACCTCGTCGGCACCCACCCCACGTGGCGGGACGCGATCGCCTCGGTCGAGAACGAGTCCTGACCGAGGCGTCGCACCCGGTCTAGATGCAATGCCGCGCAGTTAGGGATTGGCCTGACAGGTCAAGCGACTGCGAGCCGTGACGCTGGGCGTGTCGTGAGATAGGCAACGGAACTCCTGGTAATGAGGTTTTGTCCGCCAAAGACAAGCCCCACCAGGAGTTCCGTTGTCCGTTCAGTCTGTCATCAAACACGAGTCGGTGGTAGCCACCGGGCCGTTCGCGCCGGGACATCTCGGTGAGTTGACGCAGATCGTGCCATTCGAGATGGTCGATGCCGCACTCGAGTCGGCGAGAGCGACACAGGCTCGATTGCGGGAGTTGCCGTCGCGAGTCGTGGTCTACCTGTTGTTGTCCGCGTGCCTGTTCCCCGATATCGGCTATACCCGCGTGTGGGCGAAGCTGACCGCGGGCCTCACCGGTGCGGTGGCTCATCCGGGTTCCTCGGCATTGTCGCAGGCCCGCCTGCGCATCGGCGCCGCACCGCTGCGAGAGTTGTTCAGCCTGGTCAAGGGCCCCAGGCCCGGTGCCGCTCGGTGGCGAGGACTGTTGGTGTGCGCGATCGACGGAACCTCGATGTTCGTGCCCGACACGGTCGCCAACCTCGGCGTCTACCACCGTCAAACCGGGGGCCCGCGCGGCGACTCGGGCTACCCGATGGTGCGCATGCTCGCCGTGGTGGCGTGCGGCACCCGCACCATCGTCGATGCCGTGTTCGGCACCTACGGTGTTTCCGAGATCGCCTATGCACCAAAACTGTTCGGATGCCTACGCGATGGCATGCTGTTGTTGGCCGACCGTAACTTCGCCGTCGCCTCGTTGGTTGAGCAGATCGTGGACGTCAAGGCCGACCTGCTCATCCGCTGCAAGA
Organism: Prescottella subtropica; assembly: GCF_005434945.1. Lineage (GTDB taxonomy): Bacteria > Actinomycetota > Actinomycetes > Mycobacteriales > Mycobacteriaceae > Prescottella > Prescottella subtropica. The sequence continues at coordinate 20,809 of NZ_SKCH01000005.1, read as the reverse complement.
GCAACCGCAAGCTTCCCTCCATCGAACAGTTGCCCGACGGGTCCTGGCTCGCCCCGATCGGCACGGTGGTCGTCCGCGTCATCGATGCCGAGATTGTGATCACCCCGAAAGGCAGCACGCCCCGCACCTGCCGATACCGGCTGATCACCACCCTCAGTGATCATCGCCGTTACCCGGCATCGGAGCTGGTTCGGCTGTATCACCAGCGATGGGAGATCGAGACGACCTACCTGGAGTTGAAGTCGACCATTCTCGGTGACGCGATGTTACGGGCCCGTACCCCGGCCGGGGTCACCCAGGAGGTCTACGCGCTGTTGACCACTTACCAGGCGTTGCGTATCGCGATCGCCGACGCGACGACCGGGACGGACATCCCACCGCTGCGCGCGAGCTTCACCGTTGCCCTCACCACCGCCCGCGACCTGGTGGTACTCGCGTCGGGCGTGATTGCCGGCACCACCGTCGATCTGGTCGGCAAGATCGGCCGCGCAGTCCTGGCCGACCTCAATCCTGTACGCCGAGCACGTGATTGTCCTCGCGTGGTCAAGAGAGCGATCTCCAAACATCGAGCCAAAGGCGATGTCGACCGCACGAACTATCCCGCGGTCGACATCGCCATCCATGTACTCAAACCGTCGGATTGGACAGACGGTCGATACCCCTAACTGCGCGGCATTGGGTCTAGATGTCGGCCGCGGCCTTCCACGCCGAGTGGATCGCGCCCTCGATGTAGTCGACGGAGCCGGCGTCACCGACGACGCGGACGTCGACCCCCGACGCGGTGAGCGCGTCGGCGAGTGGTGCGGCCGCGGACACGCCGGTCGCGACGACGACCATCGACGCGGGCACGGACAGGGTTTCGCCGCCGGCCCGGAACTCGACGGTCTTGCGGGTGATGCGCTCGAGGGTCGCGCCGCGGTGGATGTTCACGCCGACCTCGCGGGCGTGCTTGACAGCGGTCCAGCGGCGCGGCATGGCCATCGGGACACCGAGCTGCTTGCCTTCCTCGATGAGGGTGACGCGACTGCCGCGTTCGGCGAGGAACTCGGCCAGTTCGAGGCCGACGAGGGAGCCTCCGACGACGACGACGTTGCGGCTCATCGGCAGGAACTTCAGGAACCTGCGGCTCAGGTCGCGGATCGTGGCCGGGCTCTTGGTGATGCCGAGGAGCCCGGCGGCCTTCGCCATGATCCGCAGCAGCGGCGACTGGTCGGACACGTCGCCGGCCCCGGTCATCAGGGCACGCATCGAGTCGCCGGTGTGCACGTGCGGCAGGGTGCCGCCGGGCACGCTCGGCCGCTCCCGGACGGCGCCGGTCGCGACGACGACGGTGTCGGGGGCGAGCGCCGCGACGACCGCCGGGGTGGCGGTGGTGTTCAGCCGGACGTCGATGCCCAGCCGGGTGACCTCACCGGTCAGCCAGTCCAGGAGCCGCTCGTTGTCGGGGGTGGTCAGCGTCGAGAACCACAGAGTGCCGCCGACGCGATCGGTCTTCTCGAGGACCGTCACCCGGTGGCCGCGTTCGGCGGCGATGCGGGCCGATTCGAGTCCGCCCGGGCCGGAGCCGACGACGACGACGTGCTTGCGGGCCTCGATCTTCGGGAACGGCAGCAGGGTCTCGTTGCCGAGTGTCGGGTTGACGGCACACAGCGGGGTGTCGTCCCAGAAGTTCTCCTGCACGCACACGTAGCAGTTGATGCACGGGCGGACCCGTTCGGCGGACCCGGCCTTCAGCTTGTTCACCAGGTCCGGGTCGGCGAGCAGCTGGCGGCCCATCGCGACGAAGTCGGTGCGGCCCTGCGCGATCATCGTCTCGCCGACCTCGGGGAGCATGCGGCCGACGGTGATGACGGGGATCGTCACGGCACGCTTGATGACGGCCGCGTTGTCGGTGTAGTAGCCGACGGTGTTCGGCAGCGGGCCGTCGGTGAAGTTCGCGAACGCGTTGAGCGCGGTGCCGGTGACGTGGATCGCGTCGGCGCCGGCCTTCTCCAGCAGTACTGCGGCAGCAGCCGATTCGTCGGCGGTCATGCCGTTCGTCTCGCCGTACTCCTGACCGGCCAGGCGCACGATGACGGCGAGGTCGTCGCCGACCGCGTCCTTGACGGCGCGCACGACCTCGCAGGCGAGCCGGGCCCGGTTCTCCAGCGATCCGCCGTACTCGTCGGTGCGCTGGTTCGAGTAGCGGCTCAGGAAGCCGCCGAGCACGTAGTTGTGGGCGCAGTGGATCTCGACGGCATCGATCCCGGCCTTGCGGACCCGCTCGGCGGCCTCCGCGAACACCCGCACGAGCCACGCCAGGTCCTCGTGCGTCGCCTCGTGGTACGACGCCTTCTTGCCGCCCTGGATCTCGGCCATCTTCCCGAGTTCCTCAGGGGTGCAGTCGATCATGGCGCTCATGTCGCTCGGCGGCGTCGGCGGCGACGGCACCAGCATCGCGCGACCCTCGAGGGTGTCGATGCGGGCCACCCGGCCGTGATGCGTCATCTGCACGCACAGCTTGCTGCCGGCGTCGTGGACGGCGTCGGCGAGCGCCTTCAACCCGGGAATGAACCGGTCCTCCGACAGCCCCGGCTCCTTGAGGCTCGTCGACCCGGTCGGGTAGGCGACCGCGCAGCACCCGGTGATGATGAGGCCGGTGCCGCCGGCGGCACGCGCCACGAAGTGGTCGATGTCCCCCTGGTGGATCTCGCCGTCCTCGCACAGGTTCATGTCCATGGCGGGCAGGACGACCCGGTTGTCGAGGGTGATCGGGCCGATGGTGCCCGGGGCGAGCAAATGAGGGAAAGTCTGGGGCTGAATCGTCGTCACACCCGAAAGCTAGTGAGCACCAACGACCGCATGTCGTATTTTCCCGCTCAACGAGACAGAACCGATGCTTTCGGCCCTACAGCGCGAAACCGTCACCGGCGTTGCACTCGACGATCGTGTACGTCGGGTACCGCTCCCCCGCCCGGTGCGCCACGAACCGCACCCGGACACCCGACTCGTTACTACGCTTGCCGACGACCCGCGCCAGGCACCAGTCGCCGCTGTCGAGCGCGATCATCGTCTTCCGTCCCCGGCGCAACATCTCGGATCGTCCTCTCGCTTCCCGCCTCGTCGACTTCAGTCTCGTCGATTGCTATGTCCAGCCTGCCGTGTCGAGCGTTACACGGGGACGGCACAACTACCTGTTCGACTACCCGACTTCCCGCGGCGAGGTACCCGTACATACGAAAGAACCCGGATGAAGCAGTGCTTCATCCGGGTTCCTCACGGTCGGGCTGACAGGATTTGAACCTGCGACCACTTGACCCCCAGTCAAGTGCGCTACCAAGCTGCGCCACAGCCCGTCCACACCCTCGTTCGGGCGCCTCAGAAGATTACAACAGCATCGCGGGGGAAAGCGAATCGGCTGGCCAGGAGGCTATTTCGAGGGCGGGACGGGCTGGCGTCACTTCTTCTTGCGGTCCCGCTTCTCGCGCACCCGCACCGAGATGCGGACGGGGCTGCCGTCGAAGCCGAACTCCTCACGCAGCCGCCGCTCGAGGAAGCGGCGGTAGCCGGCCTCGAGGAAGCCGGTGGTGAACAGCACGAACGTCGGCGGGCGGGTACCCGCCTGGGTGGCGAACATGATCCGCGGCAGGCGGCCGCCACGCATCGGAGGCGGGGTCGCGGCGACGACCTCCTTGAGCCAGTTGTTGAGTCGGCCGGTGGGGATGCGCTTGTCCCACGAGTCGAGTGCCGTCTCGATCGCCGGCACCAGCTTCTGGACGGCGCGACCGGTGTGTGCGGAGATGTTGACGCGCTGCGCCCACGGCACCCGCACGAGTTCGCGGTCGATCTCCTTCTCCAGCATGAGCCGCCGGTCCTCGTCGACGAGGTCCCACTTGTTGAACGCGAGCACCAGCGCACGTCCCGCGTCGGACACCATCGACAGCACCCGCAGGTCCTGTTCGGTGATCGGCACGGATCCGTCGATCAGCATGATCGCGACCTCGGCGGCCTCGATCGCCGACTTGGTGCGCAGCGACGCGTAGAACTCGTGGCCGCTGGCGTGGCTGACCTTCTTGCGCAGGCCGGCGGTGTCGATGAACTTCCACACCTTGCCGCCGAGTTCGACGAGCGAGTCGACCGGGTCGACGGTGGTGCCGGCGACGTCGTGCACGACGGACCGTTCGTCCCCGGACAGCTTGTTGAGCAGGCTGGACTTGCCGACGTTCGGCTTGCCGACCAGCGCGACACGACGCGGTCCGCTGCCGCCGGTGCCCTCGCGCGGGGTTTCCGGCATCACCCGCAGCAGCTCGTCGAGCAGGTCACCGGTGCCGCGGCCGTGGGTGGCGGACACCATGTACGGCTCGCCCAGGCCCAGCGACCACAGTGCGGCGGCCTCGGCCTCCGTGCGGGTGTCGTCGACCTTGTTGGCGACGAGGATGACCGGCGTCTTGGAGCGGCGCAGTACCTTCACGGCCGCCTCGTCGGTGCCGGTGGCGCCGACGACGGCGTCGACGACCAGCAGGATCGCGTCGGCGGTGCGCATCGCCTGCTCGGCCTGCCGGGCCACCGACTGCTGCAGTCCCTTGGCGTCGGGTTCCCAGCCGCCGGTGTCCTGCACCATGAACCGGCGTCCGGCCCACGACGCGTCGTACGACACCCGGTCGCGGGTGACGCCCGGGAAGTCCTCGACGACGGCCTCACGGCGGCCGATGATCCGGTTGACCAGCGTCGACTTGCCGACGTTGGGTCGGCCGACGACCGCCACGGTGGGAACCGCGATGTGTTCCTCGTCGTCGCCTCCGTCGAGGAAGTCGGCGAGCTCCCAGTCGGATTCCTCGTTCCAGATACCGTCGCCGGCGTACCCGCCGCCGGATGTTGCCTCACTTGCGAAATCGTCGGTCACTGCACTGCTCCCGTTCGTTCACCGATCACGAGCAGCACACTGCCGATCACGTCGTCGATACCCAGTTCACTCGTGTCCACCGTCACCGAATCGTCGGCCGGACGCAGCGGAGAGACCGCGCGGGTGGAGTCGAGGTGGTCGCGGCGCTGTACGTCGGCGAGGACGGCTGCGACGTCGTCGCCCCGGCCCTCGGCGATGTTCTGGGTGTTGCGCCGCTGCGCCCGCGCCTCCGCGGACGCGGTCAGGAAGATCTTGGCGTCCGCGTCCGGGAGGACGACGGTGCCGATGTCGCGGCCCTCGACGACGATCCGACCGGCCTGGCCGGCGATCCGCCGTTGCAGGTCCACCAGGAACGTGCGCACCTCCGGGACCGCGGACACGGCCGACACGGCCTGCGTCACGGCGGCGCCGCGGATCTCGGCGGTGACGTCCTCACCGTCGAGTCGGACACCGTCCGCGAGCGGGTCGGTGCCGATCGTCAACGGCAGCGACGCCGTCGCGCGGGCGATCGCCGCGGGGTCACCGAGGTCGGTGCCGCGGCGCAGCACGTGCAGGGTCGCGATCCGGTACATCGCGCCGGTGTCGAGGTAGCGGGCGCCCAGCGCGGTCGCCACCCGGCGGGACACGCTGGACTTGCCGGTTCCCGACGGCCCGTCGATCGCGACGACGAGCGGTCCGCCCGTCACTGCGGTCACAGGCCGACCGCCCCGTAGAGGCCACCGACCTCGTGCCGGCCCAGCGCCCGCAGGGTGCCGGGACGCCCGTCGCCGAGCGCGACGACACCGATGTCGGTGCGGACGAGCCGGACCACCGGATGCCCGACGGCGTCGAGGAGACGGCGGACGATGTGCTTGCGGCCCTCGTGCAGCACCAGCTTCACCAGCGACTTGCCGCCGTTGACGTCGAGGAGCGCGAACGCGTCGACCTTCGCGGGGCCGTCGTCGAGTTCGACACCGGCCTTGAGGGTCTTGCCGAGACCGCGGTCGACGACACCCTGCACGGTCGCCAGGTACGTCTTCGGCACCTCGAACGACGGGTGCATCAGCCGGTGCGCGAGGTCACCGTCGTTGGTGAGCAGGATCAGGCCCTCGGTGTCGGCGTCGAGACGCCCGACGTGGAACAGGCGCTGACCGGCGGTGACCCGCTCGGAGACGATGTCGCCGATGCACGGGCGGCCGAGGTCGTCGGACATCGTGGACTGCCAGCCGCGCGGCTTGTTCAGCGCGAGGTGCACGAGATCCTTCTTGACGACGACGCGGGTGCCGTCGACCCGGACGACCGCGTTCTCCGGGTCGACGCGCAGACCCTGCTCGCGGACGATCCGGCCGTCGACCTCGACGCGGCCCTGGTCGATGAGTTCCTCGGCGGCGCGGCGGGACGCGACACCGGCCTGCGCGAGCACCTTCTGCAGCCGGATGCCGTCGCCCTTCATCGGCGCGAGATCCCGGTCGGCCTCGGTGTACTGGTGCTTCGCCGGCTTGGCGTTGCTGATCATGGGGGCGGCCTGCGCCTGCGCGGTGCGCTGCGGCTTGGCGGCCTTCGGCTTGCCGCGCTTGTTCAGCGCCGGCGTGGTGGTCGCGCCACGGTGGGGGCGCTTGGCGCCCTGCGCGGGCTTGCCGGCAGAACCACCCTTGGCCTTGGCGGGCTGCCTCTTGTTTCGGTCCGGTGTGCCATCACGGCGAGCGGGCTTGTTCACTTGTCGATCCCTGTCAGTATTCGGTGTCGATCTCGAGGTCCGGCGGAGTCGCCGACCTCGTGGACTGTGCAGTCCTGTCCATTGTCGCAAACCGTGGATCGTCTTCGATAATTCCGGCGATGTCGTCGATCACATCGACGTCCGGGAGCAGCGGCGCGAGCGGCGGCAGATCCTGCAGCGACGCCAGCCCCAGCCGTTCCAGGAACAACTCGGTGGTCGCGTACGTGACGGCCGCCGTCTCCTCGTCCGGCCCGGCCTCGACGATCAGGCCGCGGGCGAGCAGGGTCCGCACGACGCCGTCGACATTGACACCGCGCACCGCGCTGATCCGGGCCCGGGTCAGCGGCTGCCGGTAGGCGATCACCGCGAGCGTCTCGAGTGCCGCCTTGGTGAGTTTCGAGCGGGCCCCGCCCTGCAACAGCCGTTCGACGTACGGCGCGTACTCGGTGCGCGTGTACAGCCGCCAGCCGTCGCCGGTGCAGCGCAGGTCGATGCCGCTGCCGTGTGCGGTGAACCGGGCCGACAGCGTCTGCAGCATCGCCGTGACCCGGTCCACGGGTTCGTCGAGCGCGTCGGCGAAGACCGCGGGCGTCGCGGGCGCGTCCAGGATCAGGAGCATCGATTCGAGGGCCGCGGCGAGGCGGGCGTCGGGCATCCGCGGCGACCCGTCGGCGAACTCGTCCTCGAAGGCGCTCATGTCGGTGTCGGTCATCGGTACTCCTCGTCGCTCACCGGGGTGTCCGCGGTCTCCCCTGTCCAGCTGACCGCCAGATCCCCGAGCGGTTCGGGCTGGTCGAACAGCACCGACCGCTGCCGGTACAGCTCGAGCAACGCCAGGAAGCGGGCCACGACCGCCGCCGGGGTGTCGCAGTCGGTGACCAGTTCGGTGAACGGCGTCCACACGTCGCGGCCGCGGCCGCGCAGCAATTCCAGGATCAGGGCGGCCTGCTCCGGGACCGACACGCCCGGTACGTGCAGGTGGTCGAGTCCGACCTCGGGCACCGGCCGCGGCCGGAACGCGGTCGCGGCGATCTCCGCGAACTGCCGCGGGTCGACCCCGAGCAGCACCTCGGGAAGCAGGTCGACGTAGCGGTCCTCCACCGGGACGGAACGCGGGTAGCGGCGCAGCGCGCTCGCCTCGAGGTCCCGGAACAGCTCCGCCACCTGCTTGTACGCCCGGTACTGCAGCAGCCGCGCGAACAGCAGGTCCCGCGCCTCGAGCAGCGCCAGGTCCTCGGCGTCGTCGACCTCCCCGGCGGGCAGCAGCCGGGCGGCCTTGAGGTCGAGCAGGGTCGCCGCGACCACCAGGAACTCGGTGGTCACGTCCAATCCCAGTTCGCTGCCGAGCCGCCGGGTGTAGGCGACGAACTCGTCGGTCACCGTGTGCAGCGCGATCTCGGTGACGTCGAGCTGGTGCCGGCTGATCAACGTCAGCAGCAGGTCGAACGGGCCCTCGAAGTTGTGCAGCCGGACCCGGAAGCCGGTATCGGCGTCGGCACTCATCGGGTGCACCGGTGGATGACTTCACGGGCGAGCGCCCGGTATGCCTGCGCCCCACCGGATTTCGGCGCCCACGTCGTGATCGGCTCCCCCGCGACACTGGTCTCGGGGAACCGCACGGTGCGGTTGACGACGGTGTCGTACACGAGGTCGCCGAACACCTCCACGACCCGCGACATCACCTCGCGGGCGTGCAGGGTGCGGGCGTCGAACATCGTGACGACGATGCCCTCGAGTGTCAGCCGCGGGTTGAGCCGGTCCCGGACCTTGTCGACCGTGTCGGTGAGCAGTGCCAGCCCGCGCAGCGAGAAGTACTCGCATTCCATCGGGATAATGACACTGTCCGCGCAGGCCAGCGCGTTGACGGTGAGCAGCCCGAGCGACGGCTGGCAGTCCACCAGCACGTAGTCGTAGCGGTCGAGGACCGGATGCAGGACGCGGCCGAGGGTCTGTTCCCGGCCCACCTCGGTGACGAGCTGGATCTCGGCGGCCGACAGGTCGATGTTGCTGGGCAGCAGGTCCAGGCCGTCGATGCGGGTGCGCATGAGCACGTCGTCGACGGAGCGGCGCTCGACCAGCAGGTTGTGGACGGTCAGCTCCAGATCGTGGTGGGCGACGCCGAGCCCCGCCGACAGTGCGCCCTGCGGATCGAGGTCCACGAGCAGCACCCGGCGCCCGTACTCGGCGAGGGCGGCCCCCAGATTGATCGTCGACGTCGTCTTGCCGACGCCGCCCTTCTGGTTGCACATCGCGATGATGCGGGCCGGACCGTGGCGGTCGACGGGCCCGGGTTCGGGCACGTCCCGCAGTGGACGACCGGTCGGTCCGTACGGCGTCTCGTGCTCACCCTCTGCTACCTGCTGCAACTGCGTCACCACGGTGCCGATGTCCCCTGTCCTGTCGATCCCGTTCTGCCGATCCAGCCGATACCGTCACGCTACCGCTTCGTGACCTGGAACGGCGGACACGACGCACCGACGGCAGTACGGTCCGTCACCGGGCCCGGGGATGCGCCTGCGCCCACACCTCCCGCAGGGCACCGACGGTGACCAGCGTGTAGATCTGGGTGGTCGTCACGGACGCGTGCCCGAGCAATTCCTGCACGACGCGCACGTCGGCGCCGCCGTCGAGGAGGTGGGTGGCGAACGAGTGCCGCAGCGTGTGTGGGGAGACCGGCACCCCGATGCCGGCCTTCTCGGCGGCGTCGTGCAGCACCTGCCACGCGCTCTGCCGGGACAGCCGTCCGCCGCGGGCGTTGAGGAACAGGGCCGGGGTGCCGCGGGTCACCAGGGCCGGTCGGCCCCGCACCAGGTACGTGTCGATCGCGACGATCGCCGGGCGCCCGACCGGGACGACCCGGTCCTTGCCGCCCTTGCCGCGCAGCAGCACCGCGCGGGACTCGGTGTCGAGGTCGTCGACGTCGAGTCCGACGGCCTCGGAGATGCGGGCGCCGGTCGAGTACAGCAGCTCGAGCAGCGCGCGGTCACGCAACGAGCGGGGCGTGTCCGACGCCCCGTCCCCGCCGACGGCGTCCAGGATCGCGAGCACGTCGTCGAGTGGAAGCGATTTCGGCAGGCGACGCCCCGGGGCGGGCGGTTTCACCGCACGGGCGACGTCGCCGGGGGTGATCCCCTCGGCGGCGGCGAACCGGTGCAGGCCGCGGACCGCGATCAGGGCGCGGGCCGCGGAACTCGCCGCGAGCGCCGGGACACCGGACTCCGGGTCCCCGCGCCGCAACGCGACGACGAACTCCCCGACGTCCGCCTCGCTCACCGCACCGAGGTCTCCGATACCGCGGCCGGTCAGGTGGCGGGTGTACCGGTCCAGGTCCCGCCGGTACGAGCCGATCGTGTTGCGGGCGGCACCGCGTTCGACGGCCAGGTGGTCCAGATAGGTGCCGATCTGCCGCCCCAACTGCCCCCCGGCAGCGGTCATGCGGAGGCGCTGCCGGACCGGTCGCGGGTGCGTCGGGTGAACGCGCCGGGCCGGTCCGACCAGTCGGCGTCCACCGGCCGCAGCGTCTCGCCGCGGGCCCGGGACGCCGCGAGCGCCAGGATCCCGGCGACCGCGGTCGCGTTCACGATCTCCCCGCGCAGGGTCATCGCGACCGCCTCGTCGAGCGGGATCCGGGCGATCTCGAGGTCGGCCTCCTCGTCGTGCGCGTCCGGGCGGCCGATCTCCCGCACCCCCGTCGCCACGAACACCCGCACCGACTCGTCGGTGAAACCGGGTGAGAGCGCGACGTCGACGAGCACCGACCAGTGATCGGCCGCCAGCCCGGTCTCCTCCTCGAGTTCCCGGCGGGCCGCGTCCACCGGGTCCTCGTCGGGCAGGTCCAGCAGCCCGGCCGGCAGCTCCCAGAGCCGCCGGCCGAGCGGATGCCGGTACTGCCGGACGAGCACGAGCCGATCGGCGTCGTCGAGGACCGCGACGGCGACCGCGCCGTCGTGCTCGACGATCTCGCGGTCCGCTTCGCGGCCACCGGGCATCGCCACCCGGTCCACGCGCAGCGCGATGATCGCACCGCTGTACACGTCCCGCGTGGAGACGGTGTCGAACTCGTGTTCACCCGGCCGGATCATCGCGTGCTATCCGACGCTGTCCGCGGTCGCAGCCGTCTCGGCAGCCCCCTCGACCTCGACCGGTGCCGCAGCGCCGGCCTTGTAGTCCAGGGCCGCGCCGATGAACGCCGCGAACAGCGGGTGCGGACGGGTCGGACGGCTCTTGAGCTCCGGGTGCGCCTGCGTCGCCACGAAGAACGGGTGCTTGTCGGCGGGCAGCTCGACGAATTCGACGAGGTGGCCGTCGGGCGAGGTGCCCGAGAACACCAGGCCGCTCTTGGCGATGCGGTCGCGGTAGGCGTTGTTGACCTCGTAGCGGTGACGGTGCCGCTCGGAGACGTTCTCGCTGCCGTACGCGGCCGCGACGACGGAACCCTTGTTCAGCACCGCCGGATAGGCGCCGAGGCGCATCGTGCCGCCGAGATCGGCCTCACCGGCGACGATGTGCTCCTGATCGGCCATCGTCGAGATCACCGGATGCTTGGTGCCCGGATCGAACTCCTCCGAGTTCGCATCCTTGAGACCGACCGAGCGGGCCGCCTCGATGACGACGGCCTGCAGGCCCAGGCACAGGCCGAGCAGCGGGATCTTGTGGGCGCGGGCGAAACGGATCGCGCCCAGCTTGCCCTCGATGCCGCGGATACCGAAGCCGCCGGGGATCATGATGGCGTCGGCGTCACCGATCGCGGTGTGCGCGCCCTCCTCGGTCTCGCACTCGTCGGACGGCACCCACGCGATCTCGACCTTCGCGTAGTGCGCGAAACCACCGGCGCGCAGCGCCTCGGTCACCGACAGGTAGGCGTCCGGCAGGTCGACGTACTTGCCGACGAGAGCCACCTTGACCGTCTCGCGCGGGTTGTGGACGCGGTCGAGCAGGTCGCCCCACACGGTCCAGTCGACGTCACGGAACGGCAGCCCCAGCTGGCGCACCACGTACGCGTCGAGGCCCTCGCTGTGCAGCACCTTCGGGATATCGTAGATCGACCGGGCGTCCGGGGTGGAGATGCAGGCGTCGACGTCGACGTCGCACATGAGCGCGATCTTGCGCTTGAGCGCCTCGGGGACGTCCCGGTCGCAGCGCAGGATCAGCGCGTCCGGCTGGATACCGATGTTGCGCAGCGCCGCCACCGAATGCTGCGTCGGCTTGGTCTTGAGCTCCCCGGACGGGCCCAGGTACGGCACCAGCGACACGTGCAGGAAGAAGACGTTCTCGCGGCCCACGTCGTGGCGGACCTGACGGGCCGCCTCGAGGAACGGCTGCGACTCGATGTCGCCGACGGTGCCGCCGATCTCGGTGATCACCACGTCGGGCTCGTGGCCCTGCGCGTCCGGGCCGGCCATCGCGAGGATGCGGGACTTGATCTCGTCGGTGATGTGCGGGATCACCTGGACGGTGTCGCCGAGGTACTCGCCGCGACGCTCCTTGGCGATGACCGCCGAGTACACCTGGCCGGTCGTCACGTTCGCGAACGCGTTGAGGTCGCGGTCGAGGAAACGCTCGTAGTGGCCGACGTCGAGGTCGGTCTCGGCGCCGTCCTCGGTGACGAACACCTCACCGTGCTGGAACGGGTTCATCGTGCCCGGATCCACGTTGAGGTACGGGTCGAGCTTCTGCATCGTCACGCGCAGACCGCGCGCGGTGAGCAACTCGCCGAGGCTGGAGGCGGTCAACCCCTTACCGAGGGAGGATGCGACACCCCCGCTCACGAAGATGTGCTTGGTGGCGCTACGCGACTGAATGCGTGACTGTGGCAAAGGGGCTCCCGTGACGACTGTGCAGGACTTGATTCGAGTGAAGCATGCTGGGGCCTGCCGACCCACGGGACTTCACGGTAACACCTGCGTCACGGCTGCGCCGCACCGACGGTCACCGCGGCCGCTCCCGGCCCCGTCCCGTAACGCCCGGAACCGCCCGCCAACTGCTCCTGCAGCGCCAGGACGGTGGTGATCCGGCCCGACTCCCGGTCGACGTCGTCGACGGTCGAGAGCACCGCGGCCAGCGCCGCGTCCGCACGTGCCACCGCGATCGGCCCGTTACCCTCCGCCGACGCCGTCGGCCCGGCGAGCACGGTTCCGGCTCCGCGGCCGTCGAGCGCACCCGCGAACCGCGCCACGATCGCGCCCCGGTTGCCGCCGGTGTTGTCGGGGTTCCCGGCACCGGTGAGCACGACCGCGAGCTGCCCGGGCTGCACGTCACCGTCGAATTCGACGAATCCGCCGCCCCGCAGCGTGTCCAGGGCCAGCATCCGCTCGGCGGGGGTGGTCTGCGGCTGCGCAGTCTGCGGGTTCAGCAGCAGCACCGAGCCGAGCAGGTCGCCGGTCAGGCTGCCCTGATCCACCGCACCGGTCCGCAACTGGGTCCCGGCCGGCACCACGTTGGTCACGAGGGTGCGCAGCTGATCACTGTTCGCGGCGTCGACGAACGACTCGGTGAGCGAGACCCGCCCGGACACCGATCCACCGGCCTGCCCGACGGCCCGGGTCAGGCCCTCGAGGTCCCCCGGATCGGTGTCCGGTGTGGTGAACACCACCACCGGCCGCTGCGCGAGGGTGTCCCGCACGATCCGGTCGGCGACCGTCGCATCGAACCCGTCCGCCGCGATCAGCTGCTCGGTGAACCGGTTGTTCGACTCGTGCAGATCCTCGATCTCGGTCTGCAACCGGGACTTGTCGTCGCGCAGCCCGGACAGCATGCCGTTCGACAGCAAACCGGATCCGAGGACCACCCCGATCGCGAGGGCCAGGAAGATCGCGGCGATGGAGATGGCGTGTTGACGCAGAGAGATCACCTGAAGAGCCCCTGCACCCACAGCGCGAAGCTGTTCCACGTGGCGATCGCCCAGTCGAGGGCGTCCCCACCGATGTTCGAGACGACGAGCGCCACGATCACCGCGGTCAGCGCCGCGAGGACCAGCAGCGCGATCGCGGCACCGGAGACCCGGCTGCGGTACAGCGTCGCCACGGCCTTGGCGTCGACCAGTTTCGGGCCGACCTTCAGCCGGGTCATGAACGCGGCCGGGTTGGTGTCGCGGCGGCCGCGGTCGAAGAACTCGTCGAGCGAGACGGCCGCACCGACCGTGACGATGAGCGACGCCCCGTGGTGGTCGACCAGCAGTAACGCCAGATCCGACGGCGACGCCGACGCCGGGAACGTCATGGCGCCGATCCCGAGGTCCTGGATGCGGGCCAGTCCGCGCGCGTGCCCGTCCGGGTCGGCCGGCAACACCACCTCGGCACCGCACTTGAGGGTCTCGGAGGTGATCCGGTCGGGGTCGCCGACGATCAGATCCGGCCGGTAACCGGCCTTGGTGAGGGCGTCTGCACCGACACCGACACCGACCAGGATCGGTGAATACTCCTTGATGAACGGCTTGAGGGCCTTGAGGTCCGCCTCGTGGTCGGGTCCGTCGGCGACGACCACGACATGCCGGTCCGTGAGGTCGACATCGATGTCGGGGACACCGACACCGTCGATGAGCAACGGGCTCTCCGAGCGGATGAACTCGATCGTGTTACCCGAGAACGCCTCGAGATGGTCGACGAGTCCCGTCTTCGCCTCGATCATCCGATCGGAGATCTCGGCCTCGGTCTGCTCGGTGCCCTCCGCCAGCACCCGCTCCCCCGCGTACACCGACCCCTCGTGCAGGCGGATCTTCGAACCGTCCTTGATCGCCTTGAACACCTCGGCGCCCGCCGTGTCGATCAGGACGATGCCGTTGGCGACCAGCACCTCCGGGCCGAGGTTCGGGTAGCGGCCCGTGATGGACGGCGACGCGTTGACCACCGCCAGCACACCGGCGGTGACGAGCGCGTCCGCGGTGACACGGTCCAGATCGATCTCGTCGAGGACGACGATGTCGCCGTCCCCGACCCGGCGCAGCAGTTTCCCGGTGTCCCGGTCGACGCGCGCGATGCCACTGATACCGGGTAGGGATTCGGTCTTACGGGAGAGCAGCCCTGGCATCTTCATGGCGTCGATGATCCCGTGCCGCGCCGGGATGGTCCGGGAGGCGCGCCGTACCGTCTATCACACACCGTCGACCGACACCAACCATCAGGTTCTTTTCGGAGTGTCATGCGTGCGCGGCGCTGCGTTCCTGCCCCGCGATCGTCAACAATTCCTCCGCGTGCGCGCGGCCCGTCTCGGTGTCGTCGAGTCCGGCGAGCATGCGGGCGAGTTCGACGACCCGATCCCCCTCGGTGAGGGTGCGGACCCCGCTGTCGACGCCGCTGCGCACGTCGTCGGTCTTGTCGACCACCAGGTGGGTGTCCGCGAACGCCGCCACCTGCGGCAGATGGGTGACGACGATGACCTGATGGGTGCGGGCGAGCCGGGCCAGCCGGCGGCCGATCTCGACGGCGGCCCGCCCACCGACACCCGCGTCGACCTCGTCGAACACCATCGTCGCGCCGCGATCCGATCCGGCGAGCACCACCTCGAGGGCGAGCATCACCCGGGACAGTTCACCGCCGGACGCGCTCTTGCTGATCGGCAGTGCCGCGGCCCCGGAGTGCGCGGCCAGTCGGAACTCCACCTCGTCGACGCCGGACGCCCCCGCGTGCACCTCCCGGCCGTCCACGGTCAGCGGCGCCGTATCGTTCGGCCCCACCTCGCGCGGCCGTACCGACACCTCGAGTGCGGCCCGGCCCATCGCGAGACCGGCCAACTCGTCGCTGACCGCCTTCGCGAGTTTCTTCGCCGCCCGGACCCGGGCCGCGGACAGTTTCGACGCGGCCGCCGCGGTCTCGGCGGCGGCCCGGTCGACGGCCGCCACCAGCGCCGACAGCGCCTCGGAGGACGTGTCGAGGCGGGCCAGCCGGTCCCGAGCGGTGTCCGCCCAGCCGAGGACACCGTCGATGTCGGCGGCGTACTTACGGGTGAGAGTCTTGAGTTCGGCCTGACGGGTCAGCAGCGTGTCGAGGGCACCCGGATCGCTCGGCAGCCCGGACAGGTATCCGGACAGTTCCCCGGCGACGTCGGCGACGACGGCGATCGCCTCCCCCAGTCGCGGCCCGAGTCCGGCGAGGGCGGGGTCGTCGGACGCCTCGATGCGCGCCCGAGCGGCCCCGAGCAGGTCGAGGGCTCCGGTGGTGTCACCGGCGGTGTCGTCGGCGCCGGACAGCGCGGTCTGCGCGCCCTCGGCGGTGCTGCGCAGCGAGTCCAGGTCGCCGAGTCGGCGGACCTCGTCGACAATCGCGGTGTCCTCCCCCGGGGTGGGCGCGATCCGGTCGATCTCCTCGAGCGCGAACGTCAACCGGTCCGCTTCCTGCGCGAGTTCCCGGGTCCTGCCGGTCCGTTCGATCAGTTCGGCGCGGGCGGTCGACCATTCGGTGCGGTGGGTGCGGTACTTCGTGAGCAGCGGGGCGACGGTCTTGTCCGCGAACCGGTCGAGCGCCGCGCGCTGCTGATCGGGGCGCAGCAACCGCAACTGGTCGTTCTGCCCGTGGACGGTGAGCAGCGGGTCGGTGAACTCGGACAGCACACCTGCGGGCACGCTGCGCCCTCCCAGGTGGGCGCGGGAACGGCCGTCGCCACCGACGGTGCGGACGGCGATGATGCTGCCGTCCTCGTCGCGTTCGGCACCGCACGACTCGAGCAGTCGGGTGATCTCGTCGTCGATCCGGGGGGCGTCCTCGTCGACGAGGAACCGGCCCTCGACGACGGCGCGGGTGGCGCCGACCCGGACCCGGCCCGCGTCGGCGCGGGCACCGCTGAGCAGGTGCAGGCTCGTCACCACCATCGTCTTGCCGGCACCGGTCTCGCCGGTGAGCACGGTGAGACCGGAATGGAACTGCGCGCAGGCCGACGAGATGGCCCCGAGGTTGTCGATCCGAATCTCCGCCAGCACCGCTACCGTTTCCTCCCTCGCCACCCCGTCACCGGAAGATCGAACTTCGTCACCATACGGTCCGCGAACGGCGCCGAGTCGAGACGCACCCAACGAATCGGGTCCGTGCCGCGGATCACCTCGACGCGGCCACCGGCCGGCAATTCCAGTGTGCGGCGGCCGTCGCAGAACACCAGGCCGTCGTGGCTGTCCGCGACCGTCTCGATCGCGACGATCGATTCCGGGCTGGTGACGAGCGGGCGCGCGAACAGTGCGTGCGCATTGCTCGGGATCACCAGCAGCGCTTCGAGTTCCGGCCACACGATGGGACCGCCGGCGGAGAACGCGTACGCCGTCGACCCGGTGGGGGTCGCGACGAGCACCCCGTCGCAGCCGAACGCGGACACCGGACGGCCGTCGACCTCGAGCACCACTTCGAGGACCCCGAGGCGGGACCGGTTCTCGATGCTGGCCTCGTTGAGGGCCCAGCCGCGTTGCACGATGCGGTCCTCGACGCGGATCACCACGTCGAGGGTCATGCGCGCCTCGATCCGGTATTCGCGGCGCACCACCTGTTCCATCGCCGTCTCGAGGTGTTCGGCCTCGGTTTCGGCGAGGAACCCGATGCGGCCCAGGTTGATACCGAGGACGGGAACGTCGGTGGACCGGGCGAGTTCGGCGCCGCGCAGGAAGCTGCCGTCGCCACCGAGCACGATCACCATCTCGCAGTCCGCGGCCGCTCCCGGCCCCTCCGGGACGACGGTGATCACCGGGCTGCCGGGGCCGTCGGCGATGGCCTTGACCCGGTCGACGTCGACTTCGTTCTCGAGCAGGCGCAGGGCGATCCCGGCGCGGGCGCAGATCTCGGCGACGCGACGTGCTGTCTCGGTGATCTCGGGGCGACCGGAGTGCGCGACCAGCAGCACCTGACGGCCGGTCACTGCGGGCCGTCCTCGACCGCACGACGGATCAGATCGTCGACGGACGGGCCGGATTCGTCCACCGCCGGCGACGCAGCAGCGTCTTTGCGTAGCCACAGAAAGTATTCGACGTTGCCCGACGGCCCCGGCAGCGGGCTCGCCACGACACCCAGGGTCCGCAGTCCCAGTGCGGCGGCGGCGTCGGCGACCTCGCGGACCGCGCTCGCGCGCAGTTCCGGATCGCGCACCACACCACCGGATCCGACACGATCCTTGCCGACCTCGAACTGCGGCTTGACCATCGGCACCAGATCGGCACCGTCGTTCACGCACGCCACCAGCGCCGGCAGCACCAGCTTCAGCGAGATGAACGACAGGTCCGCCACCACGAGATCGACGCGGCCACCGATCTTCTCGGCGTCGATGGAGCGCACGTTGGTCCGGTCGACGACGTGCACCCGGTCGTCGGACTGCAGCCGCCACACCAGCTGGCCGTAGCCGACGTCGACGGCCACCACTTCCCGGGCACCGTGGTGCAACAGGACATCGGTGAAGCCGCCGGTGGAGGCACCGGCGTCGAGGCAGCGGCGTCCCTCCACGGTGAGCCCGTGCGGGGTGAACGCGTCGAGTGCCCCGATCAGTTTGTGCGCGCCGCGTGACGCCCACGAGACCTCCTCGCCGACGTCGGTGACGAGGAGCGGTGTTCCGGTCTCGACGGCCGTCGCGGGCTTGGTCGCGACAGTGCCCGCGATGAGGACGCGTCCGGCCCCGATCAGTTCCTGCGCGTGTTCCCTGGAGCGGGCGAGCCCCCGCCGCACGAGTTCCGCATCGACCCTTGCTCGACGTGCCACCTCAGACCTTGTCCACTGCTGCCAGGGACTCGACGAGAACCTCGTGAGCCCGTTCGAGAATCTGTGCCCGGCGCGCCAGTTCGTCCACACCGGTCGTATCGGACGGCACGTCGGTCAGCCTCGCCAGGAGTGCGTCGACCCGTGCGCGCACGTCCTCCGGGGCAGCGCCACCACCCGATTCCGGGAGGCGGCGGCCTGGAAGTGGTACTGGCGTGCTCATCGGTGCCAACCTAGCCCATCGGTCCGACGGCGGTGCCGTCAGATGTCACTTCGGCGGTGCCGTCAGATGTCACCCGAGAGAACGGCTGTGGCGGCGCGTGCGGTGTCGTCGCCGGCCCGGACTGTCACGAACTCGGGATGACGCCACGCCGCGGCGAGCACCGACAGGAACGCACCGGAACGGTCGGACGACTGTGCGCCGTCGGCGTGCACGACGAGGTCACCGGACTCGAATTCGACGCGCCAGCCGTCGTGCGGGGCGACCCGGGCGGCCGTCGACGGCCCGTTGAGGGCGTCGAGCGATCGTGCGACGTATGTCGGACGGTGCGACGCATCGGCCCGCAGCAGATCCGCGGGGGTGCTGACGCCGGTCAGCACGAGCAGCGAATCCACGCCGACGGCGTTCGCGCCGGCGATGTCGGTGTCGAGTCGGTCGCCGACGACGAGGGGACGGTCGGCCCCCGAGCGACGCAGCGCGTCCTCCATCAGCGGGGCAGCCGGTTTACCTGCGACCAGCGGTTGCTGTCCCGTCGCCGTCTGCAGTGCCGCGACCATCGATCCGTTCCCCAGGACGAGACCGCGTTCGGTGGGCAGGGTGGTATCGATGTTCGACGCCACCCACACCGCCCCGGACCGGATCGCGAGTGTCGCCTCCGCGAGAATCCGCCACCCGGTGTCCGGGTTGTGGCCTTGGACGACGGCCACCGGCGTGTCCTGGAACCGGCGGACCGGGGTCAGTCCGACCTTCGTGATCTCACCGGCGAGCGCCTCGGTCCCGACGACGAGAACGGCAGCGCCGGGATCGAGTCGTTCGGCGAGGAGACGCGCCGCGGACTGCGAACTCGTGACGACGTCCTCGTCGACCGCATCGAATCCCAGATCGCGCAGGTGCTGCGCGACGTCGCCCGGAGTCCGGCTCGCGTTGTTCGTGACGTAGAACTGCCGCCCGTCGCCCGCCGCGAGCGCCTCCCGCGCACCGGGGATGGCGTGCGGGCCCTGGTAGACGGTGCCGTCCAGGTCCAGGAGCAGGACGTCGTACTCGCCTCGCAGCGTGGTTCCGGCGGCGTCGTGCGCGTCCGTCACTGACCTTCTCCGGTCAGTTCGGCCACACGCTCCTCCGCGTCGGTGTCGCCCTCGAGATCGGCGGCCGCCGAATTGAGGAACCATTCGAGGCCGTCCTTGATGCGTCCGGCCGCGACGAGCGCGTCGGCGTATGCGTAGAACAGGCGTGCCGCGGCGGGACCGGTGCGCTTGGGATCGAGATCAGGTGTCTGCAACGTGACGACGGCCTGGTCGAACTGCCCCAGATCCATGCGGGCACCCGCGACGACCATGCGCAGTTCGCCGGCTTCGTCACCGGTCAGTGCGCGGGCCTCCTCGCTCCGCCCGAGTTCGATGGCCCGTTCCGAACGTCCGAGACCGCGTTCGCAGTCGGCCATGATCGCCAGGAAGCCCGGCCCCCCGGACATCCGTCGCGCCGCACGCAGCTCGGAGAGCGCTTCGGCCCACTCGCCGGCGTGGTACGCGGTGATGCCCGCGGTCTCACGGACCACCGCGATACGGCCGGCCCGCTGCCGTGCCGCACGTGCGTGCGCGAGCGCGAGGACCGGATCGTCCTCGATGAGCCGGCTCGCCATGACGAGATGCCGGGCGACGGTGTTCGCGTTGTTCTTGTCGAGGCTCAGCAGGTCGCGCCGGACCGCGCCGTCGAGATCACCGGGTTCCACCTCGTCGGGGATGTCCGGTTCGTCGGGGCGGGCGTCACGCCGCTGCGGGCCCTGGTATTCGCGGTTGTCGCGTCCCCGTGCGGGTCCGAATCCGCCCTCGCCGCCACGTCGGTGCGGAGCACCGCCGGTGCGACGACGGTCGTCACCGCCGCGACCCTGGAACTGCCGACGGTCACCGCCACGATCACCGCGGTCGTCTCCGCGACGATCTTCTCCACGACGGTCGTCTCGCCGATCGTCACCGCGGCGGTCGTCACGGTCACGCCACTGCCCGGATCCACGGTTCTGTCCGCCGGTCCGGTCCTGACCCGAGTACCCCTGACTGCGGTCGCCACTCGGACCACGACGGTCGCTGGGACGACCGTCCCGAGATCCTTCGGATCGGTGGCTGCCGTCTCCGCGGAAGCCCCGACGATCACCACTGCTGTCCGACACGACCCATTCCTTTCAGTACAAAGCACGAAAGGGGACCCAGTATGTCGGGTCCCCTTTCGGTAACGGATGTTCGGCGGTGTCCTACTCTCCCACACCCTGTCGAGTGCAGTACCATCGGCGCTGGAGGGCTTAGCTTCCGGGTTCGGAATGGGACCGGGCGTTTCCCCTCCGCTATGGCCGCCGTAACTCT
>NZ_SKCH01000049.1 GCF_005434945.1 Prescottella subtropica | reverse complement strand
GGTACACCCGCGCGGATCTCAACGACTACTTGGCGCGGCTCCGGCGCCACGAACCGGACGCGCCTGCTCCGGAACTCGGGGAGGCCGCCTGACCCCCGACGAACTAACGCCGACGACCACTAGCTGTCGCTGAACTCGTCGACATGTCGACGTCCATGTTCCCGGACGGCCCCCCAGCAGGCAGCGACGATGCCGGATTGTGGGCCACCGTGATGACCGACGTCATCGACACAGACCACCAGCCACTGCTGTGGCAGATCGCGTTCACCGACGCCCCGGACCCATCCACGATCGACGACACCATCGCCCGGGTACAGCGGATGCGACTCCTCCACGAACAAGCAGTGCTACAGCAGCAGTTGGCGGACAGCGACAACGACCCGATCGGCCTGCTCCGGCAACTCGCCGACATCAACCGGCAACTCCGGGGCACCGCCTGACCGGCGGGAACGCTGGTGCCGCGCACTGTCGGTACCCGCTGAGAGCATCGGGTATCGGAGAAACACTCGACCAGGTCCGCGGCCCCGCTGCGGGAGGAGAGGAACAACCATGACGAACCCCGCTTTCGCCCGTGGCAGTGCCCAGCGGTTCGGCCGTGCACGCGGCCCCGTCCCCGTCGCGGCCCCGCCGTCGGAGCCGCCGGCGGGTGAACCCGCCGCCGATCCGGTGCCGGAAACGATGGAGGGACTGGACAGCACCGTCGATGTCGCCGCCGACACCACCGTGGACACGGACCCTGCGCTGGCACCAGCACCGGAAGCCGCCCCGAACGACAGCGTCGAGACCGCGCCCGACGTGGCCGCCGACCCGGCCCCGGAAACTGCCTCCGAGCCCGAGCCCGAGCCCGAGCCCGAGCCCGAGCCCGAGCCCGAGCCCGAGCCCGAGCCCGCAGAGCAGAAGCCCACGCCGCCGGAACCCGCCGACACCAGCACCGACGCGATCAACGAGCCACCCACCCCCGCAGCTGAGACCAGCGCCGACACCCGCAAGCCGAACACCAAGCGCCCCACCAAGACCGCCAAGACGACGAAGAAGAAGGACGCCGAACCCACCCCCGACACGGTTCCCCTCGTCGTCATCTCCGGGGGCGTCGCCACCGCGGCAGGACCGGTCCACATCCTCGACCTCGACAACGCCACCGACCTCGACGACTACGAAATCCTCGACCTCGTGCGCGGCCTGCGCGCTGTCGCCGACAGCTCCCTCAAGGCCGACACCGTCAAGACCCTCATGGAACTCCTCGAACAGAAACTGCTGAGCGACGCATAACCCCGCCCAACAACGGCTGTGGCCCACCCCGAGACTTCCGGGGTGGGCCACAGCCGTAGGTGGGTCCGCTAGACCGTCACCGTGATCTGCTGGAACCAGTCACCCACCCACTGGTACGGATCCTGCCCGCCAGCAACATCAATCGTGTCGAACGCGCCATGCAACCCGTTGCCCTGGTAGACAGCAGGATTCGTCGCCAGCTGCATCAACCCCTGGTTGTCCTCCGCCAACGCCTGCAACACGTGCGGAACCGCCGTCGGCAGCTTGTCGATCTGCGTCGGACTCGTCATACCGGCCTCCGCGAACGCCTGAGAAATCCGCTCCACGAGCTTGTCCAACCCGAGGTTCCGCATCGCAGTGTCCCCAGCCTGGGGGAGCTGCGCGATGATCTGCGGCAGATCAGCAAGCTGCGCCGCCATCTCCGGAATCGCATTCGGCAGCGCCGCAGCACTCTTCGCGATCAACGCCGCCCCCGCAGGGTTGCCCATGTTCGTCATCACCGCACCCGCCACCAGCTCGATCAGCGACTGCAACGTGCCGGCCGACAGCTTCGTGTGAGGCATCCCCGTGACATCGGCGACCGTGTTGACCGCCTGCACCGACAGCAACCCCACCATCCGGTCGGCGCCCTCCACGCTCGCCAACTGGCTCAGGTTGCCCGACACGTTCTTCCCGACCTGCACCAACTGGCGGGCCAACTCCGAGTTCTCCGGCAGCGAGCACACCACGTCACCGGGAACACAGATTTCAGCGACCACACCAGAGAGAGCCCCGAAGTCGGAGTCCCGCTGCCCGGACAGCCCACCACCGGAGATCGCATTCATCGTCACCGGCTCGACATCAACCTTCCGGTTGCTGTTGACGGTCACCTCCATCCGCGACTCCGGTTCGCTACCGGCACCGGCGAGCGACTTCGCGTAGCTGGCTGCCAACCCGCCATCGGAATCTGCGACCGGGGCGGTGTCGGCGCCGGCCTTCGCGGGAGCCGACGTCGTTGTCGTCGGCTTCATGGTCGTTGTCGGCGCGGCGGCACGAGATGTTGCCGGACTCGACTGGCCGGTGCCGAAACGCTCGGTGCCGTCGGTCAACGGCCGCATCAACGGATCATCAGTGCGGCCGGCAGTCGCCGCAGACGCGCCTGCCGCCGTCGACGGTGCCGCGGTCGTTGTGGTCGGCCGCGGAGACGTCGTCGCAGGGGTGTCCTTACCGGCGGCCATCCGCTGCGTCGTCGCCGCGGCCGACTCCTCCGCGCCGGCAGCGGCAACACCTTCGTCCACCGGAGCATCACCTGCAGGCGTGGTTGTGGCCGCCTCGTCGGCAGGATCACCGCCAGCTGCGGGAGCCTCCGAAGGCAGGGACTGGATCGCATCAGCGTCCGGCACCGGTGCGGCCGTCGACGTCGACGGCTTCACCGTCGATGACCTCATCGACGTCGTCGGCGCCGTCGCATCAGCAACCGCCTTCCCCGCGGAACTGACCTGTGTCGCCACCTGATGCACCAGCGACCGGAATCCGTCAGTCAACTGCATCTGCAGCTGCGCGAACGACGGCGACTCGACAACCTTCTTCACCGTCTCCTGCACGGTCACAGGAAGATCCGGCTGCGTCTGCGTCGTATCCACCAACAGATTCGACGTGTCACGACGCTTCGGGTCCGAGAACAACGCCACCCCGACCACACTGTCCGGGTCGATGCTGGTGCGCTTCTGCCCGATCGCAGTCGCAACATCACCCGCGATCTCGGCGCCCTGCGAGAACCCAGTCAGGATCTGCCGGGACTGCGGGCAGCGAGCCGCAACATCCTCCATCGTCGCCAACGTCGCCTGCACACCCATCGACACACTGCGCAGATAGCTGGTGCCGTTCACCGAAGCGTCGGACGCGTACGGAATGAACGTGGCCGTCACCGAATCACCCATCGACGCCACCAACGGCTCCGTCACCTGAGCCAACAAACCCACGGGCACAGTCGGATCCGCTGTCGGGCCGGTCTCGAACGTGCCGGGAACCGCGGTGATCACCGTCGCCGCGCACCGCGGCTGCGTGGACCCTGCGAACATGCCGTCAGTGCCGTTCGAGCCTGCTACGACAGCGTTCGCCGGCAACGCACCCGTCACCAACGCGGTTGCACCACGGACCGCGGCACTATCGACGGTCACTGTCGGCGCCGACGCAGTAGCCGGACCCGGACCCTGCTGCGCAGCACCAGCAGCGGTCGCACCCACCGCATCCCAGTCGATGGTTCCCGCCAGCTCCCCGAGGTCCGGCAGAGCCGACAACGCGGCCGCAGCCGCATCCGCAGCCGGATCCGCCGAGGCGGTCCCCGAAGCCCCCACCGTGACCAGTGACGCCGCTGCACCGGCGGCAACGACCCGGGCGAATTGTCTGCGCGACTTCCGATTCATAGATACCCCTAGTAGTGGCGTGTCGACAGGAGGCGCCTGGCACTCCGAACGAGGTCCGATTACTGCCACACGCTGCGTTCTCCGATAGCCCCGACAATAACAGAGCACTCTCCGGTATCGGCTGTCCGTCAACCCGGCATCAGTGCACGTCAACCATGATTTCTGGTACTGCCGGGCAGTACCCCACGCCCGAACGGCGCCTCGTACCGTGAGCAGGAAACCCGCCAGTCAACAGAAGGAGTCGCACATGCAGTTCGACACCGTCCTCGCCGTCGCTGCACAACTACTCGACTCCATCGACCCCCAGCAACGTCGGCACGAACTGCGCGACCACCTCACCGCCACCCACGCCGTGCGCGTAGTCCCCGACCATCCAGACCCCACCGAGCCTGCACTCATCTGCGTCGACGGTGCCGTCGCCCACGACCAGACCGACGCACTCGTCTGGATCGCCGCCGTCGGAGTCAACAGCACATCCACAGTCAACGTGCCAGCAACGATGGTGCTGCCGGTCTCCCCAACCGTCGAACGGGCCCGATCCATGCTCATGGCCCTGTGCGAACTCGCGGCAGCACTACAGACCGCCGACACCAATCACGTTGCCTGGGTCGACGGTTCCCTCGCCACCCCACTGATCTCCATCGCCACCGGACTGCTCGTCACCGACCCCGTAGTTGCCGACCTCGTGTGCACCACCCTCACCGACTGCGGCGCCGACGCGCTCATCGCCGACTACGTCCACTACGCACTCCAGGGCCGGCTACGAGCACTCCCGAAACAGGACACCGCATCCGGCTTCTGCCAGGTGTGGGCCCAACAACTCGGCACCGCAGGGGACTGGCTGACCACACAATCCGACAGGATCACCGCCACCGCCATCCTCGAACCCGGCGAACACCTCCGACCTCGGCCTGCTGTCGAAGCACTCCGCGTCGCCGCGAAAACCAGCGCCGACACCCCACCCGCAGTCCGCGCGTGGGCGCAGACCATCGACGAAATCCTCGACCACTGGCGGCACGAACTGCACGCCTACGTCACCTACGTTCTCCCAGCATCAGCACCGATGCGTGCCGTCAAAATCGAATACACACTCCCCACCGACACACCCGACATCGAGGCGGCCGCCGACACCCTCGCAGCCACCCTCGCAGCACGCGCCGGCGACACGATGATCGGGACACGAGTTCTCGAACCACTACCCCAACACCAAGCCGACACCCTCGCGAAACGCGAAGTCACCGCACTGATCACCCAACTTGTCGGGGCCGCCTCCACTACATTCCGTGACACCCACCCCGCCGCCGTACGCCACTACCGCACCTGAACAATCCCGCCACCCATCCCTGGGAAAAGGTTGAGGGCCTACTCCACGTGGAATAGGCCCTCAACCTTTTCGGGTTTCGGCGGTGCCGGTCAGACCGCGGGGGCGGGGTTGACGACGGCGGTGATGATCCATCCGTCCGGGCCCGGGGCGGTCGTGAAGATCAGAGGGTCGACGGGTTCGGTGCGGGCCGAGTTGGGGCTGCGGAGTTGGGCCTTACCCCTGGTTCTTGGACACGCTGAATCCAGCATGATGCTGGGGAAGCGAGAGAATCGAGATCATGGCCAGGAAGCACTACGACGAGGAGTTTCGGCGGAACGCGGTCGACTTGTA
>NZ_SKCH01000048.1 GCF_005434945.1 Prescottella subtropica | reverse complement strand
TGTTCGGCGGTGTCCTACTCTCCCACACCCTGTCGAGTGCAGTACCATCGGCGCTGGAGGGCTTAGCTTCCGGGTTCGGAATGGGACCGGGCGTTTCCCCTCCGCTATGGCCGCCGTAACTCTATGAAACTGTCACACCATCCCCCTGCCCGAACCAACCGCCGGCCCCCGAGGGGACACCGCTGCTGGTGTGGGTGGATGGATATCTGTGTGTTGTCTCAGATACCGCACAGTGGACGCGTAGCTTCTTCGTGGTAAGTCCTCGGCCTATTAGTACCAGTCACCTCCATCCGTTACCGGACTTCCAGTTCTGGCCTATCAACCCGGTGGTCTGCCGGGGGCCTTACCCCCTCGAGGGGGTGAGAAACCTCATCTTGGAACAGGCTTCCCGCTTAGATGCTTTCAGCGGTTATCCCTTCCGAACGTAGCTAACCAGCAGTGCCCTTGGCAGGACAACTGGCACACCAGAGGTTCGTCCGTCCCGGTCCTCTCGTACTAGGGACAGCCTTCCTCAAGTTTCTAACGCGCGCGGCGGATAGAGACCGAACTGTCTCACGACGTTCTAAACCCAGCTCGCGTGCCGCTTTAATGGGCGAACAGCCCAACCCTTGGGACCTACTCCAGCCCCAGGATGCGACGAGCCGACATCGAGGTGCCAAACCATCCCGTCGATATGGACTCTTGGGGAAGATCAGCCTGTTATCCCCGGGGTACCTTTTATCCGTTGAGCGACACCGCTTCCACTTGCCGGTGCCGGATCACTAGTCCCGACTTTCGTCCCTGCTCGACCTGTCAGTCTCACAGTCAAGCTCCCTTGTGCACTTGCACTCGACACCTGATTGCCAACCAGGCTGAGGGAACCTTTGGGCGCCTCCGTTACATTTTGGGAGGCAACCGCCCCAGTTAAACTACCCACCAGGCACTGTCCCTGAACCAGATCATGGTCCGAGGTTAGATGTCCAATACGATCAGAGTGGTATTTCAACAACGACTCCACACACACTGGCGTGCATGCTTCACAGTCTCCCACCTATCCTACACAAACCGAACCGAACACCAATACCAAGCTATAGTGAAGGTCCCGGGGTCTTTTCGTCCTGCCGCGCGTAACGAGCATCTTTACTCGTAATGCAATTTCGCCGAGTCTGTGGTTGAGACAGCAGAGAAGTCGTTACGCCATTCGTGCAGGTCGGAACTTACCCGACAAGGAATTTCGCTACCTTAGGATGGTTATAGTTACCACCGCCGTTTACTGGGGCTTAAATTCTCAGCTTCGCCGCCGAAGCAGCTAACCGGTCCTCTTAACCTTCCAGCACCGGGCAGGCGTCAGTCCGTATACATCGTCTTACGACTTCGCACGGACCTGTGTTTTTAGTAAACAGTCGCTTCTCTCTGGTCTCTGCGGCCCCACCCAGCTCACGGAGTAAATCCGGTCACCAGACGAGGCCCCCCTTCTCCCGAAGTTACGGGGGCATTTTGCCGAGTTCCTTAACCACAGTTCTCTCGATCGCCTTAGTATTCTCTACCTGACCACCTGTGTCGGTTTGGGGTACGGGCCGTGTGAAAGCTCGCTAGAGGCTTTTCTCGGCAGCATAGGATCACTGAATTCGCCTCAATCGGCTACGCATCACGTCTCAGGCTGTGTGTGACCCGGATTTGCCTAGGTCACGCCCTACACGCTTACACCAGTATTACCACTGACTGGCTCAGCTACCTTCCTGCGTCACCCCATCGCTTGGCTACTACCAGATCGGTTCACGCGCATCCACCACCCACGATCCCGAAGGATCACGGCCGGCTTCAGGGCGCTTAGCATCACTGATTCACCAGGGGCGCGTTCACACGGGTACGGGAATATCAACCCGTTGTCCATCGACTACGCCTGTCGGCCTCGCCTTAGGTCCCGACTCACCCTGGGCGGATTAACCTGGCCCAGGAACCCTTGGTCATTCGGCGGACGAGTTTCTCACTCGTCTTTCGCTACTCATGCCTGCATTCTCACTCGTGCAGCCTCCACAACTAGGTCACCCCGCTGCTTCCATGGCTACACGACGCTCCCCTACCCATCCACACCACTGCACACGCCCCCGTAGGAACGCATGGGTGTTATGTGAATGCCGCGGCTTCGGCGGTGTACTTGAGCCCCGCTACATTGTCGGCGCAGGATCACTTGACCAGTGAGCTATTACGCACTCTTTCAAGGGTGGCTGCTTCTAAGCCAACCTCCTGGTTGTCTTCGCGACCCCACATCCTTTTCCACTTAGTACACGCTTAGGGGCCTTAGCCGGCGATCTGGGCTGTTTCCCTCTCGACTACGAAGCTTATCCCCCGCAGTCTCACTGCCGCGCTCTCACACTCTGGCATTCGGAGTTTGGCTGACGTCAGTAACCTTGTGGGGCCCATCGGCCATCCAGTAGCTCTACCTCCAGAGTGAAACACGCGACGCTGCACCTAAATGCATTTCGGGGAGAACCAGCTATCACGGAGTTTGATTGGCCTTTCACCCCTACCCACAACTCATCCCCTCAGTTTTCAACCTAAGTGGGTTCGGGCCTCCACGACGTCTTACCGTCGCTTCACCCTGGCCATGGGTAGATCACTCCGCTTCGGGTCTAGAACATGCCACTGACTCGCCCTATTCGGACTCGCTTTCGCTACGGCTCCCCCACACGGGTTAACCTCGCGACATGCCGCTAACTCGCAGGCTCATTCTTCAAAAGGCACGCCATCACCAGCCACGAACCAAATCGTGCACCAGCTCTGACGGATTGTAAGCGCACGGTTTCAGGTACTATTTCACTCCCCTCCCGGGGTACTTTTCACCTTTCCCTCACGGTACTAGTCCGCTATCGGTCACCAGGTAGTATTCAGGCTTATCGGGTGGTCCCGACAGATTCACAGCAGATTTCACGGGCCCGCTGCTACTCGGGAGACCGTCACGACAGTCATCATGTTTTCGTCTACGGGACTCTCACCCTCTACGACAGGCCGTTCCAGACCACTTCGACTAACACGATGATTTCTTACTGTCGGCCGATTCGGCAGAATCGACAAGACGGATCCCACAACCCCACGAATGCAACGCCTGCCGGCTATCACACACCCATGGTTTAGCCTCATCCGCTTTCGCTCGCCACTACTCACGGAATCACATGTTGTTTTCTCTTCCTGTGGGTACTGAGATGTTTCACTTCCCCACGTTCCCTCCACACGCCCTATATATTCAGGCGCGGGTAACCACACATCACTGTGGCTGGGTTTCCCCATTCGGACACCCTCGGATCACAGCTCGGTTGACAGCTCCCCGAGGCTTATCGCAGCCTCCTACGTCCTTCATCGGCTCCTGGTGCCAAGGCATCCACCGTACGCTCTTCATTACTTACAACAAAGATGCTCGCGTCCACTGTGCAGTTCTCAAACAACACACCACCGAGGAGACCGTGTGCAGACACCCGACCAGAACTTCCGAAGAAACCCTGCGGTATGACCTGCGATCCCTCAATGATCGTTCCTTCCTTCGAGAAAATCACTCACGTGTTCTCTCAGGACCCAACAGTGCGCCGATATATCGTCCACCAGCCGGCCGTGTGACCCGCTGATCCGTGGACGAGGTTGTCAGTGTTCCACCCATGAGCCACCGCCGTGAAACATGTGTTCACGAAACGGCCTCTGCCAACCGGCCGGCCACCTGTGTGACCGATCGCGCTGGAGAATGCTCCTTAGAAAGGAGGTGATCCAGCCGCACCTTCCGGTACGGCTACCTTGTTACGACTTCGTCCCAATCGCCGATCCCACCTTCGACGGCTCCCTCCACAAGGGTTAGGCCACCGGCTTCGGGTGTTACCGACTTTCATGACGTGACGGGCGGTGTGTACAAGGCCCGGGAACGTATTCACCGCAGCGTTGCTGATCTGCGATTACTAGCGACTCCGACTTCACGGGGTCGAGTTGCAGACCCCGATCCGAACTGAGACCGGCTTTAAGGGATTCGCTCCACCTCACGGTATCGCAGCCCTCTGTACCGGCCATTGTAGCATGTGTGAAGCCCTGGACATAAGGGGCATGATGACTTGACGTCGTCCCCACCTTCCTCCGAGTTGACCCCGGCAGTCTCCTGCGAGTCCCCACCATTACGTGCTGGCAACACAGGACAAGGGTTGCGCTCGTTGCGGGACTTAACCCAACATCTCACGACACGAGCTGACGACAGCCATGCACCACCTGTACACCGACCACAAGGGGGGCCGTATCTCTACGGCTTTCCGGTGTATGTCAAACCCAGGTAAGGTTCTTCGCGTTGCATCGAATTAATCCACATGCTCCGCCGCTTGTGCGGGCCCCCGTCAATTCCTTTGAGTTTTAGCCTTGCGGCCGTACTCCCCAGGCGGGGCGCTTAATGCGTTAGCTACGGCACGGATCCCGTGGAAGGAAACCCACACCTAGCGCCCACCGTTTACGGCGTGGACTACCAGGGTATCTAATCCTGTTCGCTACCCACGCTTTCGCTCCTCAGCGTCAGTTACTGCCCAGAGACCCGCCTTCGCCACCGGTGTTCCTCCTGATATCTGCGCATTTCACCGCTACACCAGGAATTCCAGTCTCCCCTGCAGTACTCAAGTCTGCCCGTATCGCCCGCAAGCTTGGGGTTGAGCCCCAAGTTTTCACGGACGACGCGACAAACCGCCTACGAGCTCTTTACGCCCAGTAATTCCGGACAACGCTCGCACCCTACGTATTACCGCGGCTGCTGGCACGTAGTTGGCCGGTGCTTCTTCTGCAGGTACCGTCACTCTCGCTTCGTCCCTGCTGAAAGAGGTTTACAACCCGAAGGCCGTCATCCCTCACGCGGCGTCGCTGCATCAGGCTTTCGCCCATTGTGCAATATTCCCCACTGCTGCCTCCCGTAGGAGTCTGGGCCGTGTCTCAGTCCCAGTGTGGCCGGTCGCCCTCTCAGGCCGGCTACCCGTCGTCGCCTTGGTAGGCCATTACCCCACCAACAAGCTGATAGGCCGCGGGCCCATCCTGCACCAGTAAACCTTTCCAACCCCCACCATGCAGTGGAGGCTCGTATCCGGTATTAGACCCAGTTTCCCAGGCTTATCCCAGAGTGCAGGGCAGATCACCCACGTGTTACTCACCCGTTCGCCGCTCGTGTACCCCGAAGGGCCTTACCGCTCGACTTGCATGTGTTAAGCACGCCGCCAGCGTTCGTCCTGAGCCAGGATCAAACTCTCCGTTGAAGACTCAAGATTGGCCGGCAAGCCGGCAATCAGTCATAGACATCGAGTCAAATCACTAGCAAAATAAACTCAAACTAGCTGTTTCGTCGACCCTCCCAGACGGAAGAATGGAAGAATCGACATACCCACCCCATCGAAAAGACGGAGTGGAGTACCAAAATTGGCACTGACATTCATCGACACACTGTTGAGTTCTCAAAGAACACGCGCACACCATCACCAGAAACACTCGAGTTTCTCGTTCCGGGGCAACCGTTCCAGCTTATCCGATCCAGCATCCGAGTGCAAACCCGGCTACCGGAGCAGGCCCTCCGAAGCGGCTCCACCACCCTAGCAGGCGGTGAACACCAGTCAAACTCGGAGACCGTCAGGCGCTCCCCGTACAACCTCGTTTTCCCTCGCTGACCTGTGAAGATCGCGTCCGGGTCGGTGTCCGTGTCGCTCTGACCTGGAATAAGTTACG
>NZ_SKCH01000047.1 GCF_005434945.1 Prescottella subtropica | reverse complement strand
GCCCTGGCCCCGGCCTGGTGAGAGCCAGAAAACCTCATCATGAACAAGGCCAGTTCCTGGATGGACGAGATCAGTTCCTGGACTGAACGCCAGATCGCCGCCGGTGTGTTGAGTCCCGGAGCTCGCGGCATGACGCCACAGGCTGCGGCCGAGCAGTACAACGCCGCACATGCCCTCGAGTCGGGTGATGCCGGCTACCTCGTCGCCCCGAACCCGAACCCCGGTGCCTGCCGCTACCGCAGATACACCGCGGGTCTGGATCGGGTGCCTGTTCCACTACAACACCGGGACGTTGGTCGGCGAGTGGTTCGACGCCGTTGGCGCCGACACCGTCAGTCTCGCCGACGTCCATCGCGGCGGCCCGCCTGTCACCGACGACTGCGAAGAGCTGTGGTGCATGGACAGCGACAACATCCCCACCGACGACGAGATGTCGCCGATGCACGCGGCATCCTGGGGGGAGGGGGGAGTTCTCGCACGGGTTCCCGCAGATCGGCGGCAAGCCTTCTACGCGTGGGTGCGCAGTGGTGACTACGTCACCGGGAGCGACGACGTTCCGGATCTGGACGCGTTCGACGAACGCTTCTGCGGGCAGTGGCCGAGCTTCGCTGACTTCAGCTACAACGTCGCGCAGAGTTCTCTGCTGCGCGACGTCTCCGCGGAGATCGTCCTGTACTTCAACCATGCCGCCTACGCCCGTGATCTCGAGGTCGGCTACACCGTCGTCAGCGCACCCGGCGGCGGCGTGTTCGTGTTCCGCAGTTCGTAGCGAACTGCCACTCACTCGACCCCTACGCCTGTGAGGCCCCAGGGCGCACCCCGTGTGCGGCTGAACTCCGCCAGGTCGACACACCGAAATCGCCACCCTCGACATGGAAGAGATGTGCACCGTGCTCCTTGACTCCACTACCGACATCGCCCCGATTATCGCCCCGTTCATCACCGCCTTCTCGTACGTGTTGATCCTGGCTGGGGTGGTCACCACGTTCACCCAAGCCGGACGCGTGTTGGATGCGGGGCAGGCCAGGAGCGCCGGGCTCGGTGTCGGCGCCGGCCTCGGCGCTGTGGGCGCAGGCGTCACCCTCAGGCAGCTCGCCCGCACCCAGAGCGCTGACTCCTCAACGGATGCTCCTGATTCAGCCGGCCTACCCGAACCGCTACCGGAACCGAAGCCTCTGGTCGACCCCACGGGGGATCCCGCCGGCGGGTTCGACCCGCTGATCCTGTTGATCGCGCTCGGGGTGCTTGGTGCACTCGGGCTGGTCGTGCTCATGGGGTTCTCCGTGCACCGGCGGATCGTGGGTCGCAGGGAAAAGCGACAGAGCCGTGAACGAGATTGGGCGACCGCGCGAGCCGTCTACACCGGCGTCCTCGACGACTACGCCGTCTACCTCTCGGACCCCTACGCGTGGCTCGACCGCCCAATGCTCGAGGACGTCAACGAACCGTGCACCGCAGCGTTCCTCGACGCTCTGGGGGTTGCACAGTCCCTCGACCTCGACGTCGTACCCGCGGATCAGCAGCGCATCGAACTGTTCCGCGTCGCGGCGACCGACCTACGTGCAGCCTGGGACGAGGCCGACCGCGCCGCCCGCGCGGCCGTCTACGAGCCTGCCAGCCGCAGAAAGCTCCGTCGGGCCGCCGGTGCGCTGCGTACCGCCCTCGACGAGTCCGCCACCGCTGAGGAACGCGAGTCCGCTGCGGAGGCCGTCCACCGACTCACCGCCGGTCTGGTCGACGCACCCCGGCGCATCCTCGACCCCGTCACTGCGGCGATCACCGGGGCCCGCCGGAAAGAACTGACTGTCGGACCCACCCGATAGCCTCGACCAGCACCGACCCCAACGAAGGAATGCCACCGATGAACGAGACTTTCATACTGATCGCCTTGCCCTTCCTCGCGATCGGCGTGCTGTTGATGGTGTAGAAGCACCCGCTCCGGCAGGTGAAGGACGAGCGCACCGACCACACCCCAGGGGCCCGGCAAAGTCGTGAGTGATGCCCGCTGAGCTGCGGTTTCCAGGTGTGATGGCGCACGATCGGGTGCGCGGATTGGGGCGGGCACGACCGTCTCGGTGATGATTCAAGTTCCTACACAATCCCCACCCCGAGGAACGAGTCGTGCCCGCAGTCCTATCTTCTCCCACGCATGCCTCGGTGTCGGACACCGGGCTCCTCGAGGTCCTCGACCTGGTGCCCGATCCACGAGCGCGGCGTGGGGTCCGGCACCGGCTGGCGGTGATCCTGGCGGTCGCGTTGGCCGCGGTGTGTGCAGGCGCCCGCTCGTTCACGGCGGTCGCGGAATGGGCCGGCGACGCCCCGGACGACTTCCGGGGCCGGTTGGGGATCGTGGGTCGACCGCCGTCGGAATCGACGATCCGCCGCACCCTCGGACACATCGACGCCGCGGTGTTGGACCAGGTCATCGGCGTATGGGCCTGGCTGAGAACCCGGATGGTCGACGGGCGCCGGGTGGTCGCGATCGACGGAAAAACGCTGCGGGGCGCGAAGGATGCGGCCGGGCATCTGACGCACCTGTTGGCGGCCCTCGACCACAGCAGCGGGGTGGTGCTCGGGCAGGTCGCGGTCGGCGCGAAAACGAACGAGATCGTGTGTCGCGGACACGGGGAGGAGTGCCGATGTAGGAGGTCACTTCTCTTCGTGGTGCTGCACGAGTAGATGGAGGTTCGTCTGGCCCTCCGGAGTCGCCCTGCAGGGGGAGGCTTCAAACCACCCGCTGCTGCGTTAGTTGAAGACTGTCGTGGGGGAAGTCAAGCGGTCTGAGCTTGGTGCTCTACGACGTGACGACCCTGTATTTCGAGGCGGAGAAGGAAGACGACCTCCGCAAGGTCGGCTACTCGAAGGAACGCCGCGTCGACCCGCAGATCGTGGTCGGGTTGTTGGTCGACCGGACCGGGTTCCCGCTCGAGATCGGCTGTTTCGATGGCAATCAGGCCGAAACCCACACCATCGCCGGAGATCGTCCGCCAGTTCCAGGACCGGCACGACATCGCCGGCGTCGAGATGGTCGTCGCCGCCGACGCCGGGATGCTCTCCGCCGGCAACCTGAAGGATCTCGACGACGCCGTGCTCAAGTTCATCGTCGGGTCCCGGGTCGCGAAGGCGCCGGCCGATCTGGCGAACCATTTCCATTGGAACGGTGATGTTTTCGTCGACGATCAGGTCATCGACACGGTCACCCCGCGGCACGCGAAGAGCACCGTCAACGACGTGAAGAAGCGGACCGAACCCGTCTGGGATCCGGTCGGGCATCCGAAGTCGTGGCGGGCGGTCTGGCACTACCGCAGCAAGCGGGCGGTCCGCGACAACCAGACATTGAACGCCCAGGAAACCCGGGCCCGGGAGGTCGTCGACGGCGGCAAAGTCCCGAAATCGACCCGGTTCGTCAAGACCACCGCGAAGGGACGCAGCCTCGACACCGCATCGATCGAGCGGGCCCGGTCACTGGTCGGACTGAAGGGCTACGTCACCAACATCCCCGCAACACTGATGGACCCGGAGGAAGTGATCGGCAAGTACCACGACCTCTGGCATGTCGAGCAGTCGCTGAAGCATGTCGAAAACCGACCTGAGAGCCAGGCCGATCTTCCACCGCACCCGGGACGCGATCGAAGCGCACCTGACCATCGTGTTCGCTGCTTTGGCGGTGTCCTACCTGGTCCAGCACCGCAGCGGCCTGGCGATCGGCAACGTCGTCAAACGGCTCCGGCCTCTCCGTTCGGCGACCATCGCGATCAACGGCACCCGGCACACCTTCCCGCCCGAGATCGACCCCGACACCCGCGACCTCATCGACAAGATCACCGGGCCCGGACTCACGCACTAACGAAATGAGCCAACTCAGGTGGGGTTGAGGTTCGGAAGTGCTGCGGACGAGCCGACCGAGATCTCGGATCGTCATCGTGCGTTGGTGGAGGAGTATTTCGAGCGCAACGGCACCGCGGAGGACATCGAGAGGACGAACGCCGCGGAACGGTCGGGCCCGTCACCGGAAGACATCGACTGGCACGAGCACCCCGACAGCGTCTACTACATCGCCCCCGGCGAGCCGGACAACTGAGATAGGCGAGCAACCCGCGTCTCCCGCCGGAGGGAACGCAGCGTCGGACGGCCGGACCCGATAGCGATCCGAGCATGCTTGCGGTCCTGCACCCCCGGAGCCGGGGTACAGGAACGCCGCTACGCCCGATACCAGGATGCCTAGTCTCGGGTGGTGACTTTCTCTGATGACACATTCCTGGTTCAGCAGATGGCTGCCGAGTTCGCGACGTTCCTCGGGCATTACATCGAGTGGCACGACCGGTACACCGCTGCGGAGGCGGCGGCGGCGCGGGCCGCGGTGAAAGCGGCCGGCGGCCGGGTGATCACCGGTGGGGGCGGGCCGTGGGTGGATGGTCAGTGCACGGAGACGTACTACGACGACGAGACCGGCAAGAAGCTGGGGGTCATCGTCTGGCGGAACGGTGACATGAGCGTGCCGGCGCTGTGCACGATGCAGTTCCGGGAGGCCGATGTGCATGTCGATCACCTCGTCGACGAGGACGTGGAACTCTTTGAGGGCCCGGACCCGTTCGGGTTCACGATGTGGGCGGACGAGCAGGACATCGACGAGCTACGGGCCCAGCTCCCACGTTCATCGGACCGGTTCCGTCCCCTATAACGACCGAGGGCTGGCGGCGGCCGGCCAGCACCGCGAGTCCGGCGGCGGTGCCGGTGACAACGACAACGGTGCCGGCGGTCGGTGAGTGTCGGGTGGGCGTAAACATACCGGACGACTTGCTAGTTTGTTGATTTGTGCTGCGGGGCAATATTTTTCGTAGGCCGTCATGATCAAGTCTTTGTGTCGAAAACCCGACGGAAGCCGCATGTAGCCCTTTACTGTTACGAACTATGAAGCCAAGAAGATCGTTCAGGCGTCTGTCCGCGCTCGTGTTGGCGTCCGCGGCGGTGTTGGGCCTGGGGGTCTCCGCACCGCAGATCGCGAACGCTCAAACTGCCGCGTGTGCAGGCCGCAACCACTGTTACGGCGCATACTTGTTCGGCAAGATCGCCCCGAACAGTGGCACTCCCGTGGCGATGGCTGGTCTTGCCGCAGATCTGAGAATCGATTGCCTCAGGGTCCAGGACCCGCCGAACCAGCTGGCAACCCACGAAATCTGGATGACGACCCAGACCAACTACAACCACGCCGCCCCGACCTGGGTCGAGACCGGGTACACCGTCGGGCACCTCGACTCCTTGAATGCTGGCCTGATCTGGGGAGACAACCACTACTGGGCCGACCAGCGCGACCCGAACGCTGGCAACAACTACCACGAGTGGTACATCAAGGACTCCTACACGGGGGTCTGGGTCGACCACGGCATCACCTGGGTGCCGAACACCAACAACTGGACCATCTGGAATGCCGGTCAGGCGGTCGGCACCTCGGTTGACGTCGGTGCATGGGCCGGTGGCGGCCAGATCGGTATGGAGAGCACGACGCCGAACGTCCGCGGCTCGGGTCAGGCCGCGAACTTCCGGTACAACCCCGGTAACGGCACGTGGCCGGCACCCCCGTACCTCAACAACAAGGGCGGCGGCCAGAACGTCCTCTTCGCCTCGAAGGCCAACAACAGCTCGATCAACGCGTGGTCGGCGCAGGGGTGCAACGTCCCGCTGGCGGCGAATGCCACCGCAGCGGAGGCCGCACCGGCGAACGTCGCGAGCGCAGTCGAGGCGAATCGGGCCAAGCCTCGCCTGACCGCAGACACCTCGGCGGACGTGGTCAAGGACGTTGCGGCAATGTTCGACGTGCAAGACCTCGGAAAGTCGCGCATCACCGAGACCACCCGCTCCCAGTACGCGGCCGCTGAGAACGCCATCATCAAGGACGATCGCCCGGTCCTCGTCGTGCAGCTCGATGGAGAAGGCACTGTGCCGCGCTCCATGAACGCCGGAGAGGGCCGTGAGATGCCCCGCGGGAATGTGACAGTCACGGTCGATCCGGAAACCCGACGGGTCCTCGACGTCGCGATTACCGGGCAGACCAAGGACTTCTCCACGATGGGAAAAACCGTTGAGGTCAGCTAAGGCGATACGTGCCAGGTCTGCCTCCTGGGCCGGCTTGGCTATCGCGGTTGTTGCTGCTCCATTGCTCCTTGCTGGCTGTTCGTCGGACACCACGTCCACGGCATCCTCCTCGAGTGAGGCATCAACGGCACCGGTGTCGACGCAGACGATGGTCGATCCGGATGGCTGTTCCGCGAAACCGAAACAGCCTGATGAGCTGTACGGGAAGCAATGGTTGGCCGCCTACAAGAGTGATCCGGTCTCGGGTGTGACCCTTCGACGCTGCCACTACGATCAGAGTTCGAGGGATCAGGTCGATCTCGTTCCGCCGTCATCGGTCATCACTGATGACGCGGAGGTCCAGAGAATCATTCTGGCGCTTCCGGAGTCGACCGACCCGGGTCATCGGTGCGGTCCAGGTGGCGACTATCAGTTCGTGTACACGTTCGACGAGTACACCGTGATCGACCAGTCTGGGACGCCTCGGGCGACCTTCCAGACCAGTAAGAACAGCCCCTGCGGTATCGACAACGTGGTCCCGTCCACATGATGCCGTAAACCACCCCACACAAACCGCTGACCTGCCACCGGATGATCTCCGGCGGCAGGTCAGCGTTGGTTTCTGCCATCAACAGCAGTGCACCATTCGCACTCCGCGCCCATCCCCGGTTGCAATCCATCGAATGACGCGAGCCATCGAGGCCGCAGAAGTGGACCAGCGGGCCTGTCGACGGCGGTCCGGGCGGCACTGTCTGGTTCTTTCTGCCTCGGGCGAGGGAGACCGGCGTGAACGCCTGGATCGATCCGCTGACCGGCGGCCTGGTCGTCGATGTGGAGCGGTGTTCGTTCGACGGTCCGGTTGAGGTCCGGATCGACTCCGAGACCGTGACCTGTATCGATGGCACGCCCCGGGTGGCGGTCCCGGTCTGACCTACAGGGAGGACCGGCCCGTATGCGCCGGGCCGGTCCTCGCTCGTCAGTCTGCCCGATCCCAGCCCCGGACGCCGACACCGGCCCGGGGCCGGCCACCTGAACGCTGTGACCGGTCTGCTGGCCCATAGGGACTGCTGCACGGAGGTGACGTCTGATCTGCGGTGACGACCCGCTGACCGGCGGATGCGTGTGAAAAGACCCTGCCCCGAACGTTGTTGTCCGGGGCAGGGTCTTGCGGAATTTCACTCGATGGCCGTACTCGATACGGCCAGGTGGTGTTCCGGACTAGCCGGTGACGCAGATCGGTCCGGTGATGTCGATCCAGTTGCCGTTGCTGCCTTCCCAGAATCTGGCGCACCAGAGATCGCCTGCGTTTCCGGTGGCCAGTCCTGTCCACTGGTCTTTCTCTCCTGGGCCCCAGGTGCGGTTCACTCCGCTGTACTGCCATCCGTTCGGGCCGAAGAACTGGAAGTGCCCGACACGGGCCGCACCGCCATCGAGCCAGCCGTACATCTCGCTGATGTTACGGGACCAGGGGCTGATGCCGTCCCGGATAGTCAGTTGGCACATCCTGACGTTTCCGGGCTCTTCACTATTGGCTGGCAGGCCGGTGGGTCTGACTTCTTGAAGGATGTGACGGCTTCCGCCTTGCGGGTCAGGATGATCCCGTGGGACGGGTCTGACTCACGGCTCTTCTGACGCCGCTACCAGGCGGTTGGGACTTGCCCCCTGATCTGTACCTGAAATGATCAAAACCCCGGTGACATGCACTGCGAGGTGCAGAGGCCGATCCGAGGTCTTCGCGGAGGACCGTACACGACTTCCATCGAACTCCCGGAGTGAGACACCCAACCGTTCCACCGTGCTGGTCCAGAGCCTGACCAGGCTGCTCGCCCCCGAACGTCTGGCCCCGCACCGGTGGGGTGATCGGGCAGGGT
>NZ_SKCH01000046.1 GCF_005434945.1 Prescottella subtropica | reverse complement strand
CCTCCATCGAACCTGCCCCGCCCGCGGAGACGGACGTGGACGAATCTGTCCCGCTTACGGCATAATCACCGGCACCACAGAGCTACGCGCTCAACGGTTTACACCACTCCACGGGGCTCTATCCCGGTGCCACGGGCGGGCGGCGGCCGGGACTTTCCTCGTACCGGACCGGTCCACCCCGACCGGTGTCACAGAGCCCTGGTGCCCTACCGGTGGAGCCGGCGCGCGCGTGGAATGAAGCATGGCAAGAAGAAAACCGACGGTCGACGAACGCGCACAGTTGGCTCGGGCTGCTGCCTGGTACATCGAGCACTACGCGGCGAAGGAACCCGAGACGAGTCCGTACGATCTCGCATTCCGTGGGCTCGGCACGATCAGCCGGCTTCCGCGCGCAGAGCCGCGACGGGATCGCCGCCGAACACGAACCCCGATAACTCCGCGGCAACCAGACCCGGTGCGGCGCCGTACCCGGCCGGGGCTACACGCGGCGGGCCCGTGCGCGTGCCGGCGGCTGTACCGGGGAGATCCCGTACCCGGCGGCGCGCAGGAGACGATCCTTGACGTCGTCGAGGGTGATGATGCCGCAGATCAACTCGACGGTCATCTTCTTGTCCTCATCGCTGATGTCGCGGCCCTCGATCTGCAGGATCGGCTCCGTGCGTGCGATCGACGCCCACGCGTCCGCGACGGTCGTGTGTTTTCCCGGCACAGCCCCTCACTTCATGTTGGTGGTTCGGCAGAACACGATCGTGGTGCCGGTCAGAACGGCACGTCCGGGTCGGCCGGCGGATGGCGACGGATCTCGTCGTCGATCCACTCCGTCAACTCGTCGACGATCGGATCGTAGGCGGTCATCGGTACCCGCTGGTTGTCCTCGATCCGCTGTGCGACCAGTGCGCGGGCCAGCCTGCGGAACCATGCCGGCTTCGCCAGCCACACCCGTTCGACGACCCGCTCCGCGGCCCGCATCGGCCGCACATTCTTCGTCCGCCACCGATCCGGATCCCGGGCCTCCCGTGATGCGTCCTGCTCTCGCTCGATCTCGCGTTCGATCCACGCGTCGAACACTGCACGCTCTGTGACCATCTCCGGTGTCACCCGCGGATACAACTCCCGTGCGAGCACGTCCTCTCTCGCGGTCTGCCACACCGCCACCCGCGCCTGCACCACATCCGTGTACGTCGACGCCGGCGACATCGGTGTCGTCTGCTCGAGTTCGTCCGCGGCCGCCGCGGTCAACGCCTGCAACCGTGACGCTTCCCGGACGATCAGCGCCTGCTGCTCGCCGGGTGTCACCACCGGATCGAATCCGATCCACTCGAGCAGGATCCGCCGTGTCTCGTCCACGATCCACGCGTCGGCCCCGTCGACCTGATGCTCGTCCTGTCGCACCCTCGCCCCCCCTTTTTTGTTCTCACCGAACGTCTCACCGCACCCGGCGGAACGCCGACCATCTGTCGCATCACGCCGCCACCCCGGGCCCGTGTGCGATCACTGTCGCATCCCGGTCCGACACACATTCCGATCGCATCGCACGACTGCGACAACCACCGATCGAGGACGAGTGGGCCCGCCGGAAACGGTGCGAGCCCGGTTGGCGGTTCGCATCGGTGAGACGACCGGCGACACCGTCACCCGCACCGAATCGCATCATCGGATGCCGGGCGAGAAGCGTGAGACGACTGCGACAAGACCGATGCGACAAGTGCGACACGAGGTGCCACGCGAGACATGCAACGCGATGCGACATGCGAGACGTGAGACGTCCCCGCCGCACGAAGCACGACGGGGACGTGTGCCCTCCAGTGGGTCCGCCCACCACCCCGATGTTTCTCGCGTCGGCCGACTCGCCGGTGTCGTCGCCGACACCGCAGGAATCCGGGAGCGGCGGCACACCGACCGGCCTTCGCACCGCACCCACGGACGGTTCGGCCGACGGCCGGGCCGCACACCGACCGCTCGACGCGGTGAGTCTTCGACCCGCCGCAGACCGGTCCGATCCGCATCGCACGATCGACCGCCGGGATCCGGCCATGGTCGACGATGCGAAGCAGTGCACGCGATCAAACGCCACACATCTGCACACCTGCCGCGCGCAGAGTGTGCGACACGACGCCCCGGCTACGGCCCCCGATACCGTGCGGTTCCGGTGTGGCGGTCAGCGATCCTTTTCGGTCGATCGCTCGAGCAGGCGCCGGCCGATGCGGGCTGCATCCGGGCCCCGCAGCGCGGTCACCGACGCCGTCGGTAGCCGCATGTCGTGCTCGGCCCACTGCGCCATCTGCTCCCACTCCCGCTCACTGCGTTCGCCGTCGCTCACCGCTACCGCCCCTCTCACTCACGTCCACTCTCGCACCCATCGTGGTGTTCGCGCACCGCAGTGCGCCAGCCAGGTCGGGCGCGGGACGGGGCGGGGGCATCGGGTGACACCGCGGCCGCCT
Source organism: Prescottella subtropica (assembly GCF_005434945.1). Lineage (GTDB taxonomy): Bacteria > Actinomycetota > Actinomycetes > Mycobacteriales > Mycobacteriaceae > Prescottella > Prescottella subtropica. The sequence goes on along the minus strand of NZ_SKCH01000046.1, from coordinate 7,551 downwards.
GCACCCGCCCGGACGATCGCATCGAGCTGCCGCACCGTGCAGCCGTCCCCGGCCTACCTCCCGCTGCCGCCTGCGCATCCGCACGCACCGGCGTCCTCACCGGCCTGTCGTCCGGTGAACAGAGAAAAATGATTGATACACCTCATGCACTAAAGTTGCGACCTGGCATAATCGGCCCTCGTGATGACCGTCCACAAGCTCAGTGCTGGGGACGGCTACGTGTATCTGACGAAGCATGTCGCGGCCGGCGACGCGACGGAGACGACGAAGAAAGACGCGGTCGACTACTACCTCGCGAAGGGCACCCCGCCCGGTGTGTGGTGCGGCAAGTTGGCCGAGGCGGTCGGGGTCGAGGTCGGCACGGAAGTCACCGAGGAGTCGATGCGGTCGGTGTTCGGGGCGGCCCGCACCCCGGACGCGTTGGCGACGCGGCCGGCGTGGGATGCGCCGCTCGACGAGCGGTTGGAGTGGTCGCGGCGCACCGCGTTGGGTCGGGCGTTTTCGTGGTTCGAGAACTCCCAGGAGTTCGTCAACGACGTCGAGGAACTGTGTTCGGCGCACAAGGCCGCGCACGGCGCCTACCCGGATTCTGTCGTGAAGCAGCAGATCCAGCTCGCTACGGCCCGCAAGCATCTGCGGGCGGCGCGGGGTGAGCGGGCGGACCTGCTGAGCGACGACGAGGTGTGGTCGTTCGTCGTCGACGAGTACGCGAAGATGCGGCAGCCCGTCGCCGGCTACGACCTGGTGTTCACGCCGGTGAAGTCGATTTCCCTGCTGTGGGGACTCGGCGACGAGACCGTGAAAGCGGCGGTGGAGGCCGCGCACACGCAGGCCGTGGACGAGGCGCTGTCGTGGATCGAGGACGAGGTGATCTACACCCGCCGCGGCGCCGGCGGCGCGCGGAAGGTGAAGGCCGACGGACTGCTGATCGCCCGGTTCGATCACTTCGACAACCGGGCCGGGGACCCGAACCTGCACACCCATTCCGCGATCCTGAACCGGGTCCTCGCAGAGGGACGATGGACCACGATCGACGGGACCGTGCTGTACAAGGCGAACGTTGCGGCCTCCGAACGCTACAACACGCGGGTGGCGGATCTGGTGGCCCGGAAGCTCGGGGTGACGTTCGCGCCGCGGGAGGACATGGCTGCGAACAAGCTACCCGTGCACGAGGTCGCCGGTATTCCTGTCTCGCTGTTGGAGGAGTTTTCGCGGCGGGCGCAGATCGAGGATCGGCAGGGCGAACTCGCCCGCGAGTACAAGCAGCGGTACGGGAAGAATCCGCCGAAGAAGGTGCAGTACGCCCACGCGCAGCAGGCCACCTTGGACACCCGGAATGCGAAGAACCCGCCGCGGTCGTTGGCGGAGCTGCGCGCCGAATGGCGCGAGCGGGCGTCCGCGATTCTCGCCGGCGGGGAGCCGCGCGAGCTGATCGGCGCGGTGCAGTCCGGGCGCGACAAACGGCCGCCGTTCGATCCGGGGATGCTGCCCGATCTCGTCGGCACCGTCACCGACGATCTGTCACGCAAGGCGGGGTCGTGGACGGTGTTCTCGCTCGAGGCGGAGATTCAACGCCGGCTGCGGGAGTTCAGTTTCCCGGGCGAGACGGATGTCAACGACTCGGTCGCCGATGCGCTCGAGTTGGCGTTGCGGGACCTGTGCCTGCCCACCTTTACCGAGGTGTATGACGCGCCGGAGCGGATCAGTGAACGCATCGAACGCGGCCTGGTGCGGATGCAGACCACCGACCGCGCGCACATGCGGTACACCGCCCAGGCGGTGCTCGACGCCGAGGAGTTCATGCGTGATCACGCTGGCGTCGACGACGAGCACACCGTCGCCGAGCGGGTGATCCGCCGGCAGATCCGGCGGGCCGAGAAGAAGGCCGGACACACGTTGGGTGTGGATCAGGTTGCGATGATCGAGCACTTCCTCACCGCGAAAAAGAATGTGGCGGTCGCGGTCGGCGCCGCCGGTGCGGGCAAGACGACGGCGGCGACGGTGATCGCGCGGGCGTGGGAGAACACCAACGGCAAGGTCATCGCGTTGGGTCCGTCGGCGCGCGCGGCGGAGGTGCTCGGGGAGGAGATTGCGGTGGAGGGCCGCACCATCGCCGACGTCCTCACCCGCGCCCGGGTGGGCATCGACACCGGCATCGAGCAGGGGGATCTGCTGTTGGTCGACGAGGCCGGGATGGCGTCGGCCCGGGATCTGGCGGACCTCACGCGGATCGCCATCGACGCCGGTGCGGTGGTGCGCCTGTTGGGGGATCCGCAGCAGTTGGCCTCGGTCGAGGCCGGTGGCGTGCTGCGGGATCTGGCCGAGCGCACGAACGCGCCGTTCCTCGAACAGGTGCATCGGTTCAAGACCGACGGGGAGGCGGCGGCGAGTCTGCTGCTGCGCTCCGGCGCCGAGAATGCCCTCGACTGGTATGTCGCGCAGGATCGGGTTCGGGACGGGATGCGGCACGAACTTGCCGATCTGGTGTTCGACGCCTACGTCGCCGACGTCGAAGCCGGCGAAGTCGCGCTCATGGTGGCCCCGACCAACGATCTGGTGCGCGAGCTCAACATCAAGGCCGCCGCCTACTACCGCGCCAGCGGCGGCGTCACCGGGCCGGGCATCGTCCTGGCGGACGGGCTCGACGCCGCGGTCGGTGACGTCGTCGTCACCCGCAAGAACAACTCCAAATACGTCGTCAAGGATGCCGACGGGCAGAAGACGGGCCGGGTGAAGAACGGTGATCTGTGGACCGTCACCGGAATCGGCGACGACGGCTCCCTACGCCTACGCAACAACGTCTCCGACGGTGAGGTGACCGTCGCATCCGACTACATCACCGACAACGTGCAACTCGGGTATGCAACCACGGTGCACCGCAGCCAGGGTATGACCGTCGGCTCCTGTCACGTGTTGGCGGCCGGGAACATGGACCGGCAGTCGCTGTATGTGGCGATGACCCGCGGCAAGAACACCAACATCGTCTACGCCGCCCACGACGAACTCCCCGACTGGGACGTCGAACACCGCCCCGACGAGCATCCGGCCGCAGTCGACCTGCTGCGCAGGATCGTCGCCCGCGACGGATCCCAGACCACCGTGCACCAGATGATCGAGGACGAACAAGCCAAAGCCGCATCCTGGGAGCGGCTCCGCGACACCTACCGCCTCGCCGTCGACGCCCTCTACGAGGATCTCACCGAGAAACTATTGGGCGGAATTCTCACCGAACGACAATTCTCGTGGGTGCACCAGCTCGGCGGCTGGGACCAGATCGTCACGGCCGTCGCTCAGGCCGAAACGTTCGGCTGGGACACCCGCACCCTGCTCGCCGATGCGGCCGCGGTCATGCGGGCCGAAGGTAAGGCCGGCCGCATCGACACCGGCAAGAACGCGCCCGGCCGGGTCCTGGCCGCCGCACTGCACAAGACCATCAGCCCCAAGCGCGATGATCCGCTCCCCCGCCGCCGCACCGACCCCGCCGCCCGCTACGGCGTGCCCGCCCTCACCGCGGCGGCCGCCGACTGCGACCCGATCCTCGCCGCCTGGGCGCGCACCCAGCAGGAACAGATGCACGCCTTCATCGACTCCTACACCACCACCGCGGCCGCGGCCGCGGCCGCGGAGAAGGCTCCGTGGCTCGTCGCGCTCGGCGATCCCGGCACCGACCCGAAGAAGATCGGACTGTGGGAGGACACCGCCCGCGAGGTCGCGATCTCCCGGATCAAGAACAACGCACCCGCCGGCCAGGCCGACCCACTCGCCTACCTCACCGGCGCCCGGGCCACGACGGTGCAGCGGAACATCGACACACTCCACACCCCCACCCCGGCGCCCGCGCCGGCGCCGGGGCGGGCGCGGGGGCCGTTCGCGGACTACACCGCCGCCGAACTCTATTCGGCCCGCATGACGAGCCGGCGTCGACTCGGCGACACCCTCAGAGCCCTCGATACTGCCCGGGAAGCGCTCGACACTGCCCGCGGAACGGGCTCGACCGTGTCCGCCGTCAACGCTGGTATCTCGGCAGTCGAAGCCGACGACCAGAAAATCCAGGCCGTCCGCCAGGCCCGCCAGGAGCTCGAGCGGATACTCGGCTCCGGTGTGGCCACCCGTCAGCAGATCGACGACGCCGCGGCCGTGGTCACGGTCCTCGAATCCGTCGCCCCACCGGAACGGCGGTGGCCGATCATCGAGAAGTCCGCACAGACACACCGTGCCGAGGCCGCCCGCCGGGCCCGCGCCCACACCGTCGACGAACACGTCATCGGGAGGCTGACCGACCACATCACCCACCTCGAAGAGAACGCCGCATCCAGGCAGAAGCACCTCGACCAGATCGAAAAGGAAGTCACCCGCCGCACTGAAACGGGTACGGCCGGCCCGACGAAACGGAAACCCTCGAAGTCCACGTCCGTATCACCGGCCCCCGACTACACGCAGTCCCTCCCACCGCACTACCCCACCGACCACGGATACGACTACGGCATGTAGCCGCAGCGTGCCGGCCAGCGGCCGCCGTCTACTCCAGGTCGGCGAGCAACCGGCTCGCCGGCACCCCGAGCACCTCGGCGATGTCGAACAACCGCTCGTACAACAGCCCTCGCCGGCCGTGCTCGACCTGGATCAACACATTCCGGGTGACCCCCGATTCGAGCGCCAGCGCCTCCTGGCTCAATCCCTGCTCGATCCGCAACGCCCGGATCGTCGCGCCCACCTGTCGGCGGTGTTCCGCCCATGCCTGGGCGCGCTCGGGGTCGGTTTGCGAGGGACGTGTCGGCATCCCCTCAGTACGTCGTTAGCGTACGAAAATGTCTGCCCTACTAGTAGTACATTCGTGCGATGCGTTCCCACTTTCCGCTGCCGGAACCCGCCCCCGCCGCGGCCGACAGAACGAGCCCGGATACCGACGACTCGACCGAGTCCGCGACGGCCTTCGGGGGCCTGCTCACCTACATCGAGCATCCCGGTGCCGGGGCCAGCCCGGACCCGGCACCACGGCACGCCGCAGACGGGTCGCCGGAATCCGTCGCCGTCGACAACAAGAAGGAACTGTCTCCCAGCACCGTGTACCTCGGATCCGAGGAAGACGACTTCCTCGAAGACGTCCGGGCCGCCGGCCGCAGGCGACCTCAACGAGTCGACGCCAACCGTTCCGCAGTCGTTCGACTCGCTCTGAACAGACTCGCCGAACAACTGACACACGGGGAAGTCGTCGAGGAGATCCACCGGCAGGGCAAGGTCTCCCGCGGCCCTCGCGGACACCGGAACATCTGATACGACCTCGACCGTGGCGACGTCGCCGCAGCTCTTACCCGCGGGGCCGGGAGGTTTACCGCGGTAAACGACCGCTCATCTTTACCGCGGTAAACCTCCTTCAGACACTGTCCTGGAACACCGTCGGGCGCGCGTGTCTGTTCCGTACCTCGTGATCATCTGCCGTAGGGTGCTCCGTGTCCGAAGTAGCCCGTTCGACCCGACGGGTGAAGTACACGGAAAGGCGCATCGCGCATGACAGTTCACGTTGTCCTCAATCAGAAGGGCGGCGTCGGCAAGAGCACCATCGCCGTCAACCTCGCCGCCGTCGCCGCCGACGTCCTCGGCTCCAGCGACGATCCCGATACCCCCTCGCCGGTGGCCGCAGTGTCCGTGGACCCGCAGGGATCGGCAGTCTGGTGGGCCGATCGGATCGACGACCTACCGTTCCATGTCGTCCAGGCCCACGACGACATCCAGGGGCTACGGACGCTTCACCAGCTTCCCGGCATCCGCCGCGTCTACGTCGACACCCCCGGCTGGATCGACCTGACCGGCAACGACGACATCGACGACCCACTCGGCCAGGGACCGGCCGCGGAAGCCCTCCGCGCCGTCCTCGACGTCGCCGACCACGTCATCGTGCCGATGGAGACCGAACCCCTGTCGTTCGATCCGACCGCCCGCACCATCCAGAAGGTGCTCGAGCCCCGCGGCATCCCCTACACGGTCGTCATCAACAACTGGGATCGTCGGGACGGCACCCGAGATCTCGAAGAAACCCAGGAGTTCGTCCGAGCCCACGGATGGCCGCTCGCCAACACCGTCATCCGCCACTACAAGCTGCATACCCGCGCCAGCGCGGACGGACTGGTGGTCACCGAGTACCCGGCCAATCGTGTTGCGTTGCAAGCCCGCGAGGACTTCTACCGTCTCGCGCTCGAACTTCAGATCGACGGAGGGCGCTGACGTGGCCCGGGGTACCCGCACCTCCCTCGCCTCCTTGGCCAGTAGCGTCGGCGAGCATTCCCCCGTCGAGCGCCAACGCAGCGGACCGACCGCCCCGACCGCTGTCCCACTGACCGAATTGGTCCCCAACCCCCGCAACCCTCGGGACGAGATCGGCGACCTCGAGGATCTCGCCTCGATCGCCGATACCCAGCTGCAGCCGGCACTGACAGTCGCCCGCGACGCCTACCTGAAGCTCTACCCCCAGGATGTCGACGAGATCGGAGATGCACGGTGGGTGGTGGTCAACGGTTGCCGCCGCTACGCCGCCGCCGGCAAGTTCGGCCGCACCACCCTGGACATCATCGTCAAGGACGAGATCGCACAAGACCGTGCCACACTGTTGGCCGCCGCCGTGACCGAGAACATCGGCCGTCGCGACTTCGACGTCATCGAGGAAGCCAAGGCGGTCGAGCTGATGGTGACCGAATGCGGTCGAGCCGAGACCGTGGCACTCAAGCTCGGCAAGACACCCGGGTGGGTCTCCCAGCGGCGGGCACTGCTCAAGTTGGCGCCCGAGCTTCAAGCCGCACTCCGACGCGGAGAGCTCGCCATTCGGCAGGCCCGGGCTCTCGCGCAGGTGCCACTAGAGCGACAGGTCGACGCGTGGACCGCCCAGAACACGGGAACTCCTGACCGCCAGCCTGCCGGCCCGGCCACCCAGATCCCGGCTGATCCCGACAAGATCGTGCGCACGTTCCGCAGGCTCGACGCCGATGCGCCCACTCTCGCTCGAGCATTGCGGTCCTACCTCGACGAGGGCGGTCTGCACGATCTACTCGAAGCACTTACCGCCCCGGAGTAGTGGACAGTGGGCTGGTTTACCGCGGTAAACCAGCCCACTGTCTTTACCGCGGTAAACCGCCCGGCCTCACGCACTTCACACGAAGGCCCGCACTCACTCATCGACCGTTGAGGCACTCGCCTACGCGTCGAGGTCGATCTCTGCTTTACCGCGGTAAAACAGATTCCGGGGCATCGGAGTCAACGCCAGTCAGGTGCGACACTCCCGGAAGCCCCCAGCCCGGAACGGTTCAAGATGATTCGGTGACCGGCCAGAGCATCGTGGCAGGCTGGCGGGCGAGCAGTGAAGTCGGCTGCATCCGCCGCACGAGAGCACCGCGTCTTTACCGCGGTAAACCCAAACGTGTTTCAGCCGGCATGAAGCCAGGGGCCCGGCAAAGTCGCATAACCCCATGTCAGGCGGCATGAAGTAGATCGATCGGTCGGTGTGGATCACGGCCGTGGTGGCGTAGCGCGCCGGCGATGTTGGTGTGGCCGGCGAGCCGC
>NZ_SKCH01000045.1 GCF_005434945.1 Prescottella subtropica | reverse complement strand
AGCTCGGATAGGGCAGACTGGTCCAGGGCCATCGCGTGGTCTCCTTGTCGTGAGTTCCTTGGTCGGTACTCACAGAGCTTCACGCGGTGGCTCTTCCGCTTCCGGGACCGACACGGTCACGGATTCGGGGATCCCGGTTTACACCACCCCAGGGGACTCTCCCGGCACCGGATCCGGGAGTCGCAGGCACTCACCACCCGGCGTGGTTGACGTCTGCTCGAGACGGAAGCTGCGGATACCCCGAATGTGCGGCGGGGCGCGCCGGCGCGGTCCGGAAACGATCGTCGAGGAGCGGCGCCCAGCTGGCACTGGGCGACGTTCGGGTCGAGCGCGAAGGAAGAAGAAGCAACACCCGGTGGGCGTGGTATCCGCCCGTGTCCACCGTCGTCTCGACTATGTGTGTGTAGCCGACGAAGTGGAGGATGCGGGCAATGGTGTGGATCTCTGTGGCGTTGTCCCTGGGGTTGTCTCTGGTCAACCTGGTGCTGATCCTCGGGATCTACCGGCGCCTGGCCGCCGACCGGGACGACTGACCACCCCACCCCGCCGGACCCGGCGAGGTAGGGTGGCGGTCCCGCCGGCGGGCAGGGGTGCCGGTGGTGCGGAGGGTGTCGAGTTCGGTGCGGAGTTCGTCGGCGCGTTCACGGGCGGCGGCGGTGTGGGCGCGGGCTTCGGCGAGCTCGGTGCGGGCGGCGGCGAGCTGGTCCCGGACGGTGTCGGTGCGTTCCCGCTCGGCGCGGACGGTCTCGCGTTCGGTGGTGAGGTCGGATTCGAGGCGGCCGATCGTCGCGGCCGCAGCCGCCCGGTCGGCGTCGCGGGCGGCGATCGCGGTGTCGCGTTCCTCGACGGCGGTACGCAGCTGTGCCTGGAGTTCGTCGAGCTGTCCTTGTAGTTCGGTGATGGCGGTGGTGTGGTCGCGGCGGGCCTGGTCGAGTTCGGTGTCCGCGGCGGCTGCCGCGGCATCGGCGTTCGTGCGGTCGTCGAGGGCCTGGTCGAGACGGCCCCGTATCTCCGTAATCTCGGCGCTCGCGTCGGCCTGCACCTTCGCCGCCTCCGCCTGCACTCGCCGCAGATGTGTATCGACCGCGCCCTGGCCGGCACGAAGCTGAACCTGTGCCGGCAGCGGGTCCAGCAACACACCTGCGGGCATCGGGGCCGGTCCGGGGATCCGCTCTACGGCATCCGCCGCACCGCCCGCACCCGAGACCAACTGCTGACAGGCCGGCAACGCCGCCGCCTCAAGCGGTGTTCGCCGACGAACAGCATCTTCCGGTGCAGGTCACCTAGTGGATCTATCAGGACGTCACCGCCGCCTACGCCGACCCCGACCGCCGCCTACGCCGACCCCGACCGCCGCCGCGGCAAGGCGAAGTTGGCGGCGGTGATCGACACCATCCGCAGCGGCGTCCCCGCCGGCCTCGAAGAACTCGCCCAGCTCGGCCGCACCCTGCACCGACGACGATCCGACGGACTCGCCTACTTCGACCACCGCACATCGAACGGGCCCACCGAAGCCATCAACGGACGCCTCGAAGCTCTCCGTCGCCACGCCCTCGGCTTCCGCAACCTCACCCACTACCGCATCCGGTCACTCCTGCACTGCGGCAACCTCACCCATGCGATCGATGCACTCTAGAACCGGAAGATCCACTTACCCTGGCGACGTTTCTCAGTTGTCGTCGCCGGTCTCGCCGTCAATCCATTTCTGATACCTGTCGTCGAGTTCCTCGTAGAAGGCGATCGCTTCCGCTTTAGTGCTGAAGTAATGGAAGTCTTCGTCTGGTCCCGCGATGACCCAATAGCCTTTGAGGTCTCTGATCTCATCGGCTACCCCCTCGGGGCTACCTTTTGATTCGACTTCGCTGGCGAGCTCGTTGAGGCTGTCCTGGTCTTCCAGGATGTAGAGGCCGAAGGTGGATCCGGGGCCTTCGTACTGGCCACTCCACGCGACCGGCTCAAAGCGATAGCTGAAGATGTTTCTGATCTCGTGCTCATTCTCAAAGTAGGACATGTGTTTGCAGCTTCCTGAATCGGACGGGACTGCCCCACGGCAGTTGACTCGTGGGGTGGAGAGCCAGGGTCCCGGAAAGGTCGGATGGGGCGGTTGGACCTACGGATGTCGCAGACATGGGGTGGGACTGCTGCACGATCGGGTGACGGGTCAAGATGTCACCTATCCGTGCAGCAGCTCCAGTTCGATCAGGCCTCTGCCGTGAGGACCGCTTCCAGCGGTACCAGCTCGGCGACGGCGTCTTCGATCTTCTGTGCGATGCCAGCCGAGACCAAATTGCTGGTGACCTTCTTCCGGGCGGCCTGGAAGGTGCGGGCGGCGGTGATGTCGACGTCCGCCGCGGTCTTCTCGGCGTACGACCCGAGTTCGGCGAGACGGACGTGCAGGTCATCCTCGGCGTCGTACCTCGGGAATGGGACCGCGAAGACGTTCTTGTCGAAGTCTCGCGCACCGAACAGCCCCAGCGCTTGAAGCGGCTTGACCCGCTCGAGTAGCGTGACGGAGTTGAGGATTGCACACAGATAGTGCCCCTCCGATTCGGTTGCCACCGGGGCCCAGTACAGCTTGTGGTCGATGATTGCCGTGGTATCTCGCACGATGGCCGCAGCCAGAGTGTTGCCGGACTTTGTGTAGACCACCCTCAGTGCTTCGGTCGGAAGCTGCGCGGCGAGTTGACCGTGGTAGTCGATCCGATCGAGAAGTTGGGCCTTGTCAGAAGCTGGCTTGTGGGCGTTCCAGATGGATTCTGCCTGGTCCCACCATCCGGAAAGTCCCGGATTTTCAGCTACCTGTTGCTCCACCAAGATGCCCGAGTCCTCGATTGGAAGGACAGCTTGCCGGGGCTTCACACACCGGTGTGGCAGCACGGTCTCACCGAGGTAGACAGTGCGTACGAAACGCTGCTCAACCCTAGCCGTCAGTGAGGGCTGGAACTTCCAAGGCTTCTTTTCCTGTGTTGTGCGGAAGGAGGTCACCGCGACGCGGCCGGCGCCAGCACCGAGCGGACCTGCGTCTGCCTTCTCCACAAACATCAGCAGGCGTGGGTAGAGGATCGCTCCGTTGCGGAAGATCGATTTGTAGGGCGACGGAGCGGGACCGTCACTGTCGCCGAGTGCAGTCACCGTTCCCGGTGCCGTCGTGATCCGTTGTGATGCTTCTCTCCACGGCAGGTCGGCGTGGCGCAGGCGGCCGGACCACTTCACCGTATCGGCTGGCACCGGGGTAGCTTCCTGGGCGCGACGTCCGCGGACGACACAGGAGACCATCGGGAACCCGGTGTCGGCCTCGGAAAGGTCCCAGCTGGTCTCGAAAGCCACAGTGAGGTGATCGCCGGTCCCGGTCGCCCACTTCCCGCTGCGGAACCCGGCGTGGGGTTTGCGGGTGATGGTGCCGTGCGGCATCACGAACGCGAACCGGCCGCCCTCGCGCAGATACAGCTCCACAGCCCGTACGACGAACAGGGTGGACAGGTCCCGGGCAGCAGCGCCGAGGCCGGTGCTGAGCAGATTCCGCGTCTTGGCGAGCGTCTTGTACCGCGCCTGCATCGGCTCGGTCATCTTCGAATACCGCAGCCACGGCGGGTTGCCGACGAGAATATCGACTCGGTTACCCGGCTCCGACAACCACAGCGGGCGAATCAGGTTGCGCACGTAGTAGCCCCAGATGTGATTGCGCCCGGAGCGGTGCAGTGCCCGCATCGTCGAGAACGTAGTCCGCAGAATCGATGCTTCGTCGTCGGTGACCGCAAACCGACGCAGAACCGGGTCGATCAGGGTGCTGTCCTTCTTCCCGCTCAGGTCGAGGGCGTTGTCGGCCATCGCGGAGACAAGCCGGTCGAACCGGCTGGCGTCACCGAGGATGCTGCGCGGAAACACGAGGTCGTCGCCAAAGAGGACACCTCCTCCCTCGACGAGTTCGTTGCCGGCTGTGGTGATGGTGACCCTGTCCGCTCCGCCGAACAGATCTCGGTTCTGTTCCCACTGCACCGAGTCACCCAGGTAGATCGGAACCGTCAGAGGTCCGCGGTCCTCGGAGTTGATGCGGTCGATCCCGATGGCAAGGACATAGGTCACGCGGGCGAGGGTGACCGCAACTGGATGCACGTCCATGCCGACAACATGACGGGTGACGTCAAGGACGGCTTGTCCGGTGGGGATGCCGGCAGCCTCGGCGGCCTCGAGGTAGCGGCGAACGGCGTGGAAGACGAAAGTTCCGCTGCCGCAGCTCGGGTCGGCAATTCGGGTGGTGAGTGGATCCGTGACGCGGTCGTTGATGACGCGGTCGGCGAGCCAGTCCGGGGTGTAGTACTCGCCGAGCTGCTCGCGCTCCGTGGTGGGGATGACCGATTCGTAGAGGACTTTGAGGACGTCGTGCTCGACCTTGGACCAGTCGAATCGCGCGATGCGGCGGCCGAGTTCGGCGACGAACTGCTCACCGCCGGCGATCTCGACGACCCAGTCGAAGAAGTCGGCTTCGACGACGCCGTGGATCTGGGCATTGGCGAATTCCGACCCCGAAGTCAGCTGAGAGGGGGTCAATGGTCCGTGCGGGGAGACGTCCCAGCCGATCGCTGCGTGGGCGACCAGTTCCGCGGTCACAACCAGCAGGGTGTGGTTGATGAACAGGGCCTCGTCGTCGACGAACCCGGTGCCGAAGGCTGTGCGCAGCAGCTTGGCCCACAGTTCCCGCTTGAGCTTGACCTCGGGAACATTGCGGTTGTCGTGGTACAGCGCCTCAAGCGTTGCATAGTCGAGCTGGTGGGCCGGGGATTCGGAGCCGAGTCGCTGCTTGATCTCTGCGGGTACGGGGCGGATCTTTTCTCGGGTCGCCATCACCGACTCGAGCCACACGAGCAACGCAGCCGCATCCGGATCCCGGGGACTCAGCTCGAATTCGGAGACGCAGGACAGCTCTTCGTGGGCGAGGTGGTAGAGCCGCCAAGTGGTGCCGTCAGTCAGGATGCCGACGTAGCGGCCACCGAGTTCCTTGGTTCGCTGTGAGACGTAGCCCGCGAGCTGCTTCTCCGCGTCCGCCAGATCGCCGACGCGCAGGTCCTTCTTGACCTCGATGACGACGTGGCCGGCTTCGATGTCGATCCGTCGGCGAGTGCCATCGGCAAGCTGTGACTCCATCGTCACGACGTCGTCGGTGTTCAGCCCGAGTGCCGCCGTGGTGAGCAGCATGTAGATGTCGGCTTGCGTGGTCGCCTCCGGACGTACCGGCTTGCGGGAGGCGAGACGCCCGACGATCGCTTCAAGGCTGGAAGTCATGATCGCAATCTATCTGGAGCTGCCGACACCGCCAGCCTCCAGAGACCTTCTCGCGGCAGCGAAACAGCTTCGAACAGATCCTCACGGGCGGCGTTAGGCACACGTCGCAAGGGATGTCCGGGCCATTCACTAGAATCCGCTGGATTGTCGACACCAGGAGCGGGTATGAGCGACCTCGTCAGCAGAGGAACGCGCGGTAGATTTCGTGACGCCGCAACGGGAAGCACCGTTAGCGTGATCAGCACAGCGTTTCAGGACGAAGGCTTTGTTCCAAAACTCGAGTCGAGCTACGAGGACAGCAGCGTCCGACGAGTGACCGCGCAACAGTTCATGGAGTCAGTGAACTGGGGCGACGAGCAGCACGTCGTTCGAGCGCTACGGGCAATGGAGCGCGTGCTTGAGGACTTCGACGAGCAGTACGTCGAGAAGTTCTGGACGTCGCTTGCTCACGATGGATACAAACGGGATACGGACACTGGCCGCCTCAGTTTTCCCTCACATGGCCTTCCCGAGGGGTCGTTGGCCAACCTCACCGAGGCGTCCGTCATTCGTTCCCATCTGAACCGCATTCAGGTAGCAGTGGAGAACGATCCCGAGCTGGCGATCGGCAGTGCAAAAGACTTGATCGAGTCAACGGCCAAGCTGGTACTCACCGATCGAGGTATCACGTTCACGAAGGACGATGACCTCGGACAGCTCGCCAACCGTGCACAAGAAGCGCTCTCACTTCGCCCGAGCCAAGTCGGTACATCCGGCCCGGACGGAGGATCGGGAGTGAAGCGCATCCTCGGGGGTGCGCTCAGCATCGCCACCGGATTATCGGAACTGCGCAACGCATACGGCACTGGTCACGGCCGGGACCGGAAGCCCTCCGGGCTCGGCACCCGTCATGCCCATCTTGCTGCGAACGCGGCGTATCTCTGGTGCCAGTTGATGCTCGATACGTTGGCTGATCCGAAGGCTCCTTGGCGGACCCGAACCGCCAGCGACGAGGAATGAGCGCCCGTCTCATTTCCTTGGTAGTGGGACGATCCGCGCCGGCACCCCGCCGGTGCGGATCGCCCCAGCTCGCCGAGTCCCATAAGTTCATGCCGAAACAATGTGTCGAAACCCTGCTACGGAGACAACTTTCGATACGATCGGCGGCATGGAGCTGGGATACGCACGGGTGTCGACGACGAAACAGGAGCTCGAACGGCAGATCGATGCCCTCACCGCGGCCGGTATCGCCGAAGACCGCATCTACGTCGACCGCAAGTCCGGGGCGACAACCGATCGCCCCGGATTGACCACGTTGCTCGGCTACGCCCGCGACGGCGACGTCATCGTCGTGCACACCCTCGACCGGCTCGGCCGGAACGTCCGCGACACCCTCAACCTGATCCACGATCTGCGGGAACGCGGCGTCGGGGTCCGCAACCTCGCCGACCCGATCCGGATCGACTCGAGCAACCCGGACGACCCGATGGCGCAACTCGCGGTCGTGCTGCTCGCGTTGTTTGCGCAGATGGAACGCACCTACACTCTCGAACGCGCCGCCCACGCCCGCGCCGTCGCGACCGCGAAAGGCCGTCGCACCGGCCGCCCCTCGGTGGTGACGGAATCTCAGATCGCTCACGCCGTCCAGCTCCGGGACGCCGGCGCCACCGCCGCGGAGATCGTCGCCAAGACCGGGCTGACCCGCTCCACCCTGTACCGGCATCTGCCTCCGCGGCCGACCGAGTCGGTCACTGCGGTCAAGGGCGGATAGTCGATCGGCGGACGATGCTGCCAGCCACGCTCAAGTTATTTCTAAAGTTGTAACAACATTGGCGCGCTGGATCGACTGTCATGGTAGGGTATTGCTCAATCGAGAGCAGTGTGACCGTTCATGTGACGGGCGAAGGGGAGGGGCTTGTATGAGCTACAGCAACATCAGTGAACTCAAGGACGAAGTGATCCAGGATGGGCTGGTGGTCGCTTCGCTGCAGGATCTGCGCGAGATGCTGGCCTACAAGAAGCTGGGAACTCGGGTTCTGGCCGAGATCAGTACGACCCTGGCTGGTATTGGTCTCGGGTATTTTCCGCGGGCGACCATCGATGACAACGAGCAGCCTCGTCAGTGGGAGGAAGTGCGCATCTACGCCAAGAGCTCCGCGGTCGGGAAGATAATCGAAGCTGTCCTCGATCCGGGTGAAGCGAACGACACGTTCCTGCTGGAGGTGGCAGACGCTGATGATGCGAAAGCGGCCGAGATCCTCGATCAGATCCGAACGCTCATCGACGGTTAGCTGGAACCCATCAGGTGCTCGTGTGGCGCGGCGGAGCTGCACGAGCACCGGGTTCCAGGAGCGCTGTGGCGAGCAGGGCCAGCGCAGTCCACGCAGAGGTGAATACGGAGCGCCGTTGCCTTCAGGTGGACGAGATCAACTGGAGCGAGGAGCTCTGCGCCGGCGGAGAGATCTTCCTGCCAGCCGTTCAGAATGCTCGGGGTCCTGTAGGTAGACCGTCGGGGTGGGGCTCTAATGAAAAAGGGCCCCTGGAGCACAAGCTCCAGGGGCTACCTTCAATGTTTTCGCGAGGTATCAAGCCCTCGCCTCTGACAAGAGAGTAGCAAGGAACCTTGAGATGCTTCAAGCGACGATAGGGACAGTCACCGGTCACATCACCGGTGCGCGCTTCGCTCCCTACCTCGCGCTCTGCGAGAAAGACCCGCGCAAGGCGCTGGAGCTGTACCGGTGGAACATCGAGATGAGCGGGGCTCTACAGGAGGCGCTCGGTATCGCGGAAGTCTTCCTGCGGAACACCATCGACGCCCAGCTCCGGATCTGGAACGCGGCCCAGCCTCCCCGCCGCAATGTCCGCTACGGCGGCGAGTGGGTAGAGAGCCCGGCAGGTCCTCTATGGGCGATTCTCCACCCGCAGGCAGGAGGCGGAGGTCGTCGACACTCCACGTACCAAGATGCGAGGAGACGGGCCGAGAACGACCGGGTTGCACGGCAGCCTGACCACCGGCGGCATGGTCACCCGGTCGATCATGACGACGTGGTCGCACACATGACATTCGGGACGTGGAACAAGCTTCTACCGAAGAAGGACCTGAGGGATCCGTCGGGAATCGGACCGCAGGCACAGCGGCAACTATGGACCGACAGTCTCCACAAGGCATTTCCTCATCATCCGGACCCTGCGGTGATCAAGTACTGGGTGGACCGTTTGCACAGTCTGAGGAACCGCGTCGCTCACCTCGAACCGCTGTGCGACACCGACGTCATGGGCTACCACCGGACCGTTGCACGTCTGCTGAGAGCGATAGATCCTGCTCTGGCGTCCTGGTACTCCGGGATCAGTCGGGTTCCGGATGTGTGGCGTCGCAAGCCGGCGTGAAATGTGCGACCAGATCTCAGAGGCTGATGAGGATGTGATCGTCGATGTCGTCACCGCCTGCCGCAGCAGGGCCCCCGAACTCATTGACCTGCAGGATCTTCACCGGTATCGCGTGAGGTCGTAGCCGAGGGAGGACCTGTTCCGATGCTCGCGGCTCGCCTGATATCAGCCAGGCCTGAGACAGCCCGGACTCATTCGCAGTATCGAAAAATTCCTCGAGGTCGGCGTGTCGTGTCCGTATCCGGGGTGCGACCTGCAATGATCAACGGTATGTCCGAGTACAAACGGCGCAGGGTGGGTAGGCCGGCAACGCTGACCTATGAGCCTGCTCAGGTGAACTTCAAGGTTCACCCTAACGTGCGGCGATGGTTCCAGGAGGAAGCTCAGCGTCGGGGTGTCTCTCTGGGGACGATCCTCACGGAGATGCTGGCCGCCGCGGAGGGAACCACGGTGGACGAGCTGACCGCGCCCGAGAAGTCCGAGGACGGTGATCTGATCAAGAAGTCCGCCTAGATCCGCCGGATCTAGGCGCCAAAGCACGAAACCCCCGGCTGGCCGGCCGAGGGTTTCGCTTATAAGTCGCGTAGAGGCGAAGCTACCAACTTCTTTGCCCTCTACATTCCCCGAAGGGACACTCTCTTGCAGGAGTGGTCTCAGGGTACCTTGCACCCTGACTTTGTTTCAACGAACCCCGACCCGCGTGTCGCCGACCGACTGTTCGAGGCGTGCACGCGCGGCTGGTCCCCGCGGTCGCGTGTGCGGATCGACCCCACCGGATCGCACGACTACGCGGCGACGGCCGCGATGCCGGCGGCCGCCCCGGTGTTCCCGTGGGCGATCTACCTCACCGGCACCGATCACCGGTTCCGGCTGCTGGCGTTCGACTTCGACAGCTCCCGGCACGGCGCCGACGTCGCCCGCACGGATGCGGACCGGCTGTGCGGGCACCTCGACGAGCTCGGCGTCGACCATCTGCGCACCGTGTCGGGGCCGACGGGCGGCCAGCACGTGTGGGTCCGACTGGACACCTCCGGCGCGGCCGCGACTGATGTCGCTCGGCTGGCGCGGGTGTTGCGCCGGCACTACCCGAGCCTGGACACCGCGCCCCTGTCGAATCCGGTGACCGGTGCGGTCCGTCCGCCCGGTGCCCCGCACCGCCGCGGCGGGCACTCGCTCCCCCACCTCGACGGACGGGCTCTCGAGGCGGTCCTGGCCCGCATGGAGACCGGCACCCACCCGGCGGTCGTGGACTGGCTGCTCGCCCGCCACCCCCACACCGCGGAACCGTCACGTGACGACCGCGGCCGGACCGTCCGCATCGTCGACGACCCGGCCTGTGGCCCCCATCTGGACCGGCCGCGGCGCCCGCTCACCGCACGGACCCGCGCCCTGCTGGCCGGACCCCCGGCGACGGGAGTGGACCGGTCCGCGCTCGCTCACAGCATCCTGTTGGGCATGGCCCGCGCCGGCCACACCCTCGCCGACGTCGAGGCCGCCGCCGCCACCGCGCCCGGACTCGTCCGGCTGCGTGACGACTCCGCCCGCGGCCGCGACGACACCGAACGCCAGTGGCAGCGCGCCCTCGTGGCCGCGGCCGAGTTCGCGCCCGCCCCGAACACCGAACGGGCCCCGATCGACGACGAACTCGACCGGATCGAGGCCGCGATCACCGCCGACCCCACCTACTGGGCGCGCCCCGGCGGCGCCAGCGACGAACGCATCCTGCACGCCCTCCTCGTCCTGGCCCGCACCGCCCGCACCCGGCGCCTCGACATCGACGTCCGTCGTCTCGCCGAGGCCGCCGCCGTCGACGCCTCCACCGCCTCCCGCCGCCTCCGGGCCCTCGCGGCCGACGGCTGGGTCACCCGGATCGCCGACGGGGCCGGCACCCGCGCCGCCACCTGGGAACTCACCCTTCCGGACACTCCCGACACAGCTGCAACACAAGGGGAACCCGCCCCCCGCCCCCCCGGTTCCTCCCCGGCACTCCTGGACCACCACACCCACGACGTCTGGGCGAACGGCGCCGGTCTGGGTGCCGCTGCTGCCCGCATCCACTGGGCCCTCCTCACAAGATTCTGGGAATCTCCTAATTCCGCATCACACAGAATTGACGAAAATTACCTGGAGGATGCCACGGGCTACGGCCGTGCCACGATCCGGAAAACCCTCCGCCGCCTGCGGGAACTGCGCCTGCTCCCCTCCCGGACGCGTGCCCCCCGCCTTGCACGTGCCGCTGCTGTGATCGGTTCCGCAGGCACCGCCGCCCGCCGCGCCCGCCGCCACCTCGTCGACCGCGAACTCCACCGCTGGTGGACCGAGGAGATCGAGTGGCGACGCCGACCAGGGAAGAAACGCGGCGTCCCTGCCGGAATCCAGGCCGGGGCGATCGCACTCCCCCTTGCAGCGCCGGCTCGCGCCCGGTACGGACGTTTCCCCACCGTGGACGGCGGGCGAGCCGACTACCCGGCCGCCCGTGCGAGGGTGGTAGCTGCGCTGGAGACCCCGGCGCTTCCTGAACAATCCGCTGCGTAGGGTCCTGACCATCGGTGTGGAGGCTCGGATTCCTGCAGATGCGGGACGCGGGGAGGGGTGGATTTACCGCGGTAAAGAAGTAACGGACTTGGTGCGATCGACCAGGATGGTGCCGCGCTCCGCGTTGGCACGATAAGGTTGGTGGTGGTTGATGGGTGAAGCGCCGTTGGTGCGACGTGCCACCCACCTGGTCACAGATCCAGAATCAACCGGACGAGTGCAACGAACGCCCCGATCAACTGGGCACAGGAGCTTACCCAGGCTGCCCAGTTGATCGGGGCGTTTCGCCGACACAGCCTTCGGCGTCCTCCGGTTGGACGGTCACGTCAACATCGCCACCGATCTACGGCACCATGGCCGTGACCCGCGCCGATTGATCGACCTGCTTCATGCCCAGGGCCTCGGCAAAGTCGTGAGTGACGCCCGCTGACCTGCGGTTTCAAGGTGGGATGGCGCACGATCGGGGTGCGGATTGGGGCGGGCACGACCGTCTCGGTGATGATGCAAGTCTCTAC
>NZ_SKCH01000044.1 GCF_005434945.1 Prescottella subtropica | reverse complement strand
CTGGTTTCGGCTGGGTGCTTCGCAACTTCCATCCAAGCCGGTAGGTCACACCCTCAAAACACCGGCCCCGCCTCCGCGAATCCGCAGGTCACAGCTGCCTCATCCGATCTTTCCGGGGCCCTGACAGTCTCGCCGAGTCGTTCAACGCCGCACTCAAACGTGAAGTCCTCCAAGACGCGGGCACCTGGCCCGACGAGGCCACCTGCCGCCGGCAGGTGTTCCGATGGCTCGTCCGTTACAACACCCGCCGCCGGCATTCCTGGTGCCGACACCAGTCCCCGAACACCTACGAGGCCCACCACGCCGATACGCTGCGGTCAGCGGCATAAATCCATCACCCGTGTCCAAGAACCGGGGAGAAGGCCCGACTCTCGGTGAGGGCAGCTAGTTCAGCGGGATCGAGGTCAGGTGCAACACGTTGGTCTATCAGTTGCCCCTTTGCGAGCACGACTACGCGATCGCACCATTGTGCAAGCTCCTCGAGATCGGAGCTGACGATCAGCGCAGTAGCTCCGGCATCGACGTATTCGCGGATGTGCTGGTGGATGTCGGCACGGGCACCGACGTCCACACCCTGTGATGGCTCGTCGAGTAGGAGTACATCCGGTCGCGTGCGCATGACGCGTGCAACGACGACCTTCTGTTGGTTGCCTCCTGAGAGTGTCGATACTGCCTGGTTTTGGGATTGGGCCACGACCCCGAACTGTGCAATCGATTGGTCGGCGTCGCGGCGTTCGTCCTTTTTTGAGAGCGCAACGCCGTGCCAGTACCTGGATACGTCGATCACGGAGAGGTTTTCTCGGATCGAGAGTTCGGGGAAGATGCCTTCGCCTGGTCTGTCTTCGGGCAGGTACGCGAATCCGGCCCTGATCGCAGCTCGTGGTGACGAGGCTGTGATCGATTCGCCGCGTAGAGCGATCGTGCCAGCGGCGGGTTTGAGTGAACCGCTGAGCATGCGCAGCAGGCTTGTTCGGCCGGATCCAACGAGGCCGGCTATCCCGACCACTTCTCCCTCGTGCAGAGTCAGATCGATGTCGTGAATCGGACCGCCGGTCAGCCCTCGGACCTGCAGGATCGGTGATGCAGATGGACCGTAGGTGGAGCCGGTACGTCCGCTGGACGGTGTTGCTCGACCAACGATCAGTTCGGCTAGTGCTGCGGGGGTGAGCCCGTGATTGTCGATGGTTGTAATGTGTCGACCATCTCGGAGCACAGTGATGTCGTCTGCGATCTCGATGACCTCGGCGAGCCTGTGGCTGACGATCACGATCGTCTGGCCTCGGCTGGCGAATCGGCGGAGCGCGGTCACGAGTGCGTCCACTTCCGTGATGGCGAGGGCTGCGGTGGGTTCGTCGAGGATCAAGATGCCGTCGTCCGCGTCTGCTTGGTCTTGCAACGCCCGAGCGATTGCCACCATTGTGCGTTCCGCCGGCCGCAGGCCAGCTATCCGCTGGTGCGGCGACACGTCGATGTGGAATCGATCGAGAACTTCCTGAGCATGCGAATTGACTGCCTTCCAGTCGATTCCGCCCAGACGGGTACGTGGAAAGCGATCGCCGACGATGAGGTTTTCTGCCACGGTCATCGAGTCGAACAGTCCAGGGTCCTGGTGTACGAAACGAAGTCCGCGTTCACGTGCACCTTGCGCTGTGAGGTCGGCTGTGACCACCGTTTCATCTCCGATGACCACTTCGCCGCCGGGGTCAGCGGGAACTGCGCCGGCAAGGATCTTGATGAAAGTGGACTTGCCGCATCCGTTGCCTCCGACGAGGGCATGGATGTGACCGCGCGTGATATCGACCGACACGTCGTGCAGGACTTGGTTGTTCCCGTATGTCTTGGAGATGTTGCGCGCGCTCAGCGCGACTGGGGAGGCGATCGTTGTCGTCATGGGAATCCTCACTCTTGAGCGAGATATTGGCTGGGTGTGGCACCGGGGGCAGTTCCAGCCATCCGGATCGAAGTCACACGGTGCTGCCGGTGTGCACCACCGGAAGTTTGCCGTCCGCATAGGACTGGCGCAGTTGCTTCTTGTCGAACTTCCCGACGCTGGTGCGTGGTAGGGCTTCTACGTGTGACCAGCGCTCGGGAAGCCACCAGCGGGGGACGCGTTCTGCCAGGTAAGTGCGCAGTTCTTCTGTGTCGAGGGTCAGTCCATCACGTAGGACCACTACCGCGCATGGCCGTTCGTCCCACTTGGTGTCCGGTACGCCGATGACAGTGGCTTCGATGACGTCGTCATGGCCGACGAGATGTGCTTCGAGGTCGACTGAAGAGATCCACTCGCCACCGGATTTGATGACGTCTTTGGCCCGGTCGGTCAGAGTGATGTAGCCGAGTTCGTCGACCGTGCCGATGTCGCCGGTGCGGAGCCACCCGTCGTGGAACCTCTCGGGTGCGTGGACACCGTAGTAGGCGTCGGCTACCCATGGTCCTCGTAGTTCTAGTTCACCGATGGATTGCCCATCATTCGGTAGCGTCTGACCGCTCTCGAGATCGACCACTCGTAGGTCGACGCCTGCGAGAACACGTCCTTGGCTCGTGTAGCGGGGATCCAGCTCGGCGTTGCCGGTGGAGGCAGGTCGGTTCACGGAGACCAGTGGTGAGGTTTCCGTCATCCCCCACCCCTGGAGCATCCGGACTCCATGCTGTTCGTAGGTGCGGCGCAAGGATGCCGGCAGTGGGGCCCCACCGACCACGATGGTGTGGAGGGACGAGATCGCTTCCGATCCGGACGATTCGAACTTCCGGGCGATGTCGCTCCAGATCGTGGGAACACCGTTGGCGAACGTCGGATTGAACTCTTCGACCGCCCAGAGAATCGAGTCGGGGTCGACGAATTTGTTCGACAGCACTAGGTCGCCGCCGGCCCAGAACGTGGCGTAGGGGTAGCCCCAGGCGTTGGCATGGAACATCGGGACGATGATGTAGCAGCTGTCGTTACTGCTGAGAGCGGCTGCGTTGGCGGTGCACAAGCTCATTGCGTGCAGCCAGATCGAGCGATGACTGTAGGCGATGCCCTTCGGGTCGCCGGTGGTGCCTGTCGTATAGCACAGTGTTGCCGCGCTCAGTTCGTCGACGGGCGGACCGAAGCCCTCGTTGTCGTGTGTGGCCAGCAAGTCGTTGTACTGATGTACAGCGCCGGTCCACGAGCGGAGACGGTCATCGTCGACCGGGCCGGTAAGAATCAAGGTGCGCACGGTTTCCAGCTGATCGAGGACCGGCATGAGGAGACCCAGGTACTCGGGGTCGACAATGATCGCTCGGTCTTGTGCATGGTTGATCGTGTAGACGATCTGCTGCTCGAACAGTCTCACGTTGATGGTGTGCAGGACGGCACCCATCGATGGCACCGCGAAATATGCATCGAGGTGCGGTTGAGTGTTCGGAAGCAGTGACCCGACCCGGTCGCCCGGTTCGATTCCGAGAGCACGTAGTGCCGTCGCTAGCCGGCCTGCCCGGTCGGCTAGTTCACTGTAGGTGACCGACGTCGCAGTGCGGTTCTCTTGGATGGTGGTGGCACAACGGTTTCCGTGCCAGCGGGCACCGTGGTCCAAGATGTTGCGGACGGTCAGTTCACCGACTCCGATGCTTGACTTCTCACTCATGTGCCACCGCCTGCTGCGCTGTGGGGCCGCGCCACTCGTTTCCCGTTCGGCGCGCCCATGGTTCCAGTTCGATGTTGAATCCGACGAGCATTTGCCCGATCGTTCGGTACAGGCCGATGACTGTGAACAGGTCGACTGCTTCGTCGTCAGCGAAATGGTGCTGGAATTCGCTCACCACGGCGGGCGGAATCGTGGTCTCGGTGACCGAGGCGTCGACCAATGCGAGCAGTGCGCGTTCGCGTGCACTGAACACCTCTGATTCGCTCCAGCGGTCCAGCATCACGATCTTGCTCTCGGACAGTCCTGCGTCCAACGCCATCTGCCGGTGGTGGACCCATTCGTACTCGGCGCCAACCAACTGGCTGACCCTCAGGATCGTCAACTCGATGGTGGCTCGGTCGACCACGACCGCGTCCCACAAGTTCCAGATGAGCGCACAGGCGGTGTCCAGCGTGCCAGGACTGTTGGCGTACATACGGTAGAAGTTGGCGCCGCGGCCACGTTGCGTGACGACCGCGGACAGTGCGTCACCCGCGGCGTCACCGTCAGATTCGTCGACCATACGGATCGTGGGCATCTCCTCACCCCTGCCGCGGTGTGGATTTGACGCACACGACCGTGTTCTTCAGGGTGCCAACGCCTTCGACGCTGATTGCGACCTCATCACCGGGGGACAGGTACGGTCCGGCGAACACGGCGACACCGGCAGGAGATCCCGTCGCGATTACGTCTCCAGGCTGCAACGTGACCGAGTGGCTGAGGTACGACACAAGTTCGGCGAAGCCGAAGATCAGGTCATCCGTGGTCAGGCGCTGCTTCTGCACGCCGTTGACTTCGGTTGTCAAGACGAGGTCGTCGAGAGGGCCAACTTCGTCGACGGTGACGATCCATGGACCGAAGGCGCCGGACGCATCGAAGTTCTTTCCCGGAGTTACCTGGCTGGTGTGACGCTGGTACTCGCGGACGCTGCCGTCGTTGAAACACGACACGCCGGCAACATGGTCGAGTGCCGATTCGACAGGGATGTTGCGGCCCGGCTTTCCGATGATCAGTGCGATTTCACCCTCGTAGTCGAACGTGGTGACGTCACTGGGCATCTCCAATTCCCCGCCGTGACCCACCACGCTGGATCCGAAACGGACGAACACCATCGGGTTGGTTGGCGCATCCGACCGGGGCTTTCCGGCCTCGACCAAGTGCGAGTAGGTGTTCAGGCCGATTCCGAACATGTGCTCGGGATGCGGGACCGGTGGAAGTAGCCGGACCTGAGTCAAACTCAGTTCACCTGACTCGGACGCAGCGTCTGCCGCGGCCGGCAGGCCTTCTGCGAGGTACGAAGCCAGAGACGGCAGGCCGGTGCGTGCACCGAGTCGGACGATGCCGCCGTCACGTGCACTGATGACTCCGAAGTCGATGATCCCGTTGCGCTCGAAGGTGATCAGCTTCATCTCTCAGTCCTCCTTCGCCGGGGAGTGGCCAAGCGTTCCGGTCTTGCCGTACTTAGCGAGGGCGTCGGCGTGCTGACGCATGACTTCGTCGGGGTCGGCATCGATGTCGATCGGCCACGCGAACGGCTGTTTCGCCTCGTCACCGGTGGGGGCGTACACCTCCAAGCGGTTGCCCTCGGGGTCGAAGAAGTACACCGACAACGAGACGCCGTGAGTGACAACGCGCTCGATCTGGACACCTTCCTCTCGGAAGACCCGAACGTAGTCGGTGACGTCTTGGAGGCTGTAGCAACGGAACGAGATCTGCTGGACACCACCAGTGGCGAGTGCCGGGTCCTCCCACAGCACAATCTCGTGATGTTCGCCGGCCAAGTCTGCGTTCATGAATCGCAGTGGTGCAGCGGACTCGTCGATCGACTGGAGGTTCAGCACGTCCTCGTAGAAGCGCTTCTGTACGGCAAGATCCTTGACGTACAGACCCATGTGGCCGAGGCATTCGATGGTGCGGCGCCCGTAGTGCGGGGAGTAGACACGTTCGGTGGCAGCCGACTCTGAGATCGTTGTGGGGGTACTCATAGTGGAGTTGTCCTTTCGATTCGGAAGGAGAGGGAACGGGGCGTCAATGCCCTATGGGCCGTCGCCCACGCTTGCGGCCGAGAATGACTGAGGCGCACATCGCGACGATCAGTGCGACGCCGTTGAAGATCGGTTCGACCCACGATGCGGCACCCATGAATTGCAGGCCGCTGACGCTGAAGGCGACGAAGTAGACCGCGAGGATGGCTCCGGGGAAGTTGAATGCACCCGGGGTGAAAGCGGCGGTACCGAGGAACGCGGCGACCAGTGCGGGCAGCAGGAGATGTCCGGCGGCCATCTGCGGGTCGGCGGACCCGAGCTGACCAAGCTGGAACAGTCCCGCAACTGCGGCGAGCGCGCCGGCCATCACATACGAGCCGATCTCGATGCGACGGACCGGGAGGCCGACGAGGGCTGCGGCAGCGGAGTTCGATCCGACGGAGGTCATGTGACGGCCGAGGGGTGTGTGCGCATGCATGTACCAGAGCACCAGTCCGATGGGGATCACCCACAGAAGGCCTGTCGGGATGCCGGCGACGCTGCCTGATGCGGAGCGGATCAGGCCGGGAGAGACCCCTTGCGAGATGGATTCGCCTGCGGTGTACCACTGGGCGAGACCCAGGAGCAGCGTCGACATACCCAGAGTGATGATCAGCGGGTTAGCACCCGTGTACGCGATGATCAGCCCGTTGACGAGGCCGATGACCATGCCCAGCCCGATGGTCAACGTTGCTGCCAACCACAGCGGCAGATGGTGATGACTCATCAGTGATGCTGCCACGATGGACGCCACGCCCATGGTCGCGCCGATCGACAGGTCGAAACGCCCTGCGATCAGCGGGGGGATCGCGGCAAGAGCCAGGATCACCAGACCTGCGCGGGCGCCGAGGATCACGGTGAAGTTTTCAGGTGTAAAGAACAGAGGGCTGGCCAGCGCGAACAGGCCGATCAGCACGATCAACAGGGCCAGGAGTCCGTACTTCTCCGCCAGCTCGACGAGCGTCGCGCGATCGACCGAACTGGAGCGCGCGGATCTCGGCGGTTGAAGGTTCGGATTATCTTCTCGGGTAGTCGGTTCGGCGTTCTTCTCGCCGATCGACGCGCTCACTTTGCGCCCCAGACTGTCTTGTATGCGGCCTTGTAGTCCACGTCGCCGGGTGCCCACTGCCCGGAGTCGGGCAGGTTGTGCTGGTCATCGACCAACTGGAACCCGAGCCCCTGGTCGACCGGTGCTGCCGCAGGGTCTGCGAAGTAGCGGTTCATCTGGTCCATCACGGCCCACGCCTGCCATTCCTGGGGAAGCGCCACGCATGCGTTCTGAGGACCACCTCGCCGAATCATGTCGAGGTTCTCGGAGAAGCACTCGCCGCCCATCACTTCGAGGGTGCGTGGGACCGAGTTCAGCGCGCTGGAAGCGTATGCCGCAAACGCGGCGTCGTTGGGGACGACGAGTGCGTTCGCGTCGGCATGCTTGAGCAGCGCTGCTTCGAGTTTCTGGCCGGCGACCGGCTTGGTGGTTTCAGCAACGGTAATGTCGACCGTGCCGACCACCGAACACGTGCTGCACTCCGCCAGTTGCTCAGTGAATCCCTTGATCGCTGCACCGTGGAGGTTGTTTCCCGGCACGTTCACCAAGAGCACCTTGGCGCTTCCCTGCGTGGCATCGATGATCCACTCGGCCTTACGTCGGCCCCACTCTTCTCGGTAGTCGCTCATCGATTCGTAGCCGTTGAACAGAACCTTGGTCGAGAACACCGGGTCGCCGGACTCGATTGCCGGATCGTCGCAGTCGAACGCCGAGTAGCCCATCACCGCAATGCCTTTGGATTTTGCTTCTTGGAGCGGTGCTCCGACCTTGTCGCAGTCGGTGGCGATACCGATGATGCCGTCCACGCCTGCCGCGACGGCTTCACGGATTCCGTTGGCGTAGTTCGTGGGTTCTGCGCGACCATCGAAGATGGTCACGTTCCAGCCAAGAGCCTGGCCGGCTTCCTTCATCGCGGCGGCCGGGACGTTGCAGCTGGAGATCGACTCTCCACAGGAGATGATCGATACCCGCTTGCCGCTTTGTGCGGCGGGACCTGTGGACTGCGGTTGAGTGAACGTGCCTTCGTAGGCCGCAGCAACGAGTTCCTTGTTTGCGGCGTATGCCGCACTTGCTTCTTCCTGATCGACAGTGCCGCTGCTCGCGTTCGACGAGCAGGCCGCGGCAAGTAGTGCGGCGGCTGCAACAGTCGCAAATCGAAGAGACTTCGTCATGGGTGCGCCTTTCAAAGGGGCCCGAGG
The DNA here is from genome assembly GCF_005434945.1 of Prescottella subtropica. Lineage (GTDB taxonomy): Bacteria > Actinomycetota > Actinomycetes > Mycobacteriales > Mycobacteriaceae > Prescottella > Prescottella subtropica. Next base: position 3,859 of record NZ_SKCH01000044.1, on the reverse strand, counting down.
CGTGCTTGCCCTCACAGAGGTTCGCCAGAAACTTCAATGCATCGTGAATGCATACAGTATGCGAGCTAGGTCACATCTGCAAGCAAAACGGGCATGGGTCACACCACCGTGTCGATGCTTCGGCGCAGGGGTGCTGGGCTTACCTCGACCCCAGAGCGGGAATGCCTGACTGCATGAGCGCAAAAAGAAGGGGTGTGGGTCAGCACTGGAGGCTGGCCCACGCCCTGTGGAACTGGGGCCGCTAGCCTCGGTTGCGCATTGCTCCAGCGTCGCGGGTGAGGGCCAGGAAGTGGTGGCCTTGGGCGGCGCGTGCCATCCGCGCAGTGTCTCCTGATGCCAGAGCTTCGACCAGTTCCTCATGGATCACGAGTCGACGCCCGAGGTAGTCCCTCAAGTTGTCCGTCGGTAGAACCTCTTCGAGTCGATTCTCCAGCGCACTCAACAGCGCCAGGTACATAGACTTGAGGACCTCGTTCTTGCAGATCTGCACCATCCGTCGATGCAGGGCCCAGTCGGCTCGGTAGAACCGCGGAGCATCTTCGAGGCTGTCACGCATCAAGCCGATGATCCCCCGACACTCGGCAACGTCGATGTCGGTACGTAGCCGCGTTGCTTCATCGAGCATCGCCGGCTCCAGCGCGTCGCGGACATACAAAACATCGGCGACGAGGACCGGTTCGGCTGACACGCGAAGTAGCGACTCGCCAAAAGCCACCACACGACGGTCTCCGACAGTCTCAGCGGCAAGGCCGGAAGCCGTACCGCTCGATCCTTCGCGGGCGATATCGAGGATGCGTTCCATCCCGGACAGGTCGTCGACGGCAGCCGCTCGCGCCGCGGCAACCTGCCTGGCCAGCACTTGCCCTTGCCGTGTCAGCTCGACGCGTTTGAATCGGGCATCTGCGGGATCGGAGGTGAAGGTCACCAGACCCGACCCGGCCAAGGATGCGGCTGCACGACTCGCTGAGCTTTGGCTCAGCTGCAGTGCCTGCTCGATATCGCGAAATGAGATCTGCATCGGACGCCCATCCCGCCACATGAGCATCAGGATCGCTGCAGTACGCGGCTCCACCCCCACCGAAGCGCTCAGCCGCTCCTGTAGTGAGGCGGATGCTTCTGCGGACAGACTCTGGATCGCATCCAGTAAGCGCTCACCCTGACTCATACGTTGCATTCTATCGACACAGGCCCATATGCTCCCAGCATGCATATACATGCATCACGCATAGATCCTCTCGGTGACCCGAGGACCGACACCCGAGATCCCGTCCTGGACGACTGGATCAGCTACCTACGTCGACGCAACCTCCTGCCCGATGATGCGACTCCAGCTGTGACGGAATTGACCGATGGCGTATCCGCGCGTGTCGTCCGCATAGGTGACCTCGTCTGCAAGCAGCCTTACGCACAGCTCCGTGTCAGTGACACGTGGCTGGCAGACGTCGAACGAGTGACTGCAGAAGCAGCCGCACTGCACCGGTTCAGCGAAGTGGCACCTGCGTTCGTTGCCTTCGACGAAGGCAACCACATGCTGGTGCAACAGTTCGTCGATGGCACCAACTGGAAACGACTCCTTCTCGGCGGAGTGTTCGAGCCGGCAACAGCCGTCGAAGCAGGACGGCTCTTGACACTCGTCCATCAGGAAGACCCTGCCACCTTCGGCCCGGACAGCCGGTACGCAAGCGCCGACCGTCTCCATCAACTACGACTCGATCCCTACTTCGGCTATGCTGCCGTGCAACTGCCCCACCTCGCCTCCTCATTGCAGGCGGTATCGGACTACCTGAGTCACACACATCAAGTTGTAGTGCACGGCGACTACTCGCCGAAAAACCTCCTGGTAGATCCAGCGAACCCCCAGATCGTTCGAGTTCTCGACTGGGAGGTGGTCCATGCCGGCGCTCCCGAGTTCGATCTGGCCTTCCTGGTTTCCCACCTGCGCGCCAAGGCCGCCCACATGCCTGATCGAGCACATGAACTCCGCAACCTCGAGGACAAATTCCTTGGCGCATACCGGCTTCCGTTCGACGTGCAGTGGTACGGCCGAATACTGGGGGCGCTACTGATTGCTCGCGTATACGGTCGATCTCCTCTGAGTTACCTCAACCAGTCAGCACAATCGACGGTGTACGAACAAGGCGTCCGGCTACTTAACGCACCACCGTCATCCACTTCCACTCCAACCGGAGGAACACATGACTGAACATGTCATCGGCATCGACGCTTGGGAGGCACTCGACTCCCGCGCACTGCCAACCGTCGGCTGCACCGTCCATGTCAGCGGCGGTGGAACGGGCACCGCGTTGGCCCCCGCAGGCGCATCTACCGGACAGTTCGAAGCAACCGTGCTACGCGACGGCGAGTCGCGGTTCGGCGGCAACGGAACCTCCCAGGCGGTCGAAATGATCGTCGGAAAGTACCGCGAGATCCTGATCGGTAGCCCTGTACATGAAGTCGATGCACTGCTGTCGGGACCAACCAACGTGACGTTGCCGATCTCCTTGGCAACAGTTCGTGCTACTGCCGATGCCCGCCGACTTCCGTTGTGGAGACACCTCGCAGAGATACACCACGAGCATCCTGTCCTCCCCTGCCCGATGGTCAACATCTTCTCCGGAGGACGGCATGCCGAAGGCGGTGGCATCATCCAAGACTTTCTTGCAGTCCCGCTGTCTGCGTCCACGTTTGCAGAAGCTGTCGAGATCGTGTGGCGGGTCCGGGCACGTGCAGCGGAACTAGTAGCCAACCGGTACGGGCGGCTGTCTGCGGCACTGGTCGCAGACGAAGGCGGTCTCGCTGTCCCCGACGGATCGGATTCGACGGCCATTGAAATGCTGTCACAAGCAATCGTCGACTGCGGGGTCGATGCGGGTATCGCCATCGATGTCGCTGCAACCCAAGTTGCCGAACCAGCACGACTCGTCGACATGCTCGCCGATTGGATCGACCAATTCCCGATCGTCTCCATCGAAGACCCGATGGGCGACGACGACGTGGATGGCTGGAAGCTGGCCGCTTCCAGGCTCGGCCACATTCAGTTGGTCGGCGATGACTACTACGCCACCAATCCCGACCGGATCCGCAACTCGATCGGCACAGATACCGCGAATGCGGTCCTCATCAAGTGCGACCAGATCGGCACCATCAGCAAAGCCCGAGAAGCGATGGATGTCGCACGTGACGCTGGGATGCGCACAGTGATTTCCGCCCGCTCCGGGGATACCGAAGATGCGAGCCTGGCCGATCTCGGAGTCGGCTGGAACGCTGGCCAGATCAAGATCGGTTCACTCACTCGCTCGGAAAGGCTGGCCAAGTACAACCGGCTGCTCCAACTCGAATCGATCGAGCACCTTTCCTACGCAGGGTGGCCACACTCCTAACCAGCCACATAGGCCGGGCAAGGCACTCATCGCGCAGACTGTGCCGGCCCGTAGCCTGCGAAGCTCTCGCACCGATTGATGCACTGTCCAGTCCATCTCTACAGAAGGCGCTGCCATGCCGGAACCGATCGATCTCGCTCTACTCGTAATGCGGCTAGTTGTCGCGTTCTTCATTGTGCGGCATGGGGTTTGGAAGTTAGGCTTTGCCGGTGGGATGGGCGTAGACAAGACCGCAGCCTTCTTCAATGCCACCGGGTACAGGCCAGGGCGAGTGTTTGCACTCGTAGCGGCCGGAACCGAGATCGGTGCCGGACTGCTGCTGGCATTGGGCTTGTTGGCACCCTTCGCCGCGGCTGCCCTGCGTGTCAGGGTGAGTTGAGTCCAGAGGTTCACAGCAACCCCGCCAGCAGGGCGAGATACGGATCAACCCCACCATGACGATTTCCACCACCGCCCCGGTCCAGGACAATAACCGAATG
>NZ_SKCH01000043.1 GCF_005434945.1 Prescottella subtropica | reverse complement strand
CTTCCCGACGGTATCGGAAAGACGGGGACGATCACGGTCCACAGGTCGTCGGAGATCTCATCGGCACGCAACACTCAGTGAGTGTCGCGTATCCGGCCGCGAGCATTTACCAGACACGCCCTAGACGGTCGGTAAGGTCCGACTGCGGGGTTGCGCGTGTGGTCGCGGTGGGGAGTTTCTGTGGTGTCGTGGTGGAAGAAGTCTGTCGTCGTCGCGGCGGTCGCGGGCGGGTGCGTGGTTGCGGGTTCGGGTGCGTCGGTCGCGGATCCGGTTGTGTTGGAGTCGAAGTCGGATTCGAAGATCACCGATGACGGATGGGTGTTGGGGGTGTCGGCGACGGAGTTGTCGGCGAATCCGGTGCCGAATCTGGCGTTGTCGCGGTTCACGCGGGAAGGGTTCTTCTCGTCGAAGACGACGGGCACGATCACCGGCACGGGCACGGCCCCGGTGCGGACCGGCTATATCGAGCAGGGTCTGCAGGTCGGCTGTCAGGTCGATGTGTCCTCGGGGGCGACGCTCGGGTTGGCGATGACGCTGGGGCCGAGTCTGGGGATCTCGTTGACCGGCCCGAACGCCGGGTTGAGCGCGAACGTCGGCCCGTCGATCTCAGCGCAGGTCAAACCGGGCACGATCACCACCATCCCGCTCGGGAGCAAGGATCTCGAGGGTGCGCGGGCGTCGGTGTCGACCTCGAACATGCACATCAAGATCGACGGCTGTTTCGGTGCGGTGTCGATCCGCTCCTACTCGATGATCGCGGCCTCGACCGCCACCTCCGACGACAGCCTGTACGTGTACTCCGAACCGACCTGGCTGTAGGCATCAGTCGACGGGGAGGATCGACGATGACGCATGCCGTGACACGTGCATGTCGCGCCGGTGGGACGTCGGATTCCGTTCGAGTGGAGAAGAGTTCGATGCCGATCGTGTCGGTCAGGAGCAGCGGCTCCGGGATGGCGCGTGCGGCGGTCGTGCTGGCAGCCGCCCTGTTGGTGTCGGGGTGTGCGGGTGGCGCCGAGACCGCGGACGCGGACGAGGCCAGGGATCTGCAGGCGCTGACCTTGGCGGAGTCCGATCTACCGGCGGGCTCGCAGTATTACCGGGTCCCCGACCCGACGGCCTATGGGCAGCAGCTCATCGATGCGATCACGAACACCACGTTCGATCCGGCCGAGTGCAAACGGCCCCGCGAGGAGCAGGCGCGGATCGAGAGCACTGCCGTGCAGGCAGCGGTGCACGCCCAGACCCCGACCGGGACCCTCTACGTCGCCGCTGTCACCGACGGGGAGGGTGAGACCCCGGACCTGGTCGATCGCATGGTCTTCGGTCCGTGCGCGATCGTGACGACCGAACGGACAGTCGACGGTGTGGTGGTGGACTCGACGGTGACAGAGACGACCCACGCCGATGCACCACCGGGTCTGAACGTGGACGAGGTGGTCGTCTACCGGCAGCGCGTCGAGACCACGTCACGCCTGGCCGGTGATACCACCACGCCTACAACACTGTTCAGATCCGTGGGGTACGCATGGACCGGATCTCACCGGGTGATGGTCGAACAGACCTCCACAGAAGCGCCCGACCGAACGCGTGAGGAATTCGACGCGCTCTTGCGGGCTGCGGTCGCCAAGACCCGCTGACCCCGCCCACACACTGCCGAACAGACGGGACGGCCGGCCGATCACACGGCCGCACCCGGAGCCATCGATGACCGTCGCCGCAGTCGACGACAACCTCGGCATGCGCGCAGCGCCGCCGGCGTACGACATCAACCGAACATCAGGGGAAAACGTGACGATGACCCAGACGACGACACACGCACACACCGACGGGACACACGCCGCCGACAACCGCATGCGCACAGCCACCCCACCTCACGACGAGGACCCGACGACCGGCACCGGCGGCCGCGTCCTGGCGCGGGCCGGGTTGTCCCTGCTCACCGGTCTCGGCCTGCTCGTGCTGGTGTTCGCGAACCTCGACCGGATCACCGGTTGGGCCGACACCCACGGCCCGGTCGGGGTGTATCTCGGGTTCTTCCTGGTGATGTCACTCGCCGGCCGCCTGTTCTGGTGGGGCGCCGACACCCTCGTCAAGGCCGCGGTGTCCGGTCCGGCGACGGCCCCGCAGCGGTGACCGGCCGGCCACGCCTGGCACGGTGGGCAGCGGGGGCTGCCGCGGCCGGACTGACCGCACTCGCTGTGAGTGTGGGTGCCCCACCTGCCGCGGTGGCAACACCCGAGGAGGACTGCCAAGCCGTCCGGGACCGCGACCACCAGATCTGGCTGCAGCTGATCGCGAATCTTCCTCCCGGGGCGCCGATCCCACCCGAGCCGATCAACCCGTGCATCCCCCAACCCCAACACACCACCACGGCGGCACCGGCACCCCTGCCCGGTCTGCCCGGCAACGATCCGGGGCAGTCCGGGTCGGGACCACAGGTCGGGGTCAACGCCCCCACCCGCATGCCCACCTACAACGGCACCGACATCGTCCCCGTCCCCGGACTCCCCGCACCCACCATCCCCGGTGGAGACCAGCCCGCCCGCGTCGAGGGCGGTCGGGTGACGGTCCCGACCACCGACGTGCCCTCGCCCACCGTGACACCGGCCCCGACCGCGGAACCGGCCACCGTGCCCACACCCGTTGCACCGGACCCGGAACCGGAATCCGAGCTTGCGCCCGGACCGTCGGGGACACCGGAGATCGTCGACACCGACGAACCCGCCGGCACCCCCCACACCCTGCTCCTACTACTGACCGGACTCGCCGGCACCGTCGCCGGCGCCACCCGCTTCGGACGCCGCCCCCGCACACCGGAATCGGTGCTGGCACAGGCCGTCGGCGTGGCCGCGGCCCCGATCATGCGGTACACACCCGGACAGACCTCACGGCTGGTGGTCCCGGAAGAGTTCGGCCTACGGACCCTGTTCCTCGTCCACGACGAATCCTCGCTCCACGAGGCCGTCATCGAGACCCCACCGGTGCCCGACGGCGGCACCATCGACGTCAACATCGACGGCACGGCATCGATCCTCGACGCCGACGGCACCGAGGTCTCCCGCATGGCCGCCCCGTGGGCCTACGACACCACCGGGCGGGCAGTCCCGACCCGCTACGTCGTCCGGGGCGGTCACCTGGTCCAGCAGGTCTACGCCGACGCCGACACCTCCTATCCGATCCTCGCCGACCCAGAGGACGAGCAGCGCAAGAAACCCCGAAACGCGAACAAACAGACCAACAGTGGCTGGCCCACCGGACAGGACGTGGGCGCCCCAAGACCACAGGCAACACTGCCAGGCGCCTCAGCGGCAACCACCTGGCAGGACCTGATGCTTGAGGGACAGGATCCGAGCCCACAGCCATCAATCGCGGAAGCCGGAACTGGAAGCCCCGCGATGGATTCGGTCCTTGCCGACCAGCTCAGCGCACCTGTCACATCCGACTACGGTGATTCTGGAACGGTTACTGCATATCCCCGCTGGGACGCGGACGGGAAACAATCGACAGGGCCGGCGTTCATCGTCACCTCGCCCCCGGATGAGAACGGGGCCACTCAACAGACTGTCCACCCCTTCGAAGACTCGATCGAGCCAGAGGACCCGTGGTGGGACACTGAAGGTGGCGTCACCAGCGACCTTGGCAACGGCCAGTTCCAGACTGCATACGAGGACGGAACCGTTCTCGTCGCCTACGCGACCGGCAGGGTGATCGGCACCGAGAGCCGCCCCAACGGGGACTTGATCACTTACTACGATGACGGTTCTCGAGAAATCGTCATCGGCGAGACCCGAGAAATCGATGGATTCACTTTCCTTCCGGGTGACTCCATCGCCATTGACGACTCCGGACGGCAAATCCTCAAACCGAACCACGATGATGGTCGGCCCCGTTCCAGGGGCGAAGCAACCAAACAAGGGACGGAACTCGCGCTCGACGGACTCACGCATCTGCTGAATAGTTCGCGGATCGGGCGTCCGGGTGCAGCAGCGTTGCGGACAGCGGAGCGGGGCCTTGGAGAACTCCTCGACACGACGGGTGAACGGGATGTCGACACGCATGGCGCGTTCGACGGAAAGATCGATCAGAATAGGTTCGCAGGCAGACTGCCGGGCAGCGACACAGTTGAAGTTGATTCCGGCACTACCGGTAAATGGAACCGACTGTTGAACAAACCGCAGCCGAACACGAACTATGTGGTGGACGGTGGCGACTACACTTTCCAGACCGATGATCGTGGCCGCGTCGTCCATGCTGAAGGGAGGATCGACGATCTAGAAGGCGGTCCCCGCAACGGCTACCAGCAACGGGTCTCGGGAAGGAGTGATCGAAAACCGGGCGATGAAGGTGGACACATCTTTGGTACACAGTTCGGTGGCCCCGGTGAAGCAATCAATATCACCGCAATGAGAGACGTCCTCAACAGCCGCGGTGACCGCGACTACTATAAAATGGAAATGGAATGGCGTAACATTGTCGAGAGCGGTGGAGAGGTGCACGCGACCGTTGAGATCGAATACCCGGAGGGTAGCCGTCGCCCAGAAGCGTACCGGGTAACCTGGACTGACAACTCCGGAGAAGTGGAAACTCAAGAATTTTTGAACTAAATTAAGGAGGACGCGTGGATCTCATCCTTGACGCACAGAAGGCTATCGCGCAAAAGATTTACCGAAACGTTGTCGAGAAGTATAAAAAGGACTGCGTCGTCGATTATTATTCGGCGGGTACTGTTGCTTCACCCTCTGCAAGGGTCGTCGAAAATGATGGCAGCCTTTCAGCGAAGATCCCTGGCGGGGGAAAAGCGACACTCGAGTGGCACCGACTACGCAACCTCATGGCAGAACAAGGTGGTCGAGGGGCGTGGTTCTCGGCGACGGCCAGAGTAACCACCGACGGTCGGTACTCGTTCGACTTCGACTACGACACCGAGCCGAACTGGCGTATCCCGCCGGCCGACGAGACATACATTGCTGACCTGAAGAAGTTCCCCCGCCCGGCCGACCAGATCCCGACATGGCACCCCGGTCACCCGTCCCGGCGGCAGGGATGATCCAAGGACCCGGCGAAGTCGTGTAGATGGTGTGAAGTAGTTCGACAGGCCGGCGTGGGTCGCGGCCATGATGCTGCAGCGCGGCAGCAATGCCGGCGCTGCCTCCAGAGCCGTGGCAGGTCAGTGGATCGGCCATCAGGCCGGCGCAGCAGCACGAGAGGCAGCGAAGTGAGAGCAGTGTCGGTGAACAGGGCATCGAGTCGTGCGGTGCCGCAGTGGGCGTCGGCGTTCAACCGGCGCTCGATCGCAACCCGCTGGGGGACAGCACTCCTCGCCGGCCCGGTCGGGCTGTACTTCGTGATCAGCGGCACCTACTTCGGGGTCGGACTGATAATTGCCGGTGCGACGCCGGTGATCTGGTCGATGATCCACCATCGGGAGCTGAGCCGGCTGCTGCCCTGGGACCGTGACCCGGTCGTGGTCGACAGGACCGAGACGGTGATCCGGACCTCGGTCACCATCACACTCGTCATGCTCGGCATAGCAGCAGTGTTCGGCGGGACGGGATGGTTCATAGTCCAGCAGTTGCTCGCCAGACAGCCGGTGATGTTCGGGGAGATGGAGATGAACCGATTCCTCGCGATCCTCGTCGGCCCCGGCTCGGTGGCGATGGCGGTGGGAGTGGCCCTGGCGATCCCGATCGGGATCGCACGTGACCCGATCCGGCGGGCGGGCGGATTCCGACTGTCCACCACCGGGATGACCACCTACTTCGGGTGGCGGCACGCCTCGATCACCTGGGATGCGATCGAGGAGATCGCCCCCGTCCCGGAACAGACCGTGTCCGCGGGCCCGAGCTACAGCATCGACATCGTCTACCGCGTGGACCGGGGCGCCCGGCGGCGACAACGGAAACGGTTTCAGCTCGTCGGGCCCCTGATCCCGGTAGCCCCGGAAGTAATGCTCGCCGCCCTACGCGACTACGCCTTCGATCCCGAACTCCGCGCCGAGTTGGGAACACCGGCGTCGATCACCCGACTCACCACACCCACCCCACCTCCCGTCCCCGACAGTCCTCCCGAGCAGGTGCCCTGGATGACAACCCTGCCCCGCCAGACGAAGACAAACGACAAGGAACACCGATGACGCTGGTATCGGCAATCGCGTTGATCGGGATCGGGGTACTGCTCGGCACCACATCCATCGTGTCGGCCCGGTCCATGAGTTGGGGGATGTCGGTAGCGCTCTTTGCTGCCTGGTCGGGAAGCCTCACCGCAGGCGTGTCGCTCCTGGTTCCCTGCTCGGATGCACTACTACTCTGGACGGTCTGGCCCGTCATCCTGATCGTGGCGGTCACCGGCCCACGCGCACCACTTCGCCGACCGAACCAGCCCCGACAGACTCCCCTATCCTGAACCCCTGGCCCCTCAGGACAGGAACGGGCATGGGAGAAGATGAGGCTGCGGGCACGACTCGTTCCTGGTTGTGGGGTGTTGATGCCGAAGTAGAACGGACCCCCTAACGCCAAACTGGAATGGACCCCCTGGATCAGGCTAGGAGGGTGATTTCAGTGGATGTGTGGGCGGAGGTTCGGCGGTTGCATCGGTCGGAGCGTGTCACGATCAAGCAGATCGCGCGGGATCTCGGGATCGGTCGGAACACAGTCCGTCGGGCGTTGCGGGGTGAGGAACCTCCGGATCGGCATCGGGGTCCTCGGGGTTCGAAGGTGGATCCGTTCGTGCCGCAGATCAGGGCGTTGCTGGCGGAGCATCCGAAGATGCCGGCGTCGGTGACCGCAACACTGGCCGGCGCTCGCTCGTTCACGGCGATCGGCCAGTGGGCGGCCGACCAGGCGGCCGAGGTGTTGTCCGCGTTCGGGATCACCGGCGGTGTGCCGGAGGAGTCGACGCTGCGGAAGCTGTTCGCCCGCCTCGACGCAGACGCCCTCGATGCGGCGTTGGGTGCGTGGATGTGGACGAGATCGCTCGTCGTCGGCGGGCGGCGGGTGGTCGCGATCGTCGGGAAAACCGTGCGCGGTGCCCGTGATCATTCGGATGCGACGAGCACTGCTCCGCATCTGGTGGCGGCATTCGACCACGACGCCGCACTGGTTCTGACCTGAGGAAATGGGACTATTCACTATTGAGGTGTGGACCGGTAGGTCTGACTTCTTGAAGGACGTGACGGTCCCAGCCCCGCGGGGCGATGATGGTCTCGTGGAGCGGGTCTGACTCACGACTATTCTGACGCCGCCACCAGCGGCTGTCCTGTCCCGGATGTGTCGACCGGCCCGGCTCACGAACAGTGCAGCACGGGCGGGCCGTCATGTCCTGATAGGAGTCTGACCAGATCCCGATAGTGAACTGACTGACGCCGACCCGGGCTGCGCACCCCACCAGAAGAAGGGCGCAGTTCCATGGTGAACCACGATCAGTTCCCCGTCTACGGCGGCATCGACACCCACGCCGACACCCACCACGTCGCCGTCGTCGACGCCCACGGGCGTCCGTTAGGCGACGTGCAAATCGCCGCGACCCCCTCCGGCTACCGGGCCGCGGTCCGGTTCCTCCAGTCCTGGCCCGGCTTGGCCATCGTCGGCGTCGAGTGCACCGGATCTTACGGGGCCGCAGTCACACGAGAGATCACCGCCGCGGGCATAACAGTCCGAGAAGTCAACCGACCCAACAAGTTCGACCGCAGGAACAGGGGCAAGACTGACACCTTCGACGCCTACTCCGCCGCCGAGGCGGTGCTCTCCGGGCGGGCCACGGCCGCACCGAAGGGCGCGGACGGGCTGGTCGAGTCGCTGCGGGTGCTGCGCATCACCAGATCCTCCGCGGTGCGGGAGCGCACCGCCACGATCAACCAGATCAAGGCCATGATCATCGCCGGCCCCACCGAACTACGGACCCGCTACCAGGGCCTGAGCAACAGCAACCTCACAGCCGCACTCGCGGCCACTCGTCCGCCGCACACGCCCGTGACAGCGGAGGAGGCCACCCGGTACGCCCTACGCGTCCTGGCGCGGCGCTGGCAACTACTCACCGAGCAGATCCAGGACCTCACCGCTCATCTGGACCGACTGCTGGGCGAGCACGCGCCGGACTTGATGGCCGTCTTCGGTGCCGGCCCCGACACTTGAGTTGGCTCATTTCGTTAGTGCGTGAGTCCGGGCCCGGTGATCTTGTCGATGAGGTCGCGGGTGTCGGGGTCGATCTCGGGTGGGAAGGTGTGCCGGGTGCCGTTGATCGCGATGGTCGCCGAACGGAGAGGCCGGAGTCGTTTGACGACGTTGCCGATCGCCAGGCCGCTGCGGTGTTGGACCAGGTAGGACACCGCCAAAGCAGCGAACACGACCGTGAGGTGCGCTTCGATCGCGTCCCGGGTGCGGTGGAAGATCGGTCTGGCTCTCAGGTCGGTTTTCGACATGCTTCAGCGACTGCTCGACGTGCCAGAGGTCGTGATATTTGCCGATCACTTCCTCCGGGTCCATCAGGGTGGCGGGGATGTTGGTGACATACCCCTTCAACCCGACCAGTGACCGGGCCCGCTCGATCGATGCGGTGTCGAGGCTGCGTCCCTTCGCGGTGGTCTTGACGAATCGGGTCGATTTCGGGGCCTTGCCGCCGTCGACGACCTCCCGGGCCCGGGTCTCCTGGGCATTCAAGGTCTGGTTGTCGCGGACCGCACGCTTGCTGCGGTAGTGCCAGACCGCCCGCCACGACTTCGGATGCCCGACCGGATCCCAGACCGGTTCGGTCCGGTGACGGACGTTGTTGACGGTGCTCTTCGCGTGCCGTGGGGTGACGGTGTCGATGATCTGCCCGTCGACGAAAACATCGCCGTTCCAATGGAAATGGTTCGCCAGATCGATGGGCGCTTTGGTGACCCGGGAGCCGACGATGAACTTGAGCCCGGCGTCGTCGAGATCCTTCAGGTTGCCGGCGGAGAGCATCCCGGCGTCGGCGGCGACGACCATCTCCACGCCGGCGATGTCGTGCCGGTCCTGAAACTGCCGGACGATCGGGACGATGGTGTGGGTTTCGGCGTGGTTCCCCTCGAAACAGCCGATCTCGAGCGGGAACCCGGTCCGGTCGACCAACAAGCCGACCACGATCTGCGGGTCGACCCGGCGTTCCTTCGAGTAGCCGACCTTGCGGAGGTCATCTTCCTTCTCCGCCTCGAAATACAGGGTCGTCACGTCGTAGAGGACCAGCGACAGGCCGCCGGTCTCGGCGGCATGCTCGAAACATTTCGTGGCGATCCGGTCCCGGTAGTCACGGTCGATGATCCACCGCAGGTGCCGCTTGATGGTGGCGTAGCTCGCCGGGTTCTTCCCGAGGTCACGGATCACCCTGGCGGCGTCGAGTTTCGAGCCGGGCTCCACGATCCGGGCGATCACCAGATCCCGGAACACCTCGTCGCCGAGCACACCGAAACCGAGCTGCTCGTAGACGGTTTCGAGGACCTGCCGCAGCACCTCCGACCCCGTCGACGCGGTGCGACCCGGCGCATCGACGACCGGCCGGTCGTCGACGGCCGGCAACAACGACCCCTGCCCGTCGGCAACACACTCGCCGCCGGCGTGTGCGGGGTGACATCCAGGTCGAGGACCTGTTGATCGGGTTCGATCCACGAGCGGGCCCGCTCGAGGAGTATCCCGAGTTCGACATCGGTGTGCGCGGACCCGAGGTGCTTGACGATCTCCTGCCGGCCGCCCACATAGCGGGCGACCTGCACCGCTGTGGCCCCGGACTTCGTCCGGACCCGCCTGATGAACGTCACCCGACGAGGGTAGACCGGGCCCGTTAGTGCGTGAAACCGCCACCAGTGACACGAGATGCCCCAGGTCACGAGGCTGGAACAGCATTCCTCACCGAAAAGTGAGCCAAGTCAGGCTGGGCGAGCACGCGCCGGACTTGATGGCCGTCTTCGGTGCCGGCCCCGACACCATTGCCCAGTTACTGATCACCGCCGGCGACAACCCCGCCAGGCTGCACTCCGAGCCGGCATTCGCGGCGTTGACCGGTGTCTGCCCGGTCCCCGCATCCTCGGGGAAGACCAACCGGCACCGTCTCAACAGGGCCGGCGACCGGCAGACGAACTCGGCGCTCTACCGCATCGCCCTCGTCCGGATGCGATTCGACCAACCGACCCGCGAGTACGTCGAGCGCAGGACCGCCGAGGGCAGGACCAAGAAGGACATCATCCGCTGCCTCAAGCGATACATCGCCCGACAGATGTACCCGCTGATCCGGGCCACCCTCCAACCCCGACAACAGGCACTCGCGGCTTGACAAGCATCTATAGGAGTGTCCGGAGCCCTGCGGTGTCAGTCAGTCTTCTCCTCGTAGAACGCGTTGAGATCGAACTCGCGCAACTGGTACCGGTGTGGATCCACGGAACCGGTCCGACACCACTCGAAGAAGATCGTGGCAGCTTCGTCTGCGGTGAAGACTTCACCGGTATACACGTGCAATCTGTGCCGTCCCTCGTGGAACGGGATCTCGACGTCGGGCTCTCTGCCACGCGCACCCGGACGACCGACCACGTAGAGTCGGTAGGTGTCACCGACGAGGAGTCGGACCTCGACAGACATCGCATCGGCTGATCCCGCGGCCTGAACGTAGACCTCGTTCATCAGTGCCTTCTCCTCGACGGAGAGGTCTTCGAAGTAGCGACCCGCCGGGACCTTCGTCACCGTCAAGGTCGAACGCTTCAGCCCATCAAACCTGTTCAGAGGTTGCGTGAACTCATCAACCGAATCGATCCTGTACGAGATCGACTGGTGCCCGCTGGCGTAGTCGAACTTGAACATGCACATCTCCCATCGCGACGTTGCTCTATCCCCGGAGATCCCTGACCCTAGTGATCTCGATTGGCTTGCCGTTCAAGGTGGCTCGTGCCGGGTTTTCCGGCGAGACCAGCCCATCGAACTCACGCTGCTGAGCCTTCTTTGTTGCGGTTCTGCTTTTCACCTCGTAACCGGTATACGTGCCGTCCGGATTCTTCATCAGCCCGTCGTAGTAGCGGCCGTACTTGGTGCCCTCGACCTTTGCAAGGACCTGATCCCGTTCGATCGTGATGCCTCGCTCTGCTTCTTCCTGGTCGAGGGCGTCCTTCTCAGCGTCCTTCCCGCTCCGGCCGTCATTTCCATCCGCGTAGTGTCCGAGGACGTCACGACCGTCACCGCGGTCGAGTGCCATTCCGACGAGGAGAAGAGCACCAGCCCCAACTGCGAGTGCAGCCGCGGCGGGAAGACCGATGCCCGTTTCCGAAGTACCGACAGCTCCTATGGCAAGCACTCCGGCTGCACGCTTCAGAGAGTCACTGAGGGTTCCAACTTCTTGTGCGGTCCCTCCGTCCGCAGTGTCTTCCCCGATCACCTGTTCCCGAAACTCAGCAAGTTGACTGAGGGCTCCAAGGGCAGTTTCGGGCGGGATGTCGTCGGGTCCTTGTAGGGCGGTCGGTGGTGCGGGGTTGTCCGTCTCGGTCCCCAGTAGCGCGTTTCCCCAGTTGTCCGTGGTGAGGGGCACGTCTTGGTCCTGCTGCCCGGCGTCACGAATCGCGCCCTGTGTGGTGTCCGCGGGGATGTCGTCGGGACCGTGCAGTGCTGTCGGTGGTGCGGGGTTGTCCGTCTCGCAGGGCCCCGTAGTTGTTGATCGGCGAGGCTGTGACCTGTGGTTTCAGGATTCGAGGACCAGCCCGACAGCACGATGCGGGTTCGCAGCCAGTCGCCGGCAGGCCTGCGCGATGTTCGACTGCCCGACTCGGCGGTGAAGACTGATCACGACGTTGCGTAGGGTCGCCATCACCTGCGGACCGTGCCCGGCGCGTAGGGTCGCCATCACCTGCGGACCGTGCCCGGCGCGGATGGTCGAGCGGTCTTCGTCGAACGTCACATCACGCACCCAGTGCACGGAGTTCTCGATGGCCCAATGCCCCCGGATCCACGACGCCAGCAGTGTCGGTGGAGCCTGCTCACACGGCAGGGAACAGATCGCGTACACCACCTCGACACTCCAGGTGTCGGCGCCGATCGGGCGTCGCCGCCGGGTGACCTGCACGACCTGTCGTGCATACGGAAACGCCAACCCCCTGGTCACGGTGAGGATCTTGTAACTGCGTTGTTCCTCACGTCCGTGTCCGCGTTCGACCGGATCGGACCACACCACCGGCACCTGCTGCCATGGTTGCGTCTGCACTCGTCCGAGCAGACCCGGCTGGTTCGCCTTGACGATCATGACGTAGTCCGCCCGACACTCCTCACGCAGGCAGCGGGCGGTGGTCGTCTGGGTGTGCATGGCATCGACCGTGACGACGACACCGGGCAGATCGAGGCCACGCATCAACCGCCTGACCGCGGGAATCTCGTTGGACTTGTC
>NZ_SKCH01000042.1 GCF_005434945.1 Prescottella subtropica | reverse complement strand
CCCCGGGGTTTTGGCTTGCGCCTGCCGCGGTCCGCTCGCCGGGAGGCGAGAAGGTGGGGTGGGTCGCCGAACCTCGGTCCCGGACGGCCTAGGCGGGGCAGGAGCGGCGGGGTTGGGGGCATTGGGTGCACGCGGCGGTGCCGCGGTCGCGGAGCAAGCGGATGGTGTTCACGCCGGCGCCGCCGGCGGCGGGTAGTCGTCAGGTGCCGGTCTCGACCCACTCGATCACGGCGTCGGCCGGCACCGCGGCGCCCACGGTGTCGAGGTACTCGAGGACCATCGCACGGGCATCGTCGAGGTCGCGGGTGCCGTAGGTCTGGGTGGTTCCGTGCCCGTCGATGTCGATGTCGATGTCGATGTCGAGTTCGAGACCCGGTAGGCGTCGTCGGCCCTGCCACCACGGCCCGCGGCTCTGCCACCGGCTCACCGTCACCCGGATCTGCGTCATGGTCGAAGCGTCCCACCACTGGACGACAGCGTGGACTTGGATCGGAGCGTCGGCGGCGGTTCGGGCGCCACGACCCCAGCCACACCTCTTGCTGAATGTCAGCGGGGGCGTGCGTGGAGTAGTGCGGGCACGTCGCTACGCGCGCGAACCCAGTCTGCGATGACGGGATCGATCCACCCGAGCACCTCGAGCAGTTCGCTGTGCAGGCCGGCGATGTCTTTCCCGGTGCCAGCAATCTGTGCCCGGTGGATTGGTTCGTGGTGGGCGATGCGGTTGCGGAGGGTGTTGAGGTGATCGAGCCGGGTGTAGACGGTTTGGCGTCGTCGGGGCTGCAGGTGGGGGTATGCCAGGCGAAGGCACGGGGTCCACAGCGTGGCCTCGTAGCTTCTGGCGTGGAGGAACCTCCAGAAGCCGAACATCAGCTCGGCAACGACCCGGCCGGGCAACTCCGGGCGTCCGCCGCGGGTGGCCCGCTGCCGCGCCTTGCCGATGTCGTCCTGGGACGCCGGTCCGAACACCGAGTGGCGATACCAAAGGGGATCACCGTTCTGTCGGTGGTTCCACTGGTGGAGCTGGTTGTGGCAGGCGTTGCGCAGGACGACTTCGAGGTAGCCGAGGTCTTCGAATACCGCGGCGCTGACCTTGCTGTTCCACTCGTAGAGATCCAGTGCCCGTTCGACATCCCCGCCGGCCGCGGCCTTGTACGGCGCGAGGCGTTCGGGGGTGAGCAGCGTGTGCAGGTTCTGGATCAGGGCGGTGGAACGGTTGTGCATCTCACTCCGGGTTCTATAGGGGCTCTGTAGAAGTGCTGTACGATCTTCTGTGAAGACCCCGGATCGGCCTCTGCACGTAGTGCATGTCACCGGGGTTTTGATCTTTAGCGCTGAGTTTGTGCGCATGCGGAGGTCTACTCCACGTCGAAGATTCGGGCGGCCTGCTCGCGGATCCTGTTCAGCCGCTTCGAGACAGCGCTGTGGTTGCGGTACCCCATGATTTCGCCGATCTCGGTCAGCTTGGTGACTCCGCTGTAGAGCAGGACCACGATTTCGCGGTCACGCTCGTTGAGGAGTGTCAGAAAGTCGCCGTACACCGTCCGATCGACGATCTCGGTTTCGGGCCCCTGCACCGGGATGGTGTCGGGCAGCTCGACGAAGCTGACCTTGACCTTCGAACGCTTGCGATACAGCTTCCGCTCGAAGTCCTCCCGAGCACGAGTCCAATGCGGGGAGAAGTCGTCTTCGACCCGGTTGGAGCGGACGGCATCGAGGATGCCCCGCAGACGACCGTCGGCATCGGCCTCCTCGACAGTCCTGCGGGTGATCTCGGCAGCCTCCTCCTCACCGGCCCACAACGTGCCGCCCATCCGGGGATTTTCCACGGTCGCACCCTCGAGAAGCGATCCGTCCTCAAGCACTGCCGGACCTGTGGGCGCACCGTTGTCGACAACCGAGAAATCGCGTAGCCCATCCTGGATCACCTGGTTGACCGGGGGAATCCAGAAGTCCAGGTTGTGCGCCAGCAGCCGGATCGGATCCGAGCCGGCAAAGCCCCGCATGGGGGACATGGGCATCAGATGCCGCCACACGGTGCCGGCCCACGCCCGCGAGAGCCTGGTCTCGAAATCGTGCGGCAGGTAGCTGTCCGGGTTGATCCTGTCGGCGAGGAAAGGCCATTGGCCGGAGGGCAGCAGGGGAAGGCCGTGTCGTTCCGCGACAGCCCGGGGAAGCAGGTGGAACAGCGGCGAATGCTCGTGGTAGCGGGACTTCGTGCGCGGCACGAACACCACGTTGACGTCGCCGCGGTCGGCCACTTTCTCCAGTTCTGGGGGCAGGTCGTCGCCGACGATCCGCCGACGGAACTGGGCCGCCTCCCACAGCATGTTCCATTCTGAGATAGCGACTTCCAGCACCGGCTCGCCACTTCGCGGGGGAAGTGGGACCGTGACGTACTCCGGCGGCGTCGGATCCTGCGCGCGCAGTACGGCCTTGAAGAAGAACCCGGCGGAGATGTTCCCCAGAGACGGGTACCAGTCAGGATCGGCGCGCTCATCCTGCGGATCGAGTACGACGCCCATGTCTTCGGCGTGGTCCATGTCTCCTCCGTCCGGATCGTCGTCAGCTGCGGCTACGTCAGTCGTTGCGATAGCGGTCATGCATATGACACGACAGTGGGGCGGATTTCCGTTCCACACCCAAGATGTGACGCTCGACACTCCGCTGGATGGAATCTCCAATTCTCGAGAGGTTGGCTCGGGAATTGGTCTTACGGGTTCGCCGCGGGCTTCTTCTTGCCCCGGCGCCTTCTACTGGAGGTGGCCACGGTGACAGCTGGTTCGCTCTGAGCCTTGTCCGTCAGGCGGTAGACGTTCCGGCGGCGCTGGGTGTCGAAGGTTGTGGGTCTCGGGCCTGAAGACAGGCTTTCCCGTTCGACACGGAGCAGGCCCAGCTTCTGGAGGCGATGTGTTCCTGTGGCGCGAGTCTGGGCGGAGATGTTGTAGCGCGCGGGGAACTCGCTCGTGCTGAACCAGATTTTCGCCCCTTCGCCGCCCTTCTCGGCGAGCAGGATCAACAGCATGACGAGTTCGGGACCGCTGAGAGCCTGCATGTACCCTTGCGTCCACAGCTTCCCGGGCACCTTGAAGTACATCTGAGCTGCGCGCTGATCTTTGGTGGCGTTGTGGGCCTTCGCGAAGCTGTACCCGGTCGAGGGAAGCCCGTACGCCGCACCTGAGCCGGACTCGTCGAGGAGCGTGACGATGTTCGGGTAGCCGGCCTGTTCAGTCAGTGTGATCAGCCCCGCAGCCTCAAGGGTGCGCATCGCGTCTTTCACGCGTCGCGCCCCCTTGCCCTCCGGGTCCTTGAGGTCGAGCAGGGTGGCCCAGGCCCGAGCGGGCTTATCGGTCGAGAACGGTGCCGAGGAGCACCGCCAGACCAGCGCGAGGTACAGCTTCACCGCCACGACGCCGCTGCGCCCGCCGCTGTAGATACGCGCGAGCGGCGCGACAGGTCCTGCGTCCTCGGTCATTGGCCGCACGAACGACTTGCGAACGGGGGTGTCGATCCGCCGCGTCGACATGGCAAGCTCTCGCGCGGCATCGAGCGATGCCGTCGACACGGTGATTGCTGACCGGGTCGGAGTTTCCCCTTCCAGCGCACCGAGGAGGTCCTCCAGCCCGTCCACCGCGCTCGCCAAACCCTCCTTGGTATCCACCGTTGTCTAAGCGACCTCTCTAGTTATAGCCATAAGGGCACCGCTGTCTTCAGCGTAAAGGTACCCCTCATGTCTATATAAACGGGTATGTTATTTCAACACAAAGGTGTTGGGGTCGGACATAATACTAATTCAAGTTACTAGTGTCAAGACGGATGTTGACGATCTTGGTCGCGACCTGCTACTGTTGCGACAGCTCAGAGGAGAGACTCCGGTTGGGACCTCCGCTCACCGGCGGAGGGCTTGCCCTAGCCCAGGACTCTCCGCTTCGGGATTGTTCTTCCGGTTGGAGCCCCTTCGGGGGATGGTGTCCCAGCCCAGGGGAAACGAGCCGATGTACCTGCGGTGACGGGATGGGTGCTGTATGGAGACGTCGAGCCGGATACCACCGACGATCGACCTCCGGGGCTGGGATCGGAGCCGCGTGTGACCGCGGTAGCCCGATCAGTTTCCACCAGGCTCAGCAGCGAACGAAGGGCGCGCCACTAGAGGTAGTGGCGCGCCCTTCGTGCTTTCAGGATCAGCGTACGTCCTGACGAGCTCCCAGCAGGATGTGTCTCAGAATCGAACCCTTCCAGGATGCCACCCGGGCCACCGCCACGGATGCTCTCTACCTTGAGGTGTCCTGTCTCGAAAACCGGTCTCGAACTCTGACTCAACTGTCAGGAGTGATTGGTGCACAATAGATTCGGGTCCGTAGACCAACCCTGATCTTCGAGCCAGCTGAGGACGGCTACGGGTGGATCGGCGGCGGGTTCGCCGCCGATGACCAGCGGCCCGTCGCCGCAGCGACTGCAGTTGATCGCCGTGACCTGCTGGTGGGGTTGGCAACGGACACAATGCCGATGCTCGCTGACCCGCCCACCTGAGCCGATGTGCAACCAGACCATGGTGAGATCGTCGAGATGGGGGCCCGCATCCTTCCGAGTTGATGGCCGATACCCGCAGGTCGGGCACGTTAACTGGTCCGCACCTGGACTGGACGTGGAAACCTCTGCCGGAACAGGACTCTCGTCCTCCTCCGGGGCCGCGGGTGCGGGCGCGACGGTGACCGGCTCGGACGGCCGCGACGGTAGGTGCCGGTACAGGGTGGAGCGGGTCAGTCCGGTCTTGGCGGTGATCTCGGCGACGGTGGCGCCGGCGTCGCGGAGCTGGGCTGCATGGGCGATCTGGGATTCGTTGACCACCGACGGGCGGCCGGTGCGCCGGCCTTTCGCAGTGGCGACTTGGCGGGCGTGGGCTGCACGTTCGAGGGCGTAGGTGCGTTCCATCTGGGCGAACAGTGCCAGCAGTACGACAGCCAGCTGTGCCATCGGGTCGTCCGGGTTGCTCGAGTCGATGCGGATCGGGTCGGCGAGGTTGCGCACCCCTATGCCACGCTCACGCAGGTGGTGGATCAGGTTCAGGGTGTCGCGGACGTTGCGGCCGAGCCGGTCGAGCGTGTGAGTGACGATGACGTCGCCGTTGCGGGCGTACTCGAGCAGTGCGGTCAGGCCGGGGCGGTCGGTGGTCGCCCCGGATTTGCGATCGACGTAGATCCGGTCGCCAGCGATGCCAGCGGCGGTGAGGGCGTCGATCTGCCGCTCGAGGTCCTGTTTGGTCGTCGACACCCGCGCATATCCCAGATCCACGCACGGCAGTGTATCGAAAGTTGTTCCCGTAGCGAGGTTTCGACACACTGTTTCGGAATCAACTTATGGGACGTTGTGACCTGGGGTGATCCGGTCCGGCTTTCTCCGGCGGGTGACTGTCTCACTACCAAGGAACTGAGACGGACGGTGCCTAAGCGTCTGGGTATGGGCAGCTCCGCGCCGTGTGTCGGTGCAGTGCGTCATGCTTCGAGACGGTTAGCTCGGTGTGGAAGGATCTGGTGGTGCTCGTGACTGATTTGCCGACCCTGGACCTCTTCGCTGGCGCTGGGGGGCTTAGCCAAGGCTTGGCAGCGGCTGGTCTCGATGTTGTCGGCGCGTCAGAGATGGACCTGGACGCGCTGGCCACGTACACCGCGGCTCATGCCCGGTTTTCTCCCGACACACCAATTCAGGTGTTCGAGGGCGATATTGCAGCACATTCGTTCCGCAGCCTGCGAGGGAATGTTGCAGTCGTCGCTGGTGGTCCTCCGTGTCAGCCGTATTCAATGGGTGGCCACCGGCGTGGCGTTCTCGATGAGCGTGACGGCATCCCGCAGTTCCTGCGTGTTGTGGCAGAGGTCAAGCCGGAAGCGTTCCTGATGGAGAACGTGCCGGGATTGGCTAAAGGTGCCCAGCTGGCTGTTCTGGAACAAGCGATCGAACAGTTCCGCGAACTGGGCTTCGACGTGCACTGGCGCATACTGCACGCGGCGGACTTCGGTGTCTCGCAACGCCGTCAACGGTTGCTCGTCGTTGGCACTAGGAAGCCGGGTTTCACATGGCCGACGCCCACCCACGGCCCTGACGCGGCACAGCCGTGGGTCACGGCAAAGGAGTTGCTTGACCCCGAATGCCTGGTTGGCGAGCCAAATAGGGCGATTGTCACCTACGCCAAGAGTCCGGATCTGCGCCCGTCGCCATGGGACGGCCATCTCTGGAACGGCGGTGGCCGGCCGATCAATCCCAATGGCCTTGTACCCACACTCTTGGCCTCGATGGGTGGCAACAAGACGCCCTGGCTGGACGGCGACAGCGTGGTACCGACGTATCACGCGCACCTATTGGCAGGTGGCGCTCCCCGCAGCGGCATCGTCCCCGGTGCACGGCGGATCACACGCCAGGAGGCCGCGTTAGTACAGGGCTTCCCTCTGGACATGCCATGGCAGGGTCGCAGCTCGTCCCAGTACCGGCAAATCGGAAATGCTGTCCCGGTGCAGTTGGCGCGCGCGGTCGGGTCCGCGGTCGTGAGCACTCTTCTTGATTCTGGCCAAACGGCAGAGGATCGCAGGATGGCTGTCGCGTGACAGAGAACGGGACATCTCACTCGATCGATGCCGGAACGGCAACCTCACGTTTTTCGTCGTACCCGGCCCGCAGCCAACAAGTGAAGAAGGACCTTGAGAGCATCTTTCGAGCGCGGGCTGACAAAGAGGCCCGCGAAACTGTAGCGATCGGGGACGAGACACGGGAAGTTCTCGACGCGGTAGTGGCGCCGCTCCGCCTCGACCCGCCGCAGGCCAGCCAAGCTGCGGAAGCTGCGCTCACCATTGCCCAGTTCTCTCTCACCGAGGGGAGAGTGCTGAACGTCGTCGACCCCTCCCGCGGTGACTTGAGCGAGACGGGGCGTCTCCACGGCGACCGCGGGGCCAGTGACCATCTGTGCAATGAGATCCTTCAGCCGCGACAGATTCCGGCCACTAAAGGACCTCTGCAGTCCTCGAGTTTCCGCAGCGGCTATCTGTCCAAACAGGTCCGGAACCCTTCACTGAAGGACTTCGTCAAGTGGCAGTCTCAGGAGGGCACGACCCTCGATCAGGTTCGGGCATTCGTCATCGGCGTTGTCGACACCATGCTCGACCAGGCATCCAAGATGCCTCCGTGGGTGGAGATTGCCGCGTCGCGGCTGACATTCGCCAACTTCTTGCGTCTGCGGGAGCGCCTACTGGAACAGGGCAGTGGGGGCGCTTTCGAGCAGTATCTCCTCGCCGGCCTGATGGAGGCCGAACTCGCTCAAGGTCCGTCCGGGCACCGGGTAGACACGAAGAATGTAGGAGCGAACGACAAGGCAACCAACTCGCCTGGTGACATTGTCATACGAGAACGACAGGCACCACGCGCCGCATTCGAGGTGACCGCCGCCGCGTGGGAATCCAAAGTCGGACAACTCGATGCCGCCGCAGGCCAGGGTTTGAGCGAAGCGACGATCGTCGCCCCAGGGGTGGCTGGGGGTCCCAGTGCTGAGCAGATTGCCGCCAAGATCGAACCAGTAGCGACACGCCTTGGAATTGACCCCGCGGTGGTCGACCTCCACGCATACATGGACATACTTGCATCGCGAGTGTCTCCGCACGGGCGGGCTGAGGCGTTGACTTTCGTCTACCGATGTTTGGTGCGCTGGCATTCCAGACAACCGAATCTCGCGCAACGGCTCATTGACGTCCTACAGGGGCTCAATCTTGTCGCTGGCAGCGGCGTCGTGTCCTCGGTGTCAGCCGAGGTCTCTGATATCGACGCGTCCATCCGGCGAGTGCGGCACCAGCTCTCTGAGGACGGTCTCGAAGACCACCCGGGAATGCCCACTGCTCTGAGGTCATTGGCTGACGACCTGGAGCGAGACGACGAAAGTTGACTAACGCGGCACGACAACGCGCCGCCCTCGGTCTCGGTCAGAACCGGATCTGGCCCTAGTGCAACTGAAAGCTCACGATCGGGCTTCTCCTGACGCCATCTCACGGGAGGGAGAACCCGGCCCATGCATGCTTTCGCTTTGGCGGACCCGTGTCCTACTTCTTACCTCGGTGATCACCATTTCGGCGACCTCCCTCGGGTCGTCGTGCTCCCACGCGCGAAGCGAGAGCCAGCCGGCGGCGCGAAGTTGCCGGTCGGTGTCGCGATCTCGTGCTCGATTTCTTTCGATCTTTTCACGCCAGTAGGTCCCGTTGACGGTGGTTGTGCGCTGGCCGTGGGTCGGACACCCGTGCCAGTAGCAGCCGTCGATGAACAGCGCAACGCGGGCCGACCTAAAGACAACATCAGCACGCCGACGCAGGTTCTCCAGCGGGGCTGTGTCGACGCGGTATCGCAGCCCGTCACGATGCAGTAGACGGCGAACTGCCAGCTCCGGCTTGGTGTCACGGCTTTGTTGGCGTTGCATTCGTGAGCGCACTGATGGTGTGCTCGCCCACGACGTAGTCTCCGTTGGCCGGGGCCTCCGTACTGCAGTCTTCGGTCGGCCATCTCTGCTCAAGGCCATACAGCCATTGTGATCTGTTCTGCGCGTGTGTGAATCCGGCGTCGGTGACAGGAACGGAGTGAGTAGGGCGTCTGCTACTCACTGGACTCAATGCCTACGCGAGCGCCTTGCCGGCGCAGTGGGTCCCGGTGGAGCTGCGTCGGCGTGCCGTTCCGGGGATGGTCGGCGCATTGTTGATGCGGTGCGCGCAAGAGAACCTAGCAAGCTGACTTGCTGTAAAGAATGATTGGTAACAACCATTCTTTACAGCAAGTCAGCTTGTCATCTGCGCAGATCAGGCTTGTTTTTGGTCGAGCCATAGCTCGAAAGCCTCGGCTGTGGCGGCTTGCAAGGTGGTTCCGCGGGTGGCGACTGCAATCTTCACCTGTCGCAGGAGTTCCGGGTCGAGGCGCGCTGAGAACTGCGTCAGTTTTGCTGGCTCGGCAAGGGGCGCGTCGGACTTCTTCGGTGCTAGGGGGTGGGTGTCGGCACCGGGGGCCTTGGTCAGCTTCTTGCCGCCGAAGGCGCCGGCCGGCTGATGCTTGGCGGGCATGGTCATCCCTTCTTCACGATGCGAGTCAGGTACTCGTCGAAGATCTCGATCAGGTCGGCGGCGCGGCTGCCGTACGAGTGGATAGGGGCGCGGGCGCCGCGGGCTTCGGTTAGGGCCGTTCGCATCGGTACGACCGGATCCCAGAGTCGCTCTCCGAGGGCGTCGCCGAGCTCGGCGGCCCGGAAGTCGGCTTCCCGGCTACGTGGTGGGACCTTGTTGAGGACCACTCCGAGGACTTCGAGGTCTGGGTTGTAGTGCTCGCGGACTGTCTCGATCGTGTCCATAACGTTGGCGACGCCGGCGCTGGCGTCGATGCTCGGCTCCGTCACGATCAGAACACCGGTCGCTGCGATCAGGGCATTGGACACGAGCTTGCCCACGCTCGGCTGGCAGTCGACGAGGACCAGGCCGAAACGCTCAGCGAGGTCGGGGGAGTCGAGGGCTTTGCGCAGTCGCATCTCCGCGCCGAGCTGCTGGTCGGCGTCACGCTGCGCCAAAGAGAGATCGGCGGGGATCACGGAGACGCCCGGCCATGAGGTCTCGACGACTGCTTCGGCGGCGATGCCTCGCTGGTCGGCGTAGAGCACATCGTTGACCGTGAACTCGGTGTCGGTGATGCCGAGACCGGTCGTGGAGTTCCCCTGCGGGTCCATGTCCACCACGAGCGTGGGAATTCCGGCGGCGCTGGCCGCTGACGCGAGCCCCAGCGTGACCGCGGTCTTTCCGACTCCACCCTTCTGGTTGGCGACTGCCACAACAGGTATGGAAGAAGTCATGTATGCAATCTAACATGCAGGCCTTCATGCATGAGAGAAAGAAAACATGGTGCTGATCTGCATCTAAGAGAGGACAACTTCGTCGTCTTCGGCAGGCGTCTGCGACGCGCCCCCCGTCTCTTCGAGTTTGCGGGCGTCGTGCAGGATTCGACCGACGGCACCGGTGGAGATGCCCATCGCCTCGGCGATGTCCTTGTATTTCATGCCTTGCTTCCGCAGGTCCACGACACGGTCACGGCGCACTTTCGCCCGCTCGAGGAACTCATCTCTCGGTTCAGCGAACAGCCGTTGGATGGTTCGTGTTGAAGCCCCGAACTGTTCGGCGGCTTCGCGTGCTGTCATCTTGCGGCGTACAGGATGCTTCGCTCCGGGCATCAGATGATCGCCTCCAACATGGCCTTCTCGTCGAACTTGGTGGCTCGTTTCCGGTTGGCCTCGATCTTTGCAGGGGTCATGACTCGGCCGCCTTTGCTTCCGCGGTGGGCTTGGCGGGCGCGGTAGGCGGCCTCGTCGAAGTTTCGCCAGATCCATTTGCCGATGGAGTGGGCGGTCGCACGG
The DNA here is from genome assembly GCF_005434945.1 of Prescottella subtropica. Classification (GTDB taxonomy): domain Bacteria; phylum Actinomycetota; class Actinomycetes; order Mycobacteriales; family Mycobacteriaceae; genus Prescottella; species Prescottella subtropica. Next base: position 3,280 of record NZ_SKCH01000042.1, on the reverse strand, counting down.
ACCTCGACGAAGGGCAGGGGGTCGGCGAACTGGGTGTTGATGGCATGGCAGTGCTGGAGTACGAGGAGTAGCCACTGGTCGAGGGTGCCGTTGCGGTGGTGCCACCACTGGGGGTAGGCCCATGTGCGGGCGGTGTCGAACATGGTGACGTTGCGGCCGAGGCCCGCGGCGCGGTCGGGCCGCCGCGGAGCCTGCCGGGGAGTATTGATGGTGGCGAGCTGGCGCAGTGTGTACGGGGTGGCGGGCCCATAGATGGTTTCCCAGTCGGGGTGGATGGGGTTCTTGGTGAGCTGCCCGCCGTAGGAGAAGTCGCCGCCGACGCAGAGTTTGAGACCGGTTTCGACGCGGTGCGCGTAGCGCAGTGGTGTCAGTCGGGCGGAGTCGGTGCGGCAGACATGGTTGGAACCGAGCCACCAGCCGAGGTGCGCGCGTCCGGAGGGGGACTGGGCGACCCAGTTCGGCGCGGGATGATCCCGGGGCTGCTCGAACGCGCGCATCGCGGCGTCGGGGTGGTCGCAGTCGATGACGATGGATCCGAGCAGGGCGTGGGGGGAGTGTTCGACGTAGCGCATCGTCAGGGCGTCTTCTCGGCTCATCCGGTACTGGCCGCGGTCGAGATAGTTCGTCGCATGGGGACGGTGCGGGAGCAGCACCTCCTCGGCCCACTGCGCGTCGTTCAGTAGCAGTGCCCCCGCTGTGTCCATGCCGGACAGAGTGCCACACCAAGATCGATGTTCGGGTCCGACACGCCGAGCCATATACAAAATTATTCGGGTACGCCGAGCCAAGCCATATCAGGTATCCCGGCGTCCGGGCGTTCTCACCTACTCTCCGTCCGGTCTTGGTTTCTGTTCGGAGTGGAGGATGTGTGCTCGATCTTGCGCCGTACGTGCAGTCGTGGATGGAGCGGTTGGCCTGCCGGCGTCCGGTGTTTCATTCCGAGAGCGACTTCCAGCTCGCGTTGGGGCTGGTGCTCGCCGAGGACATGCAGCGTCTGCGGCTGGAGAAGAAGGTGACGGTCAGCGAGCCGGTGGGAGGTCTACGCCGGTTGTCGGTCGATGTGCTCGGCGAGCTGGCGGGCCAACGCATCGCGCTGGAGTTGAAGTACCCGAAGAAGCGGCTACGGGTGAGCATCGACGGGGAGAAATTCGACCTGCCGGCCTCGGGCGCACCGGACCTCGATGCCTCCAAGATCTGGAGGGACGTGCAACGGGTCGAACGGCTGATCCTCGACGACATCGTCGATGCGGGCGCATCGCTGACACTGACGAACTACCCGTTTTGGGGCGAACGCAGCTGCAGCGCACGGTCCCAGGCGCATGAGTTCCGACTGTGGGACGGCCGCGATGTCGACGCTGGATCGCTGGCCTGGCAGCTCAAGGGCGACCGGATCGGAGAATGCCTGCCGATCGCCTCGGCGTACCGGTGCAACTGGCGGGACTACCGCAGCGACAGCGAGAGTGCTGACGTCGGGTTGCGCTACCTACTGTTGCAGCCGGATCTGCGTCCAGGTGCCGGGGCTGCGCCTGTTTACGGGCCGAGTTCGTGGTCGATGCGGGCTCGGTAGCGTTCGCGGAGTTCGTCGACGTCGGAGTAGAGGGCGCTGGCGATCTGATCCCAGGACAGGCCGCTGGCGAGCGCGTATTTGATGATCGCGTGGCGTTGGTCCTCGACGCAGCGGCGGAGCTCCCCGACGAGCGCGAGCGCGGTCTTGTGGTCGTCGGGCGTCAGCGGTGGCAGGTCGTTGCGGTAGGTGCGCTGTCCGGTGGCACGGAAGTAGCGGCCGAGTTGTTCGACGGCTTCGGCGGTGTTCGGTGGGTCCATCCGGATCGTCCAGTCGACGATGTGACGGGGCGTGTTGTCGGTCACCGGCGTGTCCCTTCTCGCGGTGCGGGCATGGTTTCGTGTCGATCGGCGGGTTCGATTCAGTGCGATTTCTTCGCTTGGAGACGTTCGAGTGCGCGGCGCTGCTGCCGCGACAGCCCTGCCGTATCGGCGCGGGAGGCGGCGGGTTCCGGCGGTTTCGGGGTGACGTTTCGGCGGTAGTCGTCGAGTCGTGGGGCGAGCCGGAGTGCGGCCTCGTGCAGGGGGCCGGTCAGTTGCCGGCCAGTGAGGCGGGGACCGAGTCCGGCGCTGAACGAGTCCAGGATCTTCGCGAGCAGGTCTGAGTTGCGTAGGACGTGCATCGCGATGTCGTGGTCGTCGAGATAGCGGGCCGGGGTCGCGGTCGGGGACGGGTCCCGGTACTCGACCACGGGCATCGGAACGGGTTTCTCGATGGTGCGGGTCTGCCGGATCACCTGGATGCCGACGGCGCCGGTGCGGGCAGCCTTGCGGGCGCTGTGGGCGTCGCGGCGGCACTGATCCGAACACCACACCCGCGGCCGGCCCCGTCCGACATGCGCGGGAACCGGCTGCTGGCACCACGGGCAGATTCCCGGATCCGCACCGTCGTCGTCGCGTGTGTTCGCGGTGTTTCCGCCTGTGGTTTCGGTGTTCTCGTGCGACGACGACGGGGTGTTCATGCCGCGAATCTTATTTCGTCGCGCCAAAAGTCCACTCATAGTGCATGAGGTGTGTGGGATTTTTCAGTGGGCCGTTCGGGACCACGGCCGGGTGAGAACGCTGGTGCGGAACGTGGCGGGATCGGCTGCGGGAGGTAGGCCGGGTACGGCACATGGTGCGGGAATGCGGATCGATCCTTTGCACGTTCCGGTCGTCGCCTCGGCGCCCGAACACTCCTCCCGCGACCGGCGTATCCGCGCCCGCGTCCGGACGCACCCGGAGGGCGGCGACGGCGGTCGTCCCTTCCCTCTCCGAGGCGGCGGTCCGGTGGCGGCCGGCGAAGTGCTGGTGTTCGGGGTTCGCGTCCCGGGAGCGCCGTACAGCGGTTCGCGGGCGCCAGTTGTCGCGCGGCGCCGAGCATTTCTCGGCATGCGACACCGGCGCGAGGGGATGGGACTGCCTCGTCCTGAGAACGGAAGAGCGGGTGCTGCCGCGAGGCCGCTGCGCGACCTCTTGCCTTCTGACTCCGGGTATAGCCCCGACGTGTGGGCGCGACGGTTCGCCGCGAATCGCCGCAGCCGATCCTTACGCGACCGCGAAACCGCCGGGCGGCACCGGAAACAGGAGAAGGACAGAGCAAGATATTCCAAAACCCCGGGGTTTTGGCTTGCGCCTGCCGCGGTCCGCTCGCCGGGAGGCGAGAAGGTGGGGTGGGTCGCCGAACCTCGGTCCCGGACGGCCTAGGCGGGGCAGGAGCGGCGGGGTTGGGGGCATT
>NZ_SKCH01000041.1 GCF_005434945.1 Prescottella subtropica | reverse complement strand
CTCCAGACGGAACGCACGCGCCGCCCCGAAATCCAGATCCACCGACGTGTTCAGAGCCCGATTCCGGACATCACCCACCACCCGCCGGCGAGCAATGAACACAGCCCCACACGAGCACACGAAGGTGGTCGCCTGCCGCCGTACTCCTAGTTCCTGGCCATCTCGCGCCAACGGATAAGTCCGGAAAAGAACCCGGGCCCTATCCCAGGGGCGCCCATGCTCAGCACGACCCGTTTCATCATCACCGCGGCCGCGACGACCGCCGACTTCTTCTCCCACGTCGCCGACGCGCTCGGACGGTCCGACGTCGCCGATGCGCTCACCGTCGCCAAGCACCTGCTCGACATCATCGACTCATCCGTCACATACAAGAGCGTTTCCGCAGTTCAGGGTCTTGTTCCGAGGCGCAGGCGCCGATCAAGGCTCCGCAGCACCCCGCCGACGGTGCAAAGACCGCAGACCGGTGACGAACACGGATCGACGGAATACGATCGCTCGATGCAGACTTCGCCAGCGGCAGAACTCGACTACGACACATGGGAAGGATTGCTCTGCGACCACCTCGCCGACTGCGAACCCGCCGAGGTGCCGCGAGTGTTCCTCTGGAACCTCCGAGACCAGCTGGTGAATTCCGAGACACTTCAGCACGCCATCCACTGCATCTGGGTCCACCATGCGGGCGCGGGACTCCTTGACCTTCCGGGAATCCCCCCCGCTCGCTGCCGAGCTGTACCAACGACTGACACCCGCCGAATGGAACACCCTGTTCGCAGCCACCGGCGGCTACTTCCCCATCGAGCAGAGCTACACCGGCGACGGATTCGGCGGGCCGGGATGCGCGAAGCCCACGAGTCAACTGAAGTGGGGGCAGTCCCATGTGGGTCTCCGACTACCCCGGCATCGCCGACTACCTCACGGGCCTGCCCAACGCCACAGCATTCACCGTCGGACAGGCATCGACCGTCGTCACCATCCCGCACGTCGACACCCCACCCACCAGCCTCATCCCCGGCCTCGACGCGCTCTTCGAAAGCTGACCGACCGAACTACCCGCCAGCACACAAGCAGTGCGGCCCCGACACCACCACGGTGCCGGGGGCCGAACCGTCACCAGATCGACGTCCTGCCGTTCGGCGGACCTCGAAGCGAGGACGTACCGTCACCGCAGGGGCCAACGCAGACGGCTCAGCTCCAGTCCTCCCAGGTAATAGAATCCCCAAAACCCAACTGTTGCAGAGCATCGCGAATGACGCTTCCCGGAATTGCCCGATAGTAGGGAGCGACGTCTGGGCGAGCCCGGTCATAGACATCATGCGCAACCAAACCCACGACGCGCCCGTCCCGCGCCACGATTGGACCGCCACTGTTTCCTGGACGAGTCACCGCCGAATACAGAAACGCTGGGCTGCCGTGGAAAGACTGAATCAATGGATTCACGACTTCCCCGTGATGAACGACCAACGACGGCGCCGTCGACATCGGGACCGGTGGGTATCCGAAGTTCAGAACCTGATCTGCCCACTCCGGATCCCGAAACGCAACCCCACGCGCGGCAAAGAGCCCCCGGCCTTCAGGCCCCGGCTCAACCTCCACCACGGCGATGTCTGTGGCGTCATCGTCCTCCAGCACATGCGCCTTCACCAGCCGAACATGCCACGAGTCCACAGACGCCGGTGTACCTACCATTCCCGGCGGTCCGACAACTGAAGTCTCGAACTCGTTGTCGAGCACCATGTCCTTGACGACATGCGCGTTTGTGAGCAGATGCCGTTCGTCGAGAGCGAGCCCTGTTCCCACAACCACATCACCGTCCTCGCTCGTTCCCGTGATTGGGATCGTGGCCGCACCGAATTCCCTGATGATCAGATCAGGTCCAACAAGTTCCGAGAAGTGCAGGAATCCGGCACGCTGGGCTTGCGTTGCGCCCTCGCCCATCGTCCAATACGCGTTCCCGAGCGCTGGGGTGCCCGTCGCGTTCGTCAGATGGTCAAGGTGTCCCGCATGGGTCATCCGCTCAATCACTCGCTTGACCTTCGGAAACAACGTCCACGGGCTGGTCCCGTGACGGCCGAGGTAGTCCATGAAGTCGCGGAGTGTCAACGGCACCGCCTTCTGCTCCTCCACCGGCAATCCGAGAGTCTTGCGCATCGCGGCGTTGTACTGCACTGAGAAGAACACGTTCGCCTGTGTGATGACCAAGAGCTGCCATTGGAGGTCTCGAGGATCTGCCGGCAGTTCGGGCAAATCTGCAAACGGGTCAAGTGTCATGCAGAGTTTCTAGCGGAAACGGCCTGGTACACGCTGACCAACCAGGCCCTCTTCTGAGATCGCAGCGAGGCCCGGTCTGGCGCACACTCGCTACATGCCCCCCGCAGAAGGCGGCCTCACCGATGCTGGCCACGCTCGGCGAGGTGCCGTCAGGGCACGGTTGGGCATTCAAGTGGAAGTGGGACGGGCAGCGCGCGATTGCCGTCGTCCGAGGCCGTGAGTGCCGACTGTTCAGCCGCAACGGCAACGAGGCCAAAACAACCTTCCCTTAACTGGTTGAAGCGCTCTCCGCCACGCTCAGCGGCCGGGACGGCATCGTCGATGGTGAGGTCGTCGCCCTCGACGAAAAGGGCCGGCCGTCATTCAGCCGGCTGCAACGCCGCATACACGTACAGCGGCCCACCGCGCAGCTCCGCGCCGCGACGCCGGTGTCGTACTTCGTGTTCGACGTCCTCGAGGTCGACGGCCAGTCGACGACCTCCCTGCCCTACCTCGAGCGCCGGCCGATGCCCACCAATCTCGTGACGCCGGGCCCCGGGTGCAGGTTCCGCCGCACCAAGCCGATATCGACGGCGAGATGATGCTCGACCTCGCGCGCGAACACGGACTCGAAGGTGTGGTGGCCAAACGCGCCGACTCAACCTACCGGCCCGGCCGCCGCTCCCCCTCCTGGATCAAGACCCCGATCCGAAACAACACCGAAGCCATCGTCATCGGCTGGGTCGACGGCACCGGCACCGCCCGGAACGGGGTCGGGTCACTGCTCCTCGGCACCTACGACGATCGCCGCCTGGTCTACATCGGCCCCGTCGGAACCGGATTCACCACCGCCGACCGGCGTGCGCTGCGGCAGCAGCTCGCCTCGATCGAGCGAACCACCAGCCCGCTCGCGGCCGCCGCGCCCGCGCAGGAAGCCCGCGGCGCGCACTGGGTCGAGCCACGGCTCGTCGGGGATGTCGAGTACCGCGAGTACACCGGCGGCGGCCTGCGTCACCCGAGCTGGAAGGGCCTGCGCGACGACAAGACATCCGACGAGGTCGACATGCCGGGCCTGCACTGAGCTGCCCGAGAATCACCTTTCGTCGTGCACATCTGAGGCTCAGTCGAGGTATCCGGTCTCGGGATTGATGTTGCCGAGGAAGTCGCTGATCGACTCCCGGTGCTGGGCGATGGTCAGCAAGTACCGCGCCGTCGGGTCGCCGACCGTTCGCGCCGGTCCGCCGCCGAAGCCGTAGCCGTCGTTCGGCCCTGATTCCCAGTCGTAGTCCACGCCACCGGCCGGACGCATTCACAGGGTGAAGGCCTCGCCGTCAACCAGAAGCGTGAGCGGTCCCTTGCCCGGCTGCGGTCGATAGTCATCCGGCAACCCGTCAGTGCTCATCTACTCGATCCTGGCAGAACAGGACACGACCGACGTGAATTGTCGCCCGCGCGCGGCACACTGACGGCCATGCAGACCCCCGACCCCGCGCTCGACGCGGCCGACGCCATCGCCGCGCTCAGCACCACCACTCACGCCCTCGCCGACCTGGGCACGCTCCCCGCGGCGTCCGGCCTGTACGCGTGGTGGGCTGCTCCCGAGGTGTTCCCGCAGCTCCCCGGCCCCGCGCATCCCACCGAGCCCGAACTGCGGCTGCTCTACGTCGGCCTCGCGAAGAACCTGCGCCGCCGGATCACCAGCAATCACCTGCGCCGCAGCGGATCATCCACCCTGCGCCGCACCCTCGCCGGGCTCCTCCTCGACACCGAGCGCTACGAGACCCGCCGCACCGACCGCGTCGTCATCGTCGACGACGACGAGATCCGCCTGACCACGTGGATGCACACCCACCTGCGGCTGACGTGGTGCCTGCACCCATCCCCGGCCGATGTCGAGGCCGCAGTGATCGGTCGATGGGCGCCGCCGCTGAACGTCAGTCACGCCATCGGTGGTCCCGCCCTCGACGTCATCACCGCCGCACGCGCCGCGTACAACACCAGCGCCTGATCCGCGCACGTCACCCAGTGGAGCGGGGTATCAGCCGCCCAGGGGGGCGGAACGGAACCGCGACATCGCTGTTCCGCCTTCAGTTCCCGTGGGCTTCGGGTCGGGCGACGTCGGCGATCGCCTGCTCGAGCGGCGAGCAGATCAGCATTGCGCACAGGTACCCGCCAGCGGCGATCAGGCAGGGCGCAAGCACCGTCGCGAGACCGATCCACACCGAGACCGGGACGCTGAGCAGCAGCGTGGAGAACCCGACGCAGAGTGCGAACATCTGCCGCCACTGCCACGGACGCGGCGCAGTCGCCCGCGCGAGCCCGACAGCGACCCGGGCGCCGGCGAGCGCGCACACCCAGAACAGCAGCCCGGCCACAGCAGCGATCGGCAGCGCCCACAAGAACACACCCGGAAGGCCGAGCACGAACCACAGAGCGGCAACCAGGGCCACCCCGATCGGGGTGGTGACCAGTTGGCCCTGCCAGGTCATCGTGCACGGGTGTCAGCAGGTCGGGTCGGTTGTTGCGTGGCGAGTTCACCGCGGTCGAGACCTCGTACGGCACCAGGTGCGGCTCGGGGATCGAGTTGAGCAGGGCGTCGACGTCGTCGCGGTCGGTCAGGGCAGTGTCGGGCCACGGCCCGATGAACGCCTCCGGCAGGATCACTGGCGCCCGGTCGTGGATCTCACCGGCAGCGTCAGTCGCCGGCCGAGTAAGCACGGTGCACGACCACAGCCAACGGGTCGGGTCGTCCTCTGGTAGTTCGGGATTCGGCCACAGCTCATACAAGCCAGCTATCGCCAACGGGCCGTCGTCGTTGCCGTGCAGGAAGAACGGCGTCTTCGCGGCCTCGTCGGTCTTCATCCACTCGTAGTAGCCGTCCGCTGGGATGATGCAGCGCCGCCGCGAGGCGGCGGCCTTGAACGCCGGCTTCTGGGTGATCGTCCCGGAGCGGGCGTTGATCATCCGCGATCCGATCTTCGGATCGCGGGCCCACGAGGGCACCAAGCCCCACTTGACCTGGGAGTTCAGTACCTTGACCGGGTCTGAATCCGGATCGTCACGGGGTGCGCTGTCGAGGACGACGTTCACCGTCTGGGTCGGCGCGACGTTGTACGACGGCGACAGCTCCTCACCGACGGTCTCGGTCACATCGAACGCCGCGACCAGGTCCCGTCGGCTGCCGGTTGACGCGTATCGACCACACACTGACCGCTCCCTCGCCGTCGAACCCACTCCCATCATCGTCGCAACTGGCGCTCGCCGCGTCCGAACTCGTCGGGCTGGCGACCGCGCGTCCCAGACCGAAACCCTGTTCTGACGTGCGGTGATGACACGTACCCGAACGAGATTGGGTCACTCCTTCGGACTGCACCGAGCAAGGACATCCGCACACGCGACCAGATCACCGAACGAACGACCGCGGAAGGTCTCGGTCTCTCCGATCCCGCACACGCCGCGGCCACGGCCCGGCAGCCCGTCGCTGAACACCTGCACGCCCGGGATACGCCGGATGAAGTCGAGGACCTGGATCTCCAACTCCTTCAGTGCCGGCCGAGCCCCACCATCGCCTGGGAGCGCGGAGAACGAGCCGGACTGCCAGTCCCGCTCGACAGTCCAGCCGTAACGGCTCCCGAACTCGGAGTCGAGCTTGCTGCGGCGGTCCGGCCAGACCGTCGAGTACCCGACCTTGATCCACCCCGAATCGAACTCGACGACGTAGATCTGTCCGCGGTCACCGCCGCGCCGTAACGGCTCCTCGCTGACCGTGATGTCGCCGAACGCGACTCCCCAGATTTCTTTCGTCATCGCGTACTGCGACTGCGCGGCATCGCTCTTCTCCGGATCGTGCACGCTGATCACCCTTCGTCGAGTGCAGTTCGGGCCCTGATCCTGACCTACCCCTCCGACATGTCCTGCGCGGCACGGTCCTGTAGCGAACCCCGTTCCGCGTTGTGTACCAGGCGCGACGATCATGCGGCGCCGTCAGGGGGTGTCGATAACTGATCGCGAGTTCGACCTGGTCCTGTTCGGCGCGACGGGATTCGCCGGTGGCCTGACCGCTCACCAACTGGCGGCCGCAGCCCCGGCCGGTGCACGGATCGCGTTGGCCGGCCGGCCACTGGAGAAGCTGGCGGCCGTTCAGTTCGAGCTACCGGTCGCCGCGCGCGAGTGGTCGCTGGTGCAGGCCGATCCGCCTCGGCACCCTTCTCCGCGACCTCGGCGAAGTATTGCGTGAAGTCCTTGTCCTGCTTGATCGCCGAGGTCGGGTATTCCTGACCGACGGTGGGGCCGGCCCGATCACGACGGGCCGGTCCCACACAGTGTCCGCTATCGCGGTTCCACGCCGGGAACCTCGACACTCGACATCTCCGGACGAGGTCACCCCAGATAGGGAACCGTGCGAGTCCATTCACCCATCACGGCAGCAAAACCCTCGTTGTCAGCAGGATGCAGTTCGCCGACCCATTCCCCCTGTCGTCGAATATGAAGCGGCCCAAGAGGATTCGGCACACTGGACCAGCCCTCATCGGGGTGCAGCGGAGTGACGGTGTAGGGGATGTCGCCGGCACTGATCCGACCCGGCTCGACCGCAACCACGCACTGCACGGACAGGGGATCGGTCGAGGCTCGTGCACGACCGCCGCGGGTATTGCACGCCGCGGCGAGCTGCTCCATCCGGAGCAATTGCCCCCGAGCACTCCAGCGTTCATTCAGCGGCATGTTCTCCGGGTAGAAGCGTCGCATCCAACCTGCTGCACCTTCCGGAAGCGGGCCCCTTGATCCGTTCTCTTCGACCCTCGTCACCAGGCACGCCTGATGAACTCGGCTATCGGTGGCGAACACGCTGCCCGGTGATGCCATGAGCACTTCTCGCGCCGCAGCATCAGTCGCAATTTCGTCGGCGACGGTAAGGCGCTGAGTCCGTGTGAGCGGGGGAAACGCGTCGAACTCACCGGCAAGCTGGTCCCGAAGCTGGTTGAAGCTCCACGTATCCGCATGCCGGTACCCGACACCCGAAAGCGCGATCGCCGGGACACCGTCAGCGCCGTCTCCTTGACGCAAAAAGTCGACGAGGGTCGCGATCGCCTGCGGAATCGTCGGTTGAGCATCGGTCCACACGGTGGCGTCCCACGCAGCCTCGGAAAGGCTGGTCAGCGCCACGGCCAGCTCGTTGGCCGAGTCCACGCTGTCCAAAGTGGTGACCTTGGTGGTGTGTTCGTAGAAAGCTCCCGGCCAGGTAGCGAGAACACTGTACCGGGATCCGACTTTCATCACGCTGTAGGCAGTCAAGTGGCTATCCATTCAGGTCAAGCCGCCGGGCTCAAACGCGCATGCGCAAGCCACGGACGACATCAGTATCGGGATGCCGGTAACACCGCGGCCCTACCACCGTGTCGCTCCTGCCCTCTCAGTATGTCATGGCCCCACCGACATCGACGACCGCCAGCTCGTCACACAACAGCGTGTAGGCCACACCGGTCCGGGCAGGCCCGGAGACACTGACGACAGCGCGGGGTCGCCAGTCGACAGCTGCACCGTCGCCGCCCCCGACGGGGTCGGGCTGACGTCACTCTCTGATCAGTCGTCGAGACGCCACGGGCTCAATGTCGGTGAAGAACATGCACTCGCCTTCTGCATCCAAGCTGACCATCGTCCCGTCAGACGGAGAGCGTCGGACGAGCCCATCACTGACGACCTTTTCTCCCGGAGCGAGGACCGTGAAACCGCGGTCCGTGTACCAATCAGCCAACGTCTGGTCGCAGATGCCATAAAGGGAGACGACACCCGCCGCACTGGCGATCTTGCGGACAGTGTCGACGAGCGCTCTACCGACTCCCCTGCCCTGATACTCACTCCCCACCGCGACCGCGTTCAGACACCACCACGGCTCGAACACCCCCTCGTCGTGGAGCATTGCGGCATCCACCCACGCGAACCCGACCGGCTCGTTCCCCGGGACACTGGAATGCCTCGCAACCAGCAACAAGGATTCGACCCAGATCCGGCCCGAGCCGAGTCGGTGGCTCCAGTCGGGGACGTGCAGTTCGGTCAGATCCGGCAGCAGCTCGCGGGCCAACTCCCGGATAGTCGGCAGATCACTTTCTGCCGCGGCGGCAAGGGTCAAAGTCAACGTCTACCTCTTCGGCTTGAAATCGGTTGGGGGACAACGTGCCCGCGCAGGTCACCGCGTCGGGCTGGCGTCCTTCTTCGGCATCTTGACGTGCACCTCGGCAGCAGCAGCGGCCAAGAGGTTCGGGTCGTGCCCGCCGTACATCAGCCACCGCAATGTGCCCCACTGGAGTGCACGGGCCGCGGCCTCGACCATGTCGGTGATGTAGATCGGGTCGGGTACCGACGTCGTCCGGAAGTGACCCGGCTCGTACTCGTAGATCGGCAGGAGATCGAAGCCCTCGATGCCGAACCAGTTCTGGCCGTGCCCCGCTCCGCTGGCCGCGTTCCACAGAAAGGCCCACTCGTTCTCGTCCTTGCCCGTCACCGTGGCCGCGTTGCGCACCAGCTTCTCGTACCCCGGCGGCTTGGTGGCCGGCGCGACGGGAAAGGGCAGGCCGGCAGCGCGTTCCTTCAGCATCGCGATCCGGTCCTCGATCCGCGCGGAGTCGACCCCGCGCGTGTCGAGAGCCTTCTTGTGCAGGGTGAAGTCCTGGTGCATCAGCCGGACATGACGCTCAACGCACTCGGTGAACTTCCCGGTCGGGACATCGAGCAGCCAGATGGTGTGCGCCGCCGCCTCGAGGCCCGACCTCGCAAGCAACAGGTACGGACGCATCCGCACCTGGTTGATCGCGTCCGGAGCGGAGTCGTACGGCGCCACCAGATCCGCCCACAAACCCAGCGCCTCGGCCGCAGCGAGCAGATAGTTGCGAGCCCACACCGAGATCTTCTCCCAGTGGTAGATCGCATCAGCCTGATCCAGCTGGCTCCCCGGCTTCGGATCGACCGTCCGATTCAGCACCAGCCCACACGACCGGATCAAGTACGTGTTTTCCACCCACCCCTGAAACTGGTCCGGCGGCACCAGCAAACCCGCATCGGACACCCGCTCATCACCATCGACTGTCACACCGGAAGCGTAGGTGCACCCCTTCTGCCGCATGGTCACCCGCAACCACAACGGCAGCACCCGCACCTTCCCCGAGCTGACGGAGCGATGAAACCCACGGCGCCGGCAGACAGCAGGCGACAGACGAGCCACCAGGTTCTGCGCGTCTGTATCCGACACAGAACTTTCACGAACGGTCCGGTGGTCGCACCGGTAACCGCCGCATCCAGTTACGAAGCTCAACCCGCCAATATGTGATCTGCACCACTTCTGGTGACGGAAATCGAGCGCTCGCACTACCTCGCCGTTACAACCCGTACCGGGTCAGCACCGAAAGTTCTTTGGAGGGATCAATGCCATCAGGTCAGATCAGCGAGCAGACAGATCGGATCGACGACCTACTCGAGCGCACCCGCACGGCCGGGCTGCGTACCGCCAGCGGTGCGCTCACGCCGCCGGGCGCAGCACTCGTCGCGGAACTGTGGCGGGTCGCGTTTCCGGTCTTGCTCGCGTTCCTCCGCGACGGGCGCATCCTCACCCAAGGCCCCATCCACCAGCCCCTGCCCCTCACCCCGGAAGACCTCGACTACCTCGAGAAGTCCGCGCCGGACCGGGAAGACCTGGCGATGGAGATGATCCTCCCCGCCATCGAGCCGTTTCTCGCCGACGTGGTGGACAAGGGGAAGTGGGACAGCGAGCAGTCGGCGCTCACCACCTTCTTCATCAACCGATGCCTCTGGAACAAGGGCACCGTCATCAAGAAGTGGGTCGACGACCGCCGGCGTCGGCAGCGCACTCGGGTTCAGGAGAGCAGCGAAATCACAGACGAACTCGACCGACTCCACCACTTCGACCCCGACCAGGAACTTCTCCACCACGTCGCGTTCGACCTCATCGGTCGCGCACCGGCCAATGTCCGCCCCATCCTGGACCTCGTCGCGAAGGGCTTCACCATCGCCGACGCCGCCGACGAGTTCGAGATCTCCGCGTCCGCCGCGCGCACCCGGCTCTACCGATTCCGGAAAGACGTCGTCACTCCCGCCCTCCAGCAAGAAGACCTCGACCTGTCCCAGCTGCCACCCGAGTACGCCCTCATCGAATACCTGACCACCGACCGCCGGCCCGCCGCCTAAGACCCACCCGACATCACGATCACGGAGCCCTCATTGGACACGAATCGCTCTTCCCACCACCGGCAGCCGAACGGCTACCGCTGGTTCTCGCACCCACTCACGTCCCTCATCACGGTGGCCGTCCTGGCGGTACTGCTCAGCATCCCCTTCGGCACCAACACCGGCGCCCTCACCCTCGCCGGAATGCTGACCTTCCTCACCGCATGCAAGGGGGCCTACAACAGCAGCCGTCCCCCGGAATAGACCTCCTGCACGCACGAGCGAGACCAGCCGAAACGGCCCCCTGCACCCGATTCGGGTAGAGGGGGCCGTCTGTCGTTTGCCGTGTCAGCGGCCGACGACCTCCCAGGTCGCAAGCTCCGCTTTCACACTCGGATTCCCGTTCCACAAGTGCAGAGCGAAATCATCGTCCCGCAGCTTCGCCGTGCTCACCGCCTTCCCCGTCACCGGATACGACGCGTAATGCCCGACATAGAGCGAGAACATCGCATCCCCCACAGCCGACGCCTTGTACGCTCTCGCGAACTCCGTCGCCAACGGCCGCAACTGATCCGCCGTACCAATGTCACCGCCACACAGATCGATCGCCACAGCAAACCCCCCTGGCTCGTCGCTGTCCGTACTCACCCGACCCGTCACCAACGTCACCCCCGCCGGCAACGGCACCGCCTGCGCCACCGCCTGCACCGCATCCCGCTGACCAGCAGCCGCACCCCGGTCATCGGAAAAGAACGGCACGAACTCCCGACACTCACCCACCGCCGCCGTCGGTGTCGTGGTCACCGGCGCCGACGCCGACGCCGGACTCGTGGTACTGGCCACCGAGCGCTCGACCGTCGTCGTACCGCCGGCCGACGTCTCCGCACCACCATCGCCCCCACAGGCCGCAACCAGGGTCACCGCAGCCCCCACCACCACAGCACCGGCCCACCTCGTCATCATCGTCATGCACTTCATGTACCGCACCGGTCCGACACCGCCGTCCCACCGACCCATCCGTCGAGCACGCACCCGCAGAACCGGTCATTGACCGGCGACAACTACCTCCCCGTCGACGACCGATGCGGGAGGTCGATACTCGAGGTGGAACGCGCGTGCCGCCTCGAAGTCCAGATCGACCGACATGTCCGGGGCCCGGTCACGGGTGTCGCGCACTACCCGCCGGCGAGCAGCGAAAACGCCCCACATCAATCACAGCGGACGGCCGCACAGGACGTGACATCGAGGCAGGTCACGGCACCTTTTCGTGGGAGTTTCAGATGGGCGGTTCGCGAGAACGGCAAGTACACGAAGATGCTGATCCATGCCTCGTCTCCGACAAGCGACACGCCGGAGATACGCGTTACTTCCGTTTCGTCGCCTGTGTCGGTCTACGTTCAGGTGGTTCCGAGCACTTCTCAGGTTCCACACAGAAAGTCGGGGAAGATGATTTCGCATCATGAACACCGCTGGCGTAAGGGGAGACTCGCCAGCCGGTCGGCACGAATTCTGACCACAGTTGCTCTCGCCGCATCACTGGTGTCCACCACCGCGGCCACCGCCTACGCCGAGCCGGACACCACGTCCACGACGTCGGCGACGACCACCACACCGGCCCCGGCCTCGCCGGCCGACACCACGGTCGAGTCGACGACCCCGCAGGCCACCACCACGACGCCGCAGGTATCGGCGCCGGCGGCACGGACGACCGCGAGCCCGGCGACGACCTCCGAGCAGGCACCGGCCACGTCCACCACGACGGTGCCATCGACCACTGTGGATCAGGTCCCGGCACCTTCGACCGCGCCGGACAAGTCCGCTGCGATCGCCTCGACACCGGTCACCCCGCCGCCCTCGGCCGCGGAAAAAGTCGAAAAGCCCGAACGGGAGCCCGGCAAGACGGCGCCGACCGGCATGGCCCTGGTCCGCGCCCAACAACACGCACTGACCGTCCCGCCGATCAACTCCCCGAACTCCCGGCCGGCGCCATGTCGCGCATGCAACGCACGGCACTGCCGGAGGGCGTCAGCCAGGACGACGCCGAACTCGCCGAGCGGATGGCCATGGTCGTCGCCGACAACTGCCAGTTCTACGGACTCTCACCGTTCGCAGTGTGTGGTGCGATCCGTGACAAGTACAACGCGATGGGCGGGCCCGCGAGCTTCCTCGGCTACCCAACCTCACCCGAGTACCAGAACCCCGGGGCAACCGGCTACCGGTCCGAATTCCTGAACGGATCGATCTACTGGTCCGCAGCAACCGGTGCACATCCGGTCACGCCGTTGTACATGACCAAATGGAACGAACACGGGTGGGAAGCCGGCTGGATGGGCTACCCGACCACCGACGAGTTCCGAAACCTCGACAATGTCGGCAGCCGCCAAGAATTTCAAGGCGCAGCCATGTACTGGC
Organism: Prescottella subtropica; assembly: GCF_005434945.1. Lineage (GTDB taxonomy): Bacteria > Actinomycetota > Actinomycetes > Mycobacteriales > Mycobacteriaceae > Prescottella > Prescottella subtropica. Next base: position 3,545 of record NZ_SKCH01000041.1, on the reverse strand, counting down.
ACCCGCTGCACTCCCCACTGCTAGGTGTCATCGGGGGCGCCATCCGCGACAAGTGGAACACCGTCGGAGCCGAAAACGGCCCCTTGGGCTACCCCAACTCAAACGAAACCCCCGTCATCAAGAACAACGGCCGATACAACAACTTCAGCAACGGCACCATCACCTGGTCCATCCCGACCGGCGCGAGGCTCCTCTACGCACCCATCCGTGACCGATGGGCCGCAAGTGGGCGCGAAGACGGACCCTCCGGCTACCCCCTTACAGACGAGCAAGTGACACCCGACAACATCGGGCACTTCGCGCGATTCGAGGGCGGCGACGCTGTCTACTGGACACAGATCACCGGTGCCTGGAATATTCCCCCAGACCTCCTCAACAAGTGGGGCGGACTCGGATTCGAAACCAGCGAATACGGATATCCGACATGGGTTGCAGTTCAGGATGCCGCTGGAGGATGGGTGCAGGAGTTCCAGTACGGAATGCTCCAGACGATCGGAGACTTCGTCTACGAGTCTGAGAAGCTGCTCAACTTCGACCTTCCAGGCATAATATTTGAGGGGGAGCCCGCCTACCCCGAACCCCAGATCGCATCCGACCTGGAACTGGAACCCAGCAATGGAGATTTCCCGCAACTTGATGTTGCAGAAATCGATGAATCAGAATCCGTTCAAGAACCTGACGCTCAGCCTTTCGCTTCTTCCCCCGGAACCACCTGCAAAACCGTAACTGGAGAGCCGCATAATTCCGAACACCGCCCCGGAACAATCAATGTCGCAATGGGGGTAAGGTGCGCTGGAGACAGGGCCGCATGGGTTAGCGGGCGATGGGGACTCTACCGCGAAGGCGTCGCTGTCAAGATTGCCCCCGAGAAGAAGTATACGAACGTCAGAAGTAAGAACTGGGGAGCAGGCGTTTCGCTTGCAATGTGCATTCCAGGGGAATACCGAGGTTTGGGTTACATTCAGATTCAACTCAAACCAGGCCCCGGAAAGCGCAACAGTGGATGGATGAGGGTCGAGGGACCCCCCAGGTACATCGACTGCAAGGGAAAGCCGAACTAGCACGTAGGGTCGGAGTGGAGCGACGCCACTCCGACCCTAGCTCGTCCTATAGCTCCGGAGGACCCGGCAAAGGGTTAACCCTGTCCGAATCCCATGCAATTCCTTGGTCGGGACTAATCGGAAGCACTTCGAGCCGACGATCTTGAACGATCTTCTCGGCTATATTGGAATCGCATCCGATATAGACGGTAGCCAGGTCCTCATGGAGGCTTGCGCACCACCTTCGATTTTTGGGCCAAATAATGAAGGGCGTGACCAACCGCGCCGATAGATAGTCAGAATTCATCGATTCCGCCTGGATCTCACAGAAAACGTACCGAGAATCCCCCCTGGCGACAGTTGGCGCGGCCTGGACACCAGAAGCTCCACCGAGCACCTGCGGATACTGCATACATAGAAAGATACTGCCACCGTTCGGTAAGTTCACAAGGCAATCAGATATAGCTAAAGAAAAGCTTGGATCAAGCATCCCCGTCAATGGCTCGTCATCCCAAAATCCGTCAGGGGAATCACTCCCCCACGTTTTCGCTATCGAACCCCACTCCATCCCAGGGTGATACGCCGTGCCGTAGTGTTCAGAAATCTCTGACCATGAGATCCGAATCTCAGTATCAGATCCAATTTTTACAGCTGGCGGGAATATTCTGAGGTAACACTCAGCCCCACTAGGCAATATCCGATCAACCACTGTTGGACTCTCGCCCGGATTGGAATGGAGCCATCCGTCGATGTCTATCTTTGAAATCCCCATACGTGATTCTATACCGGCGTCGATCTCAAGGTTATCGGGCTCTTCGCGATCGAGAGTGCATGACGTCGGCGCCGTGCGCGTGGTGAGGCCCAAGATGTAGATGAGTCCTGCGGTGTGAGGATGAAGGTTCCTACGCCACTCATCCGACGACCACAGGACTCATGACCGACACTACCGGCCTCGTCGCCGACACCATCTGCCGAACCGTCGAGCTCGGGGTCACGATCACCGGTGCCGCGATCGCCGAGAACCTCACCCTCATCGAGTGCCAGCCCGTCGAGCACGATCCGACCTGTCCTTCGTGTGGGCAGGACGGTCGGCTGCGGGACCACGTCGACCGGGTCCTGACGGATCTACCGGTCGTCGGGCACCCGACCCGGCTACGGGTGCGCCTACCCCGATTCACCTGCAGCAACGATGACTGTGAGGTGACGATCTTTCGGCAACGCCTCGACCGGGTCGCCGCCCCGAAAGCCACCACGACCCGCCGGTGTTCCCGCTGGATCCTGCAGCGGCTGGCGATCGACAAGATGTCCGTATCGGCCGTTGCGAGGGCTCTCGGGTTGGGCTGGAACACCGTCAACGCGTTGGCGGTGTCGCTGGCCCGCACGATCGTGTTCGACCGGCCCGGCCACCTCGACGGTGTCCGCTACCTCGGGGTGGACGAACACAAGTGGAAACACTGCCGCGGGCAAGGGGATCCGGACTTCGTGACCGTGATCGTGGACCTGACCCCGGTGGTCGACGGGACCGGTCCGGCCCGCCTACTGGACATGGTTGCCGGCCGCTCGGCGGCCGCCCTGACCAGCTGGTTCGAGGAGAGGGATGCGAACTTCCGCCGCCGGGTGCAGGTCGTGTCGATGGACGGATTCGCCGGCTACCATTCCGCGGCCACCGAAGCGTTGCCGCAGGCACGCACGGTGATGGACCCGTTCCACGTGGTGCACCTCGCGGCGGAGAAGCTCACCGTCTGCCGCCAGCGGATCCAGCAGGACACCTGCGGGCATCGAGGCCGGTCAGGCGACCCGCTGTTCGGAATCCGTCGGATCGTGCTCACCCGCCGCGAGCTGCTCACCGACAAACAAGCCGCCAAGCTCGAGACGGCGTTGGCAGCGCATGACGCGCATGCCGTCGTGGAGGTCACCGCGTGGTGCTATCAGGACCTGATCGACGCCTACGGGAACCCGGATCGCCGATCGGGGAAGTTGGCGATGTTCAAGTGCCTCAAACGAATCCGAACCGGTCTCCCGAAGGGACTCGAGGAGCTGGCGCAGCTCGGCCGCAGTCTCTGGAAGCGGCGGCACGAGATCCTCGCCTACTTCGACGTCGGTGTCTCCAACGGGCCCGTCGAGGCGATCAACGGGCGCCTCGAACACCTGCGTGGCATCGCCCTCGGCTTCCGGAACCTCGACCACTACATCCTGCGGTCACTGATCCACTCCGGCCAGCTTCGGGACCGGATCAACGCACTCTGAATTGGGAAGAGCCGGTTATCGGTCAAGTTCCGTCGGTCGGCAATGAGGTTTTCTCACTAGGGGCGTGTTGACAGGGCCCCGGCAAAGTCGTATAACCCCATGTCAGGCGGCATGAAGTAGCTCGATCGGTCGGTGGGGACTGCCCCCACTTCAGTTGACTCATGGGGTGGAGAGGCTCAAGCCGCGTGTGCGGCCTGATTGATTGTCTCAAACTCGATCGGGGTGAGCTTCCCCAGGCGCCGCTGGCGGCGCTTGCGG
>NZ_SKCH01000040.1 GCF_005434945.1 Prescottella subtropica | reverse complement strand
GGGCACGACTCGTTCCTGATGACGCGGGAGTAGAGACTTGCATCATCACCGAGACGGTCGTGCCCGCCCCAATCCGCACCCCGATCGTGCGCCATCCCACCTTGAAACCGCAGGTCAGCGGGCATCACTCACGACTTTGCCGAGGCCCTGGGTGCTCCCCCGAGCCGCGCGTGTTCGGCGACGAGTAGTTCCACGACGTGCTCGCAGTGCTTCGGCAGCGTTGTGGTCATTCGTGTCGCCTGTGTGCGTGCGGGGCTTGCGAGGTGCGGGCTGAGGACGGCGAGGGCGTCTTCGGTGGTTTCGGTGTGGGCGATCTCGATCATCGCTTCGATGACCGCCTGTCCCAGGATCCATCCGAGGGGCCGGTCGGTGCGTTCGGCGACGGCGTCGAGGCACGCTCGTGCACCGTGGTGCAGACGCAAGGTGATCATGTGAGGTGCTCCTGTCGATGGTGCTAGTTCTTCATCTCCGAATAGGGGCATACAAACATGCCCGGTTCCGGGTATGCGGCATCGACGACCACCGAAAGCATCGAAGCAGCGAATACAGCCTGGTCAGGGTCATGTTGGCGGCGTGAACGCTGACCGCTGAGATTCAATCCAGTCCCCCGGGGTGGCGCCAGGCTGGTGACGAGATACGCCGAAGGGGCTGCCTGAGCGTGATGCTCGGGCAGCCCCTTCGGTCGACTTCGAGTGCAGGGATCGGCTACTTGTTACGGATCCGTGCGTTCTCCGGGAAGTAGCGCAGCAGTCGCTGGGCTTCCTTCTCGTTCTTCGAGATCCGATCCACGGCGAACAGGAGCAGTGCCTGCACGAACGCGGTCTCCGATGCGGTCCCGCCGAACTTTTCGAGGCGGGAGGGGTCGGAGATGTGCCAGTCGATCGACGCCTTGGACACCGTCTGCACGGTCGAACGCAGCATCGGGTAGGTCTTCATCTGGATGTGCGCCGACCGCTTCGCCGGCTTGGCGCGGCCCTTGCTGGTGGCGGGGGCCGGAGCCTCTACCGGTTCCACGTCGTGGTCGTCGTCGCCGTAGTCGTACGTGTCGTTGGCGATGTCGTCGTCGTCAACAACGTGCGAGGGCGCCGGCGGCGTGGGCGCGGCGGCGGCCGGTTCGACACCCTGAACGGCCGGGTCGCTGGCGAACGCTGCGAGGCTGGCTGCGCTGGTGCCGGCGTTCGCGAGATTCAGGCGCTGGTTGGGCCTCTGTCGTGACATGGTGCAGTTCCTTCCTAGCTCGCGTCAGCGTCGGTTGTGGTGGCGAAGCCCGCGTAGACAATCTCAGCAAGCTCGTCGGGCATGTTCTGTGCCTCGAGCGCATCGAAAATCGCGTCGATCTTCTCGGGAACAACGCTCGCGACCACGGAGAGCGTGACCGCGGCGTAGCGTGCCGCGACGTCGGCGTAACGGCCACTGCCCGTCACCTGGCGGGACACCGGGATCATCCGGGCTGCCGCATCCGCGATGATCGTTCGGCGGGGAACCTGCGGGTTCAGGACGGTCATCTGTCCCGCGAAGCGGTCGCTCATCCAGGCCCGGGCAGCCTCGAGCGTTTCCGTGTGCTCGGTTGTCCGGTCCAGCATCGTCGCGACGACGCCGATGCCGTTCACGGGCCGGCCGGTGTTGGAGGAGAACTTGATTGCGGCTTCGAGGGTGAGGATCAGCCCGGAGAGCGCCGCGGACTCCGTCTGCAGCGGGAGTACGAGGTGCTGCGACGCGTTCAACGCGAGGTACAGGGTCGAGGAGGTGCTGGCGGGCGGGTCGACGACGATCATGTCGTAGTGCTCCCCGAAGCCCGACATGGTGATCGCTTCGAGTAGTGCGTTCTCAACGTCGGTGCCGGAACGGGACGTCACAGCGTCCAGGCCACGATCAGGGGCCGGCACCATGTGGACCTCTCCCCCGGGCAGCAGCGGGCCGCCCTGAATCCACGGGCGGTCATCGGCGGCCTCCGGCTGCCACGCGATCGGCTTACGCGCGACGGATTGCGGGGAGGCCGTGCCTTCGAGGACTTCCCGCACCGAAGGCTCACCGACCGGCGCCACGGTCCCCGTCAGTCGGGACAGGGTGCCGTTCGGGTCCAGGTCGACGCCGGCGACACGGAGTCCGAGTCGGGCCGCGTTGTCGAGGAGCTGGGCCGACAGCGTGGACTTCCCCACGCCGCCCTTCGAGCACAGGGTTGCGACGGTCTTCGAGCGGAAATCGGGGCGACTCTCGCCGAGGTTGGCCATCGCACCCCCCTTTCTAGGTGGCCCACACGATGCCCATTTTTCAGTGAGGCAGGCGTCTGCGCAGGCGGTATTGGTGTTGTCAGAGCATACAAGTCGTGGTTTCGGTGCACTTCGTGCTGCAGTGCGTGTTCGTGCGGTCCGTTGGTGCTTGCGACCACCGTGGACGCGGACTACACGGCATCGCTGGCGAGTCGGTTCATTCCGTGGTGGATGTACCGACTGAACAGCATTGCTGCACTGTCAGATACGTGTGTGCGTGTCTTGCCGGACTTGCTGTGCACGTCATGTAGTAAATCAGATTCGTTGCCTCCGTGGAGCACTGACATGCGGTATCAGACTGCGAGAACAGCGATGACGTGCTATCGGTTGCCTCTTGACTGTTCGTTCGGGCTGGAATGTTCACAGAGTCTGTGCAGGCCAGAAGGCTTTGCCTGTCAATGGAGTCCGCGCACGATGGTGTCGATGTGCTGCACGCAGTAGATGTCTCATCGTTGGTGCACGGCGTGTCGTGCTTCGCTGTTGCAGCAATCACATCTGTTGTCAACGGATGCACTGTCGGTATCGGACTGCACCGTGTAGACGGACGAGCAGTTGCGCACGATGTGTTCGTTCACCAACAGGTGGTCTTGCTTGGATGTGCAGATCGTTGTGTCTGTCCTGGACATCTTGCACATGACAGCAGCAGTGTCCGTTGCCAGAAGATGTTCGGTTGTGCACGTTCTGTTCGTTTCACACACACATGCAATACCGCAACTGTGTTGCCTGACATGCGGTCATGCACCGAGTAGACAGTTGAGCAACATCAACAGTGCAGGAACTAGTGCACATGGATGCTTGCTTGAGGGTGCACACCATCATCAACAGATGTGAACGCTGTACACGACTTCACCAGATGCACTGTGTAGGCAATACATGCAACACTATATTTTCGCAGGTCATGGCCCTTATCTACCGCCAGTTTCAAACCTCGATTCGCCGCAGTCGCCGCAGCGGGGTGTGTGCAGATTGGCGTCATGCGACAGTTCGATCACCGCCACGACAACCCCAGATTCCGCCTGGATGGCCGATGCCCGCTGCGCATCAGCAGGCCATACCGGATGGAGTTCATGCCGGGCCATCGGTCGCTATTGAGCAGTTCGAACAGTCATCATCGAGGGTCAACAGTTCTCCGGGAGGATGGCGTTTCGAAGCGCCCACCGCGACGAATCGGGGTCGGCCTGATCATTCATCGACGGAGTTTGAGGGGAGGGTTCAGCCTCAGATGACCGCGTCCTCCAAGTGAGGTTCAGGCCGTGCGCAGTCTGTTTCCTACACCGGAGCGGGCGTAAAACAGGCAGACAGTCGTCCCGGAAAGCAGTTGGGCCAAATCTTGTTTCATGCACGATCCCAGGTTGGTCGACCGCATCATGGGCTCTCTGCTGGGACGCTATCGGGGTTGATGAAGCGTCATGCAAGGCCGTAGCGTCCTCGATTTTCGAGGATCCTGCGAGTGTTCCCGGGTATCCGCTCGTGCAGGAATCGGTCGGATAGAAGGCCAGCCGAGGGTGCGTATCCGCTGACCCGGGTGGGATGCAAGCGATCGCAGCCGCGTCCGTTCCTCGCAAATCCGCGTACTGGCGACGCCCCCGATAGTGCCGGGGAAACCACCGGTACCGACTCTCTCCGAGGGAAGTTCGTGGCGTCATCACGATGCTGCTGGTGTCCGATACAGGCGGCGCGAGAGACGTGTGAGACTCCTGGCGAGTGGCGAACTGGTGCGGTTGGGGTGTCCCGTTCAGGCAGGTTCCTCGACGCTCTCGTCGTGGTTGATGTGCCCAGATTCTGGGTCCGGTGCACGCCGATGGTCCGGTTTCGGGGCGCTTGAGAAGGGGTCACGGGTTGCAGCCCTGGATTCGGCGCTCTCCCCCGGATTCGAGCTTGACCGGCGAAAACGGGAGAAAACAACCTCTTCAAAACCCCGAAAACGGCGCTATGCCCCCTAGCTTCCCCAGGGAGCCGACGGAGTGCGTTTCCGCACTAACCACCCCAGGTTCACCGATCCAGGCCCACAGCAGGGCAATCAGGCGGCCTAGCGGTTTGACCTGCGCAAACACCCCTCGATTCTGGTGAAACTCGCCGTCGAACGTCCCGAGGACGAAAACGGCCGACCCGTGGGACGCGAGTCGGCCGTTGCCGCCGGCTTATCGCGGCACGGGGCCGGTGTTCACAGATCGGTCGAGTCCGGCGACTGGGTCGCGAAGTGCACACCGAGGACACCGCCGACGCCGACAGCCGAGAGCAGTAGCGTCCAGGGCTCCATCGTCACGAACAGTGCCAGTGCAATCCCGACGACGCCGACGAAGCCGAAAACGAGGAGAGCGATCTTCTTGACCTCGGCCTGGTTCTCACCGATGTACGTCAGGATCGAGTTGAGGGGCGTGGGCGGCATGAGTGGGACTCCTGATCGGTGTGGGGTCGAAACAACGGGGGATGGCTCACGATAGGAAGCTCGATTCCGGTCCCCTGACCGCGAAGCGCCTGTTGCCATCCGGCTACGCCCGCAGCAGGCACGTAGGTGACGCCAGCCTTGGGCGCTGGGCCGCCCCGGAGGCTCTATGGCCGGCGGCAGAGCCTTCTTGCTGGCCCGATCAGGGTTGTGCAGCCGGAGTCGGGGAGGTGGCGGAGGCCCAGTCGCAGCTCAGCCCGCCGCCTTGGGAGCTGTCGGCCTCCCAGATGCACCGCACCTTGGCGCCGTCCTTGAAGGTGACGGTGTGGACGGCAACCGTCGATGGGGCGTCGCCGGTAATTCGTGCAGGCTGCTCGCCCTGGTATCGAGGGGTGCTGTCGCAGGCTGTCGCGCCGGCCACGACGGCCACCGCGGTTGCAGCGACGCCGAATGCAGTACCGGCTCGGGAAAGGCTCATCTCGGGCTCCTGTGGGGCTGTGGGGAAGGGATTTGGTGCGCTTCGGATCGTGTCGACCGTTTGAACGCTGTGCGGCACGAGTCGTGAGCGGTGAACTCTGGCCAGTTGGCGGACCACGTGGCACACTCGACCTGGGTAAACACTCCGGGACGACATCGGAGTGGCAGGTAGTCGAGAACGCGACAAGCCGCCCGGGAACCCCGTGGGAATCAGGTTTTTCTGGCCCCTCTGGCCGCCATCTCGTCTAACTCGATAGGTTTGCGTGCTCACCGACGATAATTGCCATTACCGCAGTTGAGCCTGGAAACGTGCAGGCCAACGCGTTTTGGCTCTGAAACGGCCGCTGGCGGCCGAAAACGGCTGGACCCACCCGATACCACCTGGAAACACCGACGACAGCGCCGGTGATCTCCCCGCCGCCCGACCCCACAGCCTTGTCGGGCCCACCAGCTCATACCCCGACCATCTGCTGGCAGTCGAGCGACACCGCGCAGCTGCGGCACAGGGCTGACGACGAGACGAGAAATACGGATCTGTCCGTACAGTGCGCTCGCTGGCGGTGAGAACGCTGGCGGTGAGAACGCTGGCCGGCCCGCGGCCAGCCCCTACAAGGGAGGGCGATCTGAGCCTCGACGAAGTCCTGCGAGGCAACATCCGTCGAAGGACTTCGACGATGACGTGAAGGCCGCCTGCCAACCGTCAGGAACGCATGGCACGCGGGACGATGCGTCAGTGCACAGGCGCGTACAGATCGTGGGACGCCCTGCTTGGTGAACTGGGTGAGCGATGCCGGCAGCGACGTGGAGTGGGTCCGTCAGCAGGCACCAGCGCGGGCAGCCGGCACTAGTCCTGCGGCAGTTCCCAGGGCATCGGTTGCTCGTTGGCGATGGCAGCAGCGACGGAGCGAATGAACAAGGTCTCTTCCGGTTCGAGGTCCGCGATCCGCGCGAGGGAGTTCGCGATCTCGTCGGGACTGCGACCTTCGGCGACGGACGCGCGCAGCGTCTCGACCTGCTCGTCGCTCATCCGGTTCGAGCCCACCTGGTGAATTGCCATGACTGTCTCCTGTTTGGTTGGTGCTCGTCAGTGTGCCGGTAGGAGTTCCGGGGTGCGGCAGGGCGTGTCCTCTTCCCTGCCGCACCCCGTCGTCATTGGCGAGAATCCGGGTCAGACGGCGACTGGGACGTCGAGCTTGCCGTCTCGGATCTGCTGCGCCCAGCGGTACACCGTGGACACGCCCCAGCCGATCCGGTCGGCGAGATCGGGAATGGACTGGTCGGGGTCGTTGAGGATTGCTGCGGCAACCAACTGCTGCGCTTCGGCTTTCTCCAGTCGTCCGCCGGTCCCGAGAGTCGAAGGCATCCCGAGAACATCCGCGTCGGCCGCGGGAATCCAGCTAGTCGTCTCCGTCTCGGTCGCGCGGACCGGGGTGGGCTCGAAGCTCGAGGGCGTGTTCTCCACTGTCTGCTGGGGCCTCTCGTTATCGGCCTCGATCTCGCTCTGATTCTCTGCGGGAAGAGAGACAGCGGCTGTGGTCTCTGTCGGAATCTCGGCAGGGAGGGATTCGACGGTCGGTGTCTCGGCCAGCTTCTCTGCTGGCGTCTCGGTCTGCGCCTCCGTCAGGGCCGAGGGAATGATCGTGGTCTCTGGGGGGAGAGCAGCATTCTCTGCCATATCCCCTCCTGCTCGGCGCGCGAGAACGAGGAGGCCATGCGAGGCCAGGAGGAGGCTGAGTGGGGCGATCGTGGCGATGCCGGCGGCGACGATCGGGTCGAAGCCGGGAGCGGTGTTCATGTACGCGTGGTAGGCGTTCCCGTAGATGCTTGCCGCCGCCCCGAAGAGCATGGCGAACCAGAAGAACCCGCGATCCTTCTTCCCTGTCTCGGTGCTGTCCTTCGCGAGATAGACCAGCGCGACCGTCGACATCAAGATGGCGCCATCGACGGCGACGGGAAAGAGCCAGGTGATCCAGCGCGGGAGTCCGATGTGGCTGGCGAGATCCCAGAGAGCAACGAAGCTGAGAGAGAACGACGCTGCGCAGATCACCGAGGTGAGAGCGACGGCGCTGCGGAAGACTTTGGTGTCGCGGCTAAGGGGGCGGGAACGTCGCGGCCGGGCTTTGAGAGCGCGTGATTCCCTCCGGGAACGGACAGGCACGATGGGGTTCCTCTCTGTCTCAGGTGCCGCTCTCCAACGAGAGATCAGCGCCCGGTCGTGGCTTTCGATCAGCAGACGCTGGGTGGATGCGCACGCGCCTGGTTGCGTATATGTGCTGGTGAGGCGGTTTTTCTCAGCGAGAATCGGGGCTTTCTCCCTGGTTCCCAATCGAGACATTACAGCAAGCGCGCACGCGCGCACGTATACGTGCATACGTGCACGCATGTTTGCGTGCACGTATACGTGCTTGTTCGGTACGAGCCGACCCCTTGGTGGCGCCTCGCCTGGTTCAGCGACGTCAGTGCCGCCGTCCGGGTCGACGGCGGATGTAGCTGGGCCAGGCACGGAGCTGGCCGGACACGGCTCTGCGGCGCGCCGATCGCGACCGTCGTTTCCGGCACGGCGCGTCCACGGCCGGCGCTCCGCAGTGCCTCCCAGTGCCCCGAGAATCCGGCGCTCTCTCCCGTTCTCTTCTGAGAATGCCCAGCGTGCACGTGCGCGCACGTGAACATGCACGCCCGCTTGCATGCAGGCTTGCGCGCATGTTTGCGCGTACTCTTAGGCCCATGACTGGTGGTGGAGAGGCCCGCGTTCTCGCTGTGGCGTTGCAGAAGGGCGGTGTCGGGAAGACGACGTCCGCGGTGAACTTAGCCGCAGAGATGTCGCAGCTCGGACTCCGTGTCCTACTCGTCGACCTCGACCAGCAGGCGAACGCAACTGACGGTCTCGGGATCACCGTCGGTCCCGACGACGGCACCACCTACGAGGTCCTGGCCGTCGAACGCGAAGACCGACTTCCGCTCAAGCAGGTGATTCAGTCCAGCGAGTTCGGCCCCGACGTGGCACCGGCGGCGCTTGCGCTCCGCAAGCTCGAGCGCACCGGACTCGGTGCAGGCGGTCAGGGCCGTCTGCGGACGGAACTTGAGAAGGTCAGCGGCGACTACGACATCGTCATCATCGACTGCCCGCCTTCGCTGGGGGAGTTGACGACCGCTGCGTTCACCGCTGCGCACTCGATTCTCGCCACGGTCTCACCGGGACCGGACGAGTTGAAGGCTCTCTCCACGATGGAGAACACGGTTCTCGACGTCCAGGAAGGGCTCAACCCCGACGTCGACATCCGCTTCGTTCTCGCTACTCGCTTCGACTACCGGCCGCAGCTGTCGAAGGACGTCCGCCGGCAGCTGATCGCCGACTGGCCTGACGAGTACATCGGAGAGATCTCGTCGACCGTGCGGGTCTCGGAAGCGGCCGCGAGACAACTGCCCGTCTCTGTGTACGCCCCCGACAACCCCGCAGCCAAGGACTACCGGGCGGCCGCCCGCACCATCGCTGAAAGGATGAACCTCCATGTCTAAGTCATCGATCGGGTTGGGGGCCGGCGGGAGCACTCGCTCGACCCGCGCGTCTCGGCGCGACGACGCCGCTCGGGTCGTCGCGGAACCGGAGACCGCCCCGCTCTCTGACGTCTCTGTCACTCCCGCTGCGCCAGCCGCGGCGCCGGTGTCTCCGGCCACCCCGGTCTCGGCGGAGAAATCATCGGCAGTGACGGAACTCTTCGAGACACGGAAGCGGCCAGGGAAGAAGCAACTCAACACGTACGTCACCGCAGCCACGGCAGCCCGTCTCGAACAGTTCGTGCGAGAGAACAGCCTCAAGACGACAGACGTCGTCGACAAGGCACTCTCTCGCCTTCTCGACGAGATGGGTGTGCCGGCTGCGGACGTTCACGGGAATCTCATCGAGAGCTGAGAACGCCACCTCCAACGGGTCAGAGAGACGACGCAGAGAACTGCGGCCTGCCCCGTTCTCAGTCGCGGAGAGCTCGGAAATGGACAGTCGGAGAGAAGAGTCCTCTGACCATGTGCCGTCTCAGCGGTGAGAGCCGGAGAGAGGCTGTAGGAATCCCAGCGAGAGAGTGGACCGTCTGCTGTTGTCTGCCACCCGCATGGGCTTCACGGTGAGAAATGGTGCAGTGCCACGAGGAGAGAACCCGAGACCACGCAGGGGCATCGAGAGACTGACACCAGTCTCTCGACGCCCCTATGTCCGATATGGGAGAGTGTCGACCACAGCGGCGGCCGCTTCGGGAAGCGCACGGCAACGTGGCACACCTAGAACTGGCGGCTCGTTTCTCGCCAACTGGCAGATGTCGCTGCACAGCCACTCTCACGTGAAGGAGTTAGCCATGGGGTCGTCCCCTCAGTTCACGCCGGCCGAACACATTGCAGGCTTTGCCAGCTGGGCGTTCGGAACTCTCGTCCTCCTCGGTCTCGCCGGTGCGCTGAAATCCGCCAGCTGACCGGGCTTCAATCGCCGTGCTGGTGCCGGCGGGGACCGTCCGAGACACCCACTACTGACTGGTGGAGGTCAGCGCAGCTGCGGCAGAGCCACACGTGGCCGTCGCTGACACGCGGTTCCAGCTGCTCGGCCACGGAGGCTGTGGTGACGTCCCCGTCGATGTCCCAGCCGTAGTCGAGGGGCCGCCCGCAGAGCGCGTGGGTGCCGGCGGGGAGCCCGGCCCCACGGTCCGGGTTCCCGCTGCCGGCGACACGGAGGTGGATCTTGCCCATCGCGACAGCGTTTCCCGGTTCGCAGAACGCCAGAGCCTCCGAGTTGTGCTCGGTCACTGGGCATCCTGGATGGTCTGGGCGATGAGGTCGTGCACCCATGCCGGCGCGTCGTCGGCGGGCATGGGCACCCACCGGCCGTCGATCAACTGCCCTCGGCACACGTTCCGTTCACGCATGTCCTGACCGTTCTTGCCGGACTTGAGCACGCGCAGCCCGCGTGCAATGAAGGCCTTCACAGCCCACTCGCGACCGACCTGCCGTTCGACGGTGACCACGGCCTGCTGCGGGGTGAACTGCTGGTGGCCGTAGTCCATGGTCATCGGCCCTGCGCCGGCGACGGTGTACTCGACGGTGTGGCTGATCGTGCCGACGCTGACCACGACGTGGTCGGTGTCGATACTGCTCATACTTCCTCCAAGATCGTTCCGTGCTCGTCACGGATCAGGCGATAGCCGGTGGATGTCGGCTTGAAGCGGCGCACAGCGATCTTCACCGCGTGACCGGATCGGCCGTTCGGGTTGTCGTACGCCGGGACGAGGACGGTGCAGATGGCCTTGTCGCCGTCGATCGCGTCGACGGCGATCGTGCGGCCATGCACACGCGGATCGTTGTCGGCCCACACCTGACCGGCTGCCGGTGCCGGTGTGGGAGCCGGCGTCGGTGCGGGCGCCGGTGTGGTGGCGGCTGTTTCGGCCGCCCGGGTCTGCGCTTGCACCGGTGCATTCCCGATCAGGTGGGTTCGGAGGCGGTCGGCGACGATCCGGTCCGTGTCGTTGACGTGGGCGGTGGCTCCCCGTCGGGAGGCGACGATCTGTGCGAGATGGTTCTGCTCGAGCGCCGCGGTGGGGACGACGGTGAAGCCGTCCGCGTGGAGCGACTTGATGAAGTCCTGCGCCTGCGACATCGCTTCTCGAACCTCGATGCCGGTCTCCTGCGCGATGAACTCGGCGGCGGCGTCCGTCGCAGTCAGTGTGTCGGACATGAGGGTTCCTTCCTCGCAGTGTGGATGTGGCCGTCTGGCAACGCGGTTGAGCTTTCCATCTGCGGCGTGCGGTGCGGCACGCCGGATGTAGGCCAGGAACTATCTGCCGGATCGGTGGTCACGCCTGGTCGACCTGCCGGTAGCCGGTGCGGACCGGATGTAGGCGGTCGACGTCGATGTGCACGACCCGGTCGATGGGCACCTGGGTGCCGCTGTCGCGCTCGATGCCGTGGGTGATGTGGCAGACGGCCTGCACGTGCCCGTATTCCTCTTCGAGGCCGGTGATCGTGAAGTGGCGGATCGGGTCGCGGGTCGGGCTGTTGTCGCACCACTGCTGCCCGACACGGATCTCGGTGCCTCGCTTGTTCGTGGTGGTGGTCAGTTCGCTTCTCACGGGTGAGTTCTCCTGCAGTCGAATGGGGGCGAGTGCCCAGCCTTGTCGGTTTCGACTGTCTCGGCCTGCGCGTGTAGGTGCGGCACGCCGCCGCTGGCGTTAGGTGTCCTACCAGGCAGTGCGTGGTGGACAGCCGTACGGAATGGCCCGCTGCGTGGGCCGGCATGATCCGGCTCACGCAGCGGGTGGGTGCCTCACTCGATCGTGATGCCCGTGGCGGTGTTCGTGATGGTGATGATGGTGTCCCGCCCGAACCCGGCCACCATCTCGCGCAGTTCGTCGGTGTAGTCGGCCAGGCCCTCGACGTAGACCTCATCGCTGTCACCGTCGCAGAAGTCGACCTCGACGATGTCGTTCGGGTAGAAGCCGTTGTCGAACTCCTCGGTGGTGATCTCGGCCTTGCGGATGCTTCGACAGCCGACGGCCTTCTCGAGGTCTTCGATGATCCGCTCTCCGACGGTGCGCAGCGGGTAGGTGTTTCCGGCTGCGAGGGCGGCGGAGACGTCGAGGGCCGCATTGCGGCCGAGACGCGACCAGATCTTGTTGTCGCAGTCAGGGAGGCGGCGGAGCATCGCCACCAAGGCGTCTTCGAGGCCGCTGTAGTTTGCTGCCAGCGGCACCGCCTCAGGCCGGTCTACGAACGTGCACTGGATGTGGCCGGGGCGGCCGTCCTCGTCGATGTCGTAGATCCGCACAGCGCCGACCCCCGGATGTGCCGCACAAGCGAGGACTGCGAGGACGTGTCCGATAGTGGTCTGCTGCGCGCGGAGAAGGCCGTCGATGTCGTGGCCGGTGTCGCGGATGTAGCGGTCGATGCGGGTGACCTGGTCAGGGGTGAGGGTGGCGGTCATGTGTCCTCCGTCGTCGGTGGTTGTCGGACTGGATTTTTCGGCGACGGGTCCGGGTGCGCGGCACCTGTCGGCGGCGGGGCCACCGGTTTCCCCGGTATCGCGGCTGCAGGGCGCGGACAGAGCTCCAACCACCCCAGGGGGACGACAAACGCCCTGCACGCCTCTGGTGGGGCGTACAGGGCGCAAGACGGCTGCGCTCTAGACGAAGGGGATCGGTGCGCGGTCGTGGAACACGCGGAGGATGTTCGCGGAGTGGTGGATGTCGCCGGCCACCCGGTGAGTCGGGGCACCGTATTCGTCGACGAGCTTGATGCGGTCTGCGGTGCGGGCAGGGTCGAGGATGCGTCCGGCCTCGGTGAACACGCGGGCGTCGATCATCCGGTAGGAGAACAGCGCGTCGACCTTCGGCATCCACCGGTCGAGGAAGTCCCGGTCCATGCGATGCGAGGTACCGCACAGTGGGGTCGTGGAGTCGACACCCCACAGAGTGAGCCTGTCAATGACCTTCGACTCGTAACCCGACAGGTCCTCCGGCAGGTCGATCTCGAAAGCGATGGTCGCTTCGAGGGCACCGAACAGGCCGTTGTCGGTGTGCATGCGGGTGATGAACCGGCTGTTCTCGTCGGTGCCCGCCCGCAGGTTGCTGATCAAATCTGTGGTGTCCGTGGTGGCGGCCAGGATTTCGAACCGGTCGACGAGTTCGAGTTCCGTGTCGTACAAGGCGAACCCGATCTCCAGGATCTCGCAGGTAGTGGCATCTGTGCCGGTGGTTTCCAGGTCTACGAACACGAATCCGTCGACACTCATCTGTCTTGCTCTCCGTTCATCGTCAGGTGGTGCGGCGGTTGCCGCGCCGGCGGCTGTGGTGCGGCCGGGACTGGGGTGATCGTCACTGACAGGTGTGACATGCGGTCAGCGACGGGACGGGGTGGCTGCGGCACACGATGCCAACCATGCGGCGGCACGTCCGACGTGTGTCGGGCGTGCCGCCGCCTCCGGGCCGGGCTGGGTTCAGCCGTCGGCTGGTTCGATGTTCTTGCCGGCGCACAGCCCGCTCTGGAAGTAGTCATCGGTGTGGCTGTACCCAGCGAACGGGACGCGGGAGATCGGCTTTCCGCAGGTCTTGCACTTCATCGAATCGCTCCTTGAGGTGGTGTCGGGTCGGTTGCTGACAGCAGCGACAGTCCCGCCCGTACAAGGGGAGTGCGGCACCACAGGTCCGCCGGCGCGGCCCGGTCGTGGCTGGATCAGGCGGCGATGGCTCCGTCGTTGGCTTCGGCGACGAGGTCTTCGGCAACCAGGTAGACGGCGGGAAGGCCACCGGGGCCTTTCGGGTCGATGTGCACGCACCGCAGGTCCGAGCCCGGCGGCACGATCACCTCGTCCTCGTGGGAGTGCATGGACAGGGCCTTGACCGGCATGCCGTGGCGGGTGCGGATCACCATCAGGTACGGCTCGGGGCCGCCGTAGCTGACTGATCCCGCGAACTGGGTGGCGGTGTCCGGCTTGGTGGTGGTGCTGGTGACCTTGCCCATCTGGACCCGCGCGCCGACGGTGAACGCGGACGCCAGGTAGTCGTCGCGGCTGCCTGTCCATCCGCTTGGGACGCGGGTGCCCCGCATGACGGTCATCGGCTCCGTGTTGGTGTTCTTCTCCGCGAACTGTTCGAACGCGGTGTTGAGGGTTTTCACGGTCGCAGCGGTGCTCGGGGACGGGTTGGGGTCGCGGCCGGTGATCGCGGCGTTGATTTCCTTGTAGGAGCTGCCGGTGTAGGTGCTCAGTGCGCTGCGCTGGCTGGAATTGACGTGGGTGCTCATGTACGGCGCGAAGTTGTCGGTCAGTGTGTTGATCGACGACAGCTTCACCCCACCCGGTTTCGTGTCGAAACCCCAGTTGGTGGGGTTGCCGGAGCGGGCGGCGATCACCGCGTAGTCGTGGGCGGTTTCCTTGCCGTACGCGCGGATACCGGAGCGGGTCAGGCTCGCGTACCCCTTCTCGCCCAGAGACTCCGGAGGGATCTTGTGGTCGAACAAAGGGATCACGCCGCCACCGATGGTCGGGGTGCCGAGTTTCGCCAGGCGGGCTTTCCGATAGGCGGTTTCGGCTTCGGCGCTGCTGGCTCCGGCAGCGAGGGCAGCCGCGCGGGCCGTCTCGCCGGCTTCGTCAGCGATCTTCTCCCGGATCCGCTTCTTGTGGCGTGTCGTGCCCTCGTGGATTTCGTTGCGGACAGGAGCGCCACCGAGAGCATCGGCCAGATCGTCAGCGGCGGTGTCGAGTTGGTGAGCGAGTCGCTGTTTCGCCTGGTCCGTGGTGATGGCGCCGTCGATGGCAGCCTTGGCGACCTCGGAGACCACGACCCGGTTGGATTCGGCGACCTGCTTGTCCATCGGGTCGGCGTCCGCGCCAGGGTTCGTCAGGCCGGTGAACATCGGGATCCGGTTCGCCTTGGCGATCGCATCGGCTTTGCTCACGGCCGTCGCGACAGGCTCGTAGAGGCCGTTACCGGGATCCTGCAGGACCAGGAAGTTCCCGTAGGAGGACCGGTAGATGGCGGTGCCGCCGTCGAGGAGACGTCCTTCGACGGTTGTGTCGCCGCCGTCGAGAGCGGCCAGGAACGTGCCGGCGGTGTAGATGCTGGTGTCGCGGTCGGTGCCGGAGATGCCGATCGGGTTGTTCGTGACGAGGGCGTCGCGGGCGGCGTCGCGGTGGCGGACGGTTTCCGCGTCGGCGATCGCGTCCTGGTCGTCGGCGGACAGGCCCGCGAGGTAGGCGTCGCGAGCGTCGTCGTCGAGGTCGCCACGGCACCGGAACTCCGCGACCAGCACCTGCTTTTCGGCGTCCGCGACCGCGGCGAGAGCGTCGACGTGCGCGGCCTTCGCTTTGTCGACGTCGGCTTGGGCTGCAGAGATCGCGTCTACATCGCCTGTGTCCTTGGCTTTGCCGAGTTGGTAGCGGGCCCGCCCCACCGCTTTCCGTGCTTCTTCGGCATCGGTGTTAGCGGAGTCGAGAGCTGCCCGCGCGGCAGCGAGTGCAGCTTGCTCGGGGCTGGTGGGGTTGGCGAGGGCTTCACGTTCGGCGACGGCCTGCTCGAGAAGGGCAGCCGCTGACGCCGGACCCATGTGGGTGCTCGGCAGTTCGAGTCCATCGAAGACGGATTCGTCGATGCCGAGTTTGGTGATCAGCTCCGGCATCATGCTCGGCGCCGCAAGCTGCACGGCCGCAGCGGTTTCGACGAGACCTTGCTCTTTCAAGTACGCGACCACCAAGGCGCGCACCTTCCGGTTCCGGGCTTTGTTGGTGTTCGCGCGGGCGGCCGAGGCGTATCCGCTGCAGCTCGGGCAGCGACGGCCCCCGTCCTCGATGGATCGACACATGCCGGGCAAGGTATCGGGCGCAGTTCCGGTCACCCCGGGTCCGCGTCCCGATACCCAGCACAGCTGGCATGTCCCAAACAGTGTTGGCGGAGACGCCTATTCGGGTGTGCTGGCGTCTTCGACGTTCGCGAACACCGCGGCCAGCCGTCGAATGTCGACGGCAGTCGCATCCGGCCAGCCGTGCAGCATCTGCGCCCACTGGTCGGGCACCGCGGTCGCACCGTGCACAGCCCCGAGGAGCCCTCCGGCGATCGCCGCGGTGGTGTCGGTGTCGTGGCCGGCACGAACAGTCTCGAACAGTGCCGCCCGCAGATGGGAGGCCGGATCGGTGATGTGCCGGGCCTGGTGGATGCCCCACCATGCGGTCTGCAGTGCGGACACGACCCACCCGTTGTTGTGCTCGAAATCGGGGACGTCCTGCGTCTCCGCCGCCCGAATCCAGTCCCCCCAGCGGCCGCGGTCATGGTCCGGGATCACGTCGTCGAGACCGGCGCGGAGGCCATCGAACGTGCCGTGACGGATACCCCACCAGATCGCGTACGACCACAGCTGACACGCCAGATGGGTGTCGAGGCCGGTGTGGGTGAGACGCGAGATCTGGTCCGCGGCGAACAGCATCCGAGCCGGGTCCGGGTCGGCCCCGTAGGCGGCGGCGACCGCGGCCGTCCGCATCAGCGACCCGTTACCGGCGTTGTCGGGGCCCGTCGCAGCAGCGTCGGCTGCCATCGCGTCCGCGGTCAGCGAGCCGCGGTGCAGAACGCGGCTGGTCTGGTTCCCGACGTCCTTCGGCATCGACCGGTACCAGCGGACGAACTCCCGGGCGACGGCGTCCTGGCCGGAACGGGAGTGCAGCGGAGCGGTCTCCGCAGCAATCGCGATCGACATCATCATCGCGGTGTCGTCAGTCCACTCACCTGCCGCGAACCCGAACGGGCCACCGCCCTTCATCACGATCGGCGCACCCGGGCCGGGGAAGCTGAACTCGTAGCCGGCGCCGAGGGCGTCACCGGCTGCGGTTCCCAGTAGTGCGCCGGTGATTCGGTCGGCGAGTGTCGTGGTTAGGTCAGTCATGTCGTGTCCCTTCAATTCTCGGATCAATGAGCCGGGCGGCGGCCACGACCTCACACAGTCGGCGCGATCCGGTGGTCTGGTCAAGGATGTCGGTGGTGTTCATCGGGGCTGAGGGATCCTCGTCGAGGAGGTGTCCGCGACCGTACCGGCGGGCACAGCCGGCGCATTCGGCATGGCGCACGGGATGGCCGGCGGCATCCGCGTAGCCGGCGTCGTCGCCAGGGAACTCGATGTGCTCGAGGTACACGTCGCCGGGTTGGATTCGCGATGTCGGGCAGCAGTAGTGCCGGCGGCGCGCCACTCTGCGTCTAGTCACCGGAGTGCTCATCGGCTGTCAGGCCTTCCATCACTGCAGGTTTGGTGAGAAACAACGGTGTGCAGGCCTCTGCCGCAGGTTGCATGTCTCAGTGAAGGCACGTCGGTGTGGTCTCCTTCGTGAGTCTGGGCGCCGGATCTGCTGCGGGATCCGCAGTGTCTCCGACATGGTGGCGAGGCTGAGTGTGGCTTCCGTGTTTCTGGTGCGTGGCACTGCGCGGACTGCTCGGCACAGCGGTTTTGGTGTGCCGCGTCTGTCAGAGCACGTTGGTGGAATAGGCGACATGACAACGACTTCCCCTCAGGGCCCCGGAAAGATCGGATGAGGCAGCTGTGACCTGCGGATTCGCGGAGGCGGGGCCGGTGTTTTGAGGGTGTGACCTACCGGCTTGGATGGAAGTTGCGAAGCACCCAGCCGAAACCAG